>UQLS01000010.1 GCA_900541915.1 uncultured Phascolarctobacterium sp. | reverse complement strand
CCTACGACGCCCTGATTAACAGTCAGGTGTTCTACCGGCTGAACTATCGGGGAATTTTTTGTGGTGTTTTGTATTGCTCAACATCACGAGTGTTATTATATATATTTTTTATACTCTTGTCAACACTTTTTTTAAACTTTTTTGTTTTTTATTTTGCCAGTACTTTGACAACGATTTTTTGCACCTCGCAAGCCGCTCCCAGACTGCATCCAGGGCGATGCAATTCCCAGGGAAAGAAAACTGCAAAATCGCCTGCAGCAAGATTTACGCAATCTTTTTCTCCAGCTTCAGCATAAAAAAGCAAATCATCCGCGGAGCGATCTTCAACTACAACATGTTTTGCTTCTTTCGGAGCATACCAGATAGTTTCAGTTCCTCGTCCTAAAAACTGCACATCAATATAGTCATTGTGACTTTCAGGTTTCTTTTGTTCTTTGGGTTCAGTAACATAAGTATTTACGCGTACAAAAACATTACGTCCATCAATTTCATATTCGCCATTGGGCAAAACAGAAAAATCAGTTTCCGCAATATACTGCAAAGCTGTACGCAAACGTTCACTGACATAAGGAAGTACTTTTTCTATATCCTTTTTATTACCGCTAATCATTAAAATCACCTTTTTCTGCAATATATTTTCATATTATATTCTACACCGGCAAAAAATAACCTGCCAGCCTTTACAAAAGCCAGGGCACATAATAAAATTACTATATAAATTTTTATTATGAGGTAAAAAATGAGCTATTTAAATGTTACGAATGTATCTCATTCTTTTGGCGGACGCCAAATTTTAGAAAATGTTTCTTTTAAACTGCTGCGCGGTGAACATGTCGGTTTAGTCGGCGCCAATGGCGAAGGCAAATCAACCTTTTTAAATATCGTTACCGGTCACCTGCAGCCCGATGAAGGCAAAGTAGAATGGCCCGGCCGTGTTACCGTTGGTTATCTTGACCAGCAAAGCACTTTAGAAAAAGGCATGACTATCCGCGAAGTATTACGCACTGCCTTTAACGATATGTATGCTATGGAACAGCAGATGCTGGAACTGTATGACAAAATGGGAGATGCTACTCCTGAAGATCTGGATAAAATGATGAACACCGTAGGTGAAATCCAGTCTGAGCTTGAGCACAGCGGCTTCTACTCTTTAGACAGTAAAATTGAAGAAGTTGCCAACGGCCTTGGTCTCGGCAGCATTGGTCTTGACAGAGATGTAAGCGAGCTTTCCGGCGGTCAGCGCAGCAAAGTGCTCTTAACTAAGCTGCTGCTGCAAAACTCCTCTATCTTATTACTGGACGAACCTACCAACTACCTGGACGTAGAACATATCGAATGGCTGACTAAGTTCCTGCAGAACTATGAGCATGCCTTCATCCTGATCTCTCATGACATAGCTTTCCTCAACAAAGTTGTAAATGTCATCTATCATCTGGAGAACTGCGAACTTACCCGTTACAGCGGTAATTACGATAAATTCCAGGAAATGTACGCTATCTATAAAGCACAAAAAGAAAGTGCCTACGAACGTCAGCAGCAGGAAGTTGCCAAACTTGAGGACTTTATTGCCCGCAACAAGGCCAGGGTAGCTACAACCAATATGGCTAAAAGCCGTCAGCGCAAGCTTGATAAAATGGAAATGATTGAAAAACCTCGCGAAAAAATCAAACCAAACTTTAAATTCCGCGAAGCACGTACACCCAGCCGCTTTATTGTAGAAGCAAAAGATTTAGTGCTTGGTTATGATACACCGCTGACTCGTCCTGTAACCTTTAATCTGGAACGTGGTCAGAAAGTTGCAATCCGCGGCGTAAACGGTCTCGGCAAAACCACTTTACTGAAAACTATTCTTGGCATCATCCCGCCTTTTAGCGGCAGTGTTGAACTGGGCGAATTTCTTGAACCCGGCTACTTTGAACAGGAAGAACGCGATAAGAACGAAAACACTGCTTTGGAAGATGTCTGGAATGAATATCCCGGTCTTACCAACTACGAAGTGCGCGCAGCTTTAGCAGCCTGTGGTCTGACCAATGAACATATTACCAGCAAAGTTTTTGTATTAAGCGGCGGTGAAGCAGCCAAAGTGCGTCTGTGTAAACTTATGCTTAAAGATATAAACTGGCTGGTACTGGACGAACCCACCAACCATCTTGACGTTGATGCCAAAGACGAACTGAAAAAAGCTATCAGAGAATTTAAAGGCAGTGTACTGCTTGTTTCCCACGAACCTGAATTCTATGAAGATTTAGTAGATAAAATCTGGAATATTGAAGATTGGACAACTAAAATAATTTAACATTTAAAACAAAAACTGCTGAGAGCAAACTCTCAGCAGTTTTTTATTATTTTAATTTAGTTTTTAAGCTTTAGCCATCCACAGTCCGTGCAAATTGCAGTAAGCATAAGCTGCCAGAGGTTTATCATCTACCAAAGCAAATTTAACTTCCGGTGCTTCGCCTGCATGAAGAACTTTACGCTGACCACCTTTTTCGGTCTCCAGATATACCCAGGTAATCAGATGTGCTTCCGTCATCGGATGCGGAGCGCTGCCGATTTTTACTGTTACCACATTGCCGTCTACACTAATAACAGGAACATGTTTTTCCTGGGCCGCATCAGTTGTGTTCGGTACCAGCTCAGTCATTTTTTCACCGCAGCACATCATCGGTACTTTAGCATCAAATACCATACCTACAATATTGCCGCAATGTTTGCAGATAAAGAATTTTCTTTCAGCCATTTTTCTCACTCCTATTTATATATTTTACAAGCCACTACTATAATCATTATAACTCACTTTATGTTAAACACCAATATTTTAAACTGTTTATGATTTAATTCTTTTAGAATAAAGTTTAAAAAGGTCAGGCTTTTCTTCAGACATAAACTGATAATCCGGTGCAAGTTCTTCAGCGCGTTTACGCGCATTTTCCAAATCATGGAAAACATCCCATTTACATTCTACCAGTCGCTTGCCATACTGACGCAGCAAAAAGGCCGGATGATAAGTAGCAATACAGTCAAAACCGTGCTTAGTCCTGAACCACTGCCCCCTGTCCCTCGTAATGCGCATATCCGGATTGCCAAGATAATGCAGTGCAACACCGCCTAAAGCAACAATTACCTTTGGCTGCAATATTTCCAGCTCTTTATCCAGCCAGATACGGGCACAAAAGTCTGCTTCATCAATATTAGGTGTCCTGTTGCCTTTCGGTCTGCATTTAATAACATTAGTCGTCAGAACTCTGTCACGTGTCATCTTAGCAGCCCAAAGAGCTTTATCAAGCAGCTGTCCTGAAGGTCCGATTAAAGGACAGCCGTATTCATCTTCCACACCGCCAGGTCCCTCTCCAACGAATACTATGGGGCTGTGAGGATTGCCAAACCAGCCAACTGGTGCAATAGCATCTTGACGCAGCGGACAACTGCTGCACTGCTGCAGCTCTGCTGCTAATTCCTGTAAATCCATTTTTTCTACCTCCTACAACCCGCTTAAAGTCATCTGATATTCTGTGGCAACAAAGGGCAAATGTTTTTTCAACTCACTGCGCGCCTGCAAAATACTTTCACCGGCTGCCTGAATATTGCCGGAAGCAGGGTCTACCTTCTTGGCAAAAGTACTGATGCTCAGCAAACCTCCATCAGCCGTAAATAACCCCTGATTTAAAGCTATATACCAGTAGCCTTTATCAGGCGGCCTGTTGCCATCAATACCGCAGATTACCACATAATCCGCACCAGCTTCCCTGCTCAGACGCATGATATCACTATGTGTATAATTGCTTTTATCATCCAATGATTTTTCCAGCACTGCATAAGACGGCAGCATCATTTTATATTCATTTACCAACAGTCTCTTCATATCGGGAACATAGCGCATTTTTCTGATTCCCGGTGAACTGGTAATCCATAAAGCAACCTTAGGTACCCCCTCCGTCAGCCTGTCATCCGGCAGCGGCTGTACTAAGCCGGCAGCAACAGCTCTGTCGAAGGTTTTAAAATACTCACTGACACTGTGGTCAAAGTACATGGCAATATCATGCTGAAAATTACTCATTTTCATCGAAAGATGATATTTATAATTATAACCAAACTGCTTATAACCGCCAAAAACTGTTTGCAAGCTTCCCGGAACAGGATCAGCAGTATTTGTTATACGCATCAGATCAATCTTATCTCCATAAGCAGCAGCAAAAGCATCGTTGCCGACTGCCGGAGCGCCAAAAGTAATAACCACAAATTTATCCTTCGGCATGCCAAAACTTACCAGTCTTTCTCCCAACAAGGTAGCTGCTGCACCACCCAGACTATGGCCTGTCAAAATAAGATAGGCGTCAGGATCTTCATAAACTTTGCGGAAAATACCTTTAAAGTTCTGATTCTCATCTATAACGGAAGCAAGAACCATTGTATCAGTATAACTGATAAAACCTTCATGCACTGCAGGTGTACCATTGGGCATATTTTCCTGCGGCTGTGCCGGTATCACCTTATCCTGATAGGGCACCTGCCTTGTCTGCAGGTTAACTTTCCAGTCGCCCTTATCAGCACTGCCGCGAAAAGTAACCAGATAGATATGTTTATTGATATCGGGGAAATAATTATGCGCCAGGGAAAAATTTGCTGCTACTTTGCCGCTGCTTTCATGATAAGGCATAATTTGCCAGCCATAATCACGCAGATAACTGAATTCCGAAGAATTTTCCGGACGATAAATACCGGCGCAGGAAGCGGCAGCAATCGAAATAAAATAAGAGTGATTATATTCTTCCTGTAAATTCTTCGGTGCCGCAGCACTGGCAAGATTACAGAACAGACAGAAAAAACATACTATCAGCAAAATTTTTCGCATACTATTTCCTCCATATTAAATATTATCCCATAATTTTATTATAGAATAATTTTGCTGAAATTACAAAACACACCTTTGCGGCCACTTTTAGACAACAAAAAACGGACAGATATTTCTGTCCGTTTTTATACTCAAATATAATTAAGAATCATCCAGCCTAAGAATAAAACTGCTATGGGAAGTATGCACTCCATCTTAAGCCTCAGTTTTTTTCTGTTCCAGTCTGTACTGTCTGCGCAAAGCAGCTATATGCTCTTCCAGCGCAGCTGCTGTGACAAAACCCTGGCTGTACTCAAATACCTGTACTGCTTTAGGAGCAAATTTTTTAATGGCACTAAAATAGCCTTTCCAGTCGATATTTCCTTCTCCTACCGGTAAATGTGCATCAGCATCGCCATTATTATCGTGAACATGGCAGCCGATAAGTTTCCCCTGCAGTGCTTCAATTACAGACGGAAGTTCCCAGCCGTTAACATGAGCGTGGCCTGTATCAATCAGTGCATATGCATCGGGGAAAATGTCAAACAAAGCAATATATTCATGTAAATCAAACAGAACATTACCTTTAGTACGCAGACCTACATTTTCTATTACCAGACGCACGCCATAGCTTTTAGCCAGGCTGACTAACTGACGGAGTCTCTTAATAACCAAAGCCTGTACTTTTTCTCTGTCACCCTGCCAGCTTTCATTAGTATGAACAACAACAAATTCGGCCCTTACTTTTTGCGCATAAGCAAAAGTTTTCTCAAAAACCTTACTGTAATTTGTCTGTTTTTTATCAGCCAGGTTTACAGCTACACAGGGACCATGAATAGAAAGAGTTCTTGCGCCCCAGCTGGCAGTTTCCTCGTTCCAGTAATAATCTTTACCGAATTCATAGAAAAATTCTATACCGTATTCACTGCTCAAATCACACAGAGGATATTTTTGAAAGCCCGGAAACAGTAAATCACTTACAGAAAAACGCATCTTTTTTACCTCACATAACCTATATTCATGCCTGTTTCAGCATCAAACAAGTTGACATTGCTCCAGTCAAAATCAAAGCCTTTGGCAGACTGCAAATCAAGTTTCGGGTCACTGGCCTGAATAAAGAAATTTTCACCGCTGCCAAGACGCAGGTTGGCAGTTTTCAGATTGCCGGTATTTTCCATAAATTCAACCTGCCCTTTAATCATGCCTCCGTCAAATTTAGGCACGCAGGCTTCAGGACGCAAACCAAACAATAATTCTTTTCTGCCGTCAATAATCTTGCACCATGCTTCCGGCACTTCCAGGCAGCATTTACCCACAGCCAGTTTTTTATTGTCAAAACGTGCTTTAATGATATTCATAGCCGGAGAACCAATAAAGGAAGCTACAAAAGTATTAGCCGGATGATGATAAATATTCTCCGGGGTATCAATCTGCTGCAGCACACCTTTATTCATAACCGCAATTCTGTTGGCAACAGTCATTGCCTCAATCTGGTCATGTGTAACATAAATCATAGTCGGTTTAAACATTTCATGCAGTTTTACCAGCTCAGTTCTTGCCTTTTGACGCAGCTGAGCATCAAGGTTGGAAAGCGGCTCATCCAGCAAAAAGTACGGAGAATGCTTAACAATAGCACGGCAGAGAGCAACCCTTTGCTTCTGACCGCCGCTGAGCTCATGAGTTTTTTTATGTTCATAGCCTTTAAGATGCAAAATCTCCAAAGCTTTTTCTGCTCTTGTACGGATTTCATCTTCCGGTAATTTTTGCAGCTGCAAACCGAAAGTAATATTATCCCATACACTCAGATGCGGGAACAGCGCATAGCTTTGAAATACCATAGCGATATTGCGTTCTCCGGGCGGCAAATCATTAACTACCTTGCCGTTCATATAAAGCTCGCCGCCGCTGATTTCCTCAAAGCCGGCAATCATACGCAGCGTAGTAGTCTTGCCGCAGCCGGAAGGCCCTAAAAGAATAAGTCGCTCGCCTTCGCGGATTTCCAGATTCAAATCTTCTATAACAACGGTTTTGCCGTAAGCTTTTTTTACATGTGAAAAAACAATACTGTTTTGCATTAACCTTTAACCCCCGATTGCATAAATGTGTTGATGATAAATTTCTGACAGAAGCAGTATAAGAGCAGAGGCGGCAAGCTTGTTAAAGTTGCAACAGCCATGGCAATACCCCATTCGCTGCCACCCTCGGCGCTGATAAACATCTGCAGGGCCAGCGGCAGTGTGTAATTATCCTTGTCCTGCAAAATCAAGAGCGGCCAGAAGTATTCATTCCAGGAATTGATAAAGAACAGGATGGATACAGCCAGTACTGACGGTTTAATCAGCGGCAGGATAACTTTCCACAAAATCTGATGCGGTTTGGCACCATCCAAAATTGCTGCTTCCAGCAACGGTTTAGGTATACTGCGCATAGTCTGACGCATGAGGAAAACGCCCATACCGTCTACTAAACACGGTAAAATAACGCCCCAGGGACTGTCCAGCAAGTCTAATTTTGCCATCATCAGGTAGTTAGGCATAATCAGCACTGTTATAGGGATAAAGAAGGTCAACAGCATACCGTTGAAAATAGTTTCTTTATATTTAAAATCATAATAAACAAAGGCAAAGGCTGCCAACACACTGGTCGTAGCCTTGCAGACAGTTACTACTGCCGCAATAAAGAAGGTATTCCAAATATAAGTCAGCAGCGGAAAACTTTCCAATACGGACAGATAATTGCTGAACGTAGGCGGCCAGGGCAGCGGATTTAAGGTAGACTCAAAAACCTGATTCAGATCTTTAAAAGAAGTAGAAATCATGAACAGAATGGGCCATAACATCAGAAATACAGCTGCTAAAAGCAGTACATGCCAGATAAATTCTTTGCGCAAATCAGTTTTCATAATATACTTTTTTCTCCAGATATTTATTTTTCACATACAGGAATGCCAGATAGCATACCATGGTTATAACCGCATAGGCAGCAGACTTACCTGTCTGGAAGAAGGTAAAGGCGTACTGGTAAATGATATATACCAGATTGGAACTGCCTTGGTCAGGACCGCCCTGCGTCAGCATATTAACAGGTACCAGTACATACTGCAGACCAAATACTACGGTTATGGTAAATACATAGATGGCTGTTGATGAAGTCATCGGCAGAATAATTTTTTTGAAAATCACCCAGTTGGAAGCATTTTCCAGTTTAGCCGCTTCAATCATCTCACGAGGCACTGCAACCATAGCGGCCAGCATAATAATCAGGTTATAGCCAAAAACCTTCCAGCCGATAATAGTGCAGATAGCAAAAATAACCAGATAATTTTCTTTAAACCAACGCGGTGACTCCATATCAAACCAGCCCAGAATAATGCTTAAAGGACCAGCCAGCGGATTATAAATCCACAAAAACAGAATGCTTGCTACCGCTAATGACAATGTAGAAGGCAGGAACAGAGCAGAACGATAAAAAGCGTTCCAGCGATGCACCAAATGTCCTAAGACAAACGAATAAATATAGGGAAGAACAAAATTAAGCACCAGCATAATTGCTACAAACAGTACTGTATTCAGTAATATTTTCAGCAGTTCAGCACTGGCTAAAAGTTCGGTAAAGTTCTCAATACCGACAAATTTCATGGTCGGACTGACCATATTCCAAGAAAAAAAGCTCAGATAGATATTCTGCAGCAGCGGCCAGTAAAAAAAGATCAGAAACAGCGCTGCTGCCGGAAAGATATATAACAAAGCTTCCTTGCCGTTTTTACTCATAGAAAACTCCTTTGACCAGTAGATAAATAATGCCGCCTTAGCAGCGGCATTATCAAGATTTATGCAATTTACAGCAATTTATTGATTTTTTCCGCAGTTTCATGCAGTGCGTCAGCTGCGCTTTGTTTACCGCTGAGGATAATATCGCGGGCATCAATCAGCAGTTGTTCTGCCTGCAGACCGTTAGCACCGGGGAAGCTTGCCCATTTTACAACTTTAGGCATCATTGCCAGTGCAGTCTGGATGTTTTTGTTTTCATCAACAATCTTTTTGAAACCGGAAGGATCTTCAGCTACGCCTTTGCGAGGAGGCAGGTAACCGGTACCGGTACTCCATTTTGCCAGTGCTTCAGGAGATTCAAGATATTTGATAAATTCAACTGCAGCTTTTTCTTTCTCTTTATCTTTGGAGAAAATCATCAGGAAGTTGCCGCCAGCAGGAACTTTCAGCTCTTTGCCTTCAAAAACAGGGAACGGAGCAGCTTTTACAGGGAATTTAGCACTCTTTTCAAAGTTAGCACGTTTACCGATAGTGGTGCAGACCATACCCAGTTTACCACTCAGATACGCCTGGAAGCCTTCTTCGTTAGTTGCATGCAGGCCGCTGCCGTCTTTAACCATATCAGCAATTACCTGATATGCTTCTGCAGCTTCAGGAGTATCAAAAGCAGCTACAGTTTTGCCGTCAACCTTTTTCAGCATAGCGCCGCCATTAGATTCAATCAAAGCCTGCTGAGTCCAGTTATCAGCATATTCCTGCATAAAGAAACCCATATTACCGGTTTTTTCTTTGATGATCTTCGCATCTTCTGCTACTTCTTTCCAGTTTTTAGGCGGGTTTTCCGGATCAAGTCCTGCTGCAGCAAAGATTTCCGGGTTGTAATAAAGTACCGGCACGCTTACAGAATAAGGCAGACCAATTTGTTTGCCGTCGTCAGTCTGTGCCAGTTCCAATACGTTGGGCAGGAAATTATCTTTCATAAAGTTAGGATCGCCTGCCTGTTTAAAAGCGTCGTTCAAATCAGTATATTTGAAGTTTTCTGCTGCATAGTTCAGATAAGAATAACCCATCTGTACTACGTCCGGATTTTTTCCGGATGCCATTGCAGCCTGCAGGTTTTGAGTCAAGCCTTTGTACATATCAGGATTATATTTAGCTACAACTTCGATATTAGGATGTTTTTTATTAAAATCTGCTACCAGTTCTTTAACAGTAGCACCGCCGAAGCTTTCAGCAGCAACATGCCAGTATTCAATTTGTACCTTTTTGCCGGAATCTGCTTGTTTGCTGTCATTACCGCAGCCAGTAAGAGCAGTCATAGCCAGTAAAGATACCATTGCACCGGCTAAAATTTTTTTCAATTTCATACACAATTCCTCCATTAATTAATTACTTTTTGCTTTGCGATTGTCCATATTTTACCGGTTCAATGTAAAATCTGTTACATATCTATGTAAAATGCACGTAAAAAAAGCACTTCCAAATGGAAGTGCCTTTCCGGTTCATTAACAATATAAAATTAAGCGTTTAAATTCTATATGTATTACAGACGAACAACGTTAGTAGCTTGTTCGCCGCGTTCACCTTGAACAACGTCGAATTCTACAGCTTGACCTTCTTCAAGGGTTCTGTAGCCGTCAGCTTGGATAGCAGTGAAATGTACGAATACATCGCCACCGTCTTCGCGTTCGATAAAGCCATAACCTTTTTCTGCATTAAACCATTTTACTTTGCCAGTCATATTTCTGGGCCTCCTAAAAATAAAACTTGAACTGTTTCTTTAAACAAGTTCACCTGCTTATTATATCTGATTACAATTATAAAAGCAATGAATTTTCGAAATCTTTCAAATTTTACTTTTTCCGTCCTGCTGACAACATAAAAGCAGTTTTTCACTGCGTTTCATCTGTTTAATAGCATATTCACGTTTTAAGGCGCTGGATTTATCCGGCAGCTCTTCACTGTACACCAGCTCTAAAGGACCACGTCCTCTTGTATACTTGGCCCCTTTTCCCTGCCGGTGCATTTCCAGCCGATGCTGCAAATCGTCCGTCCAACCAGTATATAGGCTGCCATCTTTACACCGCAGCATATATACAAAAGCCGTCATCTTATTTTACAACCTCAACCTTTTCCATGATAACAGGATCTTTCGGACGATCACGGAAATCAGTAGGAACAACACCAATCAGGCGTACTACTTCCATACCTTCAACAATACGTCCAAAAATAGCATGATGACCGTCAAGCCACGGAGTAGGTGCCAAAGTAATGAAGAACTGGCTGCCACCAGTGTTAGGACCTGCATTAGCCATGGACAGGATGCCTTCATCATCATGTTTCAGACCTTCACCAAATTCGTCTTTAATTTTGTAGCCAGGGCCGCCCATGCCAGTACCGGTGGGGTCACCGCCCTGAATCATAAAGTCTTCAATAACACGATGGAAAATAACACCGTCATAAAAGCCTTTTTCGGTAAGTTCAATAAAATTTTTAGTAGTCAGAGGAGCTTTATCCTCAAACATTTCTGCAACAAAGACACCTTTGTTGGTCGTAAATTTGATTTTTCTGTTTTCACTCATTGTATAAGCCTCCTAAACTATTTACTGCACTAAAATCAACCGATTTTCTTCTGCAGCAGGTCAACAAAAAGATAGCAGCCGCAGCCGATTGCAGCCATAAATGCCGGCAGCAATGCCAGAGCCTGAGCATCACCATGGAAATACGGCAGGAAGAATCCGATAAACAGGAACATTCCCTGCGCTACCTGCAGTCTGCGTGGACTGATACGCTTGCCGCTCTTATCAGCCTTAAACTGTGTAAAGGCTGCCGCACGAATTTCCGGCAGGAAGATGATGAAAGTAAAGCTCATTATGTAAACATAAATAACAGAGAGTACCGGAGCAGCACTTTCATAATTAGCAACAGCCGCACCTGCCATAGCTACACCAGCCAGATACAGACTGCGGAAATAACCGCCGGTAATCTGACTTTCTACCGCGTAAATAGCACCTGTCATCAAAGGATACAGCCACGCACCATCAGTACCAAGCCAAACAGCAGAACCGATAATGATTAGATTATCAACAATGCGGTGCCGGTCACCGGAAGTACGATTCAGCATACGCAGTACAAAAAGCAGCCACAGCATGACTAAGATATTGCCTTCACCAAGAACCAGGGAAGCAATAATCGTCAGACCACCACCGACAATACCGCCAAGCTTTCTGTCCGGATCAAGTTCCTGCGCAATCATAAAGGAAAATAAAAATCCCAATGCTGTACCGATACCTGCCATGGCAGCATCGTAAGAACCAACACCTGCCATAGTCTTCCAAATAGTTACAGCTACAGCTGACAGGATAGTACACAGCATAGCAATTCTTGTCACGCCATCATACAAATCAATAGGACGTCCCAGTCCCAGATAAGGGTTGGCACCGACAAGTTCCTGCTTAGGCGGATCGCCTGCATATTTGTTACTTTTCTTAGACATCTTATCATCCCTTATATAAAATTTATTATCTTTGTAATTATACCATATAAAAAACAGGCGGTATACACCGCCTGTTGAAAATCAGAATACTTTCGTCAGTTCAGCCAGCGTAAGAGCAAATGCTGCTGTTCTGGGAACCGCAGTTTTCAGATCAACAGACTCATGATCCGTATGCTCATCATAATTCTCTACGCCAAGCGCATCTAAGGTAGGAATGAATTTCGCCGTTCTGTTGCCGTCAGTCAAACCGCCTGCAACCCACTCAGAAACTTCTCCGCCAAATTCCTCTTTGACGATATTTTTGTAAATATCAACCATTTTCTGTACTTGAGGTGTTTTTTCCATAGGACCGGTAACAATACCGCCGCTGACTTTCACTTTGGTACCTTCGATAACGATTTTATCCTCCAAAGCTTTAATCGCAGCATCCAGCCGCTGTTGCTCTGCTACGGAGAAGCAGCGTACATTCACTTCGCAGAAAGCATCACCGGGAATTACACTGATTTTATCATTAGTAGAGCCAATCACACCTACATTGACGGTATTTTGCGGAATAAACTGACCTGCATCAACGATGCCGCGCGCTTTCAGTGCTTCGGAAGTAAAGTCTTCAGGTTTGCCGGGCATAGGACTTGCCAGTTTGTGCAGTTCAGTGATAGTATAAGCCAGCTGATGGATAGCGTTGGCACAGTGCTGAGAAGCGTTGCCGTGATGACCGCCAATGCCTGTTACTTCAATGCGATATTTGGCATTGCCTTTACGCTGGGTTACAATCCCCCAGTTCGGACGAGCAACGTCCATAATAATAGCAAAATCAGACTGCTGAGAAAGTTCAGCAACTATTTCTTCGGCAGTTTTAGAGCCGCCTTCTTCCTCACCATTGGTATAATAGATAATTTCCTTAAAATCATCAAAGCCGGCAGCTTTCAATGCCTGCAAACCATAAATAACTTCTACAACCGTAGCCTTGTCATCACCTACACCGGGGCCCCAGGCAAAACCGTTTTCGTCAACACGGAAGGGACGTTTAGCCGCTTCACCGCGTTTAAATACTGTATCAACATGAGCAACCAAAAGTACTGTCAGCTTGCCTTTGCCAGCTAAGCGGGAAATGAGATGGCAGGCGCGGTCATTATATCTGAATTCCGTAACAGCTCCTAAAGCTTCCATTTTTTCAGCCACAAATTTATTAGCTGCTTCAGTACCTTCACGGTCACCGTTACCGGAATCAATATTAGTCAGGGTTTCCAAATCTTTGACATAATCGTCATAATGCTCTGCTAAATAATTTTTAACAAATTCTTTCATGCAGCATACTCCCTTCTTTACCAAGAATATCAATAATTAAAGCTTATATATATTTCTTTAATCAAAGCTCTTTTTCCTGCCGAGAAGAATAATGTAATTATTGCAAGCAAAAACTATTTTTCTGCACGATTTATCGCACAAATAATACCCAGTAAAGCAGCTACGTTAATGTTAGCATGAATACCGGCACCAAAGATGTGACCCCCATCAGGTTTCTTCAATTCAATATAGCAGATACCCAAAGCGTCACTGCCGCGGGAAATAGCATGTTCATGGTAATTGACAAATTCATAACCGACAATGCCTACACCGTTTAATGCCTGGAAGAAAGAGTCTATAGGACCATTACCAATGCCGACAATATTCTTTTCTCCTTCCGGTGTTTGCAGCGCACCCTCGAAACGGCTATGGACGCTGCCGTCAACATCATTGAGCTCAGTAAAGCGATGGCGCAGCAGACTGTATTTGCCTGTAAACTCCAGATATTCCTTCTGGAACAGGGCAACAATCTGTTCACTGCTCAGCTCGTCGCCATAGTCATCTGCCGCCGCTTTAACAATATTGCCAAATTCCGGATGCATCTCTTTAGGCAGATTATAACCAACGGCATGCTGCAGCACGTAAGCTGCACCGCCCTTGCCGGACTGACTGTTAATACGGATAACAGGTTCATATTCTCTGTGCAGGTCTGCCGGATTTATGGGCAGATAAGGTACTTCCCACAGATGAGTACCGCTGTTTTCCATATATTCGTATCCTTTTCTGATAGCATCCTGGTGGGAACCGGAAAAAGCAGTGAAAGCCAATTCACCGGCATAAGGCTGACGTTCAGGCACCTTCATCTTTGTGCAGCTTTCATAAATTTTCTTGATATCCAAAATATTGGAAAAATCCAACTCAGGATCAATACCCTGCGTAAACATGTTGAGCGCAACAGTTACAATATCTAAATTGCCGGTACGTTCACCATTACCAAATAAGGTACCTTCAATACGCTCTGCACCGGCCAAAAGAGCCAGCTCTGCCGAAGCTACGCCGGTACCGCGGTCATTATGGGGATGAATACTGATGATGGCAGCTTCTCTGTTACGGATATTTCTGCAGAAATATTCAATCTGGTCAGCATAAGTGTTAGGCGTAGACATCTCCACTGTAGAAGGCAGGTTAAGGATAATAGGATTTTCTTTAGTTGCACCCATTGCTTCCATTACCGCTTCACAAATGCGAATAGAAAAATCTATCTCCGTACCGGTAAAGCTTTCCGGAGAATATTCATATCTGATATTCATACCGCTGCGAGCCTTTTCCTCCTCGGTTAACTGACGTATCAGTTTTGCTCCTTTAACAGCGATATCAATGATACCATCCATATCCTTGCCGAAAACAACCTTACGCTGCAACGTAGAAGTAGAATTATAAAAATGGATAATAACATTTTTAGCCCCGCGTACAGCATCAAAGGTTTTGCGAATCAATTCCTCTCTGGCCTGTACCAGAACCTGAACAGTAACATCATCAGGAATATGGCCGTCTTCAATCAAAGTACGCAAAATTTCATATTCTGTTTCAGAAGCAGAAGGAAAGCCAACTTCGATTTCTTTAAAACCGCAGCTAACCAAAGTATGGAAAAATTTCAGTTTTTCTTCAATACCCATGGGCGTAACCAAAGCTTGGTTGCCATCACGCAAATCAACGCTGCACCAAATGGGCGCTTTTTCAATAACCTTTTCCGGCCATTGACGGTCAGGCAATTTTACAGGATTAAAAGGAACATACTGTTTAGCAAATTTCATAATTTTCCTCCGTATCTGGGGCAATAAAAAACCCGCCCCAATATTTTCATATTAGGGGCGGGGAATAAACCACGCTGTACCACCCTATTTCAGCCGTCTTAAGACAACCCTCTCAACCTCCAACAAGGCTTAAGCCAGTAACGCGGCCATACGTTCTGCCCTACTTATCAGGCAGACAACTCTGGGATGAGTATACATATGCACTCCGGCATCGCCTTGCACCTACCGACGACTCTCTGCAGCCTTCTGAACACATCTTCTTCCCTTCAATGTCTTTCAGGTGAATAAATTCAGTTGATGTATATTATTATAACAACAGGATGTAATATTAGTCAATTATTATTTTCTTATATTCGCAAAACTGTAAAGCATACATCAATTACGTCACTAAAAATTACTTTTATAGTAGTTTAATAAAAACATTCTATTTGCCGCGGCTGTGTAAAATTAGCTTCCAGCCAGGCTGCAATCTTGCTGCCATCAAAACTTCTTGCACCAGTACGGCAATATTTTACACAGCGCATGCAGCTGATACAAACTGTTTCATCACTCTGCAAAGTTGTTCCATCTATAGCCTGCATCGGACACAGTGCTACACAAGCACCGCACATATTGCACTGTTCCTCCTTTAATGCTTTAGGCACAGCAATTGGCGCTTTGATTTCCGGCATCGGATTTCCCGGCAGCTGCAATTTGTCATATTGCGCTGATTGCATTTTTTCTGAAACTTTAGCAGCAAAATCAGCCAAAATCTGCTCATCTGCTGCATTAGGTCTCTCGCTTCCCAACACACTGGAAAAAATATGCGGAATAATTACTGCTGCAGCACCAATTACCTTAAACCCACGTTGTTCTAACAGGCACTGCATTTGAGCCAAAGTATCATCATAATGACGATTACCATAGCATGCCAGCAATAAACATGGAGTATTATTGCCCTGCAAATTCTGCCACAAGCCCGGCACCTGAGGAATCTGTCCGGCATAAACAGGGTTAGCCACAATAACCAGCTCATCTGCACCAAAAGCAAGCTGCTTATTTCTCTGCTCCGGCAAAGTATTGTCTACCAAAACAGTCTCAGCAAAATTTTGCGTAAAACACTGCACTGCCAGTTTTGTACCACCTGTGGGACTGAAATATACAGCCGTAACCTTATTCTTCATCTTTCTGCGCCTCCTTGGCATCTTCCACTTTACTTACCATAATTTTATCAACACGCGCGCCATCCATATCTACAACTTCCATAGATAACCCGGAACAGTTGACTTTATCGCCAGCCTTCGGAATATAGCCCAAAATAGCAACAACCAGTCCACCTACTGTATTATAGGCCTCCTTAGTATGCTCAACCATATTTTCGTCCAGCTCAAAATACTCTATAAAATCATTAATGGACAATAACCCGTCTACCAGCCAGCTGTTAGAATCTCTCTGAACAATCTGCGGCTCGTTTTCTTCGTCAAAAGAAGGCACATCTCCCAAAATATGTTCCACTACATCACGAAAGGTAACCATACCTGCCAAAGAGCCAAATTCATCAACAACAAGCGCTACTTTGATACGCTCTTTTTTAAACAAGTTCAGCAAGTTTTGCGTACGCATATTTTCAGGTACATAAAGCGGCTGCTGTACAGCTTCCTTAACAGAATATTTATTATTTTTTAACCTTTGCAGCAGAAAACGCTTAGTATAAATAACGCCAAGTACATGGTCAAGATCATCATCGGCCACTACAAAACAGGAGTATCTTTTTTCAGTAATCTGCGCCAGATGACTTTTTTCCTCATCTTTAATATCCAGCCAGCTGATTTTTGTACGCGGTGTCATTATTTCTCGTACTCTGAGGTCATCCAGCTCAAAGGTATTTTCAATAATCTTTTGTTCATCTGCATTGAAAACACCACTGGCTGTACCCTGTTTAATCAGCAGTTTTACCTCATCCTCTGTAATCGGCGGCTCATTGCTTTCTTTACCCATCCCCAAAAGCTTCAGGATATATTTGGTAGAATAGCTAAGCAGCATTGTCAGCGGTTTAAAGACTCTGACGAGTATCTTAATCAAAGAAGCAAAACCAGTAACCATTTTTTCCGGTTCACTGATAGCAATGCGTTTGGGAATCAGTTCACCTAAAATAATACTTAAATAAGTAACAGCCGCAACAACTAAACCGTAAGCAAGCGGACCCGCATATTTATCAAGTACCGGTATATGATGAAACACTGCCGCTAAAGGCGCTGCCAAAGCCGCGCCACTGTATACACCGGTACCTATACCAACCAAGGTTATACCTATCTGTACTGTAGACAAAAATTCTGTCGGGTCTTCAACTAATTTTAAAATATAGCCTGCTTTTTTGTTGCCGTCACTAAGCATTTGCTCCAAACGCGTCTTACGCGAAGAAACCAATGCCATCTCCAGCATGGATAAAATACCGTTTGCTCCTATGAGGATAAAAACAATAACTAATTCTTCAAGATACCCGAAAGGGTCCATAAAATCACACTCACATTCTTTTTATTTATTCGCTTAGATCTTTGCCGCCAAATAACTTGCATACACCTTTGCGCAGCAAATCAACTACTATAATGGACAAAGCAAAAGCAACTACAACCAGCCATTCGTTGGCATTAAGCGGCGTAGTTCTCAAAATACGGCCGCCAATGTAGGTAAGCAGCACCTGAATAGCAACAATCAGCGCCATAACATTAAGGAACCCCTTATTCAGGCTGATGTTTTCCAGCAAATTAAGTCCTGACACACGTACATTAAAGCCATTAGCTACAGCCATTAAAATATATGCACAGAAGAAACCTGTATAGGTATAGATATGGTCAGGAGCATTGCGGAAGAGATGGTCTACCCAACTGCTCTTATAGAAAGCAACTGCCACAATAGTCATATAAATACCGCCCAAACAAATCGTAGACAGCATTTTCTTGCTGACGATAGCTGCACCACGATCTTTAGGACGTTCTGCCAGATATTTTTCCAGTGCAGGCTCACCACCGAAAGCAAGCGCAGCCAACGTATCCATAATCAGATTAATCCACAGAATCTGCGTAATTGTCAGCGGCTTATCAATGCCGATAAAGGGAGCTATAAAGTTAATTGCTACCGCAGAAAAATTGATAGTCAGCTGGAATACAATAAATTTACAAATAGAATTGTAAATAGTGCGTCCATACAAAATTGCTTTCTTAATGCTGAGAAAATTATCATCAAGGATAACAATATCGCCTGCTTCTTTAGCAACCTCAGTACCGCTGCCCATAGCAAAGCCTACATCGGCTTTTTTGAGTGCCGGGGAATCGTTAACACCGTCGCCGGTCATACCAACAACAAGATTCAGTTCCTGAGATAATCTTACCAGCCTGGATTTATCCATGGGCAAAGCCCTGGCAACTACACGCAGTTTAGGCAGATACAGTTTTACTTCCTCGTCACTGAGTTCAGCCAGCTCTGCCGAAGTCCAAACCAGTTCATCAGGATGACGCAGCAGGCCTGCATCCTTGGCAATAGCCACAGCAGTTTCCTTGCGGTCGCCGGTAATCATAACAACCTGTACACCGGCACCTTGCACAGCGGCAATAGCTTCAATAGCCTCCGGACGTACATCATCACGAATACCGACAATGCCAACCAAAGTCAGTCCATGCTCCGGCAGTTGTTCTTCAACCGCGCCCTCATAACTGCAGAGAGCCAGCATTCTGATAGCATCTCCTGCCAGCTGAATCATTCTTTTATCCAGCGCAGCCTTCATTTCTTCGGTCAGCTGCTGTCTGCATCCCTGTTCATCCCAATAATAATCCGTCTGCAGAATAAGCTTTTCCGGCGCACCTTTTACCAGACAATAATTTTCTTGCTTACTCTGTACCATAGCCCAGGAATATTTATTGGCACTATTAAACGGTACAAAATGCAAACGCTGCAGTTCTTCGCTCATACGGAAAGAGCCGATATATTTACTCAGCGCCATTTCCGTCATATTGCCGCCGATAATCTTACCGTCAGTTACAGAAGCAGAAGTATTCAGCACTACGTTTTGATAGGTAAGCTCTTTCAGCTTTTCCGGCAGCTGCACAAAATCTGTCATTTCCTTCAGATTGCCGGTAATAAATCTTACTACTTCCAGCTTGCCTTTGGTAATAGTACCTGTCTTATCAGTAAACAACATGTTCAGACTTCCGGCAGTTTCTATACCAGCCAGCTTGCGTACCAAAACATTATCGTTCAGCATTTTACGCATGTTTAAGGAAGAAACAATGGCAATCATCAGCGGCAGTCCTTCAGGTACCGCCATAACGATAATTATGATAGCTAAAATTACCGCCTGAACCAAATCACCTAAAACAGCTGTCATATTGCTCACATAAGCGGAAAAACCACCTGCCAGCACCATCTTATGCAGCATAACAGCAACAGCAATCAAAATACCGCCAGCATAACCAAATTTACTGATACTGTTAGCCAGACCTTTGAGCTTTAATTTCAACGGGCTGTCACGTTCATCATCTTTAAGTTCCTGCGTAAGCTGTCCATAAACAGAAGCATCGCCAATTTTGACCGCCTGCATAATACCATTGCCTTCAACAACGACACTGCCGCGGAATAATTTATACTCATCCAGAAAGTCGATTTTTTCACCTTCCCAGGAAAAATCAGCAGGAGCAGGCAGTTTATGTGCTTCTTCGCTTTCACCGTTTAAGGCAGCCTGGTCGAGCTTAATATCTCCTTCCAGCAAAATGCCGTCCACAGGCACTTTATCGCCTGCTTCTAAAATTACTGCATCGCCGGTAACAATATCGTCGATATGGATTTCTACCGGCTCACCATTACGCCATACTTTGCAGCGGATACGGCTAGCTTCTTCCTGCAGCTTTTGGAAGGCATTCTCGTTACTGTATTCTGAATAAGTTGCTACAAAAGTAGCCAGGATTATTGCCAGGAAAATACCTGCGGTCTCAATCCAGTCGCCGTGACCCATATAGACAAAAACGACATTGACCAGTAAAGCAAAAATCAAGATGCGTATAATCGGGTCCTGAAAATTATCCCAGAGCTTATCCCAGAAAGTTTCTCTTGGCGGCTGGGATAAAGCGTTATTACCGTACTTTTTTAAAGCTTCATTAACCTGCTGATCATTAAGACCATATTTTTTCAACATGATACCTCCCCGGCACAAAAAATTAGTGATTATTAAACAAAAGCTGTGCAGTTAATACTGCACAGCCTGAGATTTTAATTTGCCCAGACAATCTTCATTATCTGCGGATATTCTTCAATAAGGTGTTTCAATACAACTTCGATAACGGCATTGATGATGCCGGGAACAAAGTCATCCTCAGTTGTCGGAATGCAGCTTTCGATAACAATGTCGCCGCTTTCGTTAACATAGTATTTAAATACTTTATATTTTTCATTCAGCTTATTCAAATGCTCCAGTACAGCAGTTCTGTTAGCTTCTTTTACCACACCGGCAGCTACGCGTACCTGCAGCATAGCATAGATGCTGTCATCCAGAACAACCATAGTCGGCAGGTTTTGTCCGCTTACTTCCATAAAAGAACGATACAAAACAGTATGCAATTCATTGCCGATATCCTGTGCATTGAAGCAGGTAATATTATGCTCTTTCATAAATGCATTAAATTTTTCAGCTTTTTTATTCATCATCCATTATCCTTCCTGTAACAGCTAAGATATATTGTTATCATATCATTGCCATATATATTTAGTCAAAATTAAACTAATTACTAAACTATCTTTCACATTGACAATCAAGGTTCTGAGCAAATTCATAGCCGAATTTCTCTGCAGTTTCCAGCTCTGCTGCCTGAGGTTTCCATTTGCAGGTATAACCATCAAACACGTTAAAGCCAGCTTTATTCAGAAATTCTTCCATATCTTTCTGTGCGCCGCCAGCCCAGCCAAAGGTACCAAAAGCAGCAGCTTTTTTCTGCATAGGCTTCAATCCCTTAACATAAGTCAGCAAAGCACCTACGGAAGGCAGCATACCATAATTAAGTGTAGAAGAACCTACAAGGAATCCGGAAGCTGTAAATAATTCAGCAGCAATACTGCTGTTTTCTGTACAGCTTACTTTAAACAGTTTTACTTCAACTCCCGCTTTGGCAACACCTTTGGCAATAGCACGCGCAATCTTTTCCGTACCGCCCCACATGCTGTCATAAGCTACAACAATGCTGCCATCTTTAACACCACTGCCCCATTGCTGATACATATTTATAATATCATTCAGATGACTGCGCCAGATAACGCCGTGAGAAGGAGCAATTAAATCAAAGTCCAGTCCGCCCAGCTTAGCAATGGCCTTATCAATCAGCTTCGCATAAGGCCAAAGAATATTGGCAAAATATTTTTTAGCTTCATAATACAGAACATCCAGCTCTACTTCATCATCAAAACGTTTGCTGGTAGCATAATGCTGCCCAAAGGCATCATTGGAAAAAAGGATCTTATCATAAGCACTGTAAGTAGCCATACTGTCCGGCCAATGCAGCATGGGCATAGTAGCAAACTGCAAAGTACGTTTACCTAATTCCAGTGTGTCGCCGTCTTTAGCTACAATAAAATCAAAAATATCGCCGTAGTGCTGAATAGCTTCTGTCTTGCCCTGCATGGTTATAATAAATTTTGCCTTGGGGCACAGTTTTGCCAATACCGGCATAGCTCCGGAATGGTCCGGCTCCACATGATTAATAACAATATAATCAATTTGTGCAGGATCAATAACACTGCGGATATTGTTGATAAGTTCCTCCGCAAAAGGAGCCTTTACAGTATCAATCAGGCAAATTTTTTCATCCATAATCAGATAGGAGTTATAAGTAGCGCCACGTTCCGTCTTATAGCCGTGAAAATCACGCACATCCCAGTCCTGAACACTCACATCATAAATATTTTCTTTAATTTGCAAGGGTAACATTCTTTCTCACTCCTTATACTATTCTTTAAGTATCATATCGCATTTTATCTGCTTTGTATAGCGCTTATAAGTAAAACCTACATAGCACTCAAGCTCAGACTGCGTTGCTCTTTATTCAATTTCAGCTGCAGGCTGTGATACTTATTTAAAGTACTGCGATGACCAACGCTGACAATAGTAGTATCCGGCAATTTTTCTGCAGCCAGCAGATACATCTTGGCTTCTGTTTCTTCATCAAGAGCAGAAGTAGCTTCATCTAAAAATAACCACGCAGGCTGCTGCAGATGCGCTCTGACAAAAGCCAGTCGCTGCTGCTCTCCCACAGAAAGTACATGACTCCAGTCTGCTACTATATCCAGCTTATCCTGTAAATAGCCAATCTGGCAAAGCTCCATCAAAGCAATAAGCTCGCTGTCATTAGCTTTTTTCCCACCTGGGTACAACAACGCCTCACGCAAGGTACCCAGCGGCAAATACGGCTTTTGCGGAATAAACATCAGCTTATCCTGTGCAGGCATCCTGATTTTCCCCTCTACATAGGGCCAAATACCGGCAATGGCGCGCAGCAGCGTACTTTTACCGCTGCCGCTGACACCTTTTATAAGCACATTGCTGCCCGGGTGCAGTACAAAGCTGATATTACTCAAAAGCGGTGTTCCATCCGGCAAATTAACCTGCATGTTTTCAGCTTCAACTTCCTGCGCCACTACAAAACGATCCAAATGGAACTTTTCGGCATCAGCAGAAACCTCATGCATATGTCTGCCAAAAAAAGTCAGACGCATAACAACTGCCTGCCATTGAGCAATACTGGTATACATATCAATAAAGTAGGACAAGGCCCCCTGAACATTGCCAAAAGCACTGGAAACCTGCATCAGTCCGCCTAAGGTAATTTCTTTGGCAAGATATCTGTTCATTGCAGCTACAAAAGGAAAAATAATTGCAATCTGGGAATAACCGGAATTAAGCCATACTAATTGCTTCTGCTTATTTACCAGCTTCCAGAAATTATCTAAAAGCAGCGAGAAACGCTCACGAAAAATGCCGCTCTCCTGTTTTTCACCTCTGTAAAAAGCAACGCTTTCAGCACTTTCACGCAAACGAATCATACTGAAACGAAAATCAGCTTCATAACGCTGTTGAATAAAATTGAGCTTTACCAGCTTGCGGCCTACTAAATGCGTAATATAGGTACCAATAATTGAATACACCAGAGCGGCCCAGAAAAGATAACCATCAATAGCCCATTCCTTCCCAAAAGCAGTAAAATGCAGTGTGCCTGACAACTTATATAAAATAAAGACGAAGGAAATAAAAGTACATAAAGACCTTAATATACCTACGCCAAAGCTCAGTGTCATCTCTACAAACAGTCTTACATCCTCACTGATACGCTGGTCAGGGTTATCAGTATCCTTACCAAACATCTGCAGCTGATAATAGGTCCTGTTCTTCATCCAGATATCCAAAAACTGTACTGTCATCCAGCGGCGCCAGTTAAGAATAAGCGTCTGCTGCAAATAATATGAATAAACAGACAAAATAATGTATATTGCCGCCAAGCCGGAAAATCTCAGTAAACCGTCAAAAATTTTATCCGTCTGATAATTCTGCAAGGCATTATAGAAGCTGTTATTCCATTCGTTAAGCAGTACCAGCATATATACTATGCCAAGCGTTAAAGCAATAATAATGCCCAACAAGCCAAATGCCTTTACCTTTTCTTCGGAAGACCAATAGCTTTTCGTCAAATACCAGACATCTTTAAAAAATTGTTTAGTCAGCGTAAATTTATGCAAACTATTCCCCCCTCTATGTACCGTAATCTTTTTTATTATACAATATTAATTACGATATTTGTGTAAAAAAAATGCTCTGCCGAAGCAGAGCATTTTTACTTATTAACCTTATTGCTGTTCTGATTGCTCAGTTTTTTTCTTCTTGCTGAAGAAACGTTCTACAACGACAAACAGTACCGGAATAAGGAATACACCCAACAAGGTGTTAATAAACATACCGCCAACAACAGCGTTACCCATGGAAACACGGGCACCTGCACCAGGACCGGTAGCAACAGCCAGCGGAACGCAGCCAAGGATGAAAGCAAAGGACGTCATCAAGATAGGACGAAGACGTACACGAGCCGCTTCAATAGCAGCATGCACAACATCCATACCGTTTTCCATATTCATCTTAGCATATTCGACAATCAGAATAGCGTTCTTTGCAGCCAGACCAATCAAGGTAATCAGACCAATCTGCATGTATACGTCGTTATTCTGACCACGCAGATACTGAGCCAGGAAGCAGCCAAATACTGCTGTCGGAACAGACATCAATACTGCCAGAGGAATAGTCCAGCTTTCATAAAGTGCAGCCAGACATAGGAATACGAAAATCAGAGAAATAATAAAGATCTGAGTAGAACGACCGCCTGCCTCAACTTCGTCACGGCTCTGGTCAACCCATTCATAAGTATAGGTTGTAGGCAATACTTCTGCAGCAACTTCTTCCAACGCAGCCATAGCCTGACCGGTAGAATAACCATCTGCAGGGTCACCAGCAATCTTAATAGCACTGGTGCCATTATAGCGGGTCATAATAACAGAAGTATTCTCATTCTTTGCTTTTACCAACGTATTCAGCGGTACCATACCGCCTTCATTGCTGCGTACAAAGAAGAAACGCATATCGTCAGCACTGGTACGGTGAGAAGGATCAGCCTGCATAACTACTTTCCATACACGACCGAAGCTGTTGATGTCGTTGACTTCAGTACCGCCAAGGAAAGCCTGTAAAGCAGTAAATACACTGGATACAGGAACATTCAGAGATTCAGCTTTTTCACGGTCTACTTCAAACTGATAAGTAGGAGTATTGGTGTTTAACGTGGTATAAATCATACCAATTTCAGGACGCTGACGCGCTTTAGCAAGGAACTCATTAGCACGGCTGCTCATAGTATTAACATCTTCACCGGCAAGGTTCATGATGTACATACTCAAAGTACCGGTACTGGAAGCACCAGGCAGAGAAGGCGGCTGGAAAGCCATAACAGATGCATCAGTCATCTGAGAGCCTTCTTTTAAAATCAAAGGAATAACATCCTGAATAGTATTATCACGCTTATCAAAGTCTTCCATGGCAACAACGGCAAGACCTGCACTTGCTTTTTGTGCACTAGACAGAATATCTACACCGCCTACAGTCAGGACATTTTTAACACCTGGCAGCTTTCTCAGTTGGCCATCCAATTCTGCCAGAACCTGCTGTGTACGGTTAGCAGATGCACCTTCCGGCAAAGAAATTGCAATAGCACTCATACCCTGGTCTTCGTTAGGTACAAAGCCAGTCGGTGTAGCCTTAGCCAAAGCGCCGATGCAGATAACCATAACCACGAGGCAGCACAGAATCAACTTAGATTTGCGGATACATTTTTCAACATTAGTTACATACTTACCAAGTGTATTGGTAAACCATCTGTTGAAGCCTGCAACCATTTTACCGATAAAGCCTTTAGGAGCTGCTTCTTCACCCTTTTTCACCAGCAGCAATGCGCACAATGCCGGAGTCAGGGACAACGCTACAATAGCGGAAAGCATCATGGAAACAGAAACGGTAATAGCAAACTGTTTATACAGCTCACCTACAGTACCGCCGGTGAAAGCAACCGGAATAAATACCGCACTCAGTACGAAAGCAATAGCCACAACAGGGCCGGAAACTTCATTCATAGCGCGATAGGTAGCTTCACGCGGAGACATACCATTATCCTGAATATGATGTTCAACTGCTTCAACAACGACAATCGCGTCATCGACAACAAGGCCGATAGCCAGAATCATAGCGAAAGCAGTCAGCGTATTGATCGTAAAACCAAGCAATACGAAGGAAGCAAGAGTACCAACCAAAGATACAGGAACTGCAAGCAGCGGAATCATTGTTGCACGCCAGCTGCCTAAGAAGATAAATACTACAAAGATAACCAGTACCAATGCTTCGAAGAAAGTATGTGCAACCTTGCTCAGAGATTCAGTAATAAACTGAGTATTATCCTGAACAACAATCAATTCCATATCACTGGGAAAACGAGTCTGCGCATCAGCTAATACTTCTCTGATATTTGCTACTGTTTCCAGAGAGTTAGCATCAGATGTAAGAGAAACCGGGAAAATAACAGCGTCACCGCCATTCAGCTGACTGGAAACCAAATCGCTGCGGGCACCCGGTTTAATTTCGGCAATATCACGTAATTTCAGATTATCGCCTTTGCTGGAACGAATAATAACATTACCAAATTCTTCCGGAGTATTCAAACGACCCTGAGCGCTGGCAGAATAAGCTTTTTCCTGCTCTTCAGTAGTCGGACGGTTACCGATAGAACCTACAGGTGCCTGGATATTCTGGCTCTTGATAGCACTGGAAATATCATCAACAGTAACTCCCAGCTGTGCCATTTTTTCAGGATTCAGCCAGATACGCATAGAATATTCAGGACCATATTCGTCAATCTTGGAAACACCTTTAACGCGTTTTACTGCGTCAATGAAGTTTGCGTCGGCATATGTTCTGAGGAACATAGAGTCATAAGTCTTATTAGGAGAATACAGACCAAAGTACATAATGGTCTCAGCAGATTCTTTGGAAGTAGTAATACCATAGCTGGTTACTTCACTAGGCATGGAGCTGTTAGCCTGAGATACACGGTTTTGTACTTCTACGGAACCAATGTCAGCATTTTTGTCCAGATTAAACTGAACATTGAGTTTGTACTGACCGGAGCTGGTACTGGTAGAAGTCATATCCAGCATGTTCTCTACGCCCATTACCTTTTGCTCGATTGCCTGTGCAACAGATTTTTCTACTGTATCGGCACTGGCGCCTACATAAGTAGTGTCTACAGCAATACGAGGCTTAGTAATCTGCGGATATTGAGCAATAGGCAGACTGAAACCGGCAATAGTACCCAAAAGGGTAATAATGATAGCCAGCACTATTGCAAAGACCGGACGGTCAATAAAAAAACGTGCCATTTAACCCTGCCTCCTTATTACTGTTTGTTTTGAGCTTCGGCAGTGTTCAAATCAGCCTCCGTCATAGGTTCTGCAGTAACCTGGCTGCCCTGACGGAGCTTGCCTGTACCTTCAACAACAATGTTTTCGCTGCCGTCCAAACCGCTTTCAACCATATACATACGGCCAACGATAGGACCTACAGTGATTTCTTTCATATTAACCTTGTTGTCATCACCGATGACATAAACAAATTTCTTATACATCAGTTCGACAACAGCACGCTGCGGAATAAGCAGTGCATTTTCTCTTATACCGCCAATTGCCTGTACATGCGCAAACATACCGGGCAGCAGTTTACGCTGAGGATTGTCAAACAATGCTCTGATAGTCAAAGTACCGGTATTATCGCTGATACCGCGGTTTACTTCAGCAACTTTGCCTTTTAACTCGTAGGTACTGCCATCACTGAGAACAATAGACAAATTTTCCAAAGATGCCTGTCCATTATTATCATGAGCAGAAGATAATTTCAGATATTCCGGTTCAGCAACACTGAATTTTACAAAGACCGGATCTGTATTGGAAATAGTTGCCAATACAGTCTGTCCAGCTGTAGCATAGTTACCAACTTCTAATGCAGTAGTATCTATACGTCCTGTAAAAGGAGCAACTACGCTGGTTTCCTGCATATCAATTTCCGCATTGCGCAACAATGCTTCCATGGCATTTACAGAAGCCTGAGCCTGATCACGCTGCATAATAGCGTTATCCATGGTCTGCTTGGATACGGCAGATTGTTCATACAGCCTTGTATAACGTTCCGCATCCATAGCAGCGTTAGCCAAAGTAGCCTTAGCATTAGCCAGATTTGCCTGTGCATTAAGCATGTTAGCCTGATAAGTGCGAGGATCAATAGAATACAGTACCTGACCTGCCTGAACGGTTTCACCGCCATTAAAATACTTACCGGTGATCTGTCCGGAAACCTGAGATACCAGATTCATTTCCTGCTGAGCTTCCACAAAACCGGTATAATCATATACCAGCGGTGTATCACGCTTGATTACCTGCATGGATTTGACCGCTACTGCAGCAGCCTGCGGCTGCTCATTTTTACCGCACCCCGCTATGCCCATCATCAGCCCGAGAGCCAGCGCTGCCGCAACAGTTTTTTTAGCTTTGCAGGAGCCGATAAAATCAAACATACAAAATCCTCCTCTTTTCCTTTATTTAGAAACGTAACTTCTTTACAATTAAAGATATTGAGCCAGTTTCAGAATAATATTATTATAAAATAGGGATATAAGAAAAGCAAATGCCGTTAAGCAATATTACAATTGTTTTTCTCTGTTTTTCTCCCATTTTCTGCATCTTTCAGTTTTTGCTGACTGGTCAGTCAGCTCAACCACTTTTTATCCTTCAGATATTTATGCAGATTACCGATAGCATAACAAGATACTTCTTCCTGTCCGCAGACATTAACAATCAAGCAAAGCTTCTTATCTGCAAGATACCACTCTGATGGTAAACCTTCCGTAAATTCTACATTCTTATTAGTATTTAACAGATTCAAAAGCGGCAGTAAATCAGGATTATCTGCCTGTAAGATATCATCAAGCTTTATCACTTCACCAGTCTGCGGATCAATATTTACATGATGGTGCACAAAACTGTTTTTGCCACTGATAAGCTGAATGCTAAGCAAATCCTTATCTGCACGCAGTACATTAAAAGCCATATCAGCTTCTCCGCTGACAAATTTTTCTAAATATCCAGCACTTTGCTGCTGCAAAAGTTCATTTACCTTGTTCTGCAGCTGGATATTATCTTTGTAAGTTACTACAGGGTATGTAGCCTCTCCATTAGGAGCAACTATCTTACGCGGCAATATGGTATAACCATCTCCGTCACGTCCTTCATTGATAGTATTGCTTTTCGCAACATTTCCTGCCACAAGGATTGTGAAACCGCTGCAATCCCATTTGCTGTCTTTGTTCAGCTTCCAAACTGCCCCAACATCAGCCAACGCTTTTTTATCAGCAGTTATCTTCTGCACTGTCAATACTTCTTCTTGCCCGTCACCGTCAATATCCTTAGCGGTAAGAGAAGCTATTTTCTCTGCTTGAGCCTGGCGCCTTTCAGTTGGAATTTCTTCAAGCAATGCAGAATCAACCTGCATGGAACTGCTGCTGCCATCACACATGGTTACCTGCAACCTATCTTCCTGCATTTGAGCTTTTTTTACTACTCCATAATTATCTGCTGCAGAAAAAATTTCCTTAATATCTTTATAATCTCTGAAATCTATAATCCTATACTCTGTGGGACGCTGCCAGTTTCCCTGGCCTACAGCCAGCAGCAGTTGACTGCCTTCCCCGCCAATGCTGACCATATCCATCATACAGTTATATCCACCTTTAACAGTAGGATTATAAGCTGCTTTAATATTGCCATCTTTATTTTTAAAAAGCAGCATAAGGTCATCAGCATAACCACTGGGCAGTTTATCTCCCCAAAGCTCTACATCCATCGCTGTACCGCTGACTGATGTTTCTACTGCTGCCAGCCGTACGTTTTCTGCCGAAACAGGTATACTTATACAGCAGGATAAAGCGCAAACTGCCAGCAAATGTTTTATCTTACTGCTATTTATCATATTTTCACATCCCTCTAAAATCGCTTGCTTTCATTATACCATGATACTCTTTAGCAATATATACAATCTTGTTACAGATGTTATATTTTACATTATCGACAAAAATATTTTTGATTATTTTTCCAGCTTTACTGCAAAGTTAAAGGGAATAGTGTAGAATAACTAATAAACATTTAATAATTCAGAAAGGATCTGTCTTTATGAAAAAACTGCTTGCCCTCATCATGTTATTATGCATGGTTGCCGCTGCCGCAGGCTGTTCCTCCGGCACCAAAGACGACCCTGCTAAAACTACTCCTGTAAGTCTTGGTATGCTGCGTCTTACCAGCAGCGCACCTCTATTTATTGCCATAGAAAAAGGCTATTTTACTGAAGAAGGATTAAAAGTTGAACCACAATGGTTTGACGCGGCCCATCCTATTGCCGTCGCTACTGCATCTTCCAAAATCGATGTTGGGGCTACCGGCATAACAGCCAGCCTGTTTAACATGGCGGCCAGCGGGCAAAAGCTTTCCATAGTCGCTGACAAAGGCCGTGAACAAAAAGGCTTTCCCTCTTCAGCTCTGCTGGTAACAACAGATAATTACAATCAAGGTATTACCTCATTGGCTGATTTAAAAGGAAAACGCATCGGCATTACGCAAAAAGGCTCTACCTTCCATTATATGCTCGGCCGTTTACTGGAAGCCGAAGGTCTTACTCTCAATGATGTACAGCTGGTACCGCTTAATAAATTAAGTGCCGTTATGGCAGCCCTGGAAAGCAAACAGATTGATGCAGCTATCTTAAATGAGCCCAATATCACTAAAGTAGAAAAAGCCGGCTATGGCAAAACTATTGTACAGGTTGGCGACGTTATTCCTTACCAGACTTCTGCTATTTTTTATTCTCCTGATTTCAGTAAAAAAGAAGATGCTGGCATACGTTTTATGAAAGCCTATACTAAAGCCTGCAACTATTATTACGATGCTGTTATTGATAAAAAAGATCCGAAAAAATTCGATGAAGTCATCAGCATTATCGCCAAATACGTTAATGCACCGGTAGAAGATATCAAGCTCGGCCTTCCCTACATTGACAGAGACGGGAAATTACTTGACAGCGATATTACCACCCAGATTAACTGGTATCAAGCCAACGGACTTTTAAACGGTTCTCTGCAAACTGAGCAGATTGTAAATAACCAGTTTTTAGAAAAAGTACTGGCTAAATAACAGAAGGGCAGAACATTCTGCCCTTCTTTACTTGAGGAGAAATATATGCAATTAGTTATAGAAAATATCTGTAAAAATTTTACTAACCGCAAAGGTCAGACCTTACCTGTTCTGGAAGACATAAATCTCACTGTCAACGAGCAGGAATTTATCGCTATCGTCGGTCCCTCCGGCTGCGGTAAATCTACATTACTAAACCTTACAGCAGGTTTGCTGGAGCCTACCTCCGGAAAAATAAGCTTTAAGGACGTTCTCCCCGGCTATCAGCCGCATATGAGTATTGTTTTTCAGGAAACCGGCCTTTTTCCCTGGCGCAGCGTTTATGACAATGTCGCTTTTGGCTTGGAAGCAAAAAATATTGCGGAAAGCGAGAAAAAGCAGCGTGTACAGAAATATATAGAACTTGTTGGTTTAAAAGGTTTTGAAAACGCTTATCCTCATCAGTTAAGCGGCGGCATGCGTCAACGTGCTGGTATTGCCCGGGCAATGTCTATCGAACCTGACCTTCTGCTGATGGATGAACCTTTCTCTGCTTTGGATGCTCAAACACGTACCATCATGCAGGAAGAATTAGTCACTTTATGGGAAAAAACTCGTTTAACAACCTTATATGTAACTCATAATATCCAGGAGGCCGTTATGCTGGCTGACCGTATTGTTCTGCTCTCTCGCCGTCCCGGCAAAATCGGTCAGATTATTACTGTTGATGTTCCGAGAGCAGAACGCAGCCTTCCTCAGCACGCAGAAGCCATCGCAGGCTTTACCCGTACCATTTGGGAACACATCAGCAAAGATGCGCGTGCAGCTTTGATGGAGGTGGAAAACAATGAATGAATTTGTTGTAACCAACAGAATGAAACACTGGCAGAAAACTTATCCGCACTGGTATTCCCTCGCCTTTGCATTTCTGCTCTTATGCTTATGGGAAGTAATCTGCCGCACCGGTCTTATCTCTTCACTCTTTCTCCCTGCTCCTACACAAATTCTCAGTGCCTTATTTACTATGACTGCCAGCGGCGAAATAGCAGCAAGTTTAGCTGCAAGCCTGGTACGTATAGCTTTGGGTTTTGCCATCGGCGCTTTACTGGGCCTGGCAGCAGGTCTTATTACCGGCACCTCTGCTCTGGCAGACCGCCTGTGTTCTCCTGTTATCAACGCCCTGTATCCTATTCCTAAAATTGCGCTGCTGCCTTTATTCATCCTGTGGCTTGGCATCGGCGAACTTTCCAAAGTTACTATTATCGCAACCGGCGTATTTTTTCCTGTTGCCATGAATACTTTTGCCGGCGTAAAAAATGTTGACCCCTTGCTGCTGAAAGTCGCTGCCAGCTTTAACGCCAGTCGCTGGCTGACTATGAAAGCTATTATCCTCCCTAATGCTCTGCCCATGATTTTTACCGGTCTGCGCTTGGCAGCAGGAACCTCCCTGCTTTTACTCGTAGCTGCAGAAATGATTGCAGCTCAAACAGGCATTGGTGCACTAATCCTGCATTATGGTGATTTGATGATTACTGACCGCTTAATGGCTGGTGTTATCATCCTTTCCCTGTTAGGCGTAGTCTTTAACTTTATTTTACTGTGGTGCGAAAAGAAAGCAGTACCCTGGAAAAACTAAATGATTAAGGTGAAAAAATGACTAATCTCCAATATCAAAAAATCTTTAAAGCTCTGTCTGATGAAATGCGTCTGCACTTGTTACAGCGTATTTCATCCAGCGACGAAATATGCGTTTGTAAATTGATGGAAGAATTTGCCATGGCACAAAGCAAACTTTCCTATCATTTAAAACTACTTTTAGAAGCTGAACTTATCAGCGTCCGTCCCTGCGGCAAGTGGAACTTTTATTCTGCCAACAAAACCTTGCTGCAGCAGCTTTTCACTCAAAATACTTTAAACGAATTACTTTTAAAATAAAACTACATATCTTGTCAAATCAAAATAATTTGATATAATAATAAAAGAGAAGCAATGCTTCTCTTTTATTTTACTTTTAACATCAAGTTTTTTTGATTTATAGGAGGCTAACATGTTTGATTTTTTTATCAGCCAAGTACTTGGCATGCAATGGCTTAACAATCTTATCTGGCAAATATTGCAGCACTATTTACAGGCAGATCCATCTTCACCAATCTGGGGCAGTATACATTTCTTCCTGTATGATACTATTAAAATCACCTTACTTTTAGTAACATTAATTTTTCTTATTTCCTATATTCAATCCTATTTCCCCCCGGAAAAAACCAAACGCTTACTTACACACTACTCAGGTCTTACCGGTAATGTTGCCGCTGCTCTTTTAGGAACAGTCACTCCTTTTTGTTCTTGTTCCAGCGTGCCAATCTTTATTGGCTTCACACGAGCAGGCTTGCCCATCGGTCTAACTTTCTCGTTTTTAATTTCTTCTCCCATGGTAGATGTGGCCTCTTTGCTGATGCTGGCTTCATTTTTCGGCATGAAATTTGCTATCATCTACACAATAGTCGGCATTTTACTGGCAATTGCCGGCGGCAAACTGATTTCTCTTTTACACCTGGAGAAGTATCTTATTCCTTTTGATGGAGCTATCAGAGAATTTTACAGTGAATCAGAATATTTTAACCAAAAACAGCGCTTCAACTATGCCCTTAATGATACAAAGATTATTGTCCGCAATGTTTTTCCTTATGTACTTGCCGGTGTAGGCATCGGCGCGCTCATACACAACTGGATTCCTCAGCAGCTGATTTTAAATGTACTGGGTAGCGGTAATCCTTTAGGCGTCATTTTAGCCACCCTTATCGGCATCCCCATTTATGCAGATATTTTCGGTACCATACCTATTGCTGAAGCCCTGTATCTGGCAGGCGTTCCTGCTGGAACCATACTTGCTCTGATGATGTCCGTAACAACTATTTCTCTGCCTTCACTCATCATGCTCAGTAAAGTAATGCATTGCAAACTGTTACTGATATTTGTTTCCATCGTTTCCTGCGGTATTATACTTATCGGTTATCTTTTCAATATTTTATAAAATTCAACATAAAAAGGACCTAACCAGCAAATGGTTAAGTCCTTTTTTTACTTATAATAATTACTCCAAAACACATTTTCTCCTATTGCTTTAAAAGACAATCTATGTTAATATGCTGTATCTTTAACGTCATTGGAGGAATATTATGCCCATAGGAATAGTTTCAGACCTGCTCAGTATTTTAATTGGAAGTATCATAGGCATTAATTTCAAACATTTAATGCCGGAAGGAATTAAAGTATCTTTAATCAAAATTTTTGGAATATGCGCTTTAACAATAGGTATCGTATCTTTAATGAAGATAAACTCACTGCCTGCTGTCATCTTTGCACTAATTTTCGGCTATTTACTTGGCGAAAGTCTAAACTGTGATACTAAATTAAAAGCTTTTATTCTTGCTATTATCAAAAAATTTAAATTCAATGATATTGGTGACCACGAACAATACATCGAATTTTATATTATCGTTACCATAACTTTCTGTGCCAGCGGCACCAATATTTTCGGCGCTTTTAACGAAGGTATCAGCGGCGACAGCAGTATTCTAATTTCCAAAGCTGTTATGGATATTCTTGCTTCGCTCATTTTCGCTTCTCGTTTAGGCAAGCCTATTTTATTTATATTATTGCCTCAAAGCTGTATCATGCTGTCACTTTTCTGCATTTCTAATTTTCTTACAGCTTTTATCACTGCCAACATGATTGCCGATTTTATTGCTATCGGCGGCCTGTTGACCATCATTTTAGGAATGAGCATCTTAGAACTCATAACACTTAAATTAGTCAATCTTTTGCCTGCTCTAATTCTTATTTTTCCAGTTTCACACTTTTTTAGTTTGTTGTTAACATTTCTGCATCAATAACTCTTATATGCAATAATATTACTTTCTCAACACAAAAGCCGAAAAAGTCTTTCAATGGCTTTTCCGGCTTTTATCATTTCTAAAAGGCTGCCAGTCCAAAAGATTCAAGCAACAGCATAATATTCAATATAATCACGATTGCACCAATTACACCTAATGTAGCTTTTAATCTGGTATTATTGGCATATTTGCCCATAACTTTTTTAGAAGAAGTTAAATAGATAAGCAATCCGATAGTCCAAGGCAGCTGTACACTTAATGCCATCTGTGAATAAATCAGCCCTGTAAACGGATCCTCAACAAAAAGAATAATCAGTACGGCCAGCCAATAGGTAAGCAGAACGCCATGCCAGGAATGATAATCCTTGATATCATAGCTTTCCCCAAAAATCCCGGCATAAATACTGCCACCTGCCATACCGGCAGTAACAGTAGAAGAAATGCCGGCAAAAAGCAGCGCCACAGCAAAGATTAGTGCCGCACTGCTGCCAAGCAAGGGCTTCAGCATTTCTGTAGCCTGTCCCAAGTCATCTACCTGCACACCATTGGCAAAAAAGACTGCTGCTGCAATAAGTATCATGGCACTGTTAATGGCCCAGCCAATACCCATCGACAGAATGGTATCTAAAAACTCAAATTTCAGCTGTTTTTTAATAACAGCCTCATTTTCCAAATTCCACTGCCTGCTCTGGATAACCTCAGAATGCAAAAATAAATTATGCGGCATTACTACGGCGCCCAAAACACTCATGATAACTAACAGCGACCCTTGCGGTACAGCCGGCGTTACCCAGCCGGAAGCTGCAGCTCCCCAATCCAATGGTACCATGATGATTTCTACCAAAAAGGATAATCCTATCAGAGAAACAAAACCGATAATAAGATTTTCCATTTTGCGGTAGGAATTAGAACGCAGCAGCCATGAACATAGTGCCGCCATCATAATACTGCCCAGCCACAGCGGCAAATTAAAAAGCAGATTCAAAGCAATGGCCCCGCCTAATATCTCCGCCATAGCTGTAGCAATGGCAGCCAGCACTCCTGAAAAGAGCAGCGGCCGTGAAAGCCATTTAGGCAAATATTCTGTTGCTGCTTCCGACAAACAAAGACCTGTAGCTATGCCAAGATGAGCAGCATTATGCTGCAATACTATCAGCATAATAGTCGAAAGTGTTACCATCCACAGTAATACATAGCCATATTCAGCGCCAGCAGCCAGATTTGATGCCCAGTTACCAGGATCAATAAAGCCTACGGTAATTAAAAGACCAGGCCCCAAATACCTCAGCAGTTCACGCGCTTTCTCGCTAGTTGTATGCTTTTTTTCGTAATCGTATAAATTCATTTCCGTACCTCATTAAAGCCTGCCAAAACAGCTGCTACATCCGCATCATTCAGTGCAGTAAAAGGCAGAGGCTCTTGCGGCTTATCACTATAACAGCCAATAGCTTTCTCCATCCAGACTACATCCTGCCATTCGCCCAATTTAAACCCGGCCTTATGAAAAGTTCCGACCATTTTATAACCAGTTTTGGCATGAAAATTAATACTTTCCTGATTAGACGCTGTAATGCAGGCATATAAATTGATAATTCCCTGCAGCTGCAGCAGCTTTTCCATCGCAGCATACAACTTTGCTCCAATCCCGCTGCCGCGTACTGCATCAGATAAATAAACAGTAACTTCTACATCCCACTGGTAAGCTGCTCTTTCCAAATAGCGGTGTACATAAGCATAGCCTTCTATCTTACCCTCCCGTTCATAAACCAGATAAGGATATTCTGACGTGATACTTCGTATTCTTTCTGCAAATTCAGCTATTGACGGAACTGTATATTCAAAAGAAATAGCTGTATCAGTAATAAAAGGCCGATAAACGCCTAATATAGCAGCAGCATCCTCGGGATGTGCCAGTCTTATTATTTCATTCATAAAATACCTCCTTATCAAAAACGGCTGCCTTGCGGCAGCCGTTTTATACTATTTTTCCGCTACATAAACCTCAAACATTCTCTGCCAGGGCAGAGTGAAACGATACTTCTGTACTGCAGTTCCCATAACCGGTTCTGCAACTTCATAAATATCACTGGTAATCCGTTCTTCTGCAGCCTTAACCTGCTCAGGATTCAGCCCGCTGTTAGGCCAATGATTAGGCCAAATAAGCTCCTGATAAACGCGCATCCTGACATTGGACTGATATGCCCAGTCGTCTAGATATCTGATATTAAGCAGCTCATCTTTAGCACCACTTCTGTACATATCACTCAGCAAACCTTGTGCCAAAGCAAACCCCAAAGAGTTTCCAGCTGTATTCCAGCCACTGTAAGCAGTCAGACGATAAGCATCGCCATTTTTAAACAAGGTGCTTACCAGCGCATTATCAGCTCCGTTGCCATATTTAATATCTGCAACCGCTACATTTCTGCCTTCATCCAGCAAACGATGCAGCTTTTTGGTAAACTTCTCAGTTTCCGGTGTCACAGTATAATTATTAGCCGCGTTGGAAGCTTCCAAAGTAACACCATTGCTGGGCGTATTCAAAGCTAAAGTCAGTTCTGCAGCTTTATTAGCTGCCACAGGGATAGCCCCTACCGCATAAATATGATGTTTAGCGCTTACTGCAACAGTATCATCTTCATAGGACGGAATAGTACTGCCGGCAGTACCAGGCGCATAAACAGTATTAACAAAGGGCAAATGATACTGCAGTCTTGTTGATGCCCTGCTTAAAAGCAGCAAACCCAGCTGATCTGCACCGGCAAAAAAGCGGATGCGTTCTTTAGGCAGTTCATTAACCAGAATGTCCAAATCTCTGGCTTCTCTATGAGCCTGCGAATAAGTAGCAGTATCGTCACGGCCAACCAGCATATAATCAAAATCGCCGCTTTCCACACCGTGCATTAAAAGCTCCGTAGCCTTAATATTATTATGTCTGCGGCTGTACATATCTTCCAAAATTTCTCTCGGAATAGCAAGACGCAGCTCAGCCAGTTCTTTTACTTCCTTACGGGTTATTTCCTTGGCTTCCAGCTTATCTTCAAGCGCACCTAAACGGAAAATCTGGCTGCCCCACTGAGCATAATACTCCGGCTCTACCGGCGCGCTGCTCATCTTGGGAGAACGCATAATCGTAGTAAATACATAAACCAGCTTATTGCCGTAATTCTTTTTCAGATCCAGCAGCATCTGGGCACGTTCTTTGATTACTTCCAGCGGTATTTCATGCGTTCTCGAACCTACCAGTCCGCCATATAAAAGTGCATCAGAAGAAGCGACTACAGCCAATGATTCCGGCATATTTTCCTGCAGCCAGGCAAACATTTTCTCCGGATCACCATTTTTATCAGCAGAAGCAATATATTCTCTTGGCGGTACCTTTACATCCCAACCAGCTTCACGCATAGTCTGAACACTGTAGTCCAGACATACCGGTCTGTTATCCATAGGTATATATAAAATGGTGCCTTTTTCTGCCGCTGCTGCCGGCAAGCTATAAAGCATAACTGCCATCAAAAACATCAGCAATAATCTTTTCACCTTCAACCCTTCTTTCATCAAGGAAATAAAAAACTCTGGCTGTATATTTCTACAGCCAGAGCATATTATCCTGCTATAAATTTTGAAAACGTTTCAGGAAGTCTTTTGTACGCTGATTCTTCGGTCTGTTAAATAATTCTTCAGGCGGAGCATCTTCAGCTACCACACCCTGATCAATGAACACAACCCTGCTGGATACATCGCGGGCAAAAGCCATCTCGTGAGTTACAATCACCATGGTCAGCCCTTCCTGAGCCAGTTCACGCATAACGTGCAATACTTCGCCAACCATCTCTGGATCCAGAGCAGAAGTCGGTTCGTCCATCAGCAATACTTCCGGTTCCAGTGCCAGTGCTCTTGCAATAGCTACACGCTGCTTCTGACCGCCGGAAAGCTGGTGCGGTTTGGCATTAACATAGCTGTCCATACCTACATGCTTAAGATATTTCAAAGCAGTGGCATTAGCTTCTTCCTTGTTTTTGCCTAAAACCTTAATCTGACCTACGGTACAGTTTTCCAATACAGTCATGTTGTTAAACAGGTTAAAGGACTGGAATACCATACCTACCTTAGTACGATACAGTGTCAGCTTCTTAAAAGCATCTTTCAGACTCTGACCACGGTACAGGATTTCTCCGTCAGTAGGCTGCTCCAGATGATTGATGCAGCGAATAAGAGTAGACTTGCCGCTGCCGGAAGGACCGATAATGCAGACAACATCACCGCGATAAATATCAAAGCTGATTCCCTTGAGGATTTCTCTTTCACCAAAGCTTTTTTTCAGATCTTTGACAGATACTAAAAGTTCTTTATTTTCCATAGCTTAATACCGCCCTTTCTGTTTTTTAGTAGGCAGCGGTACATGTCCGCAAGGATCCATCATCGGATCATATTCTACCAGCTGATAATCCTTCGGACCGTCCATCTTGCTTTCCATCCAGCGCAGCAGTCTGGAAGCAGTGAAGGTCATGATAAAATAAATTACGCAGGTAATGAAGAAAATTTCAAAATACTTATAGTAAACACCTGCAGCAGACTTAGAAGCAAAATACAGTTCTGTTACAGAAATAACGTTCAAAACAGAAGTATCTTTAATGTTGATAATCAAGTTATTGCCCAGCTGCGGCATAACATTGCGCAGAGCCTGCGGCAAAATAACACAGCGCATAGTCTGGAAATGGTCCATACCGATGGCAACAGCAGCTTCTTTCTGGCCAACGTCAACAGATTCAATACCGCCGCGGACGGTTTCTGCCATGTAAGCACCGGTGTTAATAGAAACAACCAGGAAACCGGCAAACATCGGCGACATATCAATATCAAACAAGCTCATAGCGCCATAGTAAACAACCATCGCCTGAACAATCATAGGCGTTCCGCGGAACACTTCCACATAAGCATCAAGTAACCACTGCACCGCTTTAACAAAAGCTTTTTTTATTTTTCCATCATTTTCATCTAAAGGAATTGTTTGGATAATACCTACAACCAGACCAATCAGACAACCTATAAAGGTACCAACTATAGCCAGTAACAAAGTTACTACAGCACCTTTTATTAAAACAGTTCCATACTGATCCAGTAAAAATGCTACCCAACCAAAAAATGTTTCCGGCATAGGAGGCACCACCTTCGTTTAATCTTTATCAATAATACAATAAGGGCGGCACTACCTGCCGCCCTAAAATTACAGGCTTTTATTTTACCAGGGGTTGTTTTTGGATAGCTTCATCCATAATCTTATTGAAGTCAGCTTCAGTCATACCGCCCAGAACTTTGTTCATAGCGTCAAGCAGTTCTTTGTTGCCCTTTTGAACAGCAATACCGATTTCAACATCTTCTCTGGAAGTCTTGAAGCCTTTGTCTTCCGGGAAAGTAACCATTACCAATTCAGGGTTTGCATAAGCAGCAGCCTTAGCAGTCGGGATATCGGTAACAATCAGGTTGCATTTGCCGGATTTCAGAGCAACTACCATACCGGGAACAGTATCAATTGCCGGCAGTTTGGTAACTTCAGGAACTTGGTCAATTTGGTCATACCAGATGGTGTTCAGCTGAGAAGTTGCAACAGAACCTCTGAGGTCTTCTACGCTTTTAGCCTGAGCTTGCGGAGAATCTTTTTTAACCAGAGCAACTACATTTGCATAGTAATAAGGTTTGGTAAAGTCAACAGTTTCTTTACGTTTGGAGGTAATGGACATACCTGCGATAGCAGCATCAATTTTACCACTTACTACTGCCGGAGCAAGTCCATCCCATTCAATTTTCTGAATCTGCAGTTCTGCGCCCATGGAGTCAGCCAGTTTTTTAGCCATGATTACGTCATAACCATAAGCATATTCACTGGTGCCTTCAATTTTAACAGCGCCGCCTTCAGCAGAAGTTTGGGACCAGTTGTAAGGAGCATAAGCACATTCCATACCAACTTTCAGTACTTTTTTGCCTTCAGCTTTTTTATCGCTGTCGCCGCAGCCTGCAGTAACAGCCAAAGCAGCAATCATAGCGCCGCATACAGCAGCTTTTAAGAATTTTTTCAAGTTCATCAACAACACGCCTTTCCTCTTTACAGTAATTATTTCCTGCTGTCAGTCCGAACAGTAATACATTTGCCGCCTAATCTCGAAGACATTCAGACAGAATAATTTATCATGTAATACTTCAAAAGCACTAACAATAGTTAACAGGATAAGATCAGCATAAATTTTACCGATACTTTGTAACATTTTACTATAAAATAATATTCATTACAACAAAAATATTTCACAGATTTTAAGATACAAGAATTTGTTACTTTTGAAACATATTTTTGTATCTTATAACTAACTTTTATTTATACATGAAAGACAAATTTATTAGTAAGATACAGTCAAAGAAAAACACCCATACGCATGTATGGGTGTTCTGCATATCTGAAAATCACCTCAAGACAGGCAAAGCTTATTTTACATAATTATTGCTGGTATTGTCTTTCAGGATAACGTCATGTGCGCCGCCTTCTACGATAGAAGTTGCAGATACAAGAGTCAGTTTAGCTTTTTCCTGCAATTCAGGAATAGTCAATGCACCGCAGTTGCACATAGTAGAACGTACTTTGTTCAAAGTAAGATTTACGTTATCTTTCAGCGGACCTGCATACGGAACATAGGAGTCAACGCCTTCTTCGAAGGACAGTTTTGCTGCACCACCCATGTCATAACGCTGCCAGTTACGAGCACGGTTGGAACCTTCTCCCCAATATTCTTTCATATAGTTGCCGTTAATGTTAACCTTATTGGTCGGGCTTTCATCGAAACGTGCGAAATAACGTCCCAGCATCAGAAAGTCAGCACCCATAGCCAGTGCCAGAGTCATATGATAATCATATACGATACCGCCGTCAGAGCAGATAGGTACATAAATACCGGTTTCTTTGTAGTATTCATCACGAGCTTTAGCAACTTCAATCAATGCGGTTGCCTGGCCGCGGCCGATACCTTTTTGTTCACGGGTAATACAGATAGAACCGCCGCCGATACCTACTTTAACGAAGTCTGCACCAGCTTCTGCCAGGAAACGGAAACCTTCAGCGTCAACAACATTGCCAGCGCCTACTTTTACGCTGTCTCCATAATGTTCGCGAATCCAGTCAAGAGTAATTTTCTGCCAAGCGCTGTAACCTTCGGAAGAGTCGATGCACAATACGTCTACGCCTGCATCAATCAATGCGGGAACACGTTCAGCATAGTCGCGGGTGTTGATACCTGCACCAACGATATGGCGTTTTTTGCTGTCCAAAAGTTCCAGCGGATATTCTTTATGGGAAGCATAGTCTTTGCGAAATACCATGTACAGCAGGCGGCCTTCGTCGTCAAGAATCGGCAGAGTGTTCAATTTATGATCCCAAATGATATCGTTAGCTTCCTGCAGAGTAGTATCCTTGCCAGCAACAATCATCTGATCAATCGGAGTCATAAATTCTTTAACTTTAGTATCAAGGCTCATGCGGCTTACACGATAGTCACGGCTGGTAACAATACCTTCCAGTTTGCCGTTTACAGTACCATCGGAGGTAACAGCAACAGTGGAGTGACCGGTACGTTCTTTTAGAGCAATGATATCAGCCAATGTGCTGTCAGGACGGATATTGGAATCACTGCTTACAAAGCCTGCGCGATGGCTTTTTACACGAGCAACCATTGCAGCTTCGTCCTCAATGGACTGAGAACCGTAAATAAAGGAAATACCGCCTTCTTTAGAAAGAGCAATAGCCAGCTTTTCGCCGGATACGGACTGCATGATAGCGGAAACCAGCGGAATGTTCATTGTGATAGCTGAAGTTTCGCCTTTTTTGAATTTTACCAACGGTGTACGCAGGTCAACATTGGTCGGAATGCATTTTTCAGAAGAGTAACCGGGAACCAGAAGATACTCACTAAAAGTATGTGCCGGTTCATCATAATAAAAAGCCATCGTTCATCATCCTTTTCTCAAATTTATATTTTATATATTTTATCTTTTTAAAGCTCGCCATGCAATATCTTTTCTGTAAAAAGCGCCGTCAAATTTAATATTTTCAACTGCTGCATAAGCACGGTCGCGAGCTGCACGAATATTATCATCCACAGCAGTTACGCCAAGTACACGGCCGCCGGCAGTAACAATTGAGCCAGCTGTATTTTTCGTACCGGCATGGAAAACAACAGTATTTTCCTGAGCATCTGCTTCTGCCAGACCGGTAATAACCTTACCGGTTTCATAGCTTTCCGGATAGCCGCCGGAAGCCATAACTACACAGACAGCAGCTTTATCAGACCAGGCAACATCAGCCTGATCAAGAGTACCGGTAGCGCAGGCCAGCATGATTTCTGCCAGATCGCTTTCCAGAAGCGGCAGTACTACCTGAGTTTCCGGATCACCGAAACGGCAGTTAAATTCAACAACCTTAATAACATCGTCTTTAATCATCAGTCCGGCATACAGGCAGCCCTGATAAGGCGTACCTTCTTTAGCCATAGCAGCTACTACCGGCTTTAAGATTCTCTCTGTAGCCTTTAAACGCAGGATATCGGTCATAACCGGAGCCGGAGCATAAGTACCCATACCACCGGTATTAGGTCCTTGGTCGTTATCAAAGATACGTTTATGATCCTGTGCCGCCAACATCGGAACTACTGTTTTGCCATCAGTAAATGCCAGCAGGGAAGCTTCTTCGCCTTCCATATATTCTTCCAGAACAACACGTGCACCGGCATTGCCGAATTTATGGTCGCCCATCATTTCTTCGATAGCTTCCAGAGCTTCTTCCTCGGTCATGGCTACTACAACACCTTTACCAGCAGCCAAGCCGTCAGCTTTTACAACAATAGGAGCGCCTTTTTCTTTTACATAAGCTTTGGCAGTCTCCATATCCTCGCAGATTTTGAAAAATGCAGTAGGAATATTATATTTTGCCATCAGCTCTTTAGAAAATGCTTTACTGCCTTCCAGCTGTGCTGCTGCTTTAGAAGGTCCAAATACCGGCAGGCCGCGGCGTTTAAACACGTCTGCGATACCTGCAACCAAAGTAGCCTCCGGACCAACAACAGTCAAATCAATGCTTTCCTCTTCTGCATAATCGGCAACTTTTTCCAAATCATCCAGTTTAAGGTCGATACAGCTGCATTTTTTTAACATAGCAATGCCAGGATTTCCCGGTGCAGCAAATATCTTTTCAACTTTATCACTTTGAGCCAGCTTCCATGCCAGGGCATGTTCCCTGCCGCCGCCGCCAATAAGTAAGATTCTCATGCTTGTCCAGCCTTTCTTATTCAGCTAAAGATTTTTTCAGATATTCACTGATCATTGCATCATATTCAGCAGTATGAGTGAATGCTTCCAATGCCAGTTCTTTACGGGTTACAGCGTCAATATCGCCGGTTTCCTTCAGCATTTTCATCAGGCCTTCATAACGGCTGGGATAGGTAACAATGACAACATCTTTAAAGTTCTTAGCAGAAGCACGTACCATAGCAGGACCGCCGATATCAATATTTTCAATAGCTTCTGCTTCGGTAACGCCGGGTTTGGAAATAGTTTCACGGAACGGATAAAGATTTACAACTACCAGATCGATAGGAGTAATGCCATGCTCAGCTAATGCAGCCATATGCTCAGGATTGCTGCGAACAGCAAGAATAGCGCCATGAATCTTAGGATTCAGTGTTTTAACACGGCCGTCCATAATTTCAGGGAAGCCAGTTACATCGCTGACATAGGTTACAGGAATGCCTGCATCCTTAATAGCCTTCATAGTACCGCCGGTAGAAATGATTTCCACGCCGTTTTCATGCAAAAAACGTGCCAGTTCTACAATACCAGTTTTATCAGAAACACTCAGTAAAGCTCTCTTTATTTTCATTTATCGCACCTCTTCAGTCCAATACTCTTACACGACGTCCGTTTACCTGCAGTTTTCCTTCAGACCACAGTTTCAGAGCTTCAGGCATAGCTTTATGCTCCTGCTCCAATATTCTTGCAGCCAAAGTTTCTTCCGTATCATCATCCAGTACAGGTACTGCTTTTTGCAGAATGATAGGACCGCTGTCAGTACCTTCATCTACAAAATGTACAGTACATCCGGAAATCTTAACACCATAATCCACTGCCTGACCCTGTGCATCAAGTCCGGGGAAGCTTGGCAGCAGCGCCGGATGAATATTGATAATTTTATGCTGCCATCTGTTAACGAAGTTTCCGCTTAACAGTCTCATAAAGCCAGCCAGCACTACCAATTCACAGCCTGCAGCAATTAAAGCTGCATGGATTTTATCTTCAAACTCTTCTTTAGACGCACATTCCTTACGGGCAACTACAACTGTCGGAATACCGGCATCTTCTGCACGTTTCAACGCCAGTGCATCCGCTTTATCGCTGATAACAACAGCTATTTCCAGCTGCAGATAACCATCGGCAATGCGGTCCATGACAGCCTGAAGATTACTGCCGCGGCCACTTACGAGTACGCCTATTTTACGTTTATTCACCGAACACTCCGCCTTTCATGACGGTTTGACGACTGCCAGGAACTACACTGCCAAGTTCATAATAAACTTCTCCGGCAGCACGCAGATGTTCGCGTACAGCGTCAGCTTCTTCGCTGCTTACTACGAGTACCATACCTACGCCCATGTTGAAGGTACGATACATTTCTTTCCAGGGTACATTGCCCCATTCCTGCAGTTTTTTGAATACAACAGGAACTTCCCAGGCATCTGCATTAATCAGTGCATCGCAGTTTTCCGGCAGAATGCGGGGAATATTATCGTAAAAACCGCCGCCGGTGATATGTACCATGCCGTGCAGGTCAAATTTTTCAATTAAAGGCAGGCAGGTTCTGGGATACAGTCTGGTAGGAGTGAGCAGTTTTTCGCCCAAAGTACAGCCAAATTCTTCAATCATGGTATCCATGGTAAAGCCCATTGCTTCAAAGCAGATTTTGCGTACCAGGGAATAACCGTTGGAATGAACACCGCTGGAAGGCAGACCTAAAAGCACATCACCAGGCTGAACTTTCTCACCGGTAATCATCTTGCTGCGGTCAACTACACCTACGCAGAAACCGGCGATATCATATTCGTTCTTTGCATAGAAACCAGCCATTTCAGCAGTTTCGCCGCCAATTAAAGCACAGCCGGATTCTTTGCAGGCATCAGCAACGCCTTTGACGATATTGGCAACTTTTTGAGAATCAACCTTATCTACTGCAATGTAATCCAGGAAGAACAAAGGTTCTGCGCCTTGCACCAGGATATCATTAACACACATAGCAACAGCATCCTGACCAATAGTATCATGTTTATCAGCCATAAATGCCAGTTTCAGTTTGGTACCAACACCGTCGGTACCGGATACAAGCACAGGCTCTTTGTATTTGCCTGTATTAAGAGCAAACAAGCCGCCGAAGCCGCCTAAATCGCCGATAACTTCCGGACGGTAGGTTGCGCGTACACTGTCTTTCATCAATTCAACTGCTTTATTGCCGGCATCAATATCAACACCAGCATCGGCATAAGTAAACTGTTTCTTTTCTTCGCTCATGACTGCCTCCTGTTATTCAGCTTTATTTTTAGGTTCTTTGCTGATTACTTCGTCAGCACCATCAGGATATTTAGCATTGAAGCATGCACAGCATAATCCATTCGGGTCAATAGCACTGATAGCGCGTTTCATACCTTCCATAGAAATATAGTGCAAGCTGTCAGCACCGATATATTCACAGATTTCAGCTTCGCTGCAGCGCGCTGCAATCAGTTCCTTACGTTCGGAAGTATCAATACCATAATAGCAGGAATCAGTTACCGGGGGAGAAGTAATGCATACGTGCACTTCTCTTGCGCCTGCTTCTTTCAGTAATTTAACAATCTTAACACTGGTAGTACCGCGTACAATGGAGTCGTCAACCATTACTACGGATTTGCCGGCAACTACGCTGCGTACGGGATTGAGTTTTAAACGTACAGCATTTTGTCTTTGCTTTTGAGTAGGCTGAATAAAGGTACGGCCAACATAACGGTTCTTGGTCAAACCTTCCATGAAAGGAATGCCAGCTTCCAAAGCATAGCCTACTGCAGCCGGAGTACCGGAGTCAGGTACAGAAATAACGATATCAGGGTTGATATCTTTGGTTTCCTTAGCCAGTTCGCGGCCCATCTGAATACGAGCACCATAAACATCCTGTTTATCAATAATACTGTCGTTGCGGGCAAAATATACATATTCAAATACGCAGTGAGCAGTATGCTTTGGCATTTTATCTGGCCACATAATGCTTCTGGGCACTTGGGTAGCACTGTCGATAACCAGCATTTCACCAGGTTTTACGTCACGAATCATTTCTGCGCCAACGAGGTCAAAAGCACAGGATTCAGAAGCAACACACCAGCCTTCGCTCATTCTGCCAAGGCACAGCGGACGGAAGCCATAAGGATCGCGTACAGCGATAATCTTATCGTCAGTCATAATCAGGATAGCATAAGCACCCTGAATCTGGTTAACAGCTTCTGCCACACGTTCTTCAATAGTCGGCTTACGGCTGCGAGCCAGCAGACTCAGTACAACTTCTGTATCAACAGTAGTCTGGAAGACAACACCGTCTTTTGCCAGCTGTTCACGCAGCTGACCGGCATTAGTCAAGTTACCGTTATGGCTCAGAGCCAGATTGCCGCCGTCAAAATAAACCTTTAACGGCTGGGTATTATAAGCCATGCTGGCACCGGTTGTAGAATAACGCACATGTCCGATAGCCATATGACCTTTCATATCAGCTACGCCGCCTTTAAAAACGTCAGCAACAAGACCCATGCCTTTTTTTACCTGCATATGCTTGCCATCGGCAACAACGATACCGGTACTTTCCTGACCACGATGCTGCAGAGCATAAAGACCCCAGTAGGTATTTAAAGCAACATCTTCGGTATGACTATAGATACCGAACACACCACATTCTTCATGCAGCTTGTCATCTTGAAAAAAATTCTCCACAGTAACTCTCCTTTGCCTATTTACTTTCAGCACGAAGCTTAGCCAGTTTTTCGCCTTTGGCTTTCACTTCTTCCTGCATTTTTACTCTGTTTTCAGCCAGTTTTTCTACCAGCTCAGGATACTTAACTGCCAAAATCTGTACGGCAAACAGAGCAGCATTCTTAGCTCCGTTAATAGCCATAGTGGCAACGGGGATGCCGGAAGGCATCTGTACGAAACTCAGCAGCGCATCCATGCCGTTCAGAGGAGTGGCATTGATAGGAATACCAATAACCGGCACAGTAGTATAAGCTGCAATAACGCCGCCCAAATGCGCAGCAGCACCTGCAGCGGCAATAATTACTTCTACACCGCGTTCACGTGCACCAGCTGCAAATTCATGCACAGCATCTGGAGTACGGTGAGCGGAAGCAACTACAACTTCTACCTCAACACCAAATTCTTTCAGAGTTTTTTCTGCCGGCTCTAAAATGGGCCAGTCTGAATTGCTGCCCATAATGATTGCTACTTTCATTTTCAATATACCTCCCTTAATTTCCTGCGTGTAAAAAACAAAGCCCAAGTAAATTTATTAACTTGCAAAACACAGTAAATAAAAATCTAGCTCGGGCTTGAATATAATCGGAATTATAATCTGATACACCTTAATTTTACCAATAGCCAGCGGCGGTGTCAAATAAATTGTGAACTTTTTAACACTTTTACTAAAAAATGTTCGGATGATTGCTGAAAAACAAAACCCGTCTGTCTTTATGACAGACGGGCAACAATTTATTTTACTTTAATGTCGATATTATCGCCATCAAGAATAACCTCTACAGCATCGCCATTTTTAATTTCACCGCTTACAATCTTGCGTCCCAGTACATTTTCTACTGTATGAACGATCAGCCGTTTCAAAGGTCTTGCACCAAAAGCGGGATCAAAGCCGACTTCTGCCAGATGTGCAACTGCCTCATCGCTGGCGGTCAGCTTGATTTCCAGCTGTTTGCTCAAGCGTTCGGACAGTTCACCCAAGACAAGTTTAACAATATCTTTGATTTGTTCTGCCTGCAGCGGTTTGAAGACAACGATATCATCTACCCTGTTCAGGAATTCCGGACGGAAGAAGCCCATCAGCATTTTCTGAATTTCTTCTCTTTCCATGCTTCCCTGATGCTTCATAATTTCACTGCTGCCTAAATTACTGGTCATGATAATCAGTGTATTCTTAAAGTCAACACTGCGTCCCTGACCATCTGTCAGACGGCCATCATCCAATACCTGCAGCAGGACATTAAATACATCAGCATGAGCTTTTTCAATTTCATCCAGCAAAATTACACTGTAAGGATGACGGCGTACAGCCTCAGTCAGCTGACCCCCTTCATCATAGCCTACATAGCCGGGAGGTGCGCCAATCAGACGGGAAACTGTATGTTTCTCCATATATTCGCTCATATCAATACGCACCATATTGCGTTCATCGTCAAAGAGTACCTCTGCCAGAGTTTTAGCCAGCTCAGTTTTACCAACACCGGTAGGACCAAGGAAGATAAAAGAACCAATCGGACGATTCGGGTCTTTGATGCCGGCACGGGCACGGATAACTGCTTCACTTACTGCTTTTACAGCTTCGTCCTGTCCTACAACCCTCTGATGAAGGATTTCTTCCAGATGAACCAGTTTATCGCGTTCACCGCTGCCCAGTCTGGAAACCGGAATGCCTGTCCAGGTGCTGACAACCTTAGCGATATCTTCTTCATCCACTTCTTCTTTCAGCAGAACGTTTTCATTGCCTTCCTTATCTTTTACGGAAAGTTCAGCCAGCTCTTTCTGCAAAGCAGGCAATCTGCCATATTTCAGTTCAGCCAGTTTGTTCAGATCATAGTTATGTTCAGCCTGCTCCATTTCCTGTTTAACAGCATCAATTTCCTTTTTAACCTCACGCACACGGGCAATGGAAGCCTTTTCAGCATCCCAGCGTTTAACCAGCTCGTCATTTTCCTTACGCAGTTTTGCCAGTTCTTCTTCAATCTTAGCCTGACGCTCTTTAGACTGCTCATCATCTTCCTTGCTCAGAGCCTGTGCTTCAATTTCCAGCTGCAGTATGCGGCGCTTGCTTTCATCAAGCTCCGTAGGCAAAGAGTCAATTTCAGTACGCAGACGGGCAGCAGCTTCATCAACCAGGTCGATTGCCTTATCCGGCAGGAATCTGTCATTGATGTAGCGATTGGACAGTACTGCCGCAGCAACTAACGCAGCATCTTTAATGCGTACACCATGATGTACTTCATAACGTTCTCTCAAACCACGCAGGATGGAAATAGTATCTTCTACACCCGGCTGTTTTACCAGTACAGGCTGGAAACGACGTTCCAAAGCACTGTCTTTTTCAATATATTTACGATACTCATTTAAAGTAGTCGCACCAATGCAGCGCAGTTCGCCTCTTGCCAGCATCGGTTTCAGAATATTGCCTGCATCCATGGCACCTTCTGCAGCACCAGCACCAACAACAGTGTGCAGCTCGTCAATGAACATAATAATTTGTCCGGCACTGTCAGAAACAGCTTTCAGAACTTTTTTCAGACGTTCCTCAAATTCACCGCGGAACTTAGCACCGGCTACTAATGCTGCCAAATCAAGGGCATATAAGGTCTTGTTTTTCAGACTTTCCGGTACGTCTCCGGCTACAATGCGGCGTGCCAGGCCTTCAACAATAGCTGTTTTGCCTACGCCAGGCTCACCAATAAGTACAGGATTGTTTTTCTTTCTGCGGGAAAGAATTTCTACTACGCGGCGAATCTCTTCATCGCGGCCAATAACCGGGTCCAGTTTGCCTTCCTTAGCTTTAGCAGTCAGATCCTGACCATATTTTTCCAAAGTTTTTTTAGTTTCTTCATCTGCAGCGCTGTTTTGATACTGCATATAAGCAGCTTCTGCTTTTTTGCGGTCAATACCATATTTCTTAAATAACGCAACTACGTCACTGTCGCCATCACTAATAATAGTAGCAACCAGCTGACCAATATTTACTTCACCTTCACCCTGGCGCAGCATCGCCATCACACGGGCAAAACCAGTGCCCATCATTAACTGACGATCCTGACCTTTAACGCCGGGAATCTTGCTTACCAGTGCTTTAGCATCTCTGGTAAACTCATCTGCATTGACTTTTAAGCCCTGCAGTAAAAATTTAAAGAACCCGTCACTGCCGCATAAAGCAGCAACAACATGAGCAGTAGTAAGCTCCTGATGATAATTCATAACGGCCTGCTGTTGAGCAGCCTCTAAAATAGACTTTACTTCTTCACTGTAGCGTTCCTCCATTATCGCTACACCTCCTCTATCTATAGGTATTCAATAAAACAAATCTAAAATTTAGATTTATCTTAATTCATATAATTTACGGCTTCCCTTAACGGGCTTCCGCAAGTTTTATTATATCAGTAAAAGTCAAAAAGTCAAACATTTTTTATTTGATTTTTTCGACTTTTTACATCTTCCATTGACAACCTCTGACAAGTGTGCAAAAATGTAGCTATTCTTTTTCTTTTGTATCATTTATTTAAAAGAGAGGTTTAATTATGTCATCACATTCATTATTGCAAGGTCTTGCTATCCTGCTTTTTTTGCAATGGATAAGCACACTAATCATCTCGTTTTTGCAGATACCATTTCCTCCGGCGCTGCTGGGCATGCTGCTTTTAGCACTGCTGCTGGCAACCGGTATTATCCGCATAGCTACTATTGAAGATATCTGCAATCTGCTCATCGAAAAAATGGGTATGTTATTTTTGCCAGCCGGCGTAAGCATGCTGCTTTATCTTGACGTAATCAAAGCAGAATTTTCTGCTATCGCCCTGACTATTATTGTCAGCAGCTTTGCCGTATTACTGGCTACAGCCTTATTTTTAGAAATCGTCCTCAAAAGACAGGCAAAAAAAGGAGGTAAGCTTTAATGTTTCCTGACCTTTTACTAAATTCACCGTTATTCGGCATCGGTTTAACCATTATTATTTATTGCATCTGCGAAATCATAGTAGAACGACTTGAGCTTAACATCATACCGCCTTTTGTTCTGGCTTGTCCTATTATTATCGGCTTGCTGCTGCTTAATCCGCAAATAAAATATGAACAGTATGAAGCAGGCGGTAATTTTATCAATTTTATGCTTGGGCCTGCAACTATCGCTCTGGCTCTGCCGCTTATTCGTAACCGCAAAATCATTAAACGCCATGCAGGTATTATGCTTGGCGGCATTACTATTGCCACTCTCACAGCAATCATCTCTATCTATGTTTGCGGCAGACTTTTCGGCACCAGCGAGCAAGTGCTGTTATCCTTACTGCCAAAATCCGTAACTACGCCAATCGCTATTGAAATCTCTCATACTATTGGCGGTATTCCTCCGCTCACAGCGGCTGCTGTTATCTTTACCGGTATGCTTGGCGCAACCTTTAACCACAAAATTCTCAGTCTGTTCGGCATCAAAAATGACTTGGCAGCCGGTCTTGCCATCGGTGCCTCCAGTCATGGTCTCGGCACCAGCGTCTGTGCCAGCGTCAGCCCCGTACAGCTTGCTATTGGCGGTGTAGCTATAGCTCTGACCGGTATCGCAACTTCTATTCTGGCACCTTTATTACTGCCGCTGCTGAAAAGCATTTTTGGCTGATAAACTGTCATAAAACAAAAAGGAAGATGAACAATCTTGTTCATCTTCCTTTTTTATTACATTTTTATAGATGCTGAATAGCTCCGCGCAGCTCTGTAAAAACTACTGCAGCTTTATCAGCAGGATATACCTGGCAGGGCAAAGCCTTCAAATCTTCCGTACGCCAGCCTTGCTTTTTCTCAGCCAGCTTGGCAACTGCTTCATCCAGATTTTCAGCCAGTACGACAGCAACAGCATCAAGATAAAACTCACTGTTTACACATGGTTCTTCAATCATACTATGACTGTGATAGGTCTTATTATGGCGCCAAACATATACATTCATACTGCAGCACCTCCCGCTTAAAATTTACCGGGCAAAAATCCTATTGGCATAGTTTACTGCACTGACAGCATTAGGAGCATAGCCATCGGCTCCGATAGCAGCAGCATATTCCTCCGTCAGTACAGCTCCGCCTACTAAAACTTTGCATTCTGCAGCTTCTCGCAAAGCGCTGATAGTATCCTCCATAGCACTCACAGTAGTAGTCATCAATGCAGATAAACCAACCAGCTTTGCCTGATGTTCTACAGCAGCCTGCACAATCTGTTCAGGCGGAACATCCTTACCAAGGTCAATAACCCGATAACCATAATTTTCCAGCAGTACTTTAACAATATTCTTACCAATGTCATGAATATCGCCCTGTACAGTGGCTATAATAATAACTTCGCCATTACTGCTGCCGCTTCCTCCCACTGCTTCACGGATAACTTCAAAAGCAGCTTTAGCTGCATCTGCACTCATCAGCAGCTGCGGCAGAAACATGGTCTTTTTCTCAAAGCCATTGCCCACATAATCTAACGCAGGAATCATATATTTATTGATAACATCTAAAGGAGCTTCTGTTTTTAGTGCTTCCGCTGCTGCTCTGGCACTTTCACCTGCCAAACCGCGAACGATAGCATCATATAAATTCATCTCACTTAAAACAAAAGCAGCAGTTTTAGGCGCAGCAGCATATTTTTCTACATATTCCTTGCAGCCTGCATCAATGCCGCTTAACGCTCTGTAACCATAATAAACGTCCATCATGACTTTGCTTTGCGGATTGATGATACCACAGGACAAACCAGCCTGCAGAGCCATAGCAAAAAAGGCCCCGTTTACTGCATCACGTCCCGGCAGTCCAAAGGAAATATTAGAAACACCCATAACCGTCAGAATATTTCTTTTATGCATTTCTGCAATTATTGCCAGCGCGGCCTGAGCATTTTCACTGCCGGTACTGATGGTCAACGCCAGCGGATCAAAGATAATATTTTTCTGTTCAATACCATACTCAGCTGCTTTATTGATTATCTTTTCTGCCACAGCAATACGTTCTGCTGCTGTCACGCCAATACCGTCATCATCTAAAGTCAATGCTACAAGTACAGCACCATATTTCTTAGCTAAAGGCAGCACTTTTTCCAGACTTTCTGCTTTGCCGTTAACGGAATTTAAAAGCGGTCTGCCGTTATAAAGGCGCAGAGCTTTTTCCATAGCTGCATAATTTGAGGTATCTATCTGTAAAGGTGTGTCTGTAACTGCCTGCAAAGCAAGTACAGCTTTGGCAGCCATTTCCGGCTCGTCTACTCCGGCCGCACCTACATTAACATCAAGGATATGCGCACCGGCATTTATCTGCTCCAAGCCAAGACGGCAAACATAATCTAAATCTCCCTGCTGCAGCGCTTCCTTTAAACGCGGCTTACCGGTCGGATTAATTCTCTCGCCAATAATAACCGGTCCGGCACTGATTTCAACTACTTTACCATAAGATGATACAGCTGTTAACTGGCAGTTCCTGCTGCCGCCGACAGACAGCTTGCAGCATTTGGCTACCATCGCACCAATATGCTGCGGGGTAGTTCCGCAGCAGCCACCGGCAATGCTTACGCCCTGGCTTATCAATTTATGCATCAGTTCAGCAAATTCTTCCGGCCCTACATCAAAGCAAGTTTTACCGTCACGCTCTACAGGCAGTCCTGCATTAGGATTAAAAACTAAAGGCAAGCTGGTATAACGCATTAACTGAGGCATTATTTTAAGCATCTGTGCCGGTCCTAAACCACAGTTGCAGCCAATAGCATCTGCACCCAATCCTTCCAGCATCAGAGCTGCTGCCGCTGCATCGCCGCCAGTAAGCAGCTTGCCGTTTTCATCAAAGGTCATAGTAACAACCACAGGCAGATTGCTGTTTTCTTTAGCTGCCAGCAGCGCAGCTTTAGCTTCATAAGTATCGCTCATGGTCTCTATAAGGATTAAATCTGCTCCTGCCTTACAGCCGCTGCGTACTATTTCAGCATAAATATCTACAGCTTCTTCAAAGGGAAGATCACCATAGGGAGCAAGAAGTTTTCCGGTAGGGCCTAAATCTAAAGCCGCAAAAGCTTTCTCTCTGCCAGCACAGGCTTCCTTCGCAATTTTTACTGCTGCGCTCACTACATCTTCTGTTTTAATATCACTGCCGGCAAATTTTAACCTGTTGGCACCAAAGGTGTTAGTCTTAATAATATTTGCACCTGCATCAAGATAAGCAGTATGTACTTTTTTTATAATATCTGCATGGCTGAAATTCCACAGCTCAGGCAGTTCTCCCGGCTTGAGCCCCTGCGCCTGCAACATGGTACCCATAGCACCGTCAAAAAACAATAATTCTTTTCCCAGTAAATTTTTAAATTCCATCTCTATTCCTCTCTGAATGGGCAATTAATATTGCCGCAGCTCATACATTTATTCCATTCACATACAGTATCAGCAGCAAGGCCGATAACAGCTGTAACCGATTTAGTCGGAGCCATCATCATGCCGTCTGTCAGCGTTAAGCCTATTTTTTTACTGCAGTCAAGTATTTCAAACAGCTTCTGCTGCTCCTTTAAATCCCAATCGCCATATCCCGGCGAAAAACGCGGACGCTGCGCCAAACCGCCAGTTTCAGCATTACTCTGCACTTCATCGCAATAACTTTCAATAAGCGCTGCTGCAACTGCCTGAGCTGCAGCCCCTTCCGCTACGCTTGTCAGCGCCAGGCGACGTACAGCAATATCAATTCTGCTGCCTAACGTTGCGGCTAAAAGCAAAACCTTATTACATCCCTGCAGATGACGGGCTAAATCTTTGGACAACAGCTTCACTCCGCCATCAATATCAACGCCTTCTTCGCTAACCTTACATTCAGAACATTTCAGCACATGACGTGCCTGCACCTCATTACGCAGTTTAAGATATACCGTATCTGCCAAAACTCCTGCAGCAGTATCATCTTTGCCTGCTCCCATATAGCGAAGAGCTTCCTCGCGCCTGTATCTCATTTTGTTATCTCCGAAAGATTATGCATAATGCCGCCGATAATTTCCAGTTTATTCATCGTATAAATATGTACATTAGTAAAGCCGTTAGCCAGAAGGTCAATAATCTGACCGGTAGCATAGGCAATACCAGCCTGCTTAAGCGCCTCAGGCTTATCAGCAAATTTTTCCACAATCGCTCTGAACTGCGGCGGCAGCTTCGTATCACTCAGCTGACAGATACGTGTTATCTGCTTGGCGTTTGTAACAGGCATAATACCAGGTACAACAGGCACATTAATTCCGGCAGAAAGCAGACGGAACATATAGTTGTACAAAACATTATTATCAAAAATCATCTGCGTAACAAGAAAATCTACGCCTGCATCAATTTTATATTTAGTATTTTCTATATCTTTATCCAAAGCTCCAGCTTCAGGATGTCCTTCCGGATAGGCAGCACCGCCCACACAAAAATCGCCCTGCCGTTTGATAAAGGCAGCTAAATCGCTGGCATGACTGAACTCACCAACCTCACTGCCCTGCGGCAAATCACCGCGCAGTGCCAGAATATTTTCAATACCGCCGCTTTTTAAATCCTGCAGAACATTCATAATCCTGTCCGCATCAGACTGCACGCAGGTAAGATGCGCCAGTGCCGGAATGCCGTTAGCCTGTACAGCCCTTGCTACAGCAGCTGTATGACCAACGGTTGAGCCGCCTGCGCCATAGGTTACACTCATATAAGCAGGATGCACGTCAGCTATCTTATTTACTATTTCTAACGCGTTCTGCAGCTCAGTACCCTGTTTGGGCGGAAATAATTCGCAGGAAATACATATTTTTTCACTTTTAAGCAAATCAATTATTTTCATATTACACCCTCATTATTTTAAACATTTCTGATTATTTTATAAAAAATGTTCAGCAAACGCAAATTATTTTCTTTATATAGCTTATAAATGTTCGCAGCTGATAAGAATGTTACAAAAAATAAAACGCCCGCCAATTGACGGACGTTAATTTTTACTGGCGGAGACGGTGGGATTCGAACCCACGTGCCGCGCAAACGGCAAACTGATTTCGAGTCAGCCTCGTTATGACCACTTCGATACGTCTCCTTATATATTTGTAACATTGATATTATACAGGATTATCCAAATTTTGCAAAGATGCAGAAGCTAATAATTCCTGCTGCTGCTTTTTGGCAGCTTTGTTTTCCTGTCTGCGCCTGCGAAAGAATTCTTTCATAACTGCCGCGCACTCTTCTTCACAAATACCGCCAAGTACTTCTACCTGGTGATTAAGGCTATTGTTAGTAAGAATATTAAAAATAGACTCTACGCCGCCAGCTTTAACATCCGGACAGCCATAAACAACCCTGTCAATACGGCTGTTGACAATAGCACCGCTGCACATGGAACACGGCTCCACAGTCACATAAAGTGTACAGCCGCTTAAGCGCCAGCGTCCTAATTTAGCACAACCTTCTCTGATTACCAGAATTTCCGCATGAGCAGTGGCGTCCGGCAGCATTTCCCGCTGGTTATGAGCAGCAGCAATAACCTGCCCATCGTGCACCAGAACTGCTCCTATAGGTATTTCGCCCAGCTCGGCAGCTTTTTTAGCCTGCATTAATGCCAGCTGCATATAATCATAATCACTCATCATGCATCCTCCGCAGCTTCCATAAGCAGCTCCCATTTTTCCATAAGTTCTGCTATCTTCTGTTCATAAGCATCATGCTCTGCTGCCATAGCCGCACTGTGTGCAGGGTCTTCATGATTGGCAGGATCTGCCATCTGTACTTCTAAAAGCTTCATCATGGCTTCCTGCTCACGAATGCTGAGCTCCACATTAGGCAGCAGCCTTGCTGCCTCTTCCGGACTGTAGCGCTGCTTTTTATCAGCAGCTTTAACAGGCTGTGCCTGCGCCTTATTATCAGCTTTTTGCTTAACATTTTCCAGTGCAGACGCAGCCATTGCTTCCGCTGCCGCAGTTGCAGCCTTCTGTTTTTCGGCAAGATAGAAATCATAATTACCATTATAATCTTTCAGCTGCCCGTCTTCTATCTCCCAGATTCTGTCAGCAACTTCGTTAATGAAGTAGCGGTCATGGCTGACTACCAGTACTGTGCCATCAAATGCCGTCAGCGCAGCTTCTACCGCTTCTCTGGCCATAATATCCAAATGGTTGGTAGGTTCGTCCAGTACCAGGCAGTTAGCTCCGTCAAGCACCAGCTTTAAAAGCACTAATCTGGCTTTTTGTCCGCCGCTTAAAGTTCCAATCTCCTTGAAGACATCATCGCCATGGAACAGCATACCACCCAGCATGGATCGAGTACGTTCTTCTGTAAAGCCATATTCCATAACAAAATTTTCCAGCAATGTCTGCTTAGGATCAAGTCTTTCATAGCTCTGGGAAAAATAACCTATCTGGACTCTGTTGCCGATTTTTGCTTTGCCTTTTAAAGGCTGTATTTCTCCCAAAATAGTTTTTAAAAGCGTTGTCTTGCCGGTACCGTTAGCACCCAATAATGCTGCTTTCTCACCGCGGCGCAAAGTAATATTGATTCCTTGAGCAAGCACTTTTTCACCATAGCCAATAGAAAGGTCTTCCATAATCAAAACTCTGTCAGCGCATTCTGTGGCCGGCGGCAGACGCAGCTCAAATTCTTCATTTTTCACAGGAGCATCCATACGTTCCAATCTATTAAGCTGAGACTGACGTCCACGTGCCATCTTGCTTTTGATACCGGCTTTAAAGCGACGGATATAGGCCTCGGTACGGGCAATATAATCCTGCTGCGCCGCATAAGCAGCCTCCAATGTTGCTGTCTGTATAGCTTTCTGTTCCAAATAACGTGAATAATTGCCTTTAAAAGACTGGAGCTTTCCAGCTTCCATTTCAAGAATACGTACAGCTACATTATCTAAAAAAGCACGATCATGGCTGACTACCAACAGTCCACCCTTAAACTCACGCAGGTATGCTTCCAGCCACTGAGTCATAACAATATCCAGATGGTTAGTAGGTTCGTCCAGAATAAGAAAATCAGGATTGCGCACCAATGCCGCTGCCAGCATAAGACGTGTCTTCTGACCACCGCTAAGCGTTGCAGCATCCTGCTCCCACCATTCTTCCGTATACCCAAGACCAATCAGCACTCTTTTGATTCTGTTTTCATAATGATAACCGTCCAAATATTCATAACGTTTGGTAACGCGGGTATATTCTTCCATGATTGTTTCCAGAACATCATCCGCTGCAGTACTTACTTCTGCTTCCAAACGCTGCAGTTCTTCACGCAAGCGCAATATTTCAGGACAGCTTTGTAGCATGAACTCCCAAATAGTACCTTTAATATCAGTGAATCCCTGCTGTACATAACCAACGCTGATTCCAGGTTCAAAACGGATACTGCCGCTGTCTATATAAGACGGCTCCAGCAGGCAATGCAGCAGTGTCGTCTTACCGCTGCCATTAACGCCTACCAAGCCTATGTGTTCTCCCTTTTCCACCATAAAACTGACGTCTTTAAAAATATCATGTACGCCAAAGCTTTTGGCAATTTTATCAACTACAAGCTGCATATTTCTTCCCTCTGCAAAATTTATTTCTAAAACAGTATTGTAGCAAAAAATTTCTTTAAAAGCAAAAGACTGCCTGCAAGCAGGCAGTCTTGATTATTTATTTTATCCCTCGTAACCATGCGGATGCTGTTTATGCCATTGCCAAGCGGTAGCAATTACTTCTTCCACGCTGCTGTACTCCGGCTTCCAGCCCAGTTCTTCGCGAATTTTTGCCGAAGACGCTATTAAAACAGCGGGATCTCCGGCACGGCGAGCTTCTTCAACTACGGTAAAATCGACACCAGTAATTTTCTTAGCACTGTCAATAATCTGGCGCACACTGAAACCATTTTCACTGCCCAAATTATAGACACGGCTGGCACCACCTTTCAGCAGATGCTGCAATGCCAGCACATGAGCCTTCGCCAGGTCACATACATGAATATAATCACGTACACAGGTGCCATCAGCAGTCGGATAATCAGTACCAAACATGGCAACCTGACGACGCACTCCCTGCGCCGTCTTTAATACCAGCGGAATCAAATGACTTTCAGGATTATGGTCTTCGCCGATATTACCTGAAAGTGATGCTCCTGCAGCATTAAAATAACGCAATGCCACATACTTCATTTCGTACGCCATATCATAATCAGCCAGCATATTTTCAATCATCAGCTTACTGCGTCCGTAAACATTAGTAGGTGATAATTTGCTGTCCTCACAGATAGGTACCTGCTCCGGTTCTCCATAAACCGCTGCAGTAGAAGAAAATACCATTCTGTCTACACCTGAACCGCGCATAGCCTCCAAAAGATGCAGAGTACCTTCCACATTATTGAAATAATACTTAGCAGGATTTTCCATAGATTCACCCACTAAGCTGCTGGCAGCAAAGTGCATTACAGCATCAATGGAAAATTGCTCCATAATATGACGTGCAAAAGCTACATCATGGATATCTCCTTCTACCAGCTGTACATCTTCCGGCACTGCCGCTGCGTGTCCTGTAGAAAGATTATCATAAACAATAGGCGTAAAGCCGCTTTTTTTCAGCTCTTCCACTACGTGAGAACCAATATAGCCGGCACCGCCGGTAACAAGTATATTCATTATAACGCCTCTTTATCCAATTATTTACTGCTTTCCTTATTAACAATATCCTGCAGATAAGCAAGGAATTTATCACGAAGATCAGTACGTTTCAGAGCCATTTCCACCGTTGCTTCCAGGAAGCCCTGTTTATCACCAACATCATAACGTCGGCCTTCAAAATTATATGCGTACATGGGCTGCTCTTTAGCCAATACTTTTAAGGCATCTGTCAGCTGAATCTCATTGCCGCGTCCGGGAGCAGTATGTTCCAAAATCGGAAATATTTCCGGATTGATAACATAACGTCCCAGTACAGCTAATCTGGACGGAGCTCCTTCCACCTTGGGCTTTTCCACCATATCCTGTACCGTAAAAGTATGCTTTTCTCCTGTCGGCTGCGATGCCACAATACCATAGGAAGATACCTTTTCCTGCGGCACTTCCTGTACACCCAGAACACTGGCGCCGGTACGTTCATAAACATCTATCAGCTGCTTCAAAGCAGGTACTCTGCTGTCTACCACATCGTCACCTAAAAGTACGGCAAAAGGCTCATCACCAATAAACTGCTGAGCGCATAAAATAGCATGTCCAAGACCGCGCGGCTCTTTTTGACGAATGTAATGAATACGGATATCAGAAATCTTTCTGACCATTTCCAGTTCCTGCTCTTTATGTGCAGCTTCCAGATTAAGTTCCAGCTCAATACTGCGGTCAAAATGATCCTCAATAGCACGTTTGCTGCGTCCGGTAATAATCAGGATGTCTTCTATTCCAGAAGCCAATGCCTCTTCGATAATATATTGAATAGTAGGCTTATCAACTATGGGCAGCATTTCCTTCGGCGTAGCCTTGGTTGCCGGCAGGAAACGAGTACCAAGACCAGCTGCCGGAATAACTGCTTTACGAACTTTCTTAATCATTTATATCTCAAAACTCCTTTAACTCTATGCTTCTTCGCCGCCGATAACAGCCAATATCTCTGCTGTTTTAGCAGCCAGCAGCTCTTTATTTCCTTTAGTTTCTACATTCAGACGCATTACAGGCTCAGTATTGGAGGTTCTGACATTAAAGCGCCAATCTTCATAAGCAACGCTAAGACCATCCATATGATCCTGCTGACCGTCAGCATATTTACGTCCCAGCTCTGCTAAAATTTCCGGTGCATTATCAACTTTTCTGTTAATCTCACCGCTGCACGGGAAAAGTTCTACTCTTTCTTCTACTAATTCAGAAAGTTTTTTTCCACTGCGGCACATAAGTTCTGTTACTAAAAGCCAGGGAATCATGCCGCTGTCACAGTAGGAAAAATCACGGAAATAATGATGAGCAGACATCTCTCCGCCATACAATACTCCATTAGCGCGCATACATTCTTTCATAAAAGCATGACCGCTCTTGCAGCGTACCGGTATGCCGCCATCACGCTGCAGAATAGCTTCTGTATTCCAGGTCAGACGAGGATCATACATAATCTTGGCACCAGGCTCTTTCTTTAGAAAGGCTTCTGCCAACAAGCCTACGATATAATAGCCCTCAATAAAATCTGCTTTCTCGTCAAATAAAAAGCATCTGTCAAAATCTCCATCCCAGGCAATACCAAGGTCTGCCTTTTCTCTGCGAACCACTTCAGCTGTGGCTTCACGATTCGGCAGCAGCAAGGGATTAGGAACACCATTAGGAAAATTGCCATCCGGTGTTTCGTTAATAGTAATAAACTCAAAAGGAAGATATTTTGCCAGTTCCTGCAAAATCGGTCCAGCGCCGCCATTGCCAGGATTTGCTACTATCTTAAGAGGTTTTAAAGCCTCTTTATCTACATAAGTGAGCAAATGCTCAATATAAGCAGGCATAATATCTATTTTTTCTACTGCGCCCATGGTCTTGCCAGCTACCAGGCAATGAGTAAAATTAGCAGCAGCCGCCATAGCACCAATTTCTTTGAGGCCTGTATCTCCGGACACAGGACGAGCTCCTTTGCGTACCAATTTCATACCGTTATATTCTTTAGGATTATGGCTGGCTGTAACCATAATACCGCCATCAGCATTAAGGTGAGCGGTAGCAAAATAAATCATTTCCGTGCCGCACTGCCCAATATCAAGTACCTTAGTTCCTCCATGACGTAAGCCTTCCGTTAATGCATCTACCAGACTGCGGCCGCTGAGGCGGATATCATGTCCTACTACAACTGTTTCTGCTGCAAACATGGCAGAAAAAATACGGCCTACCCTGTAAGCCAGTTCTTCATTGACTTCATTTGGATATACGCCGCGCACATCATAAGCCTTAAACGCTTTATTTGTTATCTCCATCATTTCAACGCTCCCTTGCATATTGAAATAAAACACCGTTTAAACTGTTAATAAGTTATTATTCTAGCCGAAAAGGAAAAATCCTGCCTCAGTAACTACTAAGGCAGGATTATGCTTAAATTTTGTAATCAACTGCAGCTAATACTCTTTCTGCAGCCTCGCCGAGATACCACCGGACTACGGTAAAAAAAGGCACCGTTCTTCCCACGGCATCCGGCAAAAGTAAAGTCTCCGCTAAAAACTGCAGTATTTCATCAAGTTCGCCGCCATTTTCTATGTTTTGAGAAATCTCATCTTCTAACGACTGGATAACTACTTTCCGCATCCGCATCAGCCGCGGTGCATTAAGATTCAGTTCCTTAATAGTATTACGCGCTTTCTTGCGCAGATTTTCCGGACAGCTTTCTTCATCCACGTACATTCTTCCCGTATGCTCTGCATAGCGGAACAATCTGAACTCTGCCGGTATCAAACTGGGATTAAGGATGCGTTTAGTTATTTCCTTGCCGCCCTTGGGAACATCACAGCTGCGGTCTTTCTTATAATTGGAAAAACGCCACTGAGGATTAGGTACATCCGGCTGACTGCCGCCATGACAGACACCTAAAAGATTTTTCCAGTCCAGATGATAATTATGTTTTTCCTCGTTCGTGCCTGCTTTAGGATAAAAATGTTCGACGCGGAAATCATCGACTTCATTTTCGTTTTCGGCAAATTTAATACTTATCTCACAGTAGGCACATAATCCATGCTGATCTTCCAGGATAGCCCGTTTAACTTCATGGTAACCCTTACGGCAGCGACGACGAAAATGCTCCCATATTTCATCAGGATATTGCTCGCGATATGCTTTTAAAAGCGGCGGCTCTTCCAGACGTTTATAAATCCGTTTCATCGTCTGCTTCTCCTAAACTGCCGCATTCTGATATCCATATCGGCACGTATCAAAGCCGGCTCATGACCCCGAGCCCAGTCATCCAGCCGTTTGCGCAGCTTTACTGCCTCTTCGCAGTCCCATTGATCCTGACTGACCAAATCAAGATAACGTTTCAAATCTTGAACTATCGGCAGCGCCTGCGGTCTTGTATCGACATTCTGAATATCACGCAGAAGCTGATAGCTTTCTGCTCCCAAAGAAAATTCCGGCTGATATACGCCTTCAAAATGCTTGCTCCATTTAAGTACACGGATACATTCTGCCGGAACCGTACTCAAAACCTGCGGACTATGTGTAGTTACTATAAACTGTACCTTCGGAAAAGCTTTCTGCAAATCATAAAGCACTGTCTGCTGCCAGGAAGGATGCAGGTGCATATCAACTTCATCAATAAGGACGATACCGGGAGTATCAATAACCGCGCGGCAGCCTAAATCCGGATTAAGACGTACCATACGATAGGCAAGGTCAGCAGCCATACTGATAATGCTGCGTGCACCGTCACTTAACGCCTCCAAAGTCAATTCACCCAGATCAGGATGACAGATGACAAATTCCTGCAAAGCAAAGGAATAGTCAATATTATTCCATCCCATACTCTGCAAGCAGGTAGTTACAGCCTGCCTTACTGCCTTGAGCACCATTTCATAGGGATTTTCCTTTTTCTCACCGGTTTCCTGAATATAACGGGCAAATTCTGCCGCACTCAGTACTGCATATTTAAACCAGTGACCAAAGGTATTATAGGAAGAAGAAGGCTCCAGACATTCTTCATATCCAACATATCTTTCCAAATCAACAATCTTGCTTTTGCCAAACAGTCTGCTGTCGTTCCACATTCTGGATGTCCCATAATATGCCAATACAGGCAGTACAACCTTTTCGTCGCCGCTGCTGTTGACCATATCCCACAGATTACGCCCATAATCGGCCAGCTGCTTAGCATGGATAGAAGTAGTACGCCCGCGGCTGGATTTCAGCTCTCTTTGCCAGCTAATCTGTTCACCGTCTGCCGACTCTCCATCAACCTTTATTTCTACAGGATATTTACTTTTCATGCGCAATATGCGCAGCTTTTCCAGGCAGCCTGCATCTTTAATCTTACGCACATCTTTTTCTGTCATATTTCTGCCCCTAATGCTGAAGGCATTAAGATACGGAGCCATAGAAATAGCTAAAGCATCCAAAATAGCAGTTTTGCCTTTACCATTTTCACCTACAATGACAGTCATATTTTTATGGAAATCAATTTCTAAATCATCATAACACCGGAAATTCTGCAAATGTAATTTACTTATACGCATATAATTCCCTCCGTTTGTGTTTATATATTTACATTATACCTCTAAAAATAAAACCTTAGAAACTATTTAGCGGCAAAATTTTTACTTTATCCCCAAAAAGTGTATAATAATAAAACATTATGCACAATATACGTAGTTTTATTTAAAGGAGTCCTGCTTTATGAATATCTTTATTTTGCTGATTATCAGCATGTCTATTATCTTGCTGCTGCTGCGCCGCCATATCCCCATAGGCCCCTGCATGCTGGCAGGCGGTCTTTTTATCTGGCTGGTCAAAAGCACTCAAATTCCCTTTTTAGGCCAAGCGCTTGCTGAAACAGTTACAATGAGCCGTACCTATGATATTATCTTTGCCCTCTATTTTGTTATGTGTCTGGAAATAGAACTGCGTACCAGCGGCGCTTTGTCCGGTATGGTTAAGGCTTTGCAGCGCATTTTCTCCAGTGCAAAATTTACCTTGGCCATTATGCCTGCTTTTCTCGGCCTGCTGCCCTCTTTAGGCGGTGCACGCTTTTCTGCTCCAATAGTTGACGAAGCCAGCCGTGATTTTTTTCTTACGCAGGAACATAAAGCGGCAATCAACTTCTGGTTTCGGCATATTTTTGAATACTCCAGTCCCATTATTCCCGGTATGATTATGGCCTGCAGTATTGCCGGTGTTGCTTTCAGTGATTTTCTTGTGCATCTCAGCTGGCTGACGCTGCTGTCCTTTGCTGCAGGCTGGCTTGTACTTATCCGCCCCATCAAAAACGCGGCAGCTAAACTTCCCCAAGCAGAAGAAGCTGAATACCGCAAAAACTTATTTGATATGTACCTTTCTTTGTCTCCGGTTATTCTTACCTTTTTGCTGGTAGTGTTTTTAGACCTTAACGCATCTTTGGCCATGGGACTGGTAACAGTTGGTATGTTCTTTGTACTGCAGCACACCAATCGCTTTGTCAACGGCAAAGAAGTAATCTTCGGTGCCTGTGACTGGAAAATGTTTCTGAACGTACTTTGCATCCTCTACTTTATCCAAATTCTTACTGTTACCAATGTATTGGACGAAATAGTTGTCGCTTTCCAATCTTCACCGCTGCCTGTACCTGTTATTATCGCATCTGTTTCTTTCATTATAGGTGTTCTGACAGGTATGTCCCAGGGTCATGTTGCTATCGTTATGCCCATTGTTGCCGCTATGGGCACCGGTGACCTTAATCTTGCCGGCGTAGCCATGGCATTCGGCGTTGCTGGACAAATGCTTACACCAACTCACATGTGTCTGGTCGTTACTCTTGATTATTTCAAAGCAAACTTTTTTAAAACCTTACAGTCAATTTTATTGATTGAAATTATTGTTCTTTCTGTTTTCAGCATTTATACCTATCTTACATGGTAAATAAAGTAAAAAGACCTGCATCGACAAAAGTCAATGCAGGTCTTTTTTATTATATTATCGTAATACTACAGCCGTACCGGATACGCTGACCATCAGCATACCATTTTCCTTGCCCAACACTTCATAATCAACATCCACGCCAATAACAGCATTAGCTCACATCCGAGAAGCACGACTGCACATTTCTTCTATCGCCTTTTCTCTCGCTTCTTCAAGCTCATTTTCATAAGTTCCGCTGCGACCGCCTAAAATATCGGTAATCCCAGAAAACATATCCTTAAGGAAATTAACGCCTGATACAACTTCACCAAAGACGATACCTTTATATTCTACAATTTCTCTGCCTGCAACCACAGGTGTAGTAGTTACTAACATTACAGCACCTCCAAATCTGTTTTGCTGTAATATTTCGCCCTGCAAAAGAAACTTCCTGCCAGCAGAAATTATTATCAGGATAATAATTTTAGGCTATGTCACAACAAACAGTTGATAAATAGCCATTTTTATAGGGGAGTATCAG
>UQLS01000009.1 GCA_900541915.1 uncultured Phascolarctobacterium sp. | reverse complement strand
TTAGAGAAAAGAGAAAGCACTTACAATGTAAGTGCTTTCTCTTTTTGTGTATTTTTAATAGTATTTTTTCTTATTTGACGCTATGGGTAAAATTATGTAATAATATAGAGTATCTTTTGGAGGTCGTGATACATGATTAAAAAAATGCTGAAATATTATAAACCATATCAGAAGATTTTATTTCTTGCACTTGGCGGTGCAGTATTAACTTCTTTGATAGAATTAATTTTCCCGTTATATATGCGTTATATAATGAATGAAATACTGCCTGTATCTGATATAGCATTGCTATTAAAAGCTGCTTTCGGTCTTTTATGCTTATATGTGTTTAACTGTTTTATAAACTATAAAGTAGCTGTAAGCGGAAGAATAGTAGGAGCATATATAGAAAGGGATATGCGCCGAGACTTATTTAAGCATGTTCAATCAATGAGCTTTCGCTATTTTGATAATCAGCGTGTGGGACAACTGGTTTCAAGAATTGTTGGGGATATCGGTGAAATACGTGAGTTAATTTTTTTAGGACCTAACTATCTTTTAGTTTGCATTATTTTTATGTTAGGTACGGTAAGTATTTTATTTTATCTGAACTGGAAGTTAGCTTTGATTGTTAATTTGCTGCTTTTAGCCAAAGCTTATGATTCTGTTACAGTAAATAGAAAGCTTAAAAAAGCCGGACGAGAAGCACGCAGTCAGGTAGGTAATATTACTGCGCAAACTACTGAAAGTCTGAATGCTGTACGTTTGATACAATCTTTCAATAATGAGGATGTAGAAACTAAACGTCTTGATGTTGCTGCGGATAAGTTGTTAAAAGCCAGAGGGAAGTCTTTTTCCTTATTGGCACATTCCAACACCAGTATGGTTTTCTTTTCCAACATTACTAATCTTGTAATTATTGTCGTAGGCGGTATTTTAATTGCTTATCAGCAAATGCAGATTAGTGACCTTATTGCTTTTTTACTGTATGTTTCTATATTTGTACGTCCTATTTTGCGTTTAAACGCATTGGCAGAAGTTTATCAAAAAGGCTATGCAAGTTTTCAGCGTTTTGAAGAATTAATGAATGTACAGCCAGAAATCAGAGATAAGAATGATGCTATTGAAGCAGGTTCTTTGCAGGGGAATATATGTTTTGAGAATGTAACTTTTGCTTATGATGGCAAAGAGCCAGTTATTAAAAACTTTTCTTTGGAAGTTAAGGCAGGCGAAACTGTTGCTTTTGTTGGCAGTACTGGTGTAGGCAAGAGTACTATTTGCAGTTTGGTACCAAGATTCTACGAGCTGCAGCAGGGAAAAATTCTTATTGATGGTATAGATATAAGAGATATGACCCTTGCATCACTTCGTAAGAATATAGGTATTGTGCAGCAGGACATTTTCCTCTTTTCTGATTCAGTTAGAAGTAATATAGCATATGGGAGACCTGATGCTGGCGATGATGATATTCTTCAGGCTGCAAAGATGGCTGAGGCTGATCGTTTTATTGAACAGCTGCCGCAGCAGTATGACACTGCTTTAGGCGAAAGAGGCGTAAAGCTCTCTGGTGGACAAAAACAGCGTATTGCTATTGCCCGTGTATTTTTGAAAAATCCGCCTATTCTTATTTTGGATGAAGCTACTTCATCGTTGGATAATGAAACAGAAAAAAATATTCAGGGAGCATTGAATCAGTTAGCATGCAACAGAACTACTTTAATAGTTGCGCATCGTTTGGCAACTATTCGTAATGTAGATAGAATTATTGTCTTATCCAGAGATGGTATTTTGGAAACGGGTTCACATGCAGAACTTATGCAGCAGCAGGGTGAATATTACAAATTGTATATGGCTCAGTTTGAGGATAATAAAAAGAAGTAAGGAGAAAAGCTTTCCCTAAGGGGAGAGCTTTTTTCTTTAAGAAAAAATATGCTATAATATTATTTTAGAATCAGAGTTTTACGGGAGGAATTATGAATATAGGTAAGAGATTGGAGAGCATTGGCAATAAGGTACCTGAAGGATGCGTACTTGCTGATATTGGTACGGATCATGCTTATTTGCCGGTGTGGCTGCTGCAGCAAAAGAAGATTGCTTCTGCTATTGCAGGAGATATTGCGCAGGGGCCTTGTCTGGCAGCTAAGAATACAGTAGCTATGTACGGAATGAAAGATAAGATAGAAGTCCGCTGCGGAAGCGGGTTGAAAGTTTTGCAGAGTAATGAAGCTGACTGTATTGCAATAGCAGGTATGGGCGGTACCACTATTATTGATATTTTGTCAGCTGATATGGAGATTGCTCAGCAGACAAAAATACTGGTGCTGCAGCCTATGGCCGGTGCTCCGTCTTTACGCAGGTGGCTGTGTGAGCATGGCTGGGAATTATCGGATGAAGACCTTGTGCAGGATGGTAGCCATCTCTACGAAATTATTGTTGCTGTACGGGGTGAAAGTGCTAAGTATTCTGATGCTGAATATGAAGTCGGTCCCTGCCTGCTGGCAGAAAAACATACTTTATTGTCAGCGCAGCTGCAAAAGTTGATTTTGTCTTATCAAAAGACTTTGAATAGTATGGGGAAAAGCAGTCAGGCAAAGGAAAGTGCAAAATATCGGCAAATGAGCAGTTTGCTGGTACAGTTGGAGGCTTTAGCTGATGAGTGTAAATGTAGCTGATATTATTAAGATTATGGAAGAAATAGCGCCTCCTGCGATGGCAGAAGACTGGGATAATGTGGGCTTAATGTTGGGGCGTCGCTGTAAAGCAGTAAAAAAATTGCTTTTAGCTTTAGACATTACTGGTGAAGTAGTACGGCAGGCTATAGCACAGAAAGCTGATATGATTATTACCCACCATCCGCTTATCTTCCGAGGTTTAAAGAGAGTTACTGACAGTGAATGGCAGCAGGAATTGCTGCTGACTTTGGCAGAAAAAGGAATTGCTGTTTACAGTGCTCATACTAATCTGGATTGTGTAAGCAGCGGAGTTAATGATGTGCTGGCCAAAAAACTCCATTTAGACAGTGTGGATGTTTTGGATAGTGACAATGGCTTGGGTCGTATTGGTATTGTTCCTGCTTGTTCATTGCATGAGTTTGCTGCTATGGTAAAAAAAGTATTGCGAGCAGATTATGTTGCTGTTGGCGACGCAGGTAAGCCAGTACATAAGGTAGCTGTTTGCGGAGGTGCAGGAAGTGATTTAATTTCATTGGCGCTTTTATGCGGTGCAGATACCTTGGTGACAGGCGATATTAAATATCATGAAGCTCAGCAAGCTGTTTTCAGCGGACTGAATGTTATTGATGCAGGCCACCAGCCTACTGAACTGCCTGTTATGGATGATTTGGCAGATCGTCTGTCTCAGCGTTTTGCTCAAAGGAATATGAATGTTGTAGTCAATGTGGCGTCAGAAACTTTGCTGTTAAAACATATTTAATTTTAAAGAAGGTAATTTTATGATAAACGATTTTAAAGCTGGTCTGAAAATATGTCAGGCTGTATTGGTCAGAGTACAGAAGATAGGCAATTCTTCTAATGGCGGTGTTTTTGCCCGTGGTTTACTGGAAGATAACAGCGGCAGAGTACCTTTTATTTGCTTTGAAGCTGGTTTGGTAGACAAGCTGCGTGATTTGGAAGGTCCTACGGCTTTTATGGTAGCTGGCAGTGTAGATATTAATAAATTCGCTTCTGATATGTCTTTGCAGGTTATCGTACAAAAGATTGATGATTTAATGCCGGAAGATGATATCAGACATCTGCTGCCGCGCGGTAATTTTAATGAAGAGGAATACAAAAGAAAATTAAGTAATTATATTAAAGCGGTAAGAACTCCGGGCTTACGTGCTTTACTGGAAAATATTTTCAGCGGAGCTACTTATGAGCAGTTTGTAATAAATCCTGCTGGTATGCGCCTGCATCACGCTTATATTGGCGGCTTGCTGCAGCATTCAGTAGATGTTACTGGTATTGCGCTTGCTTTAGCTGAACAGATTGGTGATATGGATAAGGATTTGGTTATCGCCGGTGCTTTACTTCATGATATAGGAAAATTAAAAGAGATTTCTTCCAATATAGGCTTTCCTTATACAAACGAAGGACGTTTGTTAGGGCATATTTCTATGTCTGTGCTTATGGTACAGGAAGTAGCAGCTAAACTCAAAATTCCTGCAGCAAGGGTAGAGCAGTTGCAGCATATACTTCTGTCACATCATGGCGATAATGAAAAAGGTTCTCCGGTATCTTGTGCTACTAAAGAAGCCTTTATCGTACATTATGCTGATGAGATAGACTCTATTATGAATCAGTTTAATACCCATGAAGGTAAGAATCCCTGGGAATTTAATAAAATGCTGCAGCGTTTCCTGCTGCACGAAAAATTATGAGTGTCAAGCCAAAACAGGAATATTTAAAGGTAAACGGTATCGAAATACTAATCAGGCACAAGCCTGTAAAAAATCTGTATCTGCGTATTGAACAGGAAACTTTGCAGGCTGTTATATCCGCACCACTGAGAATGCCTGCTGCTGATATTGAACGGTTTATTTTAAGCAAAGCGAACTGGCTGCAGCAAAAACTTGATTTTTTAGCTAAAAGGAGATTAGTTTTTGCGGCGCAGGAAACAGCTGGTGAAAGCTTATGGCTCTGGGGAAAAAAGTATGCTGTAAGATTTATACTTGGAAGAGAAAAAATTGTCATTGCTGAAAATGAAGTGATTTTTTCCGGTAATATAGAAGAAAGCAGTACGGAAAAGCTAACAAAATGTATTGATAAATTATATCGACAGCAGTTGGCGCAGAAAATCGAACAGTTTGCTGCATTTTGGCAAAAGCGTCTGCAGCTTACAGCATCTGGCTGGCGTATTCGCAAGATGAAAACTCGTTGGGGAACTTGCAATACTTTTATCAGGATGATAACCATCAATTATAATTTGGTGCGATTACCGGTAGAATGTCTTGAGTATATTATTGTCCATGAGCTTGCTCATCTTTATGAGCCAAGTCACAGCAGCCGTTTTAAAAACTTTTTGACCCAAAATCTCCCAGACTGGAAACAAAGAGAGAGCTTATTGAAACATTTTACCTTCTGACAAATTTGTGCGATTGAAAATCTTTTGTGAAAGATGGCAGTAAACGAAGGTACATGTGTTATAATATATACACTAATGTAGTTTAGGTCAGGAGTGAAAAATATGAGTAAACAAAAAATACTGATTGCTGACGATGAAGCGCAGATCAGAGAGATTCTGCGTATTTATTTTGAAAAAGAAGGCTTTGAAGTAATCGAAGCTGAAGATGGTGCGGCAGCAATTTTGAAAGTACAGTCTGAAAAACCTGATATCCTGCTGCTTGATATTATGATGCCCGTGCTTGATGGTATAGAGGTCTGCAAGCAAGTTAGAAAAATGTCTGATTTGCCTATTATCATGGTAACTGCGAAGGATGAAGATGACGACCGTATTGCAGGACTTGAAATAGGCGCTGATGACTATATTACCAAGCCGTTTAATTCCCGTGAGGTTGTTGCCAGAGTAAAGGCTGTTTTAAGACGTACTGGCAGCAAAGAGAAAAAAGGCGATGTTTCCAGAATTACCTATGATGGTCTGGTTATTGATATGGATGAATATCAGGTAACTGCTTTTGGTCACAAGATGACCTTTACCACTAAGGAAATGGAGCTTCTGTGGTGTTTGGCTTCCAATCCTGGTAAGGCATTTTCCAGAAATCAGCTACTGGAAACCATCTGGGGATATTCTTATTACGGCGATACCCGCACTGTAGATACCCATATCAAACGAATCAGACAGAAATTAAATATTCCGCCTGATTCCAGCTGGGATATTACTACAATCTGGGGCGTAGGTTATAAGTTTGAGGTTAAGGAATAAGCGATGAAACAATCGTTAAGTACCAGACTGATGTATAGCTTTATGGCTATCATCGTGGTTATTGTAGTCGGCGTAACGGCAGGTATTTCCTATCTTATTGCAGACTATTTCTTTAAAATCAAGGAGCATGAGCTGGCTGATAAAGGCAATGAGATGGCTGAAACCATTGAGTATTTTATCAGAATGAATGACCGTGATACTCTGCATCGTTATATTATTGCTGTTGACCGTTTAGTAGGAGCGCGTATCTGGCTTTTCAATGATAAGTATGAATTGCTGGCTGCGTCTTATGTAGACGAGAAAAAAGACGATGGAGAAGATGTCCTGAATTATTTCTTCAATCTGAGCAGTACAAGAGAAAACAATAACAGACTGCAAACGGCTGAAGGAACAGCTATGCTTGACCAGGAGATTAAAAGAGGCAAGCTCTCTGATAAGGTCAAGGTGATTTTAAAGGATATTTATGCCGGTAAGTCTGTTAAATCACAGATTTTCCACCCATATTATAAGGAACAGGTTATTTTGGTAGGTGTACCTTATCGAGATCCTGTTACCAAGACTAACGGTGCTATCTTGATGACAGAGCCGTTAAGTGGTTTTGATAACTTCTTGCGCAACGTTTATATTTATACTGCGATTGTCGGTATAATAGCGCTGATTTTCAGTTTGTTTCTCGTAAGAAGGTTATCGCAGTTAATTATCAAGCCTCTTATCACCATGAAGAATAGTGCAACAGCTATGGCATCAGGCGATTATTCCAAACGTGTGGATGTTACTGGAGATGACGAGATTGCCGAACTTGGCAATGCACTTAATTCACTGGGTAAAGATTTAGATGCTTATGTAACCAAGATGGAGAGAACAGAAAAAATGCGCAGGGATTTTGTTGCTAATGTATCTCATGAACTGCGTACACCAATTACAATTATCCGTGGTTACAACGAAGCTATTTCCGACGGTATGGTAACAGATGTTGAGTTAATCCAGCGTTATCGCGGCTTAATCAATGAAGAAACTATCCGTTTGGAGCGTATGGTAAGAGAATTGCTCGATATCAGCAGACTGCAGGCAAGTGACGAACTGTCACAGAGCAATATGGAAGAACTGCCGCTGGCGGCAATTATCCGTAATGTAGCAGAAAAGCTGATGGTAAAGAGCGTAAAACGCAATGTCACTTTTAATGTTCATGCGGATGAAAGCATCAGAATTTTGGGTAATGGTGACCAAATGGTGCAATTAGTACTTATTTTAAGTGATAATGCCTTGAAATATTCGCCTGAAAATGGTACTGTATCATTAGGTGCGAAAAAATTGGAGGATGGTTCAGTTCTTCTTACTGTTGCCGACGAAGGCCCGGGAATTCCTGAAGAAGATATTCCTTTCATTTGGGAAAGATTCTATAAGGTTGATAAATCCCATTGCCGCAATGTACCGGGAACTGGTTTAGGACTTGCTATTGCCAAAGAAATTATCCGCATGCATGGCGCAAAAGCCGAAGTAATCAGCAAATGTGGTGTAGGAACGACATTTGAAATAAAATTTCCAAAAGGTAAGGTAGTATGATGTTAAAGTATGTGTGTCCAGATTACAGAATAAAAAGTTTGTTTGATCTTTCTCCGAAATGGTTGAAACGCAATGGTTATATGAAGATTGTTGTTGATATCGACAATACCCTTCTGCCACGTGACAAAAATCTTGTTGGTCCCAGAGCAATGACATGGATTCGTCAGCTGCATCAGCAGGGTATCAATGTTGCGCTTATTTCCAATAATGGCGGCGACCGTATTAAAGGTATTGTACGTCAAACAGGTTTAGGTGCTGTTATGCGTGCGGCAAAACCTTTGCCTCTCAGCTACAAACGTATCGTTAAAGGTATGGGCGGCGGCAAGATTTTGTTTGTCGGCGATCAGTTGCTGACTGATGTATTAGGTGCTAAGCTTTCTGGTTTGCCTGTTGTTTGGGTACAATCTTTGGGTGGCAAAGAGCATTTTATTACCCGCTGCACTCGCAAGCTGGAAAAATTCTTGATTAACCGTCTGGTAAGCAGCGGCAAAATGCCCAAGGAGCGCGTATTATGAAAATAGCACTGCTGCAGATGCTGATTTTGGAAAAGAACAAAGCAGCAAATGTAGACAGAGGCTTACGTATGCTGGAAGATGCTGCAGCTACTCATGATTTGGTAGTTCTGCCTGAGATATGGACTACGGGTTATTCTCTGGGAAGATTGCAGCAGGAGGCAGAAACGCCAGATAGTCCGGTAATGCAGGAAGTATGTCGTATAGCAGCACAGTACAGCTGTAATATTATTGCCGGTTCCGTACCAATGCTGCATGATGGTAAAATTTATAATACAGCTGCAGCGGTAAACAGGGATGGCAAAATTGTCAGTCTTTATGATAAAGTACATTTGTTTGGACTTTTCAATGAAGAGGAATTTTTTGCTCCAGGTAATAATTTTAAGAGCTTTTATCTGGATGATATTTGCTGTGCGTCTACCATCTGTTATGATTTAAGATTTCCTGAGTTATATCGTCATCTGGCTTTACAGGGCGCAAAGATTATAGTGTGCCCGGCTGAATGGCCGGAGTCAAGAGGAGATATCTGGCGTTTATTGGCTCAGGCCAGAGCTGCTGAAAATCATATCTTCCTTTTGGCAGTCAACTGTTCCGGACAGTTTAAAGGAGCTCCTTTTTACGGACATTCTATGCTTGTTGCTCCCAGCGGAGAAATTTTAGCTGAAGGCGGTATGGAAGAAGAAGTTATATCCTGTACCATTGATTTAAACGATATTGATAAGGTACGTAAGCGTCTTAATGCTTTGGCAGATGTACGCAGGGAGCTGATTCAATAATGAAAATGAATAAATTTCTGGCCGGTGTATGCGCCGGCCTGATTTTCTGCTGGCAGGGGATGGCTATTGCCGGAGCACCTGCCGATGTGCCTAAGGATGTAAAATATATTCTTGGATTTTATTATGGTAATGGCGAGAATATCCTGATTCGAGAAAATGATGGCAATCTTGAGCTGTTATATCGTACTTTACGAGAAGATAATTGCTTTGCCAAAGCCAATATTTTTCCTTTGCAGAAAGAGCATTTTGATTCTTATCTGATGAATGAAGCTGGGCCTATTACCGGTTCAGAAGCTAATGTAAGCTTTGAAAGAGATAAGGATGGTTATGGCATAACCTGTAAAGTAGGCGGACATCGCTATAGCCGCTATTTTTTAGGTACTGGCAATGGTGAGAATGCTTTGCCGTTCAGACTACCTGCCGTGAATGACTGGGAAAAATTGCGCAGTGATGCTGATAAGGCAGTAATGCCTGCTGCTTTGGCGGCAGGGGCACAGGCTCAGCTGGTAAATCTGGCAAATATTTCCGGGCTTAAATTGGTATCTGTTTATGCTGGCAGTGATAACTGTTTTGGTGCTCCGCTGTATAAGTCTCAAAACATGTATTTAGCAGCTGAAACTGCAGCTGCTTTGGAGAAGGTAAGCAAAGAGCTTAATACATGGGGTTATGGTATTATGGTCTGGGATGCTTATCGTCCATGGGCAATAAGCAAACTGGCATATTTAGCTTTGCCCGACAATAAAAAGTTTATGTTGGAAGATCCTGACGTAAAAGGAAGCGTACATAATACTGGTTTAGCTGTTGATGTAAGTCTTTATGATTTAACAACAGGAAATCCTGTTGAAATGATAAGTGGTTTTGATGAACCATCTATGAGGCAATATTCTTCCTACGCAGGAGGTACGGAAAAACAGCGTTATCTGCGCAGTCTGCTGCGAGAAATAATGACGAAACATGGATTTTCCGGTATAGAAATGGAATGGTGGCATTTTGAATATGGCGATTGTTCAAAATATGCGCATCTTAACCTTCCTTTGGAGTCTTTAAATTAATATCTATATTTACTGAGGTGAAATAAATGAACGTTTATGATTGTGCTAATGAACTGGCAAAAGCAATGCGTGAAAGCCATGAATTTAAAAAATTAAAAGAAGCAAATGAACTGCTGGCTAAGGAGCCTGAAACCAAAAAATTGGTAGATGAATTCCTGCAGCTGAATCAGGAAGTCGAAATTGCCAAATATCAAGGACAGGAACCTCCTGCCGAAAAAACTGAAAAAATTAAGAGCCTATATAATCTGCTGGCTTTGAAAAGCGAAGCTATGGAATATCTCAATGCATTTATGCGTTTCCAGATGATGATGGCAGATATTACTAAATCTATTAATGATGTAGTAAAAGAAGTTGTTGGTGAAAAATAATGAAGAGCCTCAAATTGCAGGATGTTTTTGCCGGTTGCACTGATAGACCTTTGCTGTTGGATGAACCGATGAGCAGGCATACATCATTCCGTATCGGCGGTCCCGCAGATATGATGGCTATGCCTAAAAATGAAACTGAGCTGAGCAATTTGCTGCAAAAAGCAGCTGCCAATAATATTCCCGTAACTTTGATTGGTAATGGTTCCAATCTGCTTGTTCGTGATAAAGGTATTCGCGGTTTGGTAATCAAGCTGGGAAACATGCTGAACGAAATCAAGGTTGAAGAAAACGGTATTACTTTTGGCAGTGGTGTTTCATTGGCACTGGCATCCAGAAAGGCCGCAGAAAATTCTTTTACTGGTATGGAGTTCGCTGTAGGTATTCCTGGCAGTATCGGCGGTGCAGTATATATGAATGCAGGTGCCTATGATGGTGAAATGGCTAATGTAGTATCATCAGTCAGAGTAATGGATGCAGCAGGTAAAGTTACTGTTTTATCAGCGGATGACTTGCAATTTGCCTATAGAAAGACTGCGCTGCAAAATAGCGGACTTATTGTGACATCTGTAACTGTTACTTTAAAAAAGGCTACGCAGAGTGATATTTATGCCAAGATGGATGATTTCAGTCAGCGTCGTATCAGCAAGCAGCCTCTTGAACTGCCCAGTGCAGGTAGTATGTTTAAACGTCCGCCGGGATATTTTGCCGGAACGCTTATTGATCAGACAGGGCTTAAAGGTTATACTGTAGGCGGTGCACAAGTTTCTGAAAAGCATGCCGGTTTTGTTGTCAATATAGGTAATGCTACTGCTGCAGATGTATTGCAGCTGATTAAGGATGTTCAGGATCGTGTTATGGCAGCTCATGGTGTGTATTTGCAGCCCGAGGTGCTTGTAATAGGAGAGGAATAGTCTTATAGTTTAAAGAACCCAGAGGATAGATGCTTCTATACCAATGGGTTTCTTTTTATGAGAAAGAGAATGTTGACTGAATAGTCAGATATGTTTAAAATAATATTATGAAGTAATGGGAGTGTAATAATGAGCAGAGAGTTAATGAGTGAACAAGAAATTCATGAATTCGGACTGCAGGTACTGATTCAATATCTGGAAAATAAGGGATATGAGATTGATTTTGCCCAGCCGGATAAAAGAAGCCTGCCGCATGTTGTTGCGAAAAGCGGAGAACAGCTGACATTTATTATAGCTTCTACAGATATATATCCGAACAAAGGCAAAATCAGCGATGCTGATAAAACTGCTCTTTTGGAACAGGCTAAAAATTTTAATGCCCAATCAGCATGTGCTTATTTGGGATTAGCTAATGCAGAAGGTGTGGAAAAAGGAGATAAGGAGCTTATTTCCAAGGCCTATAAGGATGCCCGTTATATGACGGATTTCAGCGGGCTGGAATTTATTTGTTTTGAAGACTGAGGTGTTTTAAGTGGATTTATTACAGGTTAATCAGGAAAAATGTTTAAAGTGCGGTATTTGTGTAGAGAGCTGTCCGTCTTGCATCCTTACAATGGGGGAGAACGGTCCGGAATGTCATTTTGATCGTGGCTGCATGAGCTGCGGTCATTGTGTTGCAATTTGTCCGGTTGGCGCTTTGGATAATAAATATACTCCACTGGAAAAACAGCGCCCTGTTACTATGCCTGTACTTGCTGCGGATACTGCGTATGAGTTTTTGCGTATGCGCAGAAGTGTGCGTACTTTTAAGGATGCAATACCTACCGAAGAAGAAATTACCCGACTTTTAGATATTTGCCGTTATGCACCTACTGCCGGTAATTCTCAGGGTATGTATTATATCGTCATCAGAGATCAAGAAAAAATAAAAGCTATTGCTGATGCCGTAGCTGATTGGATGGATGAAGAAGTTGCTGCCGGTACTGAAAATAAACGCTATTTTATGACAGTACTGCGTGCTTATCGCGAGCGGGGACAGGATATTATTGCCCGTCATGCACCGGTCTTAGTGTTTGCTTTGGCAAGAAGACTGAATGTTACAGGTGTAAGTAATGCAGAACAGTGCTGGGCTTATGCTGAATTATTTGCTCCTACTATTGGCCTTGGCACTACTATTGCAGGTTTTATTCAATCCTGCGGTATTGCCGGTTACCAGCCGTTGCTTGATTTGGTTAATGTACCGCCTAAGCATAAGATTGTTGGTACTTTGATGTTAGGTTATCCTAAGTATAAATTTAAAAGAATGCCTGAACGTCAGCATTTAAAAGTAGAATTTCAATAAGTGAATAAAAAATCCGCCAGTAAATACTGGCGGATTTTTTATGTTTCAGAATTTTTTACTTATTGACAGGAATACAGATTGCCGTTAATATCTGGGTAAAGAAGGAGGTAACTTTTATGCTTTATGTACAGAAAATAATTGCTGCCTTATTGCTGCCTCCGGGTATCTTTGTAGTGCTGTTAGTATTTTTATCGGTGTATTTATTTTATTATAAACAGCGAGGACGTTATTTAGCTGCTGTTATAACAGCAGTATTGTATTTATTATCTACTAACTTAGTTTCAGGTTTGCTGATGCGGCCATTGGAAAATATTCACACGGCGCAAATAGAGCAGGCTGATGTAATCTTAGTATTAGGCGGAGGAGCATCTGCAAGAGGTAGCGTATTGTGCAGTGAAGGCGAGTTAGGTGGCTTTTCTGCCAATCGTTTGCTTACGGCAGCGCAGCTACAGAAAAGAATGCAGATACCACTTCTCGTAACAGGCGGACAAGTTTTTGCAGAATCCGGCAATGAAGCACGTATCAGCAGAAATATATTACTTAATTTGAATGTGCCAAAAGAGATGATTCTGGTAGAAAATCAAGCCAGAAATACTGAAGAAAATGCTGCTAATGCCTTAGCTATATGCCGTGAACGTGGTTTTGAAAAAATCGTTCTAGTTACCTCTGCTTTTCATATGCGGCGCAGTCTGCTGAATTTTGAAAGTCAAAATATAGACTCCTATTTTACTTTTCTGCCATATCCCTGCGATTACCAAAGCAGTGAGTACATTAACGTAAATATTTTCAGCTTTGTACCGCAGCAGGATGCTTTGACCGTAAGTTATCTTGCTCTGCACGAGTATCTGGGTATATTTGCTAAAAAGCTGTTATAAAGTTTTATTTTCCAGGATTTGGTTGATTTTTGTTTCATCTGGAGTAGTGAAATAAGTTTTTTGATTGGTAAAAATAACAAAACCGGGTTTGCTGCCGCTGGGTTTTTTAACGAAACGGCGTTGCGTGCAGTCGACAGGAATATTGCTGTTGCTGCGAGCTTTGCTGAAATAAGCAGCCAGCTGGACAGCAATATCAATGTCCTGCTCTGCAGGCTGCGGCAATGATGTTTTTAAGATAACATGTGAGCCAGGTATGTCTTTGGTATGGAACCATAAATCATTGGGACCGCCGATAGTGAAAGTAACATAATCATTTTGGCGGTTATTTTTACCTATATAGACAGTGCTGTCATCACTAATACGCAGCTGTAAGGGCTGTGGTTTAGCTGCTGACAGCTTATTTTTCTTTTTGTTATCACGTATGAGGCCAGCTGCAGTAAGCTCCTGAGAAATTTCTTCTATTTCAGTCTTAGTTACTGCTGTCAGCAATGAAGCTTCTATACTGCCGAGATATTGCAGTAAATCTTCTGTAGCAATAATTTGCTGGCATAGTTCTGTTTGTGCGCGTTTATATTTGTTGTAGCGCTTATAATAAGCCTGGGCGTTTTCAACTGCAGTCAACTCTGGGGAAAGAGCTATTTCCACGAGGCTGTTGTCGTAGATATTATACAGGCTGGCTTTAGCTTGTCCTTTTTTTATCTGGTAGATATTTGCCATGAGAGTATCGGCATATATTTTTTGTTCTTCAGCATTTTGTGCTTTGTCCAAATCGTTTTGCAGTACAAGCAGTTTTTTCTTTTGGCGGGAAATTTCTGCTGTCGTTATTTTTTGCAGCTGTTCATGTTTCGGCAGCTGGATTGGCTTTAAAGCAGCAGCAAAATTTACAGCATCATTAATGCAGGCAAATTCTTTGATATGAGTTCCTGCTTCCGGCTGCACGGGAGGCATCACAAGGAGCGTTTTGACCTGATTGGTTTTGCCGATAACAGCATAAACCTTTTCCTGGTACTGCATATTATGCTGTAATAAAGTTATTTGTTTTGTAAGATTGTTTTTTTCAGCATTTTCCAATGCTACTTGATTGGGCAGGATATCTGCAGTCTGCAGCAAGGCAAGTGCAGTACTTTTGCCGATGCCGGTAGTGCCGCTGATTAAGGCCTTGAGAATGTTAGCCGCTGGAATCGCAGTGATTTGTTCAGCAATGGCTGCTGGGCCGGATTCAAGAAGATTAAGTCCTTCCTGGGGCGGGGGTGAAACATATTCTTTGCCGGGCAAGATAGTACGATAACTGCTTTGCTGAGCATTAACATGTCTTAAAGCATCCAAAATAATATTATCCTGTACAAGAATGATATTGCTGTTTTTGCCTGTCAGCTCGAAGACAATTTTTTTAGTAATAATTTTGCTGCTGGCGCCTAACATATCTACTTCAAAAGTAATAACACGGTCCAGTCCGCTTTGCGTAATTATGTTAATGCGCCCTTCCTCCAGATGCTTACGCAGCAGCATGCAGAAAGCCGGCGGTGTATCAGGATTTTCCGGCAGTTTATCGGGCAGATAGATGACAGGGCCGCAGCCGCCAAGATCTGCCAAAACTGCTGCTGTAGAACGTTCACGTTTTACCAAAAGCAGCAGTGAATGTGGTGTAGGCATAGAGATTTTATAGATTTTACTGCCTAAAAGATTTTTATTTAAATAATCTGTAAGTAGTTTTAGTGTAAGACCTTCTAAATTCATGGCAAACTCCTTTATTATGATGTTTATATTATAGCAAAGCTGCTGAAAATATGGGCATAAGTTAGGCGTATTTTTAATAAGCGGAGAAGAATTTTCGCGTTAAATTTGGAAAAACGCTGAAAAAAGCCGAAAAATATGCTATAATAAATGTTCAAGATAAGTGAAGCTTATTTTTGTTAGTATAGTAAAATTTCCTTAAGCAAGAGTTAGGAGGCGTTCTGTGCTGAAAAGTATGACCGGCTTTGGGCGCGGTGAGTATGAAGATAATGATTTTTCCATTACGGTAGAGATGAAAACTGTCAACCATCGTTATAACGAAGTATCCATCAGGTTGCCGCGCTTTTTGAATCCACTGGAGGATAAAATCCGCAAGACCATCCTGAAAACGGTAAATCGTGGACGTATTGACGTGTATATAAATGCTGATTATACCAGCAGTGAAAACTGTACTTTAAAGGTGGATAAGAAGCTGGCTGCTGCCTATCATCAGGCTTTGCAGGAAATCGGTGCTTCCATTGGCGTAAATGATATCGGTATCAATACTGCTGCTGAGGTAATGTATCTGGCACGCTGTCAGGATGTCATCAATGTTAAGGAAGGCTTTTTTGATGTAGAAAGTGTGTGGCCGAAGGTTGAAACTGCTGTTTCCATGGCAGTGGATAATCTGGTTAAGATGCGTACTGTAGAAGGTGGCAACATTTACGGTGACTTTATTTATCGTGCTGACTTGATTGCTGAAAAACTGGCGCTTATTGAACAGCGTTCTCCGCAGGTTGTTGCAGAATATCAGGCGAAGCTTACTGAAAGACTGAATGGCCTTCTGGCAGAGCATAATATTACTGTAGAACCAGAAAGAATTTTGCAGGAAGTTGCTGTATTTGCTGACCGTGCCAGCATCACCGAAGAAATAGTAAGATTAAAGAGCCATATCAAACAGTTTAAACAGATTATTGCGTCAGACCAGCCGGTAGGACGTAAACTTGACTTTTTGATTCAGGAATTTAATCGTGAAGCCAATACTATTGCTTCCAAGGCTAATGATTATACCTTAGCGCAGATAGTAGTAGAAATTAAGGCTGAAATAGAAAAAATCAGAGAACAGATTCAGAATATTGAATAGCAGGAGGTCAGCGGTTTAATGGACATTAAGCTTATAAATATCGGCTTCGGCAATATTGTAGCGGCCAACCGGATTATTTCCATTATCAGTCCGGAATCCGCTCCTATCAAACGTATCATTCAGGAAGCACGTGACAAAGGTATGCTGATTGATGCTACTTACGGCAGACGTACTCGTGCTGTGGTTGTGACTGACAGTGGTCATATTATACTTTCTGCTGTACAGCCGGAAACTGTTGCTAATCGTTTGATTCAAACTGACGATGAAGATGAAGAATAGGCAGGGAAGAAAATGGAAAAAACTGTAAAACCGCAGGGAGTCCTGCTTGTTGTATCTGGCCCGTCCGGAGCAGGCAAGGGTACTATTTGCCAGCTGCTGCGCGAAAAGCTGCCGGACTTGGGTTATTCTGTATCAGTAACTACCCGCCAGCCGCGTGTAGGCGAAGTAGACGGTGTTAATTATTTTTTTAAAACTGTTGAGCAGGTAAAAGAAATGATTGCTGCTGACGAATTGCTGGAATATGCAGAAGTTTACGGCAATTATTATGGTACACCCAGACAGTATGTTATGGATTTGCTTAATGCAGGCAAGGATGTACTGCTGGAGATTGATATCCAGGGGGCATTGCAGATTAAGCAGCGTTTCCCCGAGGGGGTATTTGTGTTTATCGTGCCGCCGTCTTTAGATGAATTGTCTGCGAGAATTTATAAACGTGGTACCGACAGCGAGGATGTTATCAAACGCAGAATGGCTTCTGCTGCCAGTGAATTAACCTATGCGGCTGAATACGATTATATTATTGTCAATGACATTGTAGAAAAGGCTGCTAATAAAATTTTGACAATCATGGATGCAGAAAGATACCGTGTTGCCAGAACTTATTTTATTGTTGATAAGATATGCAAAAGTAAGAAGAATACAGAGAAGGAGTGACTAAATCATGTCTATGGTTAATCCGTCCATCGATTATTTGGCTGAAAAAGTCGACAGCAAATATACTTTAGTTATTTTGGCTGCAAAACGTGCTCGTGAGCTTACTGTTCCGGGTGTAAATGCTGCTGAAAAAGAAGTAAGCACTGCACTGAAAGAAATTTCCAAAGACGTAATTACTTACGAACGTACTAAGAACGTTTAATTAACGGGAGGAAGCAATTTTGCTGAAAGGTAAGAAGATTGTTTTAGGTGTTACCGGTGGTATTGCTGTTTATAAGGCGGTTGATCTTGTAAGTCGTCTGCGCAAACAGGGTGCAGAAGTGCGTGTAGTAATGACTGAACACGCACAGGAATTTGTAACTCCGCTTACATTTAAGGAAATCAGCGGTAATAAGGTTGCCGTATCCATGTGGGAAAGCAATCAGGAGTTTAATGTCGAACATATTGCGTTAGCAAATTGGGCTGATGTTTTTGTTGTGGCACCTGCTACGGCCAATATTCTTGCCAAGATGGTCTGCGGTATTGCTGATGACTTATTGTCTACGACATTGCTGGCTGCGCAGGCTCCGATAATTGTCTGCCCGGCTATGAATACTGGTATGTATGAAAATCCTGCTACCCAGGAAAATATTGCTAAATTGCAGCAGAGAGGCATAACTGTAATGCCTCCGGCAGTTGGAATGCTGGCATGTGGTACTTCCGGAGCAGGAAGACTGCCTGAACCGCAGCAGATTGTTGACTTTATTAAAGAATTTATTGCTAAACGTGAAGGTGATATGCGCGGTTTGAAAGTGCTGGTTACTGCAGCTGGTACAAGAGAACCTATTGACCCGGTGCGTTTTGTTGGTAATCGTTCCAGCGGTAAGATGGGTTATGCTATAGCTCAGGCTGCTGCAGAGCGTGGCGCGGATGTACTGCTTGTTACAGGTCCTTCTGCTTTAGCTGTGCCTCCTAATGTAAAGGCATGTAAGGTAGAAACAACTGCTGAAATGCTGGATGCCTGCTTAAAAGCTTATGATAGTGTAGATATAGTAATCAAGGCTGCTGCTGTAGCTGATTACCGTCCGCATGATGTGGCAGACCAGAAAATTAAGAAGAAAACAGATGATGCACTCACTGTTGTCATGGATAAGAATCCTGATATTCTTAAGGAATTGGGCAGCCGTAAAAAACATCAGATTTTGGTAGGATTTGCTGCTGAAACGCAAAATCTGTTGGAGAATGCCAGAGAAAAGGTTGTTAAGAAGAATCTTGATATGATTGTTGCTAATGATGTAACGGCAGCAGGTGCAGGCTTTAATGCTGACACCAACATCGTAAAATTCCTTTTCCCTGACGGCAAAGTATGTTCTTTGGAACAGATGCCTAAAACAGAGGTAGCAGCAAAGCTGCTTGATACTGTTATGCAATTAAAAAACAGTAAATAAGAATTGTGTTTAAATTGTAATATTTTACATATAACTATTGCTAATTTGCATAATGTAGATTATAATAAGCAAGAAAAATAAATACTACTCATCAAGAGCGGCGGAGGGAATGGCCCTGTGAAACCGCAGCAACCATTGCAGAGTAACTGCTGTAAACGGTGCTAAGTCCTGCGAGTAATCGTAAGATGAGAATGCTATATGTAGTAGTGGCGTTCTCGTATGAGAACGCCTTTTTTATGAAAGAAAACGAGAGGAGCCTTATTTTATGAGAAAATTATTTACTTCCGAGTCTGTTACTGAAGGACATCCTGATAAAATAGCAGACCAGATTTCTGATGCTGTATTAGACGCTATTTTAAGCAAAGATCCTAAAGGCCGTGTTGCTTGTGAAACTGTGGTAACTACCGGTCAGATTCATGTAGTAGGTGAAATTTCTACTCAATGCTATGTAGATATTCCGAAGATTGCTCGTGATACCGTTATCAACATTGGTTATGACCGTGCTAAATACGGCTTTGACGGCAACACCTGCGGTGTTTTGGTATCTATTGATGAACAGTCTCCTGATATTGCTATGGGTGTAGACAAAGCGCTTGAAGCAAAAGAAGGCAATGCTGCTGAGGAAGAGATTGGTGCTGGTGACCAAGGTATGATGTTTGGTTATGCTACCAATGAAACTGAAAGCTATATGCCGATGCCGGCTTATTTGGCTAATAAACTGGCTTTGAGACTTACTGAAGTACGTAAGACCGGTGTACTGCCGTATCTGCGTCCGGATGGAAAAACTCAGGTAACTGTTGAATATGAAGATGGCAAACCTGTACGTATCGATACCATAGTAATTTCTTCTCAGCATGCACCGGAAATTACCAATGAACAAATCAGAAAAGATATAATCGAACAGGTTATCAAACCGGTTGTTCCTGCTGATATGCTGGACGATGCTACTAAATATTATATTAATCCGACTGGCAGATTCGTTATCGGTGGACCGCAAGGCGACTCCGGTTTAACTGGCCGCAAAATTATTGTTGATACCTATGGTGGTATGGCTCGTCATGGCGGTGGTGCTTTCTCCGGTAAAGATCCTTCTAAGGTTGACCGCAGTGCAGCTTATGCAGCACGTTATGTTGCTAAAAACATTGTTGCTGCTGGACTTGCTGACAAGTGCGAAATTCAGCTGGCTTATGCTATCGGTGTAGCGCAGCCTGTTTCCGTGCTGGTAGAAACCTTTGGTACAGCAAAAATTGATGAAGAGAAAATTGCTGAATTGGTTAAAAAGAATTTCTCTCTGAGTCCTAATGGTATTATTAAAGAGCTTGATTTGCTGCGTCCTATTTACAAGCAAACTGCAGCTTACGGGCATTTTGGCCGTACTGATGTAGATTTGCCTTGGGAACATACTGATAAGGCAGCAGCTTTAAAAGAACAGGCTGGTCTGTAATCTTATATCGTTTGTTAGCCGACACCTTTTGGGTGTCGGCTTTTTGCTTGCAAAAGTATTCTGCTAACAGGATTTCTGTTAATTAAAGAGAATATTATACATAGAATAAGTATTTTGGAGGAGCTATGTTCTGCGTTGATGTTGCCATAAATTTGCCGGTAAAGAGCCTTTTTAAGCAATTTACCTATAGTGTGTCGGAAGCGATGAGTTTTCTTGACAGCGGCTGGAGGGTTGTTGTGCCTTTTGGTGCGCAGAAAACTGAAGGCTTTATTGTCAGACGTCGGTCTGTGCCGGAAAATATTGAGCAGCTTAAAGCAGTAGAAGCAGTGCTTGGTGATAAGCCGTGGTTTGATGATGAAATGCTGTCTACGGCCAAATGGCTGTCAGAATATTATATGTGCTCCTTAGCAGAAGCAATGCGCCTTTTTGTTCCCGGAAAGACGAGTATAAAACGACAGGCAGTTAAGGATGAAACAGGAAAACTGCTTTATTATCGATATGAAGAAAGACTGAAAGAAAAAAGTGTTTTAGCCTATAAAATAAATGCAGCCGGCAGAGAATTTTTAATGTCCGGCAGCGAGAAAAAAGTTTTGCAGCGACAGCTGGCAGCTTTACATATTTTTGCAGAGAATGCTTGGCTCTCCATGCAGGAAGCAGAAGCAAGACAAATAAGTAAAAGTACGGTAAAAACATTATTAACAAAGGGCTTATTGGACGAAGGAAAAAAACGAGTACTGCGAAACAGTTATACGAATGAACTGACGCAGGGAGAAAGTTTACAGCTGACCGGTGAACAGGCAGCTGCATTAGAAAAGATTCACTCTGCTTTGGCAAAAGGCAGCGGCAGTACTTTTCTTTTGCAGGGAATTACCGGCAGCGGTAAGACGGAAATATATCTGCGTGCAGCACAGCAAGCTTTAAGCCAAGGTAAGCAGGTATTAGTATTGGTGCCGGAAATTGCCTTAACTGCGCAGCTGGTAAAAAGGTTTCAGGCTTGGTTTGGTGATGCAGTTGCAGTTGCTCACAGTAAGTTATCACAAAATGAGCGTGGTGATGTATGGTATAAAATGCGTACAGAGCAGGCAAGGGTTTTGATTGGTGTGCGCAGTGCTGTATTTGCTCCTTTTGCAAATTTAGGCCTTGTAATCATCGATGAAGAGCATGAGAGCAGTTATAAACAGGAAGAAAGACCTAATTATCATGCACGTAATGTAGCCTTGCAGCGGTGTCATAATACAGGGGCTGTACTGATTTTAGGCAGTGCGACACCGGATATAGAAACATATCAGAAAGCATGTGCAGGAGAATATATTCATCTGCGCTTAACTAAGCGTGCTAACGGCAGTGAGCTGCCCAAGGTAGAGATAGTTGATATGCGTGAAGAGCTGCAGCAGAGAAATTTCAGTGTTTTATCGCGCCAGCTGAAACAGGCACTGGTCAATACTGCTGCAGATGGTGAGCAGGCTATTGTCTTGCTCAATAGAAGAGGTTTTTCAACTTTTGTGATGTGCCGTGACTGCGGTATGTCCATAGTTTGTTCTCATTGTTCTGTAGCAATGGTTTATCACAGCAGCAATGAAGATATGCGCTGCCATTATTGCGGCAACACAATGCCGATACCGACGGAATGTCCATCCTGCCACAGCAAGCGGATAAAATTTTTTGGCACCGGTACGCAGAAAGCGGAACAGGAAATTATGGCGCTGCCGGAAGTACGAGTACTGCGTATGGATCAGGATTCGACTGTAGCTAAATTTGCTCATGCAGATATTCTCAGCAGGTTTTCTAAGGGAGAGTATAATGTACTTATCGGTACACAGATGGTAGCGAAAGGACACGATATTCCTAATGTTACCTTAGTAGGTGTTTTATCTGCTGACAGTATGCTTAATTTACCGGATTTTCGCGCATCAGAACGCACTTTTTCACTGCTGACTCAGGCGGCAGGACGAGCTGGGCGCGGCAGCAGGCAGGGACATGTAATCTTTCAGGCTTATGATGCGGATAATCAGATTATTCGCTTAGCAGCTAAACAGGATTATGAAGCCTTTGCAGCAAGAGAATTGGCAGACAGAAAAGAACTTTTTTATCCTCCGTTTGCGCAGATGCTGAAAATGACTGTGTGGGATGAAAAAGAAGAAGCGGCACTGACGCTGGCGCAGAGAACGGTAAATTATCTTCAAAGCCTGCAGCTGCAGAATCAATTGCAGGATGTATTGATATTAGGGCCATTTCCGGCGCTGGTTGCCAAGGTACGCGATCTGTATCGTTTTAATATTTTAGTTAAAGCAAAAAATTTACAGCCGGTGAAAGATGCTCTTTTGAACAGTGAGTTTAAAGAGATGCGTAACCTTTATTTTGATGTTGACCCTTTAAGCGTTATTTGATAAGAAATTACTTTTTGTGTTATAATATAATTTACGAAATTTAAATTTTGGGAGGCTTATTTTGTCTAAGTTAGATATTGTTGTAGCAGGCAATCCCGTCCTGCGCATGCAGGCCGAAGAGGTCAAAAAAATAGATAAAAAACTGCAGAGATTTTTAAAAGATATGGCAGAAACTATGTATGCTGCTGATGGTGTTGGCTTGGCTGCGCCGCAGGTTGGTGTTTCTAAACGTATCGTAGTAATTGATGTCGGTGAAGGTTTAATTGAAATGATTAATCCTGTTATTGTGAAAAAAGAAGGCAGTGTAATTGGCGGCGAGGGCTGTCTGTCTGTGCCTGATTATGAAGGCGAAGTAGAAAGAGCCGAATATGTAGAATGTGAATTTACTGACCGTAATGGCAAGCGTATGCTGCTGCAGACTGATGGACTTCTGGCGATTGCAGTACAGCATGAGCTTGACCATTTGGATGGTGTGTTGTTTATTGATAAGGCTAAAAGCATTATGCCGAAGCCGAAAGAAAAAATGATTGAGTAAGATAATGTGGGTGAAAGAATGCGTATAGTATTTATGGGAACACCGGATTTTGCTGTGGGCAGTTTGATGGCATTAGCTGAATCCGGCAAACATGAAATAGTTGGCGTTGTTACTCAGCCGGACAGGCCGAAAGGACGCGGCAGACAGATGCTGATGACACCAGTCAAAGAATATGCTTTATCTAAGGGGTATACTGTTTATCAGCCGCAGAGGGTAAAAACGCCGGAATTTGTTCAGATTTTGAGTGATATGCAGCCGGAGCTGATTGTTGTAGCGGCTTTTGGACAGCTGCTTTCCCAAGATATTCTTGATTTGCCGAAATATGGCTGCATTAATGTACATGCTTCTCTGCTGCCAAAATATCGCGGAGCAGCGCCCATTCATTACGCTATTTTAAATGGCGAAAAAGAGTCCGGTGTAACTATTATGCAGATGGATATCGGCATGGACACAGGAGATATGTTGGCAAAGGTAGTTGTACCTATCGGCGAAGAAATGAACATGGGCGAGCTGCATGACGAACTGAAAGAAAAAGGTGCGCAGCTTCTGCTTGAAACTATTGAAAGTATTGCAGATGGTACTGTACAGGCACAAAAGCAGGAGGCTTCCGAGGCTACATATGCTTCATTATTGCAGCGCAGCATGGAGAAAATAGACTGGCAGAAATCTGCTGCTGAGATACATAATCTGATTCGTGGTTTTAATCCTGTTCCCGGTGCTTTTACTAAACTGCCGGATGGCAAAAATCTTAAAATATGGAGTTCCAAAGTAGTTACTGCCGAAGCAGCACCTGCAGGTACTGTTGTTTCTGTGGGTAAGAAAAGTTTTGTGGTTGCCTGCGGCAGTGACGCATTGGAAATACTGGAAGTGCAGCCGGAGTCCAAAAAGCGCATGAGTGCACAGGTTTTCTGCAATGGACGCGGCGTGCATGCAGGAGACGTTTTGGGTGAGGAGTAGTTTTCTGATGAATGAATCAGTATTTAAACCTAAGAAACGTATATTTATGTCGTTAACTTCTATCAGCGCTCTTTTGGGAGCGCTGATGATTTATGTTGTCTGGAAGGTAACAGTTCCTGGACTGTCAGAAATACATCATCTTTTGCCGATAGTTATGGGAGTTATCGGTGTAGCAATAGTTTTACTGATGCTTACCGGTGTATTCGGCATTGTGATGGCTCTGCTTGGTATCCCCATTGTTAAAATATTTTATTTTGGGGCCTGGAAAGCTATTAATATCTTATTTCCCTTTGCTGTAGTTTTGGGAAGAATATTTAATATTCCCAGAGCAAAAATTGAACAATCCTTTATTGAAGTAAGTAATAATCTTGTTTTGCAGCATAAGGTAAAGGTTCCGGCTGACAGAATTATGATTCTCACGCCTCATTGTATTCAGCTTGATACCTGCGGGTTTAAGATTACAAGAAATGTGGAAAACTGCCATCAGTGCGGTCGCTGCAGCGTTGGAGCAATGCTTGGTCTGGCGCATAAATATGGCTGCCATCTGGCAGTAGCTACAGGCGGTACACTGGCAAGGCAGATGGTAATGCAGATACGTCCGAAAGCTATTGTGGCAGTAGCCTGTGAACGAGACCTTACCAGCGGTATTCAGGATGTTTTTCCGCTGCCGGTATTGGGTGTACTTAACGAAAGACCTTTTGGACCATGCTTTAATACACGTGTTGATATTAAAAAATTAGAAGCGGCTATTTTAGCTTTTTTAGATGAAGAGGATGCTAATGCCAAAGAAAAATAAAGAAATAATTACAGCGAGATCTGCTGCGGCAGACGTTGTTAATCAGATACTTGCGGAGGGTGCTTATACTAATATTGCTGTTAACAACTTCCTGCGTAAACATGTTATGGAAGAGCAGGAACGTAAATTTTTTACAGAACTGGTTTATGGCACAGTAAAAGCTGCCGGAACTATTGACTGGTATCTGCAGCAGTGCTTAACTCGTCCGCTGAGTAAAATAGAGCCGATGATTTTGTCTGTACTGCGGATAAGTGCTTTCCAGCTTCTTTATTTGGAGCGTATTCCGGCAGCAGCTGCCTGCAATGAAGCTGTAAAATTGGCTCGCCGGTATAGCCATGAAGGTTCTGCCAAGTTTGTTAACGGTGTGCTGCGCGGCTTGCTGCGTAAGATGGAGAGTATTAAGCTGCCTGTTCGTGAAGAAGATGAGGCAGGATATTTGTCCTTAAAGTTTTGTCATCCGCGCTGGCTGGTAAAAAGATGGATTGGTCAGTTTGGTAGCGAAGCTACCGAGAAGCTGTGTGCTTTTAATAATACGCCTGCACCAATGTGTCTGCGTGTTAATACTTTAGTAACTGACAGAGAAACACTGATGCAAGATTTGCAGCAGCTGGGTGCAGAAGTACAGGAATCCTCGTGGAGTGCTGACGGAATTATCTGCAGTAAAATGCCTGCTTTAAACAGTGTCATGAGTAAATTGCATGATAAATTTTATGTGCAGGACGAAAGTTCCATGCTGGTGGGAAGAGTAATAGCTCCGCAGCCTGGAGAAAATGTTATTGACTTATGCAGTGCGCCGGGCGGCAAGACAACGCATATGGCCCAATTAATGGACAATAAGGGCAGCATTCTGGCAGGAGATATTCATGAACATAAGCTTAAGTTGATTGAGGATAATACTGCACGGCTTGGTGTTAATATTATTAAACCACAGCTGATGGATGCTACAGTGTTTATGCCGGAGCTGGCAAGTTCTGCTGATAAGGTATTGGTAGATGCTCCGTGTTCAGGGTTAGGTGTATTAAGACGGCGCGCCGAAGCAAGATGGCGCAAGAAGAAAGCGGATTTGAAGATTTTCCCGCCTTTACAGCTGCAGATTTTGAATAATGCAGCTAAGTATGTAAAAAAAGGTGGTTTGTTAGTATACAGTACCTGTACTATTGAACCGGCAGAAAACCATTATCTTGTTAAAGCATTTTTAGAGGCCAACAATGAATGGGAATATGCAGGATTTAAACATCCTGTAAGTAGGAAAACTGTAAAAGAATTACAGTTATTGCCGCAGGTTGATGGCATTGATGGGTTTTATATCTGTGCATTGAAACGTAAAGAGCAGGAGAGCCATGAGTAAGACAGAAATTTTTGGACTGACAAGTGAAGCATTACAGGAGCTGTTTGTTCAGCACGGTATAAAAAAATTCAGAGCTAAGCAGGTTTTTCAATGGCTTTATCAGAAATCTGTATTTGATTTTTCTCAAATGCATAATATCAGTAAAGCGGATATGGCTGTTTTAGCAGAGAATTTTACTATCTTACCGTCAAGTATTAAAATCTTGCGGGAACAGGATTCTGCTGATGGCCTGACAAGCAAGCTGCTTTTAGAACTTCCGGATGGAAATTCTGTGGAAACTGTTCTGATGCGTCACGATTATGGCTACAGTGTGTGTGTATCAAGTCAGGTAGGATGTGATATGCACTGTGCTTTCTGTGCCAGTGGTTTAAATGGCTGTATACGCAATCTGACGGCAGCAGAAATAATTGCTCAGGTTTATCTGTTTAATAATAGATTGCGCAGCAAGGAAGCTATGGTTTCCCGTGTAGTTGTTATGGGCAGCGGTGAACCGATGCTCAACTATGACAATGTTATGGGTGCTCTTGATTTTCTGCATCGCGAAGATACTTGTCATATGAGTTACCGTAATATGACCGTATCTACCTGTGGTATTATTCCAGGTATTGAGAGAATGATAACAGATGCTCGACCAATCAGTCTGGCTATTTCCCTGCATGCAGTAAAAAATGATTTACGTACACAGCTGATGCCGGTAAATAAAGGTTTTAATTTTATTGACGTTATTGCTGCGGCAGAAAGGTATGCTGTAAAAAGCGGGCGTCAGGTAACTTATGAATATATTCTGCTGAAGAATATGAACGACAGTGCAGAGGATGCAGAGCTTTTAAGTAATTGTCTGCGATTTAAACATGCATCAGTAAATCTGATTCCTGCTAATCCTGTTGTGGAAAAAGGTTTTGCGCGTCCGTCTGCTGCTGTTATAGAACGGTTTCTACGTGTTTTGCAGAAGAATAGAATTAACGCGACAGTACGCAAAGAAATGGGTAAGGATATTGATGCTGCCTGCGGTCAGCTGCGGGCTAAATTTGCGGAGGAGCAGAGGAAAGCTTATGAAAATAACTGTAATCAGTAAGACTCATGTTGGGATGGTACGCAGTAATAACGAAGATTCCCTGCTTATCAGGGAGCCATATCTGTTTGCTGTAGCAGACGGTATGGGGGGGTATGCTGCAGGCGAGATTGCCAGTAGGGCAACCCTGAAAGCTTTTGAACTTGCTACTTATAAACTGCGTCACGAGCAGGATGCTGATGTAGAAAAGATACTTGCTGATGCTTTTGATAAGGCTAATGAGCATATTTGCCTTATGTCTGCTAAAAACCAGTCTTATGCCGGAATGGGAACTACGCTGACAGCGCTGTATCTTCCTGGTGATGACACGGCTTATGCAGCTCATGTAGGTGACAGCAGGCTGTATTTATTCCGCAACAGGGCGCTTAGTCAGGTTACGCAGGATCATTCTTATGTAGCTGATTTGGTAGCGAAAGGTAAACTGACTGACAAAGAAGCTTTTTCCCATCCGCAAAAAAATATGCTGCTGCAGGCAATAGGTGCTGAGGAACATATCAGGACAGATATTATCCACTTTGCTGTAGAAGCAGGCGATATACTGCTGTTATGCAGTGACGGTTTGTCTGATATGCTGCGTGATAATGAGATTGCTGATGTACTGGAACAGAATGATTTGACTGCTGCAGCTGATACGCTGCTTGCAAAAGTACTTGAAAATGGCGGGCGTGACAATGTTTCCTTTATTATGATTGCTTTGGCTGCTGAGGAGGATGGCTGTGATGAATAAAACGATACTTAATAACCGTTATGAAATAATCCGTCCTGTAGGCAGCGGAGGTATGGCAGAGGTTTTTCTGGCACATGATAATCTGCTGGACAGGAACGTTGCTGTTAAAATGCTCCGTGATCAGTTTCTGGCAGATAAGGAGCTTCTGGAGCAGTTCCGCCGAGAAGCTAAATCTGCAGCGCGCCTTATCCACCCATATATAATCAATATTTATGATGTTGTATCCGAAGGTGATATTCAGTATATCATTATGGAATATGTTGATGGCGTAACTCTTAAGGAATACTTAAAAGAGCATAAGCTGCCGCTTAATGCAGTGCTGGAAATTGCTGTACGTTTGGCTGATGCACTGCAGCATGCTCATAGCCGCAATATTATTCATTGTGATATTAAACCTCAGAATATCCTGATAGATAAATATCTTAATCCGAAAATTACAGATTTTGGCATTGCCAAAATGATTAGTAATCAGACTACTGTATATACTGCTGCTGTTATGGGTTCGGTACATTATATTTCTCCTGAGCAGGCAGTAGGTGGTAAGATTACTGCAAGCAGCGATGTATATTCTCTGGGCGTTGTACTGTTTGAGATGCTGACAGGTCAGGTTCCGTTTACAGGCAATACAGCTGTTTCTGTAGCTATGATGCATGCTGAAAAACCTGTACCTTCTTTAAGTGATTTTATGGATGAGGTGCCGGAAGGTTTACAGCATATTATTGACCGGGCGTTGGCTAAAAAGACAGAAGACAGATATCAGAATGCTGACGAATTGCGCCGCGATTTGCTTGATTTAAAAATGAAGCTGTATCCTTTCAGCAGTGATGAATATAAAAAAGATATGCAGGCTGTAGTGACTGAAAGCAGTTATTCGGCAGCTAAAGAAACTGCTAATGATGATTATGGTGCTACCATGATTATGAAGCCAGTTCGCAGTACCAGCAGCGAATTTGAAACAGAGGTTCAAGAGGAAACAAGGCAGGAACTGCCGGAGCAGGAGGCTGATGACATGCCGCTAAACAGAGCAAAAAAGACTAAGAAAAAATGGAATTTTACCAAGATATTGGTCTATATGACTGTGGCAGTTGTAGCTTTGTCCGTTATTGCTCATTTTATCTTTAACCGTAATCGCGAAGTTCTTCCTGTCCCTGACGTTGTAAATATGACTGTTGTTGAAGCACAGGCAGCATTGGAAGAAAAAGGTTTTGAAGTTGAGCTGGAAGAAAGATACGGTAATGCTGTGAAGCCCGGCACAGTTATGGAGCAGTCTCCTAAGGCTGGTGAAAAACGCAAGCAGGGCAGTACTATTTATCTTACTATCAGTAAGGGTGCTGAATTGAAAACAGTACCTGAAATTATCGGTATGTCTTTATCTAAGGCAGAAAACTTGCTTAAAGATGAAGGCTATGCTATCGGTAAAATTACTAAAAAGTTTGACAGCAGTAAAACTGTAGGTATTGTATTAGAACAATTTCCTAAGGCAATGGATAAAGCTCCTAAAGGAAGTAAAATCAATTTAGTTGTCAATGAAGGAGAGAAAACAGTACCTAATGTAGTTGGACAAAAATTGGCAACCGCTAAGCAGCTGCTGGAAAAAGAAGGATTAGTTGTTGGCAGTACCAGCTATACTAAAAATCAGGCTGATAAGGATACTGTATTAAGTACTGATCCGGTACCGGGAAGTCATTTGTCTGAGGGTGCAAAAGTAAATCTTACTTTGTCTTCTGGCGGCAGTGATTCTATGGATAGTGTTTATGTTGACTTTGTTGTTCCTGGAACACAGGAGCAGCATGTACAAATCTATGTTACTGACAGCAGAGGAAGACGCCTTATTTATGATGGCTCTCAGAAAGGCGGCGTAAGATTGCGTCAGAAGATTAGTGCTTCTGATAATGCCAAAGTGCAGCTGTACTGTGATAATAAACTTATTGAGGAGAAAACTTTGTGAGTGAACTGCAAGGCAGAGTTTTAAAAAATTATAACGGCTATTATTATGTAAATGCAGAAGATTGTATTTATACCTGTAAAGTTAAAGGCAAGATGAAGCAAAATCGTTTTTCCTTGGTTACAGGGGATATGGTAAGCTTTGAGGTTGGTAACGGCGAAGAAGGCATGATTAAGAAGGTTTTGCCGCGCAAAAACTTTCTGCTGCGTCCGACTATTGCTAATCTTGATTTGCTGGTAGTAACTTTTGCCTGTGTTACACCTGATTTCAGTTTTCTTTTGGCTGATAAACTGCTGGCATTAGCTGAGCTTGCCAAGATACCGGCTATTTTAGTATTAAATAAGTGCGACCTGGCTGATGAAACATTGGTACAAAAGATTTACAGTGTTTATCAGGACATTGGTTATGAGGTATATTGCATTTCCGCCTGTGAAAATAAGGGCATAGAAGCGTTAAAAAAACGCTTGGAAGGCTGTATATGTGCTTTTGGCGGTCCTTCAGGCGTAGGTAAATCTTCAACTATTAATGCCATAGACCCAACAGTAAGTTTGCAAACCGGTAATGTAAGTGAAAAAATTGGTCGTGGTAAGCACACTACTCGTTTTTCTCAGCTTTTGCCTTTTGACAAAGGGTATATTGCTGACACGCCCGGCTTTGGCAACCTGCTGTTAGAAGAGCTGGATGATAAAACTTTGGTACACGGATTCCGAGAATTTGCGGAGTTTGAAGGCGGATGCAGATTTTCCCCCTGTACACATACGCATGAGCCGATTTGCGGTGTGAAACAGGCTGTAAAGCAGGGAGATATTGCTGATAGCAGGTATCAGTCCTATTTAGATATACTGCAGGAAATAAAGACTTTTCAGGAAAGAGAGGGCAAAAAATTATGATTAAAATAGCACCTTCCATTTTATCTGCTGATTTTGCGTTTTTGGCAGATGAAATTAAGAAAATTGAAGTAGCCGGAGCTGACTGGGTACATATTGACGTTATGGACGGTTTGTTCGTTCCCAACCTTACTTTTGGTGCTCCTGTCGTACAAAAGATTAGAAAGGTGACTGACTTATTTTTTGACTGTCATTTGATGGTAGAAAATCCTGAAAAGTATATTGAAGATTTTAAGAAGGCAGGAGCTGACCAGATTGTTGTACATGCAGAGGCAACTAAGCATCTGCATCGCTGCATACAGCAGATAAAAGCAGGCAATATGAAGGCTGGTGTTGCTCTTAATCCTGCTACTCCGCTGGCTGCTGTTGAAGAAATTCTTCCTTATGTAGATATGGTACTTTTAATGACAGTAAATCCTGGCTTTGGCGGACAGTCTTTTATTGAAACCATGGTACCGAAAGTACGTCGTCTGGCAGAAATGATTAAAGAGCGCGATTTGGCAGTCGATATCCAAGTTGACGGCGGTATTAATGATAAGACGGCTAAGCTGGTAACTGCAGCTGGTGCCAATATCTTAGTTGCAGGTTCTTATGTGTATGGAGCAGAAGATGTAGCGCAGGCTATTGCCAGCTTGCGCGGCTAAGAACACAGATGTAATTTCTGTGAATTTTATGTCTGTGCCGTTGTAAAAATATCTTGAGAAAGATATAATATAGGTAAAGATTTTTCTTGCTGTAAATTAAGAAAAATTAAACTGATAATTGCATAACGTTAACCTTTGGGGCAGGGTGCAATTCCCTACCGGCGGTATAGTCCGCGAGCCTTCGGGCATGAACAGGTGTGATTCCTGTACCGACAGTATAGTCTGGATGAGAAAAGGTGAAAATGGTTTCAAACCGCATTCTTGCTCAAAGGTTAAGGATGCGGTTTTGTTTTTTCGGAGTGAGTACTATGAATGAAGAAAAATATATGCTGCATGCGCTGAAACTGGCTGAAAGAGCTGAAGGCGATACCAGCCCTAACCCAATGGTAGGCTGTGTACTGGTAGATGATAGAGGCATTATTGTTGGTGAAGGCTATCATCATCGAGCCGGCGAAGCTCATGCTGAGGTAAATGCGTTGCTGGCAGCAGGTGATTTGGCTAAGGGAGCTACTGCCTACGTTACCTTGGAACCCTGTTCTCATTACGGTCGTACAGGACCTTGCTGCAAGGCTTTGGCAGAGGCAGGCGTTACGAAAGTTGTGGCAGCGTGTCTTGACCCTAATCCGCTGGTTGCCGGACGAGGTCTTGAGTATTTACGTCAGGCCGGTATAGAAGTAAGCTGCGGTATGTGTGAAGAGCAGGCTAAGAAATTAAACGAAAGATTTTTCTGCTGGATTACTAAAAAAAGACCTTTTATAACCTTAAAGTATGCTATGACCTTGGATGGCAAGATAGCTACTTCTACCGGTGACTCCAAATGGATAACAGGAGAAGAGGCAAGACGTTTTGCTCATCGTCTGCGTAGGCAGCATGATGCAGTATTAGTAGGTATAGGTACAGTACTGGCTGATGATCCTGAACTGACGACAAGGATGGTAAGCGGCAAAAATCCTGTCCGTGTTGTACTGGATAGTAGTTTGAAAATACCTTTACAGGCTAAAGTGCTTAATGAAGAGGCGCGAACTATTATTTTTACAGGTGCAGAAGCGGATAAACAAAAACAGAATTATTTAGAGCTAAAAAAGAATGTTGAAGTAATAAGACTGCCATTAAAAGATGGCAGCTTATCTATCGAGCAGGTTGTTCAAAAATTGAGCAAGCTTAATATCACCAGTTTGCTTGTAGAAGGTGGCAGTGCTGTGCATGGAGCTTTTTATGATAGCGGGCTGGCAGACAGAGTATATGCTTTTATTGCCCCTAAGCTGATTGGCGGTAAGGAAAGCTTATCCCCAATAGGCGGAGTAGGTAGTAAATTAGTAGCTGCCGGGTGGCAGTTAGATGATGTTGAACAGCAGCTGTTGGGGAAAGATATTATGATTACTGGTATTGTAAGGAAAGGAGACTGCTGAATGTTTACAGGACTTGTAGCTGAACTGGGAACAGTGCAGCGTCTGGACAGACAGGGAGAGTCGTATCATCTTACGGTCAGTGCAGTAAAGGTCATGCAGAATCTGAAAATTGGTGACAGTGTTGCTGTAAATGGTGCCTGCCTTACTGTAGTAGATATGCATGATTCTGCCTTTACTGCTGATGTGATGCCGGAAACGGTGCGCCTGACTAATATAGGCAGTCTGCATGCTGGTGATAAGGTAAATTTGGAGCGAACATTGCATTTATGTGATGGTTTAGACGGACATATTGTAAGCGGACATGTGGAAGGTCTGGGTACAATTATCAGCAGGAGACCGGAAGGTATTGCCGATGTAGTAGAAATAGCTGCTGAAGCACGGCTGCTGCGCTATATTCTGCCTAAAGGAAGTATTGCTATTGACGGTATAAGCCTTACGGTAACAGCAGTTACAGACAGCAGTTTTTCTGTAGCCATTATTCCTCATACTGCTAAAGAAACGACGTTGGGATTTAAAGGTGTAGGTGATAAGGTTAATTTGGAAACAGATATCATCGGCAAATATGTGGAAAGACTTTTAAATACTGGTGCGTACGGAAAATCAGAAAAGCAGCTTGATAAAAATATTTTACTGGAAAATGGATTTATATAAGAGGTGAAAAAAGTGGAAGAAAAGTTCAAGTATAATACTATTGAAGAAGCTATTGCTGCTATGAAAGCTGGCAAAATGGTACTGGTAACAGACGATGAAGACCGTGAAAACGAAGGCGATCTGATTATGGCGGCAGAGCTCTGTACGCCGGAAGCGATTAACTTTATGGCGAAAGAAGCTCGCGGGCTTATCTGCATGCCTGCGGCTGGTGAAATCATGGATAAACTGCAGCTGGGAGCTATGGTCAGCAGAAATACTGATAACCATGAAACAGCCTTTTCTGTATCCATAGACCATGTGGAAACTACTACTGGTATTTCTGCCTATGAACGTGCGTTTACTATGAAAAAATGTGCTGAAGAAAATGCTCAGCCGGGAGATTTCCGCAGACCTGGACATGTATTCCCGTTGCGTGCGCGAGAAGGCGGCGTATTGGTACGCACTGGCCATACAGAAGCCACTGTAGATTTATGCCGCCTTGCCGGCTTGAAGCCTGTAGGCATTTGCTGTGAGATTATGAATGAAGATGGTCATATGGCGCGTACCCCTGATTTAATTGAGTTTGCGCGTAAATATGACTTAGTTTTCATTACTGTGGCAGACCTGGTTGCATACAGGAAAGCTCATGAAAAAATGGTACATAGAGCTGCAGAGGCTGCTTTGCCGAGCAAGTACGGCAATTTCAGAATCATTGCCTATGAAAATGATTTGGATGATTTGTGTCATGTTGCTATTGTCAAAGGTGATATTGCTGGTAAAGAGAATGTACTGGTGCGTGTGCACTCTGAATGTCTGACTGGTGATGCATTGGGAAGCCTGCGCTGCGACTGCGGTGATCAGCTGGGTAATGCCCTGCGTATGATTGAAAAAGAAGGCTGCGGAGCTGTTATCTATATGCGCCAGGAGGGGCGTGGCATTGGCCTTGCTAATAAAATTAGAGCCTATGCGCTGCAGGATCAAGGACTTGATACTGTAGAAGCCAATGTAAAGCTTGGTTTTGCTCCTGACTTGCGCGATTATGGTATCGGCGCGCAAATTCTTGCTGATTTGGGTCTTACCAGCATACGTCTTATTACTAATAATCCGGCAAAACGTATCGGCTTGTCAGGTTATGGCATAACTATCACTGAGCGTGTGCCGCTGGTTATAGAGCCTAATAAGTACAATGAACATTATCTTGATGTCAAAGAAGAAAAAATGGGCCATGAGCTGCATTGCTCCTGCTGCCACAAATAAGGAGGATATAAAATGAATATTTTAGAAGGTAAATTAACTGCCAAAGGAATGAAGGTTGCTATCGTAGTAGCACGTTTTAATGAATTTATTACCAGCAAACTGCTGAGCGGTGCGGTAGACTGCCTGAAAAGACATGAAGCTGAAGACGCAGATATCACTGTAGCATGGGTACCCGGTGCTTTTGAAGTTCCTTTAGCTGCTAAAAAATTGGCTGCCAGCGGTAAATATGATGCTATTATCTGCCTGGGTGCAGTTATTCGTGGTGCAACACCGCATTTTGACTATGTATGTGCTGAAGCTTCCAAAGGTATTGCACATGTCAGCCTTGAATACGGTCTGCCTGTTGCTTTTGGTATTCTGACTACCGAAAATATTCAGCAAGCTGTTGAACGTGCAGGCACCAAAGCCGGTAATAAAGGCGTGGATGCAGCTATGACTGCTATTGAAATGGTAAATCTTTTTAAAGAAATCTAAGAAAATGCTTTGAGGCCGGGAGCATAGCTCTCGGCCTTTTGTGTTGCAGAAGATAAACTTGTATTTAAAGATGATAATCTATATAATGAAAAGTATGATTGCAATGCAGTTACGGAAAGGAGTTTTATTATGCAGGATATATTGACTAAGGCTACGGTAGAGGGTGTACGCATTTATGCCTTATGCACTACTAATCTGGTAAACGAATTGGCGGGAAGACATAAATGTTCTCACCTTGCCAGTGCTGCATTGGGAAGAGCTATGAACGGTGCGTTGTTATTGGCTGCTACCATGAAGGATAATGAACGTATTACTGTGCGTCTGAAAGGTGACGGGCCAATAGGAGAAGTTGTTGCTGATGCAGAAGGAAACTGCGTACGTGGTTATGTAGAAAATAATGATGTCTTTCTGCCTTTAAAAGATGGCAAACTTGATATTGGCGGAGCGATCGGCAACGGCAATATAATCGTTACCCGTTATCTGCAGAATGCTGAGCCGTTTACCGGTTATTGTGAACTGCAGGATGGTGAGATTGCCAGCGATTTGACCAAGTATCTTTACGAATCTGAGCAGACTCCGGCTTCTGTGGCTTTAGGTGTCTTAGTTGACAAAGAAGGCAGTGTTATTGCTTCCGGCGGTTATTTTGTACAGGCTATGCCGGGTTGTGATGATGAGATTTTGGCTAAACTGGAAGATAATATTAATATGATGCCTTATGTTTCTCAATTACTGGAAATTGGCTATGACCCGGAAAAAATTATCAAGATTATTGCAAGAGGTCTTGATGTAGATATTAAGGAGTCTGTACCTGTACATTTTAAGTGCCGCTGCAGCCGTGAACGTATTCTTGATGCATTAGCTTCACTGAACAGTGATGCATTGCATGAGCTGGAGCAGGATGAGGTAACAGAGGTGCATTGCCAATTCTGCAATTCTACTTATAATTTTACTAAGGAAGAAATTGAAGCACTGGAAAAAGGAAAACAGTAATCTTGACAAAGCGAACTTTTGTTTGTATAATTTAAACAAGTAAAACTGAAGGTCAGGAGGACTTACTCATGGACAACGAAAAATTAAAAGCCCTTGATATGGCTATGCGTCAGATAGAAAAAGATTTTGGCAAAGGCTCTATTATGCGTCTTGGAGAAGCAAAAGCCAAAATGAATATAGAAGTTATCCCTACAGGTGCGTTATCTCTGGACATTGCTTTGGGAGTAGGCGGGATTCCTCGTGGACGTGTTATTGAGATTTACGGTCCTGAATCTTCCGGTAAAACTACTGTTGCCCTGCATATGATTGCAGAAGCACAGAAAATGGGCGGCTATGCAGCTTTTATAGATGCGGAACATGCTCTTGACCCGGAATATGCCCGTCACTTAGGTGTAGATGTGGATAATTTGCTGATTTCCCAGCCGGATAACGGTGAACAGGCACTGGAGATCGCTGATGCGCTGGTACGCAGCGGTGCTATTGATATTATTGTTATCGACTCCGTTGCAGCTTTAGTACCTCGTGCTGAAATTGAAGGCGAAATGGGAGATTCTCACGTAGGTTTACAGGCAAGATTAATGAGTCAGGCTCTGCGCAAACTAACTGGCTTGATTGCTAAATCCAAGTGTGCAACTATCTTTATCAATCAGATTCGTGAAAAAGTTGGTGTTATGTTCGGCAGCCCGGAAACTACTACCGGTGGCCGCGCCTTGAAGTTCTATTCTACTATTCGTATGGATGTTCGCCGTATCGACACCTTGAAAAATGGTAATGATATGATTGGCAGCAGAACCAGAGTAAAGGTAGTAAAAAATAAGATTGCTCCGCCTTTTAAACAGGCTGAATTTGATATTATGTATGGACAGGGCATTTCTCATGAAGGCTGTCTGGTAGACTTAGGTGCAGAACTGGAAGTAATCAATAAGAGCGGTGCCTGGTATTCCTATGGTGATGTGCGTCTTGGACAGGGTAAGGAAAAGGTTAAGGAATTCTTAAAAGAAAATCCTGATATTGCACAGGAGATTGAAAATAAAATCCGCAGCATGACTATCGCCAAACCGGTTGAAAATGCTGCTGAGGAAGCTTTAGGCAATGTTGAAACAATCTTTAAAGAAGAAATTTGAAGATGAGATGCAGGTCTATGACTATGCTTTAAATCTGCTGACTTACAGGGATTACTGTGCCAGTGATATGGAAAGCAAGCTGCTGCAGAAAGGTGCTCCGGCAGAATTTGTGACAGCGGCGATTAAGAAGCTGAAAGAATACGGCTTTCTTGATGAAAGACGCTATGCGTTAAGAGTATATGAAGCATGGCTGGCGAAAAAATATTATGGGCGCAGACATCTGCTGGCAGAATTGCAGCGCAAGCATGTACCGGAACAGTATTTTTCGGAAATTTTAAGTCGTTTCAGTGATGAAGAAGAGGCTGAACGTGCTGAGGCTGCCTGTGTGCTTTTTATGCAGCGTAATGCTAAAAAAATACAGCAGCCGTTAGACAATAAAATATATGCGGCGGCAGTACGCTTTTTAGGCGTACGAGGCTTTTCAACAAGATATGTACATTTTATCCGGGAAAAATTACATTTTACTGACGATATGTAGTAGGCATCATTTATGCTTATCTTGACATTTCAGTTAATTTTAATTAAAATGTAGTTATCCAATCGTGTTAATTTGTCTCTAGTTTTTGGCAAGGCAACATGTATTTGTTGCCTTGTTTTTTGCCCTTTTTCAGAATTTTGTAATACTAAATAATATAGATTAGAGGATTCAATGGAATAAGGACATTTGGAACAGGCCCACAAAAGAGCCTGTTGTTGTTGTGCAAAAATAATTTATGGAAGAATAAGTATTCAGGAGGTGAGTATTATTTTAGAATTAATCGGTACTGCCGTTGTCGTTGGTATTGCCGGCGGCGCTGTAGGCTATCTGGTACGCAAGAATGTTGCAGAAGGTAAAATTGCTACTGCGGAAGAAACTGCTCTGCGTATTATCCAGGAGGCTGAACAGGCTGGCGAGAATAAACGTAAAGAAGCGATGATGGAAGCAAAAGAAGAAATTCATCGTATGCGTTCTGAAATGGAACGTGAAAATAAAGACAGACGCGCTGATTTGCAGCGTCAGGAAAGACGTTTGCTGCAAAAGGAAGAAAATCTTGACAAAAAGATAGATTCCTTTGAAAGAAAAGAAGAAAAACTGGCTTCCAAAGAAGCAAGATTAAATGCTTCTCAGGAGAAAGTAGATGCTTTGTATCAGAAACAGGTTGAAGAACTGGAAAGATTATCTGGTTTGACCAGTGATGAAGCAAAGCAGGAACTTTTGGCGTCTTTAGAAGATGAAGTTAAGCATGAATCTGCTATGCTTATTAAAGATTTAGAGCAGCAGGCTAAGGATGAAGCTGATAAAAAAGCACGTGAGATTATTTCTTTAGCTATTCAGCGTTGTGCAGCTGATCATGTTGCTGAAACTACTGTATCTGTAGTTGGACTGCCGAATGATGAAATGAAAGGTCGTATCATTGGTCGTGAAGGCAGAAATATCAGAACTTTGGAAACATTGACTGGTATTGACCTTATTATTGATGATACTCCGGAAGCAGTTATTATTTCCGGTTTTGATCCTGTCCGTCGTGAGGTTGCCCGCATTGCACTGGAAAAACTGATTAATGACGGCCGAATTCATCCTTCTCGTATTGAAGAGATGGTTGAAAAAGCACAGAAGGAAGTTGAGCAGAAGATTAAGGAAGCAGGCGAACAGGCTACATTCACCGTTGGTGTGCATGGCTTGCATCCTGAGCTGATTAAACTGCTGGGACGTTTGAAATATCGTACCAGCTATGGCCAAAATGTACTGAATCATTCTGTGGAGGTTGCCAGTTTAGCTGGTATTATGGCTTCTGAACTGGGTGTTGATGTTGTGCTGGCAAAGCGTGCTGGCTTGTTGCATGATATTGGTAAGGCTATTGACCATGAAGTAGAAGGTTCACATATTGAAATTGGTGCAGAAATTGCCAAGAAGTTCCGTGAGTCTGAGCTGGTAATCAACGCTATTATGGCTCATCATGGTGATGTAGAGCCTAAGAGTGTAGAAGCTGTTCTGGTTGCTGCTGCCGATGCTGTTTCTGCTGCCCGTCCGGGAGCAAGACGTGAAACTCTCGAAAGTTATTTGAAACGTTTAACTCGATTGGAAGAGATTTCTGAATCTTTTGAGGGTGTTGAAAAATGCTATGCCGTACAGGCTGGTCGTGAAATCCGCATCATGGTTAAACCGGATGTTATTGACGATGCTTCCGCTGTTTTACTGGCACGCGATATTTCCAAGAAGATTGAAGCTGAAATGGAATATCCCGGTCAGATAAAAGTAGTAATTATTCGTGAAACACGCGCAGTTGACTACGCAAAATAGTATAAAAAGTAAATCCCGGCAGAATTTTCTGTCGGGATTTTTTACATATTAGTTACAGTCGGATAATGAAGCAAAATGTAATTTATGCTATAATAAATTCAGTAAATTTTGGAGGGTATCCGGTATGAGAATTGAAGGTGCTGGCGGTTGCTTTGATAACCGCGTATATGAGCTTGATATTGATGTGGCATGGAATATCATCATGCTTTCTATCAACGAGATGGGTGTAACGATTGATTCCATTGATGAAGAAAAGCGTCTGATTCATTTCCATAATAAGAAAAAAATTATGCAGATTGCTGTACAGCAGCTTGATGAAGAAACTATTCAGATTATTATGGATGCTACTAAGGAAAGATTGCAGATTTATAACTGGAAAAGAGAAACTAAAGAAGTTAATTTGTTTTACGAACTGTTTGAAAATAAACTGCGCGAATACAGAGCATTTATTTTGTGTCCGCAATGTCATGCCAAAATCAGTTCATTGGTAAAATTCTGCCCTGAGTGTGGTATGAAAGTAAAATAAATAAAAAAAGAAACCAAATACCTTCTGGTATTTGGCTTCTTTTTAAGTTCAGATTACATAGCGCGGTTAACTTTACCGGAACGCAGGCAGCGGGTGCAAACGTTAATACGTTTAACAGAACCTTCTACAACTGCTCTTACTTGTTGAATGTTAGGTTTCCAAGCACGTTTAGTGTGTCTATTGGAGTGGCTGACGTTGTTGCCAGCGAGTTTTCCTTTACCGCAAACTTCGCAAATAGATGCCATGAATTCCCACCTCCTTGAACGTATTAAGGCACATTGCATCAAATTTAACAAAAGTATCATATCATAAACAAACGATAAAAGCAAGTAATTTTTAAGGCAGGTAAGATATTTATGTGGTGGAAAGAGCCCGTTACTTCACTGAAAGGAATTGGCCCTAAAAAAGCAGCTGATTTGGCTGAATTAAATATTTACACATTAGGTGATCTTTTGTGTTATTATCCTCGTCAGGAGGCTTATATAGATTATTCCAAGCTTAAAACTATTCGTGAACTTGATGTAGATGGTTCCAAGCAGATTTTTACGGCTACAGTTTTTAGAATTCGCGATAGTTTTCAGGGCAGAGGACGTAAATTTACGGTTGTTACTGTACGAGACGAAACTGGCTATGCTGATTTATATTTCTTTATGAATCAGCGGTATATGACAAAGAAACTGAAAATTGATGAACGCTTAATGATTACCGGCAGAGTAAAGCAGGGACGCAGTGCTAAAATGGTGTCAGAAGTATTTTATCAGACAGCTGAAAGTGCGGATGCCTTGACGGGAATCTGGCCGGTATATAGTTTATGTGGTGCTCTGACGCAGAAAAATATGCGTCATTGGATAAAAGATGCTATAAAAAGAGCAGAACAGGATTTGCCGGAAAGCTTGCCGGATTATGTAATAAACGAATGTAATTTTACGGATAGGCTGACGGCCTTGCAGAATATTCATTTTCCTCGTGATTGGAATAGTCTTAAACAGGCACAGCGTCGATTTATATTTGAAGAATTGTTTTTGCTGCAATGTGGTCTTTTATATTACAGGCAAAGTAATGAAAGTGCCAAGGTAGGTATCAAACACGGCAGAGATGGCAAAATACTGCAGGAGTTAATTGCGCAGCTGCCATTTAAGTTAACTGCTGAACAGCAAAAAGCCTGGCAGGAAATTTCTCTTGACATGCAGGATATTAAACCTATGCACCGTATTCTGCAGGGAGATGTAGGCAGCGGTAAGACTGTTATCAGTGCGCTGGCTTTAGCCAAGGCAGTAGAAAATGGTTTTCAGGGCTGTATGATGGCTCCTACAGAAATTCTTGCTGTACAGCATTATAAGACTCTGAAAGAATATTTTGCGCCGTTAGGAATACATGTCGGAATACTTACCGGCAGTTTGAAAGCAAAAGCAAGAAAAGAGCTGCTGGAAGCGTTAGCTGTTGGAACAGTAGACGTAGTGGTAGGTACGCACGCTTTACTGCAGGAAGATGTTGTGTTTCAAAAGTTATCCGTGGTTATTACAGATGAACAGCATCGTTTTGGTGTAGGCCAGCGGGCTGCCTTGGCGAATAAAGGACAGGATGCGCCGGATGTCTTGGTTATGACGGCTACACCGATACCGAGAACATTGGCTTTGACTGTCTATGGAGATTTAGAGGTATCTCTTATTAAGAGCAGGCCTCCTGGACGCAGAAAGATTCAGACACTGTGTTATACAGATGAAAAACGTTCGGAGATTTATGCCGGACTGCGCAGACAGGTACAGAAAGGACGGCAGGCTTATGTTGTCTGTCCGTTAATTCAAGAGTCTGAAAGCATTGGAGTGCGCAGTGCAGAAAATGTTTATCAGGAGCTCAGTCAGGGAATTTTGCGGGATGTTCGCTGTGCTTTATTGCATGGCAAGCTGAAAGACAGTGAAAAAAATATTATCATGACTGCTTTTGCTGCGGGAGAAATTGATGTACTGATCAGCACTACTGTTATTGAAGTTGGCGTAAATGTGCCTAATGCTGTTTTGATGGTTATAGAAAATGCCGAGCGTTTTGGTCTGGCGCAGTTGCACCAGCTGCGCGGCAGAGTTGGACGAGGCAGTGAACAGTCATATTGCGTGCTTTTGACTGGAGCAGATAATCCTGAAACATTAAAACGATTGCAGGTACTGCATGACAGTGATGATGGCTTTTATCTGGCAGAACAGGATTTGCTGCTGCGTGGGGCAGGGCAGCTTTTTGGGCTGCGGCAGCATGGTTTGCCTGATTTGCGTATTGCTGATATAATTCGTGATACAGAGGTTATTATATCTGCCCGTAAGTTTGCCCATAGACTTGTTTTGCAGAATAATAACTGGGAACTGCTGAGAGAATTGATAGACAGACAGTTCGATAATAGATTTCAGATGATTTTTAATTCTTAAAGGGGTTATATTTTGGAGAAAAAAGAAATATTGAAAAATCCTGATTTACTGACAAAGATTGCCGTATTAGTTTTATTTGTAATTTTGGCTTTAGCAGTAAATTATTTTGCAGAAGGGTTTTTCAGCAGAACTTTAACGCTGGCAATAAACGGAGATGTGCAGGGGCTGGCTGAGTATTTACGCTCTTTTGGTGCTTGGGCCATGGTTATCAGCTTTGTACTGGATGTTTTGATTAACGCCGGCAGTATATTTCCGTCAATCTTTTTATCAACGGCTAACGGATTGATTTTTGGCTTGCCTTTAGGCATACTTATTTCCTGGCTGGCAGAAACAACCGGTGTAGTAATAAGTTTTCTGCTGATGCGCTTTTTATTCCGCAATACGGCAGAGAAAATTATTGCTAAAAGTGACAGCCTCAAGCATATTGATGAAGCCAGCGGTAAACATGGCTTGGAATGGATGGCTTTTGCCAGAGCTTTGCCATATTTTCCGTCCGGAATACTTACAGCTGTCGGTGCAGTAAGTTCTATCAGTATCAGAGATTATATTATTGCTAATCTGATTGGCAAATTTCCTTCTACGGCGTTAGAAGTAGTTATCGGCCACGATATTGTTAACTTTCAGCAAAACAGTGAGCGACTGGGCATATTGATTGTTGTGGTTGCTGTAATCTTTTTTACCTACAGCAGATACAGAAAAAAATAATGCTGTGTTAAATCTGGGTTAAATTTAGCTGCTGTTACAGGTATTTTTCTTCTGATAAAGAATTGTATTAATATTATGTCAATTGTTAATGGAGGAAATAATGAATAATTACTCTTTGCCATTATTTATGCAGGTCAAAGCTAATGCTGTAGCTGATTTACATAAGAATCTGAAAATGTATCTGCCCAAACAGGCTGATAAGAAAGCACTTATTTTGACTACGGAGGGCTTGCTGCAGACCTTGAGTGATAAGGTTAGCATAATTTTAGAGCAGCTGAGTGCCTATGATATTGTGACAGTTAAACGCAGCTCTTTTGATTTTGCTGTAGAAGTTGCCAAAAAGATATCTATGAATAATATAGGCTTAGTTATTGGTATTGGCGGTGGTACTGCGCTTGATACAGCTAAGTATGCTGCTTTCGTATCTAATGTTGCCTATATAGCTATTCCTACAGCTTTGAGTAATGATGGTGTTTGTTCGCCTGTTTCTGTGCTTTTTGCTCAGAATGAACGTAAGCATTCCTTTACTTCCAAGATACCGGATGGATTGCTGATTGATACAGATATTATTTTAAAAACGCCGCGTATCTTACTGGAGGCTGGGGTAGGAGATACAGTCAGCAATTATACTGCTTTATATGACTGGCAGTTAGGCTGTGAGGAAAATGACGACCGACCGAATGATTTTGCCTATTTGCTTTCTGAAAATGCTTTTAATTCTCTGCTGTATTCGGCAGCCAAGTCTTTAGATACAGTGCCAGGTGTAAAAATGCTTGCTGAATCACTGGTTTTAAGTGGCCTTTCCATGCATGTAGCAGGTAATTCCCGTCCGTGCAGTGGTTCTGAGCATTTGTTCTGTCATGCTATGGATGAATTATTTGACCATAATATTCCTCACGGCATTTTAGTAGCTATGGGGAGTATCGTAGCCTGTGCTTTACAGCAGCGTGATTATAAGATTCTGTTAGACTTTCTGGAAGCGTATGGCGTTTCAGCCAATCCACAGAAGCGTGGCGTAACTGAAGAGCAGTTCGTTAAAGCTTGGTTATTTGCTCCGCAGGTACGTAAGGACAGATACACTATTTTAAATAAGCTTGATTTGAATGCAGAAATGTTTAAAAAATTTTATTATCAATTGTGTGAAGAATGTGGCTGAATATATAACTGACGATAAAGAAAAATCCCCTTATACAGGTAAATGTATAAGGGAATTTTCTTGTATTAGGCTTAGTAGCGAGAATATTCCAGAACCTCGCCGTCGTCAAAGCTGATATAAGTAGGCTGTATCTTCCAGTTTAATTTAGCAAAATCAAGTGACATCAAGGTTTTATCAGCAGGCAAAGATTTGTTTAAAATTTTATGATTGTTGAGAATTTGTGTGTTGCCTGGAGGAAGAATGCCGTTGAAATGTTCCGGATAGGAATAAATGATATTGTTATTGCTGTCAAAAACGTCAATATCATAATAAATACGATTGATGTTTTTATTAGTAGTATTTTTTATAGTGACTAAGGCAGAGAGGATATGCTTGTCGTTTTCGGTTTTAATGGCAAGCTTTTGATCAAGTATTTCTAAAGAACTCTGCAATTTTTCCAGAACAGGTTTATCATGAGAAGCCTGTGCAGATTTTTGTGCTGCATCAAGCTGGATAAGGAATTCTTCCAGATTGGTTATTTCTTTGATTTGCCAGTTGCCTTCTTCATTAACAGTCATTTTTAGCTTGAGAGAAAAATCTTTATCTAAAGCTTTATGATGTAGTTGCAAGTCTACGATAGCGTTATTATTCTGAGTACTTTCCAATACAATATCAGAAATTTTCAGCTGATCAAGATTGAGTTTCTTTTCTATGTTGTTGCGCATAGCATCGGTAACTGGGTTTTTGCGCGGTGCAGGAACATTGGCAGCGTCGTTTTTAGCAGCTGCATCGGCATTGTTATCCTTGCTATTGCCAGCAACGGCAGATTTTGCTTCCTCAACCATGAGTTCTACAACGGCTGGTTTAAGCATATGCAAAATACCGAGAGCGAAAGGATTAGCTGCTACAGCATCATTATTGATTTTGCTTTCTGCAACAATAACATCTTCAAAAGCCTTATCGAGTACTGAATGCAGGTCAACATGCTTTTCAAATTTTTCTACATTGTGCTGCTGTACTGCTGTACGTACTTCGTTTACCGCATACAGAGGCGTTTTGCACCAATAGAGAAAATAGTAAGCAAGCGCTGCTGCAATGATAATGAGCGGTATGATAAATAATATTTTTTTATTGTTTTTCAGCATTGTAATTCATCCCTTACTTAAAAAATTTAAGGATAAAGTTTCATTTTCTTGCTTTATATTGTAGCTATATTATAAGCAGATTTCAATACCTGATACTAATTTTTAAAATAAATTTTCTGCTGGTGAAAATACTGTTATTAAATAAAAAAGGCAGGACGTTTGTCCTGCCTGCAAAGGATATTTTTTACCAGTAATAACGTTGATTTAATCCAGTGCGCAAGGTCAGCGCAACATTGGGCCAGTTTTCCTGGAAAAGGTTGTGAATCTTTTTGCCTTCTTCTTTAGTAAGAATGGAAGAGCAGTCTTTGTTAGATTCAAATTCTGCTTCGGATAAAAGCTGTGAGCCAAGAGGGTTGAAACGGAAGCTGGCGAAATCTTCGTTGTCTGACAAAACAATTTCAATAGCTCTGATGTCATCTTTATAAAAACGCAGGGGAGCAGATTCGTGCAGAGGATCATAGATGTCAACATGGTCACTGTAAAGATAAAGCTTGAGTGAAGTGTTAGTGAAGATTGCTTTGGGATTAAAAGTGTCTTCCAGAGAATTCAGTATCTTTTTATATTCTTCCAAAGATTGGGACTTTTTTGCTTCTAAAGCCTTAATCTGCATTTCAAGACGGGCGATTTTATCGCTGAGGAATTTAAGCTGGAGTTCTTTGCTGTTTTTATCCATGAATCACACCTCGATATGATAAATTATATAAGTAGTATAACATTAAAAATACAGATATTAAAGGCAGGATGAATTAAAAAAGTAAATTTTCTGACAATGATTTTAAGTTAAAACCTACCCTTGTCGTAGCATTTGTTTTTTAGGTATAATATAATAATATCAATGAAAATTTACTTAGATTTATTAGTTGAAAATTTATGGAGGATATATGGAAACTAAGCAAAAAACATACTATATATTTAATTACGGATGCCAGATGAATGCCAGTGATACAGAGCATTATGCAGGTCAGCTGGAAGAACTTGGTTATATGCCTGCTGAGGATTTTCATGTAGCAGATGTAATAATCGTTAATACCTGCTGTGTGCGTGAAAGCGCTGAAAAGAAGATTGCCGGCAAGATTGGTGAGCTGAAGAACGTTAAGAACAAAAATCCGGAGGTTGTTATCTGCGTAGCTGGCTGCATGGCGCAAAAAGATGGTGAAAAGCTGCTGAAAAAACATCCGCAGGTAGATTTGCTGTTAGGTACTGCTTATGTAAATGATTTCAAAAATATCCTGACGGATTATCTGGCAGACAGAAAGGGAGCTTTGTATACTGACCTGACCATACATCAAAGTGAGTTTGAAGGTAAGATGGTGCGTCAAAGTCCTTTCTCCGCCTGGATTCCCATTATGTATGGATGCAATAATTTCTGTACCTACTGCATAGTGCCTTATGTACGCGGCAGAGAACGCAGCCGTGCTATCGAAAATATTGTGACTGAAATTGAACAGGCAGTTAAAGAGGGTTATAAAGAGTTTACTCTGTTAGGTCAGAATGTTAATTCCTATGGTAAAGATTTTGGCGAAAAAGACGCTTTTGCCAAATTACTGAGGCGTGTTAATGAAATCGAAGGTGTGGAACGCGTTCGCTATATGACCAGCCATCCTCGTGATATGAATGAAGAGGTTATTAAAGCAGTAGCCGAATGCGAGCATGTTTGCGAAAATTTCCATGTTCCATTTCAGGCAGGCAGCGATGAAATTTTGCGTAAAATGAACAGGGGTTATACCAGAGAAAAGTATCTGGAGCTGATTAAGATGATTCGCAGGTATGTGCCTGATGCTGCTATTACAACTGACATCATTGTTGGGTTCCCTGGTGAAACAGAGCAGGACTTTGAAGACACGCTTGCGCTGGTGCAGGAAGTTGGCTTTGATGCTGCCTTTACCTTTATTTATTCTAAACGCAGTGGTACGCCTGCAGCAAAAATGGAAGGACAGGTGCCGCTGGATGTTAAGAAAGACAGACTCAATCGTCTGATGGAAGTGCAGAATCTCAGCAGTCTGCATCGTAATGAAGAAATGCTCGGTAAAGTTGTTGAAGTACTGGCAGAAGGACCCAGCAGAAATCCTGCTGTGTGGACCGGGCGTACACGTACCAATAAGATTGTTTTGTGGCCGGTAGAGGGAAAAGTGTATCAGCCGGGTGATAAAGTAATGGTTAAAGTGGATACAGCCCAGACATGGTTAGTGAAAGGTAAGGCGGTACAAAATGTCTAATTACACTCCTATGGTACAGCAGTATCTTGATGTTAAAAAAGAGCATCAAAATGAACTGTTGTTTTTCAGATTAGGAGATTTTTACGAAATGTTTTTCGAGGATGCTGTGACAGCTTCTCGGGAATTGAATATAACCTTGACTAAGCGTGCAGGCGGAATGGAAAATATGCCTATGTGCGGTGTGCCGTATCATTCTGTTGATGGCTATATTGCTAAATTAGTTAAAAAAGGCTATCGCATAGCCATTTGCGAACAGGTGGAAGACCCAAAACTTGCTAAAGGTATCGTGCAGAGAAAGGTTATCAAGATTATTACTCCCGGTACAGCTATCAACGAACAGGTACTGGAAGATAAACGCAATAGATATCTGGTGTTTTTGCATGAAAAAGATGAACAGGTTTGCCTGGCAGCAGCTGATGTTTCTACCGGTGAGTGCTTATGGTTTACTGCCAGTGGTGCTGAGCGGCTTTTAAATATCACTGAGCAGCTTTTCAGGCTGCAGCCAGCTGAAATAGTACTGCATGAGGAGCCGGATTATTGGGATAAGCTGCATGAATGGCTGCGCAGTAAGCTGCCGGAATGTGCTATAAGCATGTGGCAGGAAGAACTGGGCAATTATTTTTCCATGCACTTTGACAGCAGCGGTGAAAATAGCCTTGTGCACGATACAGTAGAATATTTGCTGGATTATCTGCATGCCACGGTTATGTCAGACCTTACGCATATTAACATACTGCATGAAATTGAGCAGGATGCTTTTATGCAGCTGGACGTTACGGCAATACGTAACTTGGAACTGGTAAAAAATATGCGCGACGGTTCTAAGCGGGGTACTTTGATGGATGTGTTGGATTTTACCAGTACTTCTATGGGTGCCCGCAAGTTGCGCAGCTGGATTGAATGTCCGCTGCTGGATGTGGGTCATATAAAGCAGCGCCAAGATGCGGTTGCAGAATTGTTGGAAGATAATCTTCTGCGTGAAGCTGTTACAGAAAAATTAAAAACTGTTTTTGATTTGGAAAGAATTATTTCCCGTATTGAAGTTGGCAGTGCTAACGCCAGAGATTTAGTAGCATTAAGAACTTCTTTGTCAGTTTTGCCAGAACTAAAATCTTTGCTGGCAAAATGCAGCAGCAGCAGTTTGCAGAAAATTTATCGCAACATGCATCTGCATACAGAGCTTAATGATGAACTGCAGCGTGCTGTAGTTGATGAACCACCGTTCTCTGTACGTGAGGGCGGCATGATAAAAAGCGGTTATAACAGCGAACTGGATGAACTGCATCTTATTGCTCAAGACAATAAAACATGGATGCAGAATTTTGAGCAGAAGATTAAAGATGAAACTGGAATTAAGACTCTTAAAGTGGGCTTTAATAAGGTTTTTGGTTATTATATCGAAGTCTCTAAAGGCCAGTCTTCCAGTGTGCCGGATTATTTTGTCAGAAAGCAGACTCTTGTTAATGCAGAACGTTATATTGTTCCTGAGCTTAAAGACTTTGAAAATAAGATTTTAAGTGCGAAAGAAAAAATACAGCAGCTGGAATATTATTTATTCAGCTGCCTGCGCGAAAAAGTTCGTGCTAAGATTGCTGAATTGCAGCAAACAGCAAGAGCAGTAGCTTCTGTAGATGTATTAACGGCACTGGCAATGGCGGCATATAAATATAATTACGTACGTCCGGAACTGAATAATAAAGGCGCAATAAAAATTGTTGACGGCAGGCATCCTGTAGTGGAACGCTTACTGGAAAAAGAAATTTTTGTGCCTAATAATACTAATTTGGACAGCAGTGAGCGCATGATAATTATTACCGGCCCTAATATGGCTGGTAAATCTACTTATATGCGTCAAGTAGCGCTTTTAGTACTGATGACGCAAATTGGCTCTTTTATTCCGGCGCGTCAGGCAAGTATCTGCCCTGTAGATAAGATTTTTACCAGAGTCGGTGCGAGTGATGACCTGGCAACAGGGCAGAGTACCTTCATGGTAGAGATGAACGAAGTAGCACAGATACTGCGCTATGCAACAAAAGACAGCCTGATTATTCTGGACGAAGTGGGACGCGGTACAAGTACTTTTGATGGTATGAGTATTGCAAGAGCCGTTATGGAATACATTCATAGCCGTATTAAAGCAAAAACCTTATTTGCTACCCATTATCATCAGCTGATTGCTATGGAAGATGAGCTGGAAGGTGTGAAAAATTATTCAGTTGCCGTTAAAGAGCGCGGTAACGATATAGTTTTTTTACGTCGCATTGTGCCAGGTGGTACTGACAAAAGTTATGGCGTACATGTAGCCAGACTGGCTGGACTGCCAAAAAAGGTTTTGGAGCGTGCTAATGAAATATTGGCTGAATACGATAACGGTACTGAAAATGTACCTGCTGTTAAAATCATAGAAAGTAGACAGCAGCCTATGGATTCACTGTTTACCAGCAGTTTATCTGAACAAATTTTAAAGCTGGATGTTATGAGTATGACACCTATTGAAGCTATGAATGCTTTGTATAAATTGCAGGATGAGGCAAGAAAGGAGAGCGGTAGATAATGGAAGTAAAGAACGTACAGCTTTTAGATGTCAATACCGCGAACCAGATTGCTGCAGGTGAAGTTGTCGAAAAACCTGCTTCTGTTGTCAAGGAATTGGTAGAGAATGCTTTGGATGCTGGGGCAGATAAAATTGATGTAGCAATTTTTGCCGGTGGTACAGAATATATAAGAGTTGCGGATAACGGCAGCGGAATGTCGGAAGAAAATGCTAAATTAGCTGTACTGCGCCATGCTACCAGTAAAATAAGGACTGCAGAGGATTTAATGCAGTTGCATACTTTGGGATTTCGCGGTGAAGCTTTGCCAAGTATTGCTTCTGTTTCAAATTTTAACCTGATTACCAGACCGGAAACAGAAGAGTTTGCTACTTCTATACGTATCGACGGCGGAGAACAGACAGAGTGCCTGCAGGTAGGCGGTAACGCAGGTACAACGGTAATAGTAGAAAATCTTTTCTTTAATGTGCCGGCACGCCGAAAATTTTTAAAGACAGTGGCGACCGAAGGCCGTTATATTAGTGAACTTTTAACTAAGCTGGCATTATCCAGACCGGATGTTTGCTTTAAATTATCAAGTAATGATAAAGAAGTGCTCCATACTCCTGGTGATGGCAATTTAGCTACTGTTATCAGGGCTCTGTATGGCAAAGATGTTGCTGATGAGCTTCTGACAGTTGATTTTGCTGATGAGAAAATCAAAGTCAGCGGTTATATTGGCAAGCCAACTGTACTAAAAGGAACGCGTCAATGGCAGACATTATTTGTCAACGGACGCATGATTACTAACAGAATGATAGGTAAGGCTATTGACCATGCTTATCAGTCACAAATACCAAAAAGCGGCTTTCCTTTTGCTGTGCTTAATATAACTGTTGATACTGCCAGCATTGATGTTAATGTGCATCCGCAGAAAAGTGAAATTAAGTTCAGCGATGAAAGCAGTGTGTATAAGGCTGTATATAAGGCTTTAACGGATGCCTTGACCCGTCCGATGAGTGCCAAGAAGTCGGAATCTATTTCTCTTTTGCCAGATTCAGAATTGAAGGTGTTTCAGCCAGCCGAAGAGATTCCGCAGAAAAAAGAAGAAATCAAAGTATTTGAGCCTGTGTTCAAACAAGTTGGTCCCATCGGTGATATTTTTAAAACTCCTGAAACGTCAACTTGCGATAACGCTGTGCAGGACAACGCCAAGATGTATATACCGGAAGTGAAACATCCTGCTGAAAAGAGTTATCATATACCGCAGGAAACACCTGTGTATACCATCAGTGAAACGCGGGAAGCCTTTGCAGCAGCAGAACCGCTGTCGGAGACTGCTAAGGAAAAGGTAGAGTTTACTGATACAGATAATGGTATAGATGTTATCTGGCCCATTGGACAGGTGGATAAAACTTTTATTATTGCACAGTCGGAAGATACTTTGTATTTGATAGATCAGCATGCAGCGCATGAACGTATTTTGTATGATAAGCTGGTGGCTGCCAGAGAAAATATTCCGGCACAGCAGCTGTTGATGCCGCTGTATATAGATATGGACGAAGAGCAGATTGCGCTTCTGAAAAAATATCATGATGATTTTTTGCGTTTGGGTGTTGATGCCTGCGCCGGTGGTGAGGCGACACTTAGAGTTTCAAGCCTGCCAACGGATATCAAAGTAGAGGATGCGGAAGAATTTATTTTGGAGATTGGCAGGATGTTAAAAGAAATGAAGCATGTAACTGCCAGTGATTTGCGGCAGGAGCTGTTGCATATGACGGCCTGCAAGGCTGCTATCAAAGCAGGGCAGCTGCTTAATATGCGTCAGATGCGTCAGCTGATTATTGATTTGTGCAATACGGAACATCCCTTTACCTGTCCTCATGGCAGACCCTGCATGATAGAGATAGACAGTAATCAGCTTTATAAAATGTTTAAAAGGACGGGCTTTTGATGAATTTTGCGGTAACAACCGGACGTAATTGCCAGGATAATTTGCTCGAAGAAGCTCAAATATGGGCCAGTCAGCTGCAAAGTGAATACATTCCTCGTAAACAATACGGTAAGTTAGAAACATTATTACAGGAAAAACAGCTTGATGCGGTTTTGGTAGCCGCTGCTGACGGCCCGCGTATTGTTAATAGTGGCGGAACATTTTTTTATCATCCCAGTATGGCAGTACTGCGTATACAAAGGCTTAAGAACGGTGAAAATGATAATTTTGCCGCAGCCTTAAATATACATAGGGGCATGAAGATTTTAGATGCTACATTAGGTTTAGCCAGTGATGCAGCGATTGCCAGTTATTTAGTGGGGGATTCCGGTAAAGTTATTGGCTTGGAGGCATCGCGACTGCTGTGGTTTGTGGTGAGCAAGGGATTACAGACTTATACGGCAGAAGACAGTGACCTTACTGAGGCCTTGCGAAGAATTGAAACTATACAAATGAACGCTGCTGATTATTTGCAGCAATGTACTAAAGATGCTTTTGATGCAGTGTATTTTGACCCCATGTTCCGTTTTCCCGTGAGCGGTTCATCTGCTATGCAGGTGCTTAGGCCAATTGCTTATGTGCAGCCTTTGACACTGCATACTGTTCGGCTCGCTCTTGAAGCAGCGCCTATGGTAGTTATCAAGGAACGCAGTGAGAAAATATTGCGGGAATATGGCTGCACTGAAATCTGCGGCGGCAGATACAGTAAGGTAAAATACGGTATTATAAGAAGATGAGGTAACAAGATGAAAGAAAAAGTTGTAGTTATCCTTGGGCCTACGGCTACCGGAAAAAGTCATTGCGCTGTGGAACTGGCAAAAAAGTTGCAGGGAGAAATTATTTCCGGTGATTCGATGCTGGTTTACCGAGGAATGGATATTGGCACAGCTAAACCTTCTGCTGCTGAATTGTCAGAAGTACCTCATCATTTAGTTGATATCTTGCCTCCCGATGCCGAATTTAATGTTGTGGATTTTAAAACTCAGGCCGAAAAACTGATTACAGAAATAACTGCACGAGGCAAAGTACCTATTATTGCTGGTGGAACAGGCCTATATATTAAAGCTTTATTGGAAGATTACTCTTTCAACAGAGCTGATAAAGTCGATACATTACGTGAAGAATTAGAAGCTTTTTTACAGGAAAATGGTAAGGAATCCTTATATGAAAGGCTTCTGCAGTTAGATTCTGAAGCTGCTAGTAATATCCATATGAATAATACCCGCAGAGTGATACGTGCTATTGAATCTGCTATGCAGGGAGAAACTGTAGCATGTACGCATGCATCTGCAGAGCGTTATGATGCCATCGTATTTGGTTTAAATATGCCGAGGGAAGATTTATACAATCGCATAGAAAAGCGTGTGGATATTATGCTGCAGCAGGGATTAGAAGAGGAAGTACAGAGTTTGCTGCAGCAGGGCGTACCTGCTTCCTGTCAGTCAATGCAGAGTATCGGTTATCGTCAGATGGTGTGGTATCTGCAGGGAGATATGGATTACGCAGCTGCGGTGGATAAACTTAAACAGGCTACGCGTAATTTTGCCAAAAGGCAGCTGACCTGGTTTAGGAAGATGCCTTATATCAAGTGGCTGGAGCTTAGCGCAGAACCTGATTATGCATCAGCAGTAGAAGCAATGTACAGTGAAATAAAAAAGCAGTGGTAAAACTGCTTAAAACGTATTTTTACAGATATCTTGTCTAAAAAATTAAACTGTTGTACAATTATAAATAATATTAAAAAGAACAGTAACCTGGTTTGGAGGAATCTACGTGAATAATACAGTAAAACCGGCAATGAATTTGCAGGACAGTTTTTTAAATCATGTGCGTAAAGAAAATTTGGGTGTTATCATTTATCTGATGAACGGCTTTCAAATTCGTGGCCTTGTAAGAGGTTTTGATAACTTTACCGTTATTATTGAAAATGAAGGCAAACAACAATTAGTATATAAGCATGCAATCTCTACTATTTCTCCTGCTGCTAATATAACTATTATGCAGCCGGAAAAAAGAGACTGATTAACTGAAGAAAAACGGCGCTGAGGCGTTGTTTTTCTTTTTTGGGGCATTATATGTTCAATTATCTGGAATTATTTGTAGAATATCTTACTGTGGAATTAGGCTTGTCAGAGAATACCAGGGCTGCCTATCTGCGAGATTTGCGGTTGCTGCAGAAGTATTTAGACCTGCAGTCGGAGGATGATTTAGCTGCTGTTACGCGCAGGCAGCTGCTGACATATATGAAACAGCTGAAAAGTGACGGTAAGTCACCGGCAACGATAGCAAGAAAGCTGGCATCAATTAAAGCTTTTTATCGCTTTTTAGCAGCAGAAAGATATATCAGCAGTAATCCTGCTGAGGTTATTGAAGCTGCTAATAAAGGGATTCATCTGCCTAAAGTACTCAGTGTAGAGGAAGTAGACGCCCTGCTGGATGAGCCTAATTTAGGTACTATAGAGGGATTTCGTGATAAAACCATGCTGGAAGTTTTATATGCTACCGGTATGCGTGTTTCAGAGTTACTAAATGTACCAGTCAGCAATGTGAATCTGCAGATGAAATATATTATTGCCTTTGGCAAAGGTTCTAAGGAAAGAATAATACCTCTTGGCAGAACGGCAGTAAAATATTTAGAAAAGTATTTGCAGGAAATACGGCCGCAGCTGGTAAAAGGTAACAGCAAGCCGCCTGATAACTTATTTGTCAGCTTATGGGGCGGACCTATGACCAGGCAGCGTTTTTGGGAGATTATAAAAGTTTATGGCAAAAATGCTGGTATCACCAAGAATATAACTCCTCACATGCTGCGCCATTCCTTTGCAACGCATCTTTTAGATAATGGAACAGACTTACGCGTAGTGCAGGAGCTTTTAGGTCATGCTGATATTGCAACTACGCAGATTTATACGCATCTAACTAATAAAAGGCTGCGGGCAGTTTATGATAAAGCACATCCGCGGGCTTAAGAAAGGAGATTTTTGATGAAAAATACTAAAAGAAAAAAATCTTCCGGCAATCATGTCGTGCTTTTGGCATTGGTAACAATACTTGCTGTACTGGCGGTAGCTGCAGGTATGTTCTATGCGTTTGGCCGCAGCGAAAAAGATATTATGGATAATAAAGACAGTAAGGAAAAAAAGGAAGTCAGCTTACTGGATGAATCTATTGAAGCGCAGCGTATTTTAGATAATATCCTGTTGAAAAAAACTAACTGGCAGCTGATTGAACGTGAGCATGGTGAAAATGACGTTAATGTTGCCGGAGTCAATACAAGTGTGAAGATTGCGCAGCGTCAGCTGGCTGTAGGCGTACCTGCCAGCACCGATTTGCAGGCTGCAGGTTCCTGGCTGCAGGAAAAGGCTGCAGCGGCAGGGCTTGTGAGCATTTCCGGTAAGGATAGCAAGTATAAAGACTGGGATGCTTATAAAGTGGAAATAGGTATTGCAGTTAAAGCCGGCAGTGGGAAAAAACAATTTGTAACCGATACAGTTTATTTTTTCCATAACAGCAATCTGCATGGTGAGGATAAAGATGTCAAGAAAGTGCAGGAAAAACCTGAAAGCCGAAAATACAGCGGCAAGCTGGCTGTAATAGTAGATGACTGTGGATATGATATGTCTTCCGTGCGTACCTTATTGAATACAGGATTACCGCTCAATTTTGCGGTCTTGCCTTATAAACCTTACAGCAGCGATGTGCTGGAAATGATTAAAAGTGATGGACGTGTAGCAATGCTGCATCTGCCCATGGAGCCTGTGGACCGCAGTGCCATGTCTGAAGGAAGCAGTACTATCTGCACTGATATGAGCAAAGATAAAATTCTCGAGCTTACAAGAAAAGCAATTAACAGCCTTCCGGGAGTAAGCGGTGTAAATAATCATCAGGGTTCAAAAGCTACTGCTGATTCTGCAACTATGACTACAGTTCTGCAGGAATTAAGAAATCAGGATTTGTTTTTTGTAGACAGCAGGACTTCCTCTAAATCTGTTGCTCGTGATAAAGCTGTGGCAATGGGTGTTCCTACTGCCCGCAATGATATTTTCCTTGATAACAGCAGTGATGTGCAGGCAATCAGAAAGCAGATTTATAAAGCAATGGATATTGCAGAAAAAAATGGCAGTGCTATTGCAATCTGTCATGCGCGTCCTAATACAGCTAAAGCATGGAGCATGTATGCTGAAGAAATCAAAAATACCGGAATCGAATTGGTTCCGATAACAGATTTATTATATTAAAAAGAGGTTTTGGATATGTTTGTAGAAGAAACTATTAGCAAATATGAGAAGTATATCAATCCGTCTCAGGCAAGATTGTTCAGATTTATGGGCCTGGCAAGTGTAGAAGGCAGCGCAGAAGGCTGGACTATTACAGACAGCAAAGGCAAACAGTTTATTGACTGTCTGGGCGGTTATGGTATGTTTGCTTTGGGTCATCGTAACCCTGCAGTTGTAAAGGCTGTGGAGGATGCTCTGCATACCATGCCGATGTGCGGCAAGGTTTTGTTTAACAGACAGATGGCTGATTTAGCTGAAAAATTAGCAGAAATCACTCCGGGTGAACTGCAATACAGCTTTTTTGTGAACAGTGGTACAGAAGCTGTCGAAGGATGTCTGAAAGTTGCTCGTCTGGCAACTAAACGTACTAAGTTTGTTGCTGCTGAAAATGCTTTTCACGGTAAAACCATGGGTTCTTTGACTGCTACCGGCCGCGATTTGTATCGTGATCCGTTTAAGCCGCTGCTGGATGGATTTACCCATGTTCCTTATGGTGATATTGAAGCAATAAAAAATGCAGTGGATGAAGAAACTGCGGCTGTTATCTTAGAGCCTATTCAAGGTGAAGGCGGTATTATCGTGCCTCCGGATGGTTATCTGCGTCAGGTAAAGGAAGTCTGCGAAGCAAAAGGAGCGTTGCTTATTGCTGATGAAGTACAGACCGGTATAGGCCGTACCGGTGAATGGTTTGGTGTTAATCATGATGGTGTTACTCCTGATTTAATGGCTTGCGCTAAAGCACTGGGCGGTGGTGTAATGCCTATTGGTGCTATTATTGGTACACCTCGTGCATGGCAGGGACTTATTGAAGCGCCTTTCCTGCATACATCTACTTTTGGCGGTAATCAGCTGGCATGCGCGGCAGGTATTGCTGCTATAAAATATATTCAGGAAGAAGATTTGCTGCGCCGCGGCAGAGAAACAGGTGCTTATTTTAAAGCAGGTCTGGAAAAAATTATGCAGGAATATCCTGAGGTTATTGCACAGGTACGCGGACGCGGCATGATGATAGGCATCGAGCTGACTAAAGAGGGTGCTGGCGGTATGCTGATGAGCCTGATGATTGATAAAAAAATCATTGTGGCCTATACATTAAATAATCCTAAGGTTATCCGTATTGAGCCGCCGCTTATCATGCCTGTAGAAGTAGTAGATCATGTGCTGGAAGAATTCAGAGAAGCGGTAAAGATGACTGCTGACGCTATTGAAGATTTGTAAGGAGTTGATACTATGCCGTATGTAGAAACTAAGACTGTCATCAAAGGTGAGGGCAGTAAGATTTATGAAATTATCAGCAATATGACTGCATATCCTGAATTTATGAAGGATTTAGTCAGCGTGGAAATTTTGGAACGCGGCGAAGGCTATACTGTTTCTCATTGGGTTTCCAATGTTGACGGCAGAAAAATTGTCTGGACTGAAAAAGATAATTTTTATCCTGATGAATTAAAAATTACCTACTGTCAGACCGAAGGCGATTTAAAAAAAATGGAAGGGGCATGGACTATTGTTCCCTGTGACAGTGGCTGCGAAGTTACGCTTGCCGTTGATTTTGAATTTGGTATTCCGATGATTGCCGGTTTATTAAATCCAATTTTAAAGAAAAAAGTTCGTGAAAATAGTGAAAATATGTTGACATCAATCAAAGAGCAAATTGAAAAATAATCGCTTGCTTGCTATAATTATAAAAGCGAAAATGTTTTATTTAATATTATTTCATGTTTTTGAGGAGGATAAATTTTAATGAAAACAGCATTTTTGATGGCTTTAATGACAGCCTTATTAATGTTGATTGGTGATTTTTTTGGTGGTATTAAAGGTATGACTTTCATGCTTTTAGTATCTATCGGTATGAATTTTTTTGCTTACTGGAACAGTGATAAAATGGTATTGGCTCATTATAATGCACAGCAGGTTGATGAGCGTACTGCGCCGGAGTTATATGGCATTGTTGCTAAATTAGCTAAAAAAGCAAATCTGCCTATGCCGAAAGTATATATTATCGACAGTCCTATTCCTAACGCATTTGCTACCGGCAGGGACCCTGAGCATGCAGCAGTTGCTGTAAACAGCTCTCTGGTCGACCTTCTTAGCAGAGATGAAATTGAAGGTGTGTTAGCACATGAGCTTAGCCACGTTAAAAATCGTGATATTCTGGTAAGCACTATTGCGGCAACTATGGCTGGTGCTATTTCTACCATTGCTCAATGGGGCATGTTCCTGGGCGGCGGTCGTGATGAAGACGGCGAAAGCCGCAATCCTATTGCGTCTATCTTAGTTATGCTGCTGGCTCCTCTGGCTGCTATGCTGATTCAGATGGCAGTTTCCAGATCTCGTGAATATATGGCCGATAAATCCGGCGGTGAAATTTGTGGTAATCCTGATGCTTTGGCAGATGCACTTTTAAAATTGGAAGCATATTCCCGACGCGGTGTAATGCCGGCTGCTACTGAAGCAACTGCGCACATGTTCATTGTAAATCCGTTTACTGCGGCAGACGTGCAGAAAATGTTCAGTACTCACCCAAGTACGGAAGAACGTGTAAGATTATTACGTCAGCAGGCACAGGAAATGCGTAATCAAAAAAGAGGTAATTTATAATGGATAAACAATTGGAATGGCTGAAAAAGTTTTCTGAAACATGTGGTGTATCAGGATTTGAAAGCAGAATGAAAGAGCTGATGCTGCAGCGACTTGATGGTATGGCAGAAGTAAGCTATGATAAGCTCGGCAGTGTTGTTTTTACTAAAAAAGCGGTAGATGAAGCAGCTCCTAAAATTATGCTTGCCAGCCATATGGATGAAATTGGTTTTTTAGTTAAACACATTACTAAAGAAGGTTTTCTTAAATTCACTTGCCTTGGCGGCTGGTGGGAGCAGGTTATGCTAAGTCAGCGTGTAACTGTACATGGCAGTAAAGGTGATTTGGTAGGCGTTATCGGCAGCAAGCCGCCTCATATTTTGAGTGCGGAAGAGCGCACTAAAGTGGTTGCCAAAAAAGATATGTATATAGATATCGGTGCAGACAGCGAAGAAGCGGCACGTGCTCTTGGTGTTTTTGAAGGCTGTCCTGTAACTCCCTATGCTGAAATGGCTGTAATGGGAGATGGCAAAACATTATTGGGTAAAGCATGGGATAACCGCATTGGCTGCGCAGTAATGGCTGATGTTATGGAAAATATCAGTGCTGAAAAATTAGACAGCACTGTTTATGGTGTAGCAACTGTGCAGGAAGAAGTAGGCCTGCGTGGTGCTCAGACCAGTGTAAATATGCTGAAACCTGATATTGCACTTGTAATTGACACCTGTGTTGCCGGCGGTACTCCCGGCGTAAGTGATGATGTTGCTCCTGCTAAGATTGGCGGCGGTGTAGCTATCACTATTTTTGACGCAGGCATGATTCCTAATACAGCTTTGCGTGACTTTGCTATGCAGACAGCCAAAGAGCTGGGCATTCCTACACAAATCAGTATTTCTGAGGGCGGTGCTACTGACGGCGGACGCATACATCTGCATGATGCAGGTGTATTGACGCTTACTTTCAGTATCCCTACTCGTTATATTCACAGTCATCAGTCTGTAATTCATCTGGATGATTATCTTGGTGCAGTTAAACTGATTACTGCTATGGTAGAGAAGCTTAACAAAGAGCAGTATCAAAAATTACTGCAGGCTTAAAGGACTAAAATCGTTTTAACGATTTAGTATAAATTTTTATATCAATTTAAGGAGAGATTAATTATGCAACAAACACTCGTACTTGTAAAACCTGATGGAGTTAGAAAAAACCTTATCGGCGAAATCATCGCTCGTTTTGAACGTCGCGGCCTGAAAGTATCCGCTCTGAAACTCGTTAAAATTACTGAAGAACAAGCTAAATTCCATTATGCTGAACATGAAGGCAAACCTTTCTTTGGTGAACTGGTTGACTTCATTACTTCCGGCCCTGTTGCTGCTATGGTAATTTCCGGCGAAAACGCTATTAAAGCAGTTCGTGGTCTGATGGGCGCTACCAATCCTCTGGATTCCGTACCGGGCTCCATCCGCGGCGACTATGCTCTGAGCATTGGTGAAAACATTGTTCACGGCAGCGACAGCGAAGAATCCGCTGCACGTGAAATTGCTAACTTCTTCAAACCTGAAGAAATCTATTAATTTTCATTTCTTCTTACGAAAGGATGGTGTCAAATGAAAGCAGCAGTATATACAAGGACAGGCGATAAGGGAACAACAGGCCTGTATACCGGTGAACGTGTTCCAAAACAGAGCCTGCGTGTAGAGGCTTATGGAACAGTGGATGAAATTACTTCCGCTCTTGGCCTGGCACGTGCTAATGTGCAGCGTGACGATGTTAAGGAAACAATTTATCAGGTGCAGAAGCTTTTGATGTCTGTTATGGCCGATGTTGCCAGCTTGAATTTGCCCGAGCCTTATATTAAGGAAGAACATGTAAAATTATTTGAAGAAACTATCGACAAGTATGATGCAATGCTGCAGCCTTTGGGACATTTTATTATTCCTGGAGATACTGTTGGTGCAGCAGCACTTGATATTGCCCGTACTACAACAAGACGAGCAGAGCGCTGCCTGCTGCGTTTGGCAGAAACTGAGCCTGTAAATCCGCAGGTACTTATCTGTCTGAACCGCTTGTCTGATCTTTGCTTTATCCTGGCCAGGGTAGAGACTGAAGTAGCTTAATTCTTCAATATATAAAAAATAAACCTCCTGCTTGCAGGAGGTTTATTTTTTATGCTTTATTTGATTTCAGGTACTTTGAGAACTGCGCCGGTAGCAGCAGAGGTTACTAAAGCTGCATAGCGTGCCAGGTAACCGCTTTTTACTTTTGGCGGCGGGCAAACCCAGTTTTTACGGCGTTCAGCAAGTTCAGCTTCAGAAAGTTTTACATTCAAAGTACGATTAGGAATATCAATTTCAATAATATCTCCATCCTGCAGTAAGGCAATGTTGCCGCCTTCGCGAGCTTCCGGAGAGATATGACCGATGCAGGCACCTCTGGTAGCACCGGAGAAGCGTCCGTCGGTAAGCAGAGCTACGTCTTTATCGAGTCCCATACCGGCAAGAACAGAAGTGGGGTTGAGCATTTCACGCATACCAGGACCGCCTTTAGGACCTTCGTAGCGGATAACTACAACGTCGCCTTTTTCAATCTTTCTGCCGCAGATAGCAGCGATAGCTTCGTCTTCAGAATCAAATACTTTGGCAGGGCCGGTGTGTTTAAGCATTTCTTCGGCAACAGCGCTTTCTTTAACAACGCTGCATTCCGGGGCGATATTGCCTTTCAATACTGCAATACCGCCGGTTTTGCGGTAAGGAGCATCAACCGGATGGATAACGTCAGGACGTGTAACAACAGCGTCTTTAATAGTCTGGCCGATAGTTTTGCCGGTTACAGTCAGGCAGGATTTAGAAATAAGTTTTAATTTATCAAGTTCGTGCATAACAGCAGAGATGCCGCCAGCTTCGTTGAGGTCGATGATGTGGTGGGTACCGCCAGGACTCAGCTTGGTAAGATAAGGAGTCTTTTTGCTGATTTTATCAAATAAATCCAAAGGCAGTTCTACGCCTGCTTCATGAGCGATTGCCGGCAGATGCAGTGCAGTATTGGAAGAACCACCGATAGCCATGTCAACAGTAATGGCGTTTTTGAAGGCTTTCAGAGTCATAATATCGCGAGGGCGGATATCTTTTTTGAGCAGTTCCATTACTGCCATGCCTGCATGTTTGGCAAGAGCAATACGTGCACCATTAAAAGCTGCCGGAATAGTACCGTTGCCGGGCAGACCCATACCAAGAACTTCGGTCAGACAGTTCATAGTATTAGCAGTAAATAAACCGGAGCAGCTGCCGCAGCCGGGGCAGGCAGCATGTTCGATTTGTGCCAGTTCATTTTTATCGATTTGTCCGGATTCAAAACGACCTGCGGCTTCAAAAACAGTAGAAACGCTGATGTCTTTACCGTTTAAACGACCGGGAAGCATCGGGCCGCCGCTTACTACTACAGCAGGAATATTAAGACGTGCTGCTGCCATCAGCATACCGGGGACGATTTTATCGCAGTTGGGGATGAGCACAAGTGCATCAAAAGCATGACCGTTAGTGACAGCTTCGATGCTGTCTGCAATAAGTTCACGGCTTGCCAGCGGATATTTCATACCGTTATGACCCATAGCAATACCGTCGCAGATACCTATTGCAGGTACTTCGATAGGTGTGCCGCCTGCTTCAAGAATACCATATTTTACAGCTTTGGCGATAGTGTCAAGATGCATGTGTCCGGGAATAATCTCGTTTTGAGCATTAACTACGCCGATAAGCGGTTTTTTTAATTCTTCTTCCGTATAGCCCATGGCATAAAATAAAGAACGATGGGCTGCGCGTGTGGAGCCTTTTTTTACTTCTGTACTACGCATATTTTTGAAACCTCTTTCCCTTAAAAATAAATACATTGTTTTATGAAATCATTAAGATTTTACTTTTTTTTATAATAAATGTCAATTTAACCATGGAGATTAACAATTTTGTCAATGAAAATATAAAAAATTTAACACTATTATCCTAAGTAAGTGCAACTGAAATAGACATAAAATAATTCATTGATTTTTCACGTGCAAAAACGGCTATTTATTATATAATATTAACTGGAAGTATAATTATTTTTATATAAAGAGGTGTCAGACTATGGAAACAAAATTAACTAAACTTTTGGGAATTAAATATCCTATTATCCAAGGCGGTATGGCTTGGACTTCTGATGCTGTATTGGCTGCCGCTGTTTCAAATGCAGGCGGTGCAGGTATTATCGGCAGCGGCGGACGTACTACCGAATGGACCAGAGACGAAGTTCGCAAGGCTAAAACTCTTACTGATAAACCGTTTGGCGTTAACGTAATGCTGATGGCTCCTAATATTGCGGAAATTATTGATATGCTGTGTGAAGAAAAGGTTGCTTTTGTTACTTTAGGTGCAGGCAATCCCGTGCCTCATATTGAAAAATTCCATAATGCAGGTATTAAGGTAATTCCTGTAGTGCCCAATGTTAAGCTGGCAAAACGTATTGAAGCAGCCGGTGCAGATGCAATGGTTATTGAAGGTATGGAGGCCGGTGGACATATTGGACAGCAGACTACTATGGCTTTGATGGAAAATGTACTGCCGCAGATTAAAAATATCCCTGTTTTGGTAGCAGGCGGTATTTCTGATGGACGTGCGCTGGCAGCAGCTCTTTTGATGGGTGCTGAAGGTGTACAGATTGGTTCCCGTTTCTTGCTGACAACTGAATGCCCGGCTCATCCGGCAGCTAAACAGGCTATTATTGATGCTACTGATACCGACAGTGCTGTTACCGGTTTCAGCAGAGGCCATGGTGTACGCTGCCTGAAAAATGCTTTTACTCAGAAGTTCTCTGAAAAAGAAATCAGCGGTGCGCCGCAGGAAGAATTGAACGCTATGGGTACGGGTACTAACAAACGCGGTATCATGGAAGGCGATATTGTTAATGGTACTGTTATGGTTGGTCAGAGCCTGAATGTATTGAATGATATTCTTCCCTGTAAAGAAGTTATTGAACGCATGATGGCAGAAGCACAGGCTGCTGTAGAGCATATTAAAAGTATTAAATTTTAATATAATTAAATAATGGCATTTTGTTGAAGTTAAAAAATCCTCTCTTGACTGTATACGGATGATTGAATATACAAGTCTGGAGAGGATTTTTTATTATACACATTCAGATAGGAAAATATTTTGAAATGTAGAAATAATTATTATATTATTTATGATTTGTTTAGTATTTGAAAAATGTATTCAATACACGCCAAAATAATAAATAGATTGTGGTTTTGTAATAGAGATGATTGGAATAAAACTGTCTTTTGCAATTATAGAAAATATATTATGAATGTTTCTATAAGGGGGTAGAAATCATGTTTGGATGGGTTCCCTCGGAGGGATGGGTTTTTATAGGATTAGTTTTTATCATATATTTTTCTAAAGAAAGTATAAAACTATTTTTATCTAAAGGAAAAAATAAGCTGTATGTGATTCCATTTATACTGTTTATAATCTCTGGGATAGCTTTAGTGTTATTAGAAGGAAGACATATTTTTAGATTTGATATAATGAACTTAAAACATATAGATTATATCTTTAATTTATATGAAGTTTCGTTAATATCAGCTCTTATATCCTCATTCTATTTGTCGTATAAGGAAGCAAAAGATAATAAAGATTACGATAAAATAAATAAGATTAGAAAAAATATGAAACCTATTTTATACTTTTTCTTGATACTTACTTTTTTTAGAATAATTGTCATATTTTTTGATAATTGAGATAGTTGTAATATTTTTAGTGTTAAACATACTTTTTATTATTAATTTATAATGTGGACATTATGAAATTAGAATTTGTCGGTAATGTAAATGAGTGGAGGTAATTTTATGAGGGATAAAATTATCTATTTTTTAATATTTATACTTTCTGCCTGGTGTTTTTGGTTGCCAAATTTGAATACTGATGTAAATAAGCAATTGATTATGGTAAATACTTATATTTCACTAACTATTCCTAAGGATAGCAAGGTAATACCAAGACATTATGGACGAACTTCTTTTTTTCAAACAAAATTCGTTAATGAAAGTTTTAATAAAGAAAAGTATATACATTCCCTAAAATATAGTGGTTGGGAAATCACTTCTACTAATTCAATAAATCATTATGAGTTTAAAAAAGATAATATTAAGTATATTTTAGATTTATATGATAATCATATTTGGGGAGAGTATATGAGTTATGAAGATTAAAATTTCATTGAAAAAAACTTTTATTGCTATGCTTAGTGGGATTATAGTATCTGGATTTTTAAGTATATTTTTAAATATAATTTGGTTTGATATGGAGGAAGCTAAAGCTACCCAAAAAGCATTCTTAACAGAAATTAGATACTTAAATATATCGGGCAATGTTATTGAATATGATGTAGAAAAGGGGGTGAAGTTTCAGCCATATAAGAAAAAAACAAAATTAAAATTAGTAATAGAGAGAAATATAGATAAAGATGTACTTGATACAATATTATATTCCAATGATTGGAGAAAAAGTATTAAAGAAGTAGAAAAAAGTGCATATATAAAAAATGATATTTTAATGACGGTAGAAGAAAGAGAAAATAGGTATTTTATTAGTATGGAATATATTTAAAAAGTATTAAATTTCATGAAATTTGTTTTACGGCTGATTTTATCAGCCGTTTTTTATAAAGAAAAAGCAGCCAAAAGGCTGCTGAAAATAATAGATAATATTTTAAATTTTATACATAAATTAACTAAGTAATTCTTCTTTCAACTGATAATATTCTCTGGAAAAATATGGAGTAAGCTGTGCTTCACGGTGGTCATAGCCAAAGGAACGTTTGCTGAGAGAAAGAATAGGCGGAGCTTGAATGCGTTTAGCAACAGCAAAACCGCTGAAAAGTTTCCACCAGCGTTCCAAATCAGCAACGAAAGCATGATTATCGGGGAAAGTGTCCTGTATTATTTTGTCTCTGCAGCCAAGTTCTGCTGCAAGGGTATTATCTTTATACCAGCGAAGAATATCGGCTGGAGTAATTTTATGCCAGCGTTCCATGAAGGCTTTAAAAAGATAGTCATGATATTCGTAAACCAGAGGATCACCGCCGACACCGACCGTTTGTTCTTCTGAAAGTTCTGCACTGGGGCGGATAGTAAAGATTTCATTGGGAATAACTTCATCTTTAAATATTTCGTCGTTTAGATAATGTCCCAAAGCGTATACCTGATGTTTCCAAAGGTCGCCAATCATGGCCAGAGCGCCGCATATATCGCCATAGAAAGTTGCATAACCAATTGCTATTTCGCTTTTGTTAGAGTTACATGAGAAGGCACCGCCAAAAGCTGCAGCTGCTGCGGCAATTAACCTTGCTCCACGGTCACGAGCCTGGATGTTTTCACGCTGCAAGCGTGAGAGCTCCAGGTTAAAAGTGGAGTTGCTGCTAAAATTAGTAACAGGGGTAGATGTAAGCTGTTTTTCCGTATGCTGGCAGCTTTCGGTGATGGGCATAACCGCGTAGTTAGTATGCAGTTTTTCTGCCAGACGCTGAGCAATATTTTTTGTTGCTTCCGAATTGTAACAGGAGGGGAGATTGAGCAGCAATACGTTTTCCGGCCCTAAGATATCGGTATACATAGCGGCTGTTACTGCAGAGTCGATGCCGCCGGAAAGACCTATAGTCATTTTATTTATACCGCATTGTTTTAAAAACTGCTGCGTACCATAACGCAGAGTATGATAAATAATGTCAGTTTCCTGCTGAGGCGCAGCAGGAAGATTAGCAGAATTGATTTCGTTAGTTTCAGTATTCCAGGTAAATTCCAGTAACTCATCAGTAAACATGGGCAGCGCAGCAGCAAGCTTACCGGATGCGTTATAAACACAGGAAGAACCATCATAGGTAAAGATATTTTTGCCGTTATTTTGAATACCTACATTATTGCAGTAAATTAAAGGTTTGGATGCTGCTTGAGACTGAACTGCCAATAAACGATGACGTTTTTTGTTTTTTCCCAGTGAATAGGGAGAGCAGGATAAATTGCATAGTAAAGTAGCTTCTTTTTCTGCAAGTATACTGGGAATATTATATTGATAATTATCAGTCCAGCCATCTTCGCAGAGCATAACGCCAAGTTTTATCTGCTCTCCATTAATTGTAATTGCAATAGGCTGCAGAGCATCTGCAATAGCGATATTTTCTTCCGCACATAATTTTTGTAAGCTATGGAAATATCTGGCATCATCAAATTCACGGTAATTTGGCAAAGAGTTTTTGATGATAAAGTTTCGTCCCAGGTAGCCTGAAAGCATAGCACCATTCTGGCAGATATAGGCTGCATTATATTTACGAATGCGGCCATCTTCATTTATTTTGCCTTTTTCTGTGGCAACACTGCCAAAAACAATACATAAGTTTTCTGCCTGCGCGGCTATTTGCTGGGCATAATAAGCGCAGTCGTCAAGAAAGGTTTGCTGTTCCCATAAATCGCCAATAAGATAACCAGGCAGGCACATTTCCGGGAGCAGCAGGATGTCAGCTTTTTTTTCTTTAGCCTGACAAATAATATTTGAGATTTTTTGATAATTTAAATCAGGACGGCCGGGAATAATTTCCATCTGGCCGCAAATAATCTTTATGAGCACTTAAGGCACCTCTTTAAGTTGCATTAGCTAAGTTATGATGTTATTATAGCAGAGAAGCAGTGTTTATGCCACTTTAGAGGGGGTATTATAGTTGAAACATAACAAAAAAACTAATGCTGCCAGGATTTTGGACGAAATGAAAATATCCTATCAGCTTATTGAATATGCAGTAGATGAAGAACATCTGGATGCAGTACATGTAGCAGAGTCTGTGGGTATGCCGGCAAATCAGGTATTTAAAACCTTGGTAGTGCGTGGAGATAAAAATGGCATAATGTTCGCGGTTATACCAGGTGATGGTGAACTTGATTTGAAGGCATTGGCTAAAGTAAGCGGTAACAAGCGTGCAGAGCTGGTACCGCTGAAAGAAGTATTGCCGCTGACTGGTTATATACGCGGTGGCTGTTCTCCGCTTGGCGCCAAAAAGGCTTATCCGGTATATATGGACAGCAGCAGTAATCAATGGGAGCAAATTGCTATCAGCGCAGGGCAGCGAGGCATGCAGATTTTTGCAGCGCCGGGTGATTTGCAGCAGGCAACTAAAGCGACAGTTGCGCAGCTGATTTACAGTAAAAAGTAATAACTGCTTGTTGCTGGCTGTAAAATATGTTATTATGCAAATATAAGTTTAAAAATTCTTGCTATATATCTGTCTTGAGACTATTTTTATGAGGGTGGGTCGAAGAAAATGTTATTTGTAAGTACACGTGGTAAAACTGATCTTGTATCATCTGCACATGCAATTACCCGAGGTTTAGCTGCTGATGGAGGCCTTTTTGTGCCTCAGCGTTTTCCTAAGATGCGCATGAGCGATATTAAAGCTATGGAAAATAAACCCTATACAGAAAGGGCAATAGATATTTTATGTCAGTTTTTGACTGATTACAGCGAAGATGAGCTGCGAGAATGTGTACAGCAGGCATATGCTGCAGAAAAATTTGGCGGTGAACCTGTACCGCTGGTTAAAGTAAATGATAATACTGCAGTGCTGGAACTGTGGCATGGTCCTACTTCGGCCTTTAAGGATATGGCGCTGCAGCTTTTGCCGCATCTTTTGACACGTGCCATTGCAAAAACCGGTGAGAAAAATAAGGTAATCATTCTGGTTGCTACTTCCGGTGATACTGGCAAGGCTGCCTTGGAAGGTTTTGCTGATGTAGAAGATACTGAAATTACTGTCTTTTATCCCAGTGAAGGGGTAAGTGATATTCAAAAGCAGCAGATGGTTACGCAGGTTGGCAAAAATGTTCGTGTATTTGGCATTGAAGGTAATTTTGACGATGCTCAAAGAGGTGTCAAAGAAATTTTCGGCGATGCTGAAATGGCTGCAGAGCTGGCACAGCAAGGTTATGTTTTCTCATCCGCTAACTCCATCAACTGGGGTCGTTTGGTACCGCAGATAGTTTATTATTTCAGTGCTTATGCTGATGCTGTAAAAAATGGTTATATTACCTTGGGGCAACCGGTAAATTTTGTTGTTCCGACAGGTAATTTTGGTAACATTCTGGCAGGGTACTATGCTAAAATTATGGGCTTGCCGGTTGAAAGATTACTGTGTGCTTCCAACAGCAATAATGTACTGACAGACTTTATCAATACCGGTATTTATGACCGCCGCCGTGAATTTTATAAAACTATTTCTCCGTCCATGGATATTCTCGTTTCCAGTAATCTGGAGCGTCTGCTTTACAATATTACAGAAGATAATGCAGAAAAAGTGACTGAATATATGACCAGCCTGAATAATGAAGGCAATTACAAGATTGATTCCGAAGACCTTAAGAAAGTTCAGAGTCAGTTCTTTGGTGCCTGGGTTGATGAGCTGGAAACCAAGGAAGCTATAGGCAGAATATATAATGATTACAAATATTTGATGGATACTCATACTGCTGTTGCCTGGAGAACATTGGAAAAATATCGTCTGCTTACTGATGATGACGTATTCAGCATTATTCTTTCTACTGCCAGTCCTTACAAATTCTCTGATAGTGTGTTGGAAGCTTTGGATGATTGTGAAGTTGAAGAAAAGAATCCTTTCGAGCTGCTGCATGAATTGAATGAAAAAACTGGTGCGCCTATTCCGACAAGAATGTTAGAGCTGGAAAAAATGCCGATATTGCATAAAGATGTTATTGCGGCTGCTGATATGAGAAAAGTTATTAAAGAAAATCTGTTATAAAACTAAAAAATCCGTTGATGCTTAATACATCAACGGATTTTTCTTATTGCTGAATAAAAAGAAAACCTCGCGCTATGCGCGTGGTTCAGGAAAGCTTATAG
>UQLS01000008.1 GCA_900541915.1 uncultured Phascolarctobacterium sp. | reverse complement strand
TGCTTCTATCGACTGGGTAACCATCTTCCTGTTCGCAGGTATGATGCCTGTATCCACCGCTATGGATAAAACTGGTGCTGGTGCGCTGATCGCTGACTGGACCGTAGGTCTGATGGGCAGCTCCGCATCCCCGATGGTAGTAACCGCAGTACTGTTCATCCTGTCCTGCGTACTGACCCAATTCATGTCCAACACTGCATCTGCAGCTCTGCTGTGCCCGATTGGTATCGCAATCGCACAAAGCCTTGGTGCAGATCCGAAAGCAGTACTGATGGCAATTGCAGTTGCAGCTTCCTGCGCATTTGCTTCTCCGGTAGGTACTCCTCCGAACACCCTGGTACTTGGCCCCGGCGGATACAAATTCATGGACTACGTAAAATGCGGTACCGGTCTGGTAATCGTATGCTTCATCGTATCCCTGGTTGTAATTCCTATCGTATGGCCTTTCTTCCCTGGCAAATAATTTAAATTATAAAAAAAGCATCGGAATTTTTTCCGATGCTTTTTTGTTATTACAGACATAAAAAAGACATAAATATCTGCTAAGATAATTTTGACCGAAAAAGGTACAGTGTTTATAATAAAAGTAACAGCATTACATTTGTAAATGAGGGATTTTTATGATGAAATTTGTGAAGAAGAATAAATACGCTCTTATCTTGTGTGCTTTTATTGCTTTAAGCAGTTATGGCGGCTATCAGTATTACCTGAGCACTACGCAGACAGAAGAAACAGTGAAGACTGCAGTAGTAGAGCAGGGCAATCTGGTAGAAAGCGTATCTGCAACCGGCAGCATCAGTGCTGTGAATAATGTAGATATCAGCTCAAAAATTACCGGCAGGATTGTTGAAGTACTGGTTGTGGAAAATCAGCACGTTAATGCCGGCGATATTTTAGTCAAATTAGATGATGTGGCTTTAAAAGCTACCATGAATCAGATGAAAGCTAAACTGGATTACGCAGAGGCTAACTATGTACGTTATAAAGACTTAGTAAGCCGCGGTGCTGTATCTCAGGCTGATTATGACAGTGTGTATTCTGAATATCTTGTGGCTAAGTCCAATTATGAAAAAGCAGCTTCCGATGTACAGGATACTATCATTACAACTCCGATTGACGGTTATATTATCGGCGAGCCTACTCCTGTAGGTCAGACCATCAGCTCCGGTATCAGCGAGCCGCAGGTAATCATGTCCGTAGCTACCTTGGATGATATGCAGATTGAAACTATGGTGGACGAATCTGATATCGGCCTGGTAAAGGTTGGGCAAAGCGTTAAATTTACGGTAGATGCTTTTCCTGAGGAAACTTTTACCGGTAAGGTAAGACTTATTTCCCGTGCTGCAGAAACAGAAAACAATGTTATTTATTATAAAGTATATGTAGATGTTGATGACGCTAAAGGCAAACTGCTGCCGACGATGACCGCGCGTACCGATATTATTGTTGATACTGCTGAAAATGTATTGATGGTGCCGCTGAACTGTCTGAATCGTGATGGCAAGCGTACCTATGTAAGCATTTATGACGCTAAGACTAAAACCTCCCGTGATGTTGATGTAAAGGTTGGTTTGAGCAACGATAATGAAATTGCTGTAACCAGCTCTGAGCTGAAAGCAGGCGATGTAGTTCTGGCACGTAAGGCAGTTGCGAAACAGACTGGCACTAATGCAAGGATGCCCGGCATGCGCTAAAGGATGTGAGCATATGACAGCGGTAATTGAATTAAAAGATATTATGAAGACCTATGTCATGGGTGACAGCGTTGTGCATGCTCTGGATCATGTTTTCGTGCAGATTGGCCGCGGTGAGTTTACCTCTATCATGGGTCCTTCCGGTAGCGGCAAATCAACGATGATGAACATTCTCGGCTGTCTGGACAGACCTACTTCCGGTGAGTATTATCTGGACGGCAAAGAGATTGCCGGTTATGATGATGACGAACTGGCGCATACACGTAATGCTAAAATAGGTTTCGTTTTTCAGAATTTTAACCTGCTGCCCAAGCTGACAGCGCAGGCTAATGTTGCGCTGCCGCTGATTTATGCAGGCGTAGATGAAGAAGAACGCATGGAACGCGCCAAAAAGGCTTTGGAAGCTGTGGGACTAGGTGAGCGTATTGAGCATAAGCCCACAGAGATGAGCGGTGGTCAAAGACAGCGTGTAGCAATTGCCAGAGCGCTTATCAACAATCCGGCTATTATTATGGCAGATGAGCCGACAGGCAATCTTGATACTAAATCCAGCTACGAGATTATGGATATTTTTAAAGCGATGAATGAAAGCGGCAAGACCGTAGTCATGGTTACCCATGAGCCGGATATTGCCGAGCAGACGAAGCGCATCCTGGTTATGCGGGATGGTAAAATAGTAAGCGATGAATGGAGGTAGGGCCTATGTTGAATGAATCTATCAAGATGGCTATCGACGGCATGACCTCCAATAAGCTGCGTACCTTTCTGACCTTACTGGGTATTATTATCGGTGTTGGCGCCGTTATTGCCATGGTAGGCCTTGGCTTTGGCGTTAAGGAAAATATCCGTGAAAATATTTCCAAACTGGGCAGCAATCTGCTGATTATTACTTCCGGCGGCCGGACTGCTTCCGGTGCAAGGCTGGCTGCTGGTGAAGGTGCACGTCTTACCTACGAGGATGCCCAGGCGATTGAAAAACAGGTGGACGGCATCGCTAATATTTCTGCCAGCGTCAGCAGCAGTTATCAGCTGGTTATGGGTAATCAGAACTGGACTTCCCGTGTCGAGGGTACAACTCCCAGTAATTTCATTATGCAGAATTATGATATTGAGGACGGCAGAGCTTTTACCGAGCGTGATTTGAACAGCCGCGCCAGAGTCTGCGTTATTGGCCCGACTGTTGCGGAAAGTCTTTTCCCGGAGGGTGATCCGGTAGGCAAGATTATGCGTATCAATAAGGCGCCGTTTCAGGTAGTAGGCGTATTAAAGAGCAAAGGCCAGTCCGGCGGCGGTACCGACCAGGACGATATTGTTTTTATCCCGCTGACAACAGCGCAGAACAGAATGATGGGTATTACTTATGTGCAGCGCATTACCGTACAGGCTGAAAATGAAAACGTTATCAATGACGTACAGGCAGAAGTTGAACAGGTACTGCGTCAGCGGCACAAGATTAAAGAAGGCGACTATGACGATTTTACAGTAGGCAATATGGCAGCGGTTATGGAAACCATGATGTCCACTGCTAACAGCATTACCATGCTGCTTGGCTGCATTGCGGCTATCAGCCTTCTGGTTGGCGGCATCGGCATTATGAACATCATGCTGGTATCTGTTACCGAGCGTACCCGTGAAATAGGCATCAGAAAAGCTTTGGGTGCTACCTATAACAATATTCTGCTCCAGTTCCTGATTGAAGCAATGGTTATCGGTATTGTGGGCGGCTTTTTAGGTGTCGTGCTTGGCGTAGGCGCATCTTTTGCCATCAGTTATTTTGCCGGCTGGACAACGGTTATTTCCTGGTGGGCTATCATTATTGCGGTAGTATTCTCCGTGGGTATCGGACTTTTCTTCGGTATCTATCCGGCAAGAAAGGCTGCGCTGCTTGACCCCATCGACGCATTACGCTATGAATAGGACGATATGATGAATAAAAAATGTAACAGGGAAAAACTGCATAAGACTGCTACAAAGGAATATTTGCAGGCCTTCTTGGATTATCTGAGAAGGCCTAAAACTGTTTTTGATCTTAAGGACAGGGCAAAGGCTGCACTTTTACTGACGATAATAATTATTATCCTGCAGATGGTTGTAGAAAAGCTTTCTGATTGATATAATTAAATGATAAGATAATCAGTCAAGGAGGCTGCAGTGAAGAAGAAGAAGCTGGGAATCTTGGGAGGAACCTTTGATCCTGTCCATAACGGACATATATATTCGGCGCAGGCTGTATATGAACAGCTGCAGCCGGAAAAAATACTTTTTATTCCCGCCTTTATACCGCCTCATAAGGTAGGGCAGGAGTTTGCACCTGCTGAGGACCGTTACAGGATGACGGTACTGGCAACAGAAGAATATCCGTATTTTGAAGTATCGGATATCGAGCTGCGCCGCAGCGGTATTTCCTATACCCTGGATACCGTAAAGGAATTGCAGCGTCTTTATCCGGAGTATGAGCTATATTTTCTGATTGGCGCGGATACTATTCCGCAGCTGCAGACCTGGCATAAGATTGATGAGCTGCTGCAGCTGGTGACTTTCGTAGCGGCCAAACGCCCAGGGTATCTGCAGGCACTGGACAGAGCATGCAGCAGTCTGGGAGTTATTGCCCGGGAAAAGATTGTGCTGGTTGATACGCCAGAATACGAGGTGTCCTCAACGGAAATCAGGCAGAAGATTAAAAGCGGAGAGAGTCTGGAAGGTCTTGTGCCTGCGCATGTAGAGCAGTATATCAGAGAACATAGGTTATATTTATTTGCTGATGAGGGAAATAGTTATGCTGAAGATTGAAGAAATGAAAAGAATTTTAAAGGAATCGCTGCCGCTGAAACGTTACAAACATTCGGTAGCGGTTTATGAAACGGCACTGGAGTTTGCTTCCGTGCACGGGCTGGACATGGAAAAGGTAGGAATTTCTGCGCTGCTCCATGACTGCGGCCGTGAGGTGCCGGGCAGAGAAAGCCTTGCCATGGCAGCTAAGCTGGGCATCGAGGTGGACGAAACAGAAAAAAATCAGCCCATCCTGCTGCATGCTAAGCTGGGCGTATATTATGCGCAGCATAAATACGGCGTTACCGATAAGGAGATTCTGGACGGTATTTTGTACCATACTACCGGTGCGCCGGATATGACGCCGCTGGCTATGGCAGTATATCTGGCAGATTTGCTGGAGCCTACCCGCGATTTTCCGGGAATCAACAAAATGCGCCAGCTGGCCAAAGAAGATATGGAAAAAGCCATGATGTGCGCTTACGGACAGACCATCCGTTACCTGCTGGAATATGATCTTTTGATTCATCCTAACTGTATCTACGGTTATAATCAGCTGGCAGGCAAGTTTAAAAACAGAGATAGATGTGGAGCGTTTAAAGGTTAATGGAAGATAACAGGATAAATCGACCTGTCCACAAAAAGCGCAAGCTGCGCTGGGGCAGGCTGGTATTTTTGCTGATACTGCTCTCTGCCTTTTTTACGGCGGCTTTTTGGGGCAGCGTCTGGGTGTACGATAACCTGATAAATCCGCCGCAGGCGAAGATTATCGGTGCCGACGAAAAAATTGTCAGCGATGAAAAGCTTAATGAAAGAATCAATATCCTGCTGTTAGGTATAGATGATGGCGACAGTGAGGCAGCAGCCACTGAGCCCAAGCGTACTGACGCAATCCTGCTGGCAAGCTTTGACCCGGCAACAAATCAGGTGGCGGTGCTTTCCATTCCCCGCGATACCAAGGTAATCCTGCCGGGACATGTTGACCCGGAGAAGATCAACTCCGCGTATACTTACGGCGGCGTGGTGATGGCCAAGCAGACTGTGGCAAATTTGCTGCGCGTGCCTATCCATTACTATATTCTGGCTAACTGGCAGGGCTTTATTGATATCGTCAATCTGATTGGCGGCGTAGATATTTATGTAGATAATGATATGTACTACGAAGACCCCTATGCTGACCTTGTAATTGATATTAAACATGGTTATCAGCATATGGACGGCGAAACAGCCGGCAAATATGTTCGTTTCCGTAAGGATGAATTAGGTGATATCGGCCGCGTACAGCGTCAGCAGAAGTTTATGCGCGCAGCGGCAGAGCAGATGTTTTCTATTCAGAACGTGGCGCAGATAAGCAATCTTTTAGCTACACTGGATAAGCATGTGGAAACAGATTTAAATACCTTAACCATGCTCAAGGCTGCCAACAGCTTTAAAATCTTTGGCGATGACAAGATTAAGAGCGGCATGCTGTACGGGCGTTTTGACGACAGCAGCGGCGTAAGCTACTGGGCTACGGATACGGAATCTGTTAATAAATCGCTGGATGAGCTGGGCATTCCCTATATGAAAGAAGACGGCGAAACAGACAGCACCGATACTGGAGAAACAACTGAATTAAATATGTAATTTATACTGGAGGTTGATTTAATGACTACTAAAGAAATGGCAATGAAGATAGCTGCTTTTGCAAATGATAAAAAAGCTGCGGACATTCTGATGCTGAACATGGAGGGACTGTCTCCCGTAACTGATTATTTTGTTATCTGCAGTGCTTCCAATAATATTCTGGTTAAAGCTATTGCTGACAATATCGAAGATAAGATGGCAGAACTGGGAGTTTTTCCTGCCCATAAGGAAGGTTACGCTGACGGCCGCTGGGTACTTTTGGATTACGGCGATATCGTAGCTCATATCTTCCTGGAAGAAGAGCGCGATTTCTATAATATCGAACAGCTGTGGGCTGATGCTCCTTCTGAAGCATTTACGGAGAACGAAGAATGATTGAGAAGAAACAACAGGTAAAATACCGTCCCGGTGATGTGGTAACCCTTAAGGTTGCCCGTATCAGCGAGATGGGCGCGTTTCTTGATGCAGGCACTGGCAATACCAGTGACGATATCCTGCTGCATAAGCTGCAGCAGACTGTTCCTGTGCAGGTTGGTGACGAGGTTAAGGTCTATCTGTATCTTGACCCTAACAAGCGTCTTACTGCCAGCATGAAGCTGCCCAAGATGCGTGAAGGACAGCTGGGTTATGTACGTGTGCTCAGCGTTACCCGTGACGGCGGCTTTGTCGACATCGGCGCAGAACGCGGCGTATTTCTGCCCTACAGTCAGATGCGCGGTCACGTAAGCCCTAACCAGCTGGTATGGGTTAAGCTGTACCGTGACAAGAGCGGCCGTCAGGCTGTTACCATGCGTGTAGAAGAAGATATGGTGCGTGCTTCCAAACCGGCCGAAGGTGTTAAGGTAGGCGATAAGGTTACCGGTACTATTTATAATATTCTGCCGGAAGGTTTCTTTATCTTTACCAATCAGCGTTTTCTGGCCTTTTTGCACCGCAGTGAAGTGCCCGGAGGCAGACTTGACTTTGGTCAGGAAGTTACCGGCCGCATCACCTATATCCGTCAGGATGGCAGACTGAATATTTCTCTGCGCCTGCAGAAGGAAAATGCCCTGATTGCGGATGCCGAAGAAATCTATAATTATCTGGTAAAACGCAGCGGCAGAATGCCGTACTGCGACAGCACGCCGCTGGAAATTATCAAGCAGAAATTTGGCATCAGCAAGGCTGCATTTAAGCGTGCGCTGGGTCATCTGATGAAAGAAGGCCGCATCTATCAGGAAGACGGCTGGACCTATCTGAAAGACAATAAAAAATAATAGCTTATATATCTACATGTATCGTCGTAGCGGCGGTACATGTATTTTTTCAGGAGGAAAAAGATGGAAACTATGCTGACGGCAGTGGTAGTACTGTTGGCTGCCTTTTTTGCGACTGTGTCAGGCTTTGGCTTTGCACTGGTGGCTACGCCGCTGCTGACGCTTTTTATGGATGCTAAGGAAGCTGTAGTGCTGGTACTTTTGGCAGGCTTTGTTCTGCGTGCCATTACTATGATACGCAATCGACGTAATTTTGAATGGCATACTGTACTCTTAGTAACCTTTGGCAGCCTGCTGGGCATTGTGCCGGGCAGCGTGGCGCTGAAAGTCATCAGTATTGAGCAGCTGGAAATCTTTTTAGGTGTAATTCTGCTGGCTGCTACCTTCCTCATGGGACGCAAAATAGATTTTAAGATAACTAATAAGACAATAGGCAGACTGGCAGCAGGATTTTTGAGCGGTTTCTTCGGTTCGGCAACAAGTGTCAGCGGGCCGCCTTTGGTTCTCTATTTTCTGAATGAGAAAATGGATAAAGATTTAATGCGCGCCAATATGATCTGGTGCTTTGGTCTGAACGGAACATTGATGCTTATCGGCAGTTATTTAGTCGGTACCATGCAGTATGTTGCCGTAGAGCAGGGCAGCGTGCTGTACAGTATGACAGCCCTTTTGCTGGGCTGGTGGCTGGGTGAAAAGCTGTTTTATAAGCTTAATCAGCATCTTTTCAGAAGATTGTCGCTGATTATTGTCTGCGGCGGGGCACTTGGCATGCTGTACAGCGGTATTAAAGCTGTGTTAATGTAATATAATTTACAGTTGAAAGTGTAAATTGTTAAGAATAAAAAAAATAGAGTGTTTTTGTTGACGGGATAATCTAAAAGCGGTAAAATTTGCGTAATCAAGTTTTGATGCTTAATTATTTATCTTGCAGGTGAGAAAAATGGAATCTATGTTAAAGAAAACTGCAATTGAATACGGCTTTTATTTTGCACCGGTCTTTAGCTTTTACTTTAGCACCGGATTTTTTGCATGCCAAAATTCATACAGCAGTTCAATCGTAAATAGATGCCTTCCGGGTGGTATTTGAACATATCATCGTAAACTTGCGTTTTACAGCGGGCTCTCTTACGAGGGTCCGCTTTTATTTTGCCGCTGAAAGATAAATAATTACTGATAGACTTTAACAGGTATTGATAAAGGAGAGGTAAAAATGGTTATAGTTTTCAAACCGGGTGCACCGGAGGATGTTAAAACAAAAATAAGAGTAAATCTGGAACAGCAGGGATTCCAAATTAATGAGATTAACGGCCTCAACATGACTATCTTCGGTATCATCGGCGATACCAGTACTTTGGATATGAACCTGCTGAAGGTTAACGATTGTGTAGACAAGGTAATGCGTGTACAGGAACCTTTCAAACGTGCCAACCGCATGTTCCATCCTGAGGACAGTGTTGTCGATGTCTGCGGCGTGCCGGTGGGCGGGCGCAAGATACAGGTTATTGCAGGTCCGTGCTCTGTAGAAAGTTCCGAGCAGGTTATCCAGGTTGCAAAATCTGTTAAGCTGGGCGGTGCCAGCATGCTGCGCGGTGGTGCCTTCAAGCCCCGTACTTCCCCGTACTCTTTCCAGGGACTGAAAGAACTGGGCCTTGATTATCTGAAAGCTGCTAAGGAAGAAACCGGCCTGCCCATCGTTACAGAGATTATGTCTGCAGATAAGATTGAACGCTTCGTTGAGGATGTTGACCTTATCCAGGTAGGCGCACGCAATATGCAGAACTTTGAACTGCTTAAAGAGCTGGGCAAAACTCGTAAGCCCATCCTGCTCAAACGTGGTCTTTCCGCAACCATTGAAGAATGGATTATGTCCGCCGAATACATTATGGCAGGCGGCAATGACAATGTTATCCTGTGTGAACGGGGTATTCGTACTTTTGAAACCTATACCCGCAATACTTTGGACTTGAGTGCTATTCCGGCAGTAAAAAAACTCAGCCATTTGCCGGTAGTTGTAGACCCCAGTCATGCTGCCGGCATGTGGTGGATGGTAGAGCCGCTGGCTAAGGCTGCTGTGGCAGTAGGTGCGGACGGCTTGCTGATCGAGGTACATAATGATCCTGAGCATGCGCTGTGCGACGGTGCGCAGAGCCTGAAACCGGAACGCTTTGCCCGTCTGATGGGCGAGCTGAAAGGCATTGCTCAGATTGTAGGACGCGATTTATAATAAAAAAATAGTATATAAATTTGTAGTATGGTAGTATGGCAGATGAGGTGGAAAAATGATTGAGGGGTTTTGGAACAAGGATTGGCAGGAATTATGCTTTGCAGTAGTAGGTATCGGTCTTATCGGCGGTTCCTATGTCAAAGCTTTGCGTAAGCTTAAAGTAAAACGCATTATCGGTATCGACAGAGATGAAGCAGTATTGCAGCGGGCAGCAGAGCAGGGCCTTTTAGATGCGGCACTGCTGCAGGGCGACAGTACTCTGGCAGAAGCGGATGTTATTATCTGCGCTCTGTATCCCGATGCAGTGGAAAGCTTTGTCAAAGAAAACGCAGGCTTTTTTAAGCCGGATGTTTTGCTGACAGATGTTGCTGGTGTGAAAGGCAATTTGCCCGAAAGAGTACAGGCGCTTTTAAAGCCCGGTATGGAATTTATTTCCGGGCATCCCATGGCAGGTAAACAGAGCAGCGGCTTTGCCATGTCGGATGCAGCAATTTTTCAGGGTGCAAATTATATTGTGGTGCCATCTGAGCATAATACAGAAGCAGCTATTAGCTGGCTGGAAAGATTTGCTGCCGCTCTTGGCTGCCGTAATACTGTACGGGTAACACCGGCGGAGCATGACAGCATTATTGCCTATACCAGCAATCTGCCCCATGCAGCGGCAGTAGCTTTAATTAACAGTCAGTCTTATAATGAGAAAACCCCTTATTTTGTGGCCGGAAGCTTTCGCGATGCGACGCGTGTAGCAGATATCAATCCGGATTTATGGACACTGCTGTTTTTGAGTAATAAAGAGGCAGTGGCCGATAAGATAGACGAATATATCCGTCAGCTGGAGCTATGGCGTAATGCCCTGCGCAGCGGAGACGGACAGCAGCTGCGTGAAATGATGAGCACGGCAGCTGTACGCAGAAAGGAACTGTACTGATGAGGAAGATTCATGTGGATTTGGGGCCTAAGGCCTATGACATAGAGATAGATAACGGACTTTTAGCGCAGGTAGGCGGCAAAGTACATGCATTGCTGCCGAAGGCGCGCCAGGCGGTTATTGTTACCGACAGCAATGTAGGCCCGTTATATGGCGGCATACTGCAGCAAAGTCTGGAAGAAGCTGGCCTTAAAGCGGCGCAGATTGTTATTCCGGCCGGTGAACAGAGCAAAAATATGCAGATGCTGGCTTCCGTACTGGAACAGATTGCGCAGCTGGGACTTACCCGCAGTGATGTGCTTATTGCTCTGGGCGGCGGCGTAACCGGAGATTTAGGCGGCTTTGCTGCTGCCAGTTTTATGCGCGGAATCGCTTTTGTCCAGATACCGACTTCACTGCTGGCGCAGATCGACAGCAGTGTCGGCGGCAAAGTAGCGGTGGATCTTGCGGCAGGCAAAAATCTTGCCGGTGCGTTTTATCAGCCTAAGGCCGTTTATATAGACCCGCAGCTTTTACAGACGCTGCCGGTACGCTTTCTGCATGACGGTCTGGCAGAGGCGATTAAATACGGCTGCATCAGTGATGCCAAGCTGTTTGCTGATTTGGAAGCCTGCGCAGATGATGAGCAGCTTTTGGCAGCAGCAGAAGACATCATTGCCGACTGCTGCGCTATCAAAGCACGTATTGTGGAGCAGGATGAATTTGACACCGGCCTGCGCATGCTGCTTAATTTTGGTCATACCTTGGGTCATGCAGTAGAGCAGCATTATGGCTACAGCGGTTATACTCATGGTGAAGGCGTTGCTATCGGCATGTATCAGCTGACGCTGCGTACAGAAGCTATGGGCATGACGGAGCAGGGAACGGCAGCACGGCTTGCAAAACTGCTGAAAAAATACAGCCTGCCGCTTACTGCAGATGCGCCGCGGCAGGAGCTGCTGCAGGTTATGGGCAGAGACAAAAAGAAACAGGGCAGCTCTATTACCCTGGTTATATTGGAAAAAATCGGCAGCGGCAAGCTGCAAAAAATAGACTGGCAGCAGCTGCCGGAGTATTTGGGGTAGATTATGGATAAGGTACTGATTGCACCTACGAAGTTTAACGGAAAAATACATATTCCTTCATCTAAAAGCATGGGACACAGAGAGATAATCTGTGCGGGACTGGCCCAGGGAACCAGTATTATCGACAACATCAGCATGTCTAAGGATATTGAAGCTACCTGCCGCTGTTTGCAGGCTTTAGGCGTGCAGATAGAAAATGTTCCCAGTCGTTTTGCCGGGCACACAGCTTTGCGTGTTACCGGCAGCGGAAAGCTGGCAGCGGCAGAAAATGGAGCTGACTGCGGTGAGTCCGGTTCTACTTTGCGGTTTATTATTCCGCTGGCAGCGCTTTTAGGCCAGCCTTTTACGCTTACAGGACATGGCAGACTGGTAAGCCGTCCCTTGCAGGCTTATTATGATATTTTTGACAGTCAGCATCTTGGCTATTCTACGGAAAATGGCCAGCTGCCTTTAACTGTCAACGGCCGCCTGCAGCCGGGGCATTATCAGCTGCCGGGAGATGTGAGCAGCCAGTATGTCAGCGGTCTGCTGTTTGCTCTGCCGCTGCTGGAGGGCGATTCAGTGTTGGAAATAACTTCGCCGCTGGAATCAGCTTCTTATGTAAATCTGACCTTGAGCTGTCTTGCCAAATACGGCATTAAGATAGAAAATGAAGGGCACAGATTGTATAAAATACCTGGCCGACAAAAGTATCAGCCGCAAAACAGCAATGTGGAAGGTGACTGGTCGCAGGCAGCTTTTTGGCTGGTGGCAGGTGCTTTAGGCAGGCAGGTAAGCAGCACTGGACTTACTGCAGATTCCTTGCAGGGAGACCGCGCTGTACTTAACATTATGCAGAGTATGGGAGCCAAGCTTACCCAGGAGCATGAGGCAGTAATTGCAGAACAAAGTACCACTGCTGGCTGCGTTATCGACGCTGCTGATTGTCCTGACATTATTCCTGTACTGACGGTACTGGCGGCGGTAAGTGCAGGTACGACAAAGATTATCAACGCAGCGCGTCTGCGCATTAAGGAATGTGATCGTCTGGCTGCTATGACCAGCGAGTTAAATAAATTGGGCGCCAAGATTACCGAACTGCCGGACGGACTTATTATTGAAGGCTGCACGTATGGACTGCGGGGCGGTGCGCAGGTAGATGCTTGGAATGACCATCGCATTGCCATGAGTTTAGCAGTGGCAGCGGCTGCCTGCAATGAGCCTTTTACACTGACGGGTGCAGCTAGTGTAGCCAAGTCCTATCCGGAATTTTGGCAGGATTATCTGCAGGCAGGCGGTAAAATGGAGGTACTGGCATGAGCGGTATTTATGGTATGAATATCAAAATGAGTATTTTCGGTGAATCCCACGGCGCTTCCATCGGTCTTGTGATTGACGGACTGCCGCCGGGACTGGCGCTGGATACAGAGCAGATTGCCCGGGAAATGGCGCGGCGCGCTCCTGGTAAGGATAAGCTTTCCACACCGCGCAAGGAAGCGGACAGCTTTCAGATTCAGAGCGGCTTTTTTAACGGCTATACTACCGGAACGCCGCTGTGCGCGATTATTGCCAACAGCGACCAGCATTCCAAGGATTACAGTATTTTAAAAGATAAAATGCGCCCCGGTCATGCCGATTACGCTGGCTTTGTGCATTATCACGGCTATAATGATTATCGCGGTGGCGGACATTTTTCCGGCAGGCTGACAGCGCCGCTGGTATTCATGGGTGCAGTGGCTAAGCAGGCTTTGGCGCAGCAGGGCATTATTGTGGGTGCGCACATTCTGCGTATTGCCGATATTAAGGAAGAAAATTTCAATCCCATGGGGGTTGATGATATAATACTTACGGAACTAAGTAAGAAAAGTTTCTGTGTGCTGGATGATGTGCTGGGTGAGAAAATGCAGCAGCGCATTTTGGCTGCAAAGGCAGAGCTCAACAGCGTAGGTGGTGTAGTGGAAGCTATTGTACAGCACTTGCCGGCAGGAATCGGTGCGCCGTATTTTGATTCATTGGAAAGCAGGCTCAGTCATGCGCTGTTTTCCGTACCGGCTGTCAAAGGCATTGAATTTGGCGATGGTTTTGCGCTGGCTGAGATGACTGGTGCGGAAGCTAATGACCAGCTGCATTATACGGATGGTCAGGTTACGGCATACAGTAATCATAACGGCGGTATTACAGGTGGTATCAGCAACGGAATGCCCTTGATATTCAGAGCAGCGATTAAACCGACACCGTCTATTGCCAGAAAGCAGCAGACCGTCAGCCTGCTTAATCAGTGTGATACTGAACTGGAAATTGCCGGACGCCATGATCCATGCATCGTACAAAGAGCAGTGCCAGTTATTGAGGCTGTAACTGCCTGGACTGTCTGGGATTTATTACTGGAAGCAAAAAAATGGGAGAGATAACAGTGAGTAAATTGGATTTAGGGGCCATCAGGCAGCAGATAGATAAAGTGGACCGCGAACTGGCTAAAGTACTGGAAGCAAGACTGCAGCTGGTAATGCAGGTAGCAGAGTATAAAAAAAGCAAGGGGCTGCCGGTGAAGGATGCTGCTCGGGAAGCGCAGGTTATCAGCAAAGTGCAGGGCTTGCTGGAAAATCAGCAGTATGCTGGTGCAGTAGGCGGTATTATGCGTTCTATTATCGACGCGGCCTGTGAGCTGGAAGAAGCGGCTCTGGCAGAAAAAGAAAATAAAGTGCTGCAGATTGGCTGCTTTGGTGTTCCCGGCTCCTTTACTCATCAGGCACTGGAAGAATATTTTGCCGGCAGTAGCTATGAACGGCAGCATTTTAATCATTTTGAAGAGGTAGTAAGTGCCGTGAGCAGCGGTCAGCTGGATTACGGCGTGCTGCCCATAGAAAATTCATCTACCGGCGGTATTACTGAGGCCTATGACTTGCTGCGCAAATATGACTGCAGTATCGTAGGTGAACGCTGCATCAGGATTGAACAGAATCTTTTAGGCTGCAACGGAGCCAGCCTGCAGAGTATTACTCAGGTTTATTCTCATCCGCAGGGTTTTGCGCAAAGCAAAGAGTTTTTCCGTGATTATCCGCAGATGCAGCAGATTCCTTATTTCAGCACTTCCAAAAGCGCGGAAAAGGTAGCAGCTGCGCAGGATATTACTTTGGGTGCAGTAGCGGGCCGTAAGGCAGCGGAGCTGTACGGGCTGAAGGTACTGGCGCCTGCTATCAATTATAATTCTAATAATTTTACCCGCTTTGTTGTTATTGCCCGTCAGCCGGAAAAAGATGCGGCGGCAAACAAGATTACTTTGATAACAGCTGTTAAGCACGAAGCAGGTTCACTGTATAAATTGCTGGGATATTTTTATCACAGTGGTCTGAATCTGATGAATCTGGAATCTCGTCCTATGGACGGCAAGTCCTGGGAGTATTTCTTCTATGTAGATGTTACCGGCAATCTGCAGGATAATGCCGTGAAGGATGCGCTGGAAGAGGTACGCAAAAACTGTACTTATCTGAAGATACTGGGAAATTATCGGGCTGATTGCCGAAAGGAATGAGCAGGATGCAATACGGATTATTAGGCGGTAAGCTGGGACACAGCCTTTCACCTAAGATACACGAGCTGTTTTTCAGTTATACAGGCAAAGAGGGCAGCTACAAGCTGCTGGAAACACCGGAGGCAGATCTGCCGCATCGTTTGCAGCAGCTGCGCAGTGATGGGTTTACAGGCTGTAATGTTACTATACCGCATAAGGTTGCCGTTATGCCGCTTTTAGACGGTATAGCAAACGAGGCTGCTGCTATCGGCGCAGTGAATACTATTCATTTTACTGAGCAGGGTGCCTTTGGCTACAATACAGATTACTTCGGTTTTGGCAGGATGCTGGAGTATAATGGCATTTACGCTGCCGGGAAAACTGCTGTGGTTTTGGGCAGCGGCGGTGCTGCCCGCGCTGTAGTCAGCTATTTAAAGAATCAGCAGGCAGGAGAGCTGTATTTGGCAACACGTTCGCCGGAGCAGGTGGATAAATATTTTTATCAGATAGCACCGCAGCTGCAGGTTATCAGCTATGCTGAACTGGAAAAGCTTACTGGCAGTCTGCTTGTTAACTGCACTCCGGTAGGTATGTATCCGGCCGTGGAGGCAAGTCCGGTAAATGAGAAAATCAGTGCTGCCTTTGCTGCTTCTGTAGACCTTATTTATAATCCGGCACAGACACTGTTTCTGCGTCAGGCACAGGCAGCAGGGCATCAGGCAGTGAACGGACTTTTTATGCTGGTAGCGCAGGCGGTAGCGGCGCAGGAAATCTGGCAGGGTGAAAGCTATGGCAGTGAGCTGATTGAAAAAATTATGGCAGAGCTGGAGAAATGCTTATGAAGAAAAATCTTGTTCTAATCGGAATGCCTGGCTGCGGTAAATCTACCTTCGGTAAAATCTTGGCTCAGGAGCTGAAACGTCCTTTTTACGATGCAGATGCAGTACTGGAAGAGCGGGAACAAAAGTCCATTAAAGATTTTTTCAAAATCAGCGAGGATGCTTTCCGCCAGGCAGAAACAAGGACTATTGCTTATCTTGCGGCTATGGAAGGTACTGTTATCGCTACCGGCGGCGGCGTAGTGACCCGTGAGGAAAATATAGATTTGCTGCGAAAAAACGGCGTTATTATCTATATTAACCGTCGTCCGGAAAATATTATTACCTGCATTCATGACAATCACCGTCCGCTGCTGGCAGATGATAAGCTGAAAATTTTCAATTTGTATGAACAGCGCCGTGATTTATATAAAAAGTATGCGGACTACATTATCGGCAATAACGGCAAGCCATATGAGGCGATTGCCAAAATCGTAAATTACGCCAGAAGGGAAGGCCTGATATGAAGAAGATACTGGTACTTAACGGACCTAACATCAATATGCTGGGTGTTAGGGAGAAAAATATTTATGGACACAGCGATTATGCCAGCTTATGTGCGCTGATTAAGACAGCAGCAGCAAGACTGGGTGTACAGGTAGAGCTGCTGCAGAGCAACTATGAGGGCGATATCGTAACGGCAATTCAGCAGGCTTATGGCGTGTATGACGGTATCATTATCAATCCGGCTGCTTTTACTCATTACAGCGTAGCTATTTTAGATGCGCTAAAAGCGGTTAATATACCTGCAATCGAGGTACATATCAGTAATATCCATAAGCGTGAGGAATTCAGGCATAAATCTGTTACTGCCGCAGGCTGTACCGGTCAGATTTGCGGACTGGGCTTTACCGGCTACATTCTGGCTTTGGAAGCACTGACTGTTTACAGTGAGGAATAATAAAAAGGCTTATGCAGTTAAAACTGCATAAGCCTTTTGTTATTTTCAGCCTAATTTAGCCTAATTTTTTCAGAGTCATTTTTACCAGGAAATCTACGCCGTTTTGCAGGCCATCGGTATTAAAGTGCATGTTAGGATCATGCAGACCGGGTTCTGCGCCTACGCCTACACCGATGTAAGCTGCTTTAAGTTTAGGATAGGTTTTTGCGTAGTAGTGGAAATCTTCGCCGCCGGGGTTGTTGAGCTCGGGTGCCAGTTTATCGTCGCCGACAACTTCCTTAATGCATTCTGCTGCTTCTGCAGTCAGTTCTTCGTCCAGCGTAGCAGCAGGAATGATGCTGTCCGGCAGGATTACTTCTGCAGAAGCACCGTAAGCGGCTGCTACATTTTCAGCTACGCAGCGAACTTTGTCTAACAGCAGGGTCATATCTTCATTGGTTTGAGAACGGATGTCGAAAGTAACTTCGGCAATATCGGGGATGATATTGGTTGCTACGCCGCCTCCTCTGATAATGGTCGGTTTGCAGGACCAGGCAACATTAGGGTTAATTTTGATAGCAGCAACGGAGGTGATGATAGCTGCTGCAGCTTCAATAGCGTTAACGCCAAGATGCGGACGGGAGCCGTGGCAGTTCTGACCTTTGACTACGATTTTGGCAAAGGTGCTGGAGGCATGTTTTACAGCCGGAGAAAGTGTGCCGTAGGGAATATCCTGAATAGGACGGATATGCAGGCCCAGCATAATATCTACATCTTCAATGGCACCTGCTTTGATAACGGAAAGTGCGCCGTTCAGTACTTCTTCGCCTTGCTGGAACAGGATGCGGAGAGTACCGCGTTTGATTTTGCCGTACAGCTCGGAAGCTGCTGCCAGGACCATGGAGCAGTGAGCATCATGGCCGCAGGCATGGATATTTTTATGTTCGCCGTTGATGACAAATGGCAGTGCGTCCATGTCAGCGCGCAGCATCAGCACAGGACCGGGCTCGCTGCCTTTGATTTCACCGATAACGCCGGTACCGCCTACGTTGCGGGTAACTTTATAGCCTATTTTTTCTAAAGCGTCTGCCAGATAAGCAGAAGTCTTGAATTCTTGAAAACCAACTTCAGGAATCTGATGCAGATCCTGATAAATGTCTTTGGCATTTAATACTGTCATTACAGAAAACCTCCTCATAATATAAACAAAAAATAGCCTGGACGGCTGTTGGGCGCTGTTTATATAAGTCAGCAGCCCTATATTTTAAATATATGAGAATTTTATCACATAGTATACAATAATTCAAGGACAAAGTGGTCTTTTAAAAATAGTAATTAAAAAAATATTGACAATATTGTACAAAAACAATATAATTTACACAATCAGTGTAACAGCTGGACTTTTTTATTTGTATTATTGGAGGGTAAGATGAAAGAAGAGAAAGAAGAAAAAAAACAAGAAACCATGCAGAATTTTGATTCTGACCAATGGAAAGCTGGCCCTAAGGCCTTTATCGCGTTAATTGTTGCCGTTCTGTTTTTTTCGGGCTTAATGGTAAAATTCCCCGATATGAAATGGCTGGCAGCTTTTGACTTTACTACTTTGGTAGGTAATTTTGGTGCTATTAAGAATATAGGTAAGGATACCTTTGTCGGCAGCGGCGGCCTTGGCGCAAGAGGCGGCTTTATGTTCGCGCTGTCTTTGGTTCCCAGTGTTATGTTTGCCATCGGCTGTATTGAAGTACTTGACCATTACGGTGCTATCAGAGCGGCGCAAAGACTGCTCACTCCCTTGCTCAAGCCTTTGCTTGGCCTGCCTGGTCTGACCGGTCTTGCTCTTATTACCGACCTGCAGAGTACTGATGCAGGTGCTGCATTGACTAAAGAACTGTATGATAAAAAACTGATTAGCAAAAAAGAACTGACTGTTATGGGCTCATGGCAGTATTCCGGTGCAGGCTTAATCAACAACTACTTTATGATTGGTTCTGCCGTATTTGCCTATTTGACCGTACCTCTGCTGCTGCCGCTGATTTTGATGTTCGTTTTCAAATTTATCGGTGCGATTTATGTACGTATCATCCTGAATACTGTTTATAAGGAGGATTTCAAGAATGAGCAATAATGCCCAAACTAAACATCAGACAAATAATCCTTTTGATATATTTATTATCGGCGCTCGTAAGGGCTTTAATGTAGCAATTAACAATTTGGTACCTAATATTTTGATGGCGTATGCTGTAGCTCAGGTACTGCAGATTATGGGCGTTATGAAATTCTTAGGTGAGGTTTTCGGTCCGGCCATGGTAATCTTCGGTCTGCCTGGTGAAGCCGTTACCGTTATCCTGACTGCCTGGCTGTCTAGCTCTGCTGCTGTTGGTCTTGCTGCGAATATGGCAGCTAATGGTTTGCTGGATGCTCATGCAATTACCGTATTGATGCCCTGCTTCTTCCTGCTGGGTGCGCAGCTGCAATACATGGGCCGTCTGCTGGGCGTTGCCGATGTACCTAAGAAATACTGGCCGCTGCTTATGTCTGCCAGCTTCCTCAATGCCATCTGCGCTATGCTGCTGATGAACTGGGTTTTTGCCAGATAATGATTTTCCCGGATAGATGTTATCCGGGATTTTTTATTGTATAAAATACAAATGTTCTATATATAAGAACAATATTGCCTGTGCATAGGCAGCGGCATAGATGAAGCCTGTAAAGAAAATTACATTAAAATACTGCTGACTTTTCAGTCAGGAGAAATTGACAAAATTTTGAAAAAAAGTTGAAGAAAATAATAGCATACGCTATTATATGTATATGTAACAATATTACAAACAAAGGAGTGTGAAAAATGAGTAACTTTTTTAGTAGCCTGCCTATGCGTCTGCTGTTAGGCGTTGTTGTAGGTATAGGAGCAGGTCTTTATGCGGATGAATCATTGATGCAGGTGATACTTACATGTAAAAGCCTCCTTGGATATCTGATTACATTCTGCGTACCGCTTATTATTATCGGCTTTATTGCTCCGTCTATTACAAGATTAGGTCAAAACGCCAGCGTTATGCTGCGCGTGGCAATTACTCTGGCCTATATTTCTTCTATCGGTGCAGCTTTCTTCTCTACTGCTGCAGGCTATACCCTTATCCCGTATCTGAATATTACCCCGACTGTCGAAGGTCTGAAAGAATTGCCCAAGCTGCTCTTTGACCTCAAAATCGACCCGATTATGAGCGTTATGAGTGCTTTGGTGTTCTCCGTATTGATTGGCCTTGCTGCTGCTTGGACTAAAGCTACTACTGTAACTGCTGTTTTGGAAGAGTTCCAGAAAATCGTCTTGGCAATTGTTACTAAAGTAGTAATCCCTCTGCTGCCAATCTTTATCGGCTGCACTTTCTGCGGTCTGTCCTATGAAGGCACCATCACCAAACAGCTGCCGGTATTTTTGATGGTTGTTGTTATCGTTATGGTAGGCCATTACATCTGGCTGGCACTGCTGTATCTGCTGGCTGGCGCTTATGCTAAGGCTAATCCTATGGAAGTGCTCAAGCATTATGGCCCGGCGTACATTACTGCAGTAGGTACCATGTCCTCTGCTGCAACGCTGGCAGTAGCTTTGGAATGCGCTTTAAAATCCAAGGTTCTGCGCAAAGACCTGGTTAATTTCGGTATTCCGCTGTTTGCCAACATCCATCTGTGCGGCAGCGTATTGACGGAAGTATTCTTCGTTATGGTAGTTTCTCAGGTTCTCTATGGAACCTTGCCTGCTTTTGGCACTATGGTACTGTTCTGCCTGCTGCTGGGTATCTTCGCTATCGGCGCACCCGGTGTTCCCGGCGGTACTGTCATGGCTTCTTTAGGTCTGATTATCAGCGTACTTGGTTTTGATGCTACCGGTACCGCTCTGATGCTGACCATTTTCGCGCTGCAGGACAGCTTTGGTACTGCCTGCAATGTTACCGGCGACGGTGCACTGACACTGTTCCTTACCGGTTATGCTAAAAAACATGCTGTTGAAGAAGTAGAAAATATTCAAGTGCTGTAATTACAGAAAACAAAGTAAAAGCGGACGCTTAGGCGTCCGCTTTTTTATATTTATTGAGTTCTGTTTGCGATATTATCCAGCTGTCTAATCTTTTTATAAATTGCAAAACAAGAAAAAAGCAAGATTTGCAATGGTATAAATAATACCTCTCTATGTTATTATAGAAAATGATAAGTCTTCCTTGAGGTGAAATAAATGAATGGTAAGCCTGTACTTCATAAACGTGTGCAATATTATGCCTGCAGAGAGTTAGATGTTTTATACCAGGATTTTCATGCTGCTGGATATACTGATGAGCAAGCTGAAAAAATGCAGCAGAAATACGGCAGAAATATTTTGCATGGCCGTGCTTCTGATAGCGTTTTGTATCGTTTGCAAAGAGCCTTTATCAATCCCTTTTCGATTATTTTATTTGTATTAGCTATTATCTCTTTTATTACTGATGTTGTATTGGCTTCTAATTTTAGCCGTAATATGACTACGGTTCTAATCATATTGAGCATGCTGCTTTTAAGCGGCTGTTTGAGATTTGTCCAGGAGATGCGTGCTAAACGTACAGCGGAGCATTTAACTGAAATGATCAGCTCCAATGTATGGGTATACAGAAATAATGCCTGGACTAAACTTGCTTCTCAGGAACTGGCAGTAGGTGATGTTGTTAGGCTGTCGGCTGGTGATCGTGTTCCGGCTGATATACGTCTGACCATGGCCAAGAATGTATTTGTATCACAGGCAGTTATCACTGGTGAAAGTGATATTTTAGAAAAAAATACTGCTGCAATTGAGTTCGATAAAACTAAAGCATGCAAGGAATATACTAATACTCTTTTTATGGGTTCTTCCATAATTGGCGGTATCTGTGAGGGCATAGTGCTTGCGGTAGGCAATGATACTGTTTACGGCGGCTTTGCTGAAACCGATAAAAAAATTAAAGATGGATTTAATAAAGGCGCCAATTCCATTGCCTGGGTTTTAATTCGTTTTATGACCATACTGGTGCCGGTAGTTTTCCTGGCTTGCGGTATCACTAAAGGAAATTGGCTAGCTGCTTTTCTGTTTGCTTTATCTGTAGCCGTAGGATTGACACCAGAAATGCTGCCGATGGTAGTAAATGCCTGCCTTGCTAAAGGCGGTGCAGCTATGGGCAGAAAGCAGACTGTTGTAAAAAATATCAACGCCATGCAGGGCTTTGGCAGCATGGATATTTTGTGTGTTGATAAAACAGGTACGCTGACCGGAGATAAGCTTTTATTGGAATATTATATTGATATTTTGGGTAATGAGAGCAATAAGGTACTTGATTTTGCCTATTTAAACAGTCTGTATCATACGGGAATAAAAAATCATCTGGATACAGCCATTTTACAATGTCAGAAAATGCCTGGCAGCAGCGGAAGATGGCAGGAGTGTGTACAGAGGCATGCTAAATTAGATGAATTGCCTTTTGATTATGAACGAAGACTGGCCAGTGTATTAGTTAAGGACGGCGACAGAAATCTGCTGATTGTAAAAGGAAGTATTGACGAAGTCTGCCAGCGCTGTGATTATATTGAATATAAGGGACAGTGCCAGCCAATAAATACAGATAAAATGAACAGCGTACATGCTGTTGTAGACGAGATGCTGGAAGATGGCATGAAGGTGCTGGCTGTAGCGTATAAATTTTTAGACCATAACCAGTTGGAAAATATAGATGAAGAAAATCTGGTGTTATTAGGTTACCTGGTTTTCTTTGATGCACCTAAAACTTCAGCTCATGATGCAATCTGTAAATTGAAAAATGTTAATGTAGGTATACGCGTTCTGACAGGCGACCAAAAAAGTGTGGCAATCTCTATTTGCCGCAGAATAGGTATTGATACTAAAAATGTTCTGACTGGCAGAGAGCTGGAAGTACTTAATGACGATGAAGCATTAGTAAAAGTGGAAAATACTACCGTGTTTGCAGAATTATCTCCCAAGCAGAAGGTACAGATTTTGCAGATTTTGCAGGAAAATGGTCATACTGTGGGATTTTTAGGTGACGGTATGAATGATTTGCCTGCTATTGTTGCAGCTGATGTAGGCATTTCCGTTGATACGGCTGTGGAAGCAGTTAAGGAATGTGCCGATGTTGTATTGCTGAAAAAGGATTTAAGAGTATTGGAGGCAGGCATTGAAGAAGGCAGAAAAGCCTTTGCCAATATGATTAAATATATTAAAATTACTGCGTCTTCCAATTTCGGTAATATTTTTTCTATCGTTATTGCCAGCGTATTTTTGCCTTTTTTGCCCATGACGGCTCTGCAGCTGCTTTTATTAAATATGCTTTATGATATCTTATGTCTTGCCCTGCCCTGGGACAAAGTAGATACAGAAATAATTTCCAAATCGTTAGACTGGTCTGGAAAAAATTTAGGTAGATTTATGATGTTTTTTGGAGCTTTCAGCTCTGTTTTTGATATACTTACTTTTATATATTTATTTTTCTTCTTATGTCCTGCATTATGCGGCGGCAGTTTTAATTCTCTGTCGGGACAGGAAGAACAAAATCTTTTTATTGCAGCATTTCATACAGGATGGTTTTTAGAGTCCATGTGGACGCAGGTTTTGATTTTACATTTGCTGCGTACCAAGAAAATTCCATTGCTGCAAAGTAAGCCTGCTGTGTCAGTAATGTGTGTAACTACTTTAGGCATCTTATTATTTACCCTGCTGACTTTTACATCGGCCGGCAGCTTGATTGGTCTGACTACTTTGCCATTTAGCTACTTTGGCTTCTTGTGCATAGTCGTTGTCGGTTATTTGTGTATCGTAACAGTAGCAAAAAAATGGTATGTGAGAAAATATCGGGAACTATTTTAGAAAGGAGGAATCTGCTATGAAAAAGAATATCAGTTTCGTTTATATGGATTCCTCTTTAGTCAGCTGGCTGATTGAAAAACTGCGGTTTTCTGCTCCAGACACGCAGAGCACTAAAGAAATGCTGCAGGGGATGGAAGATTTAAAAAACGGAGCAGCAAATTCACTGCTGTTGGAAACAGGAGAAGTACAGACTGTTGCTGCTGACTATAATTGTATTTGCTGCGGAGAGCTTTCCATAGATGTAAGATTACGCCGCGTGCTGCGTAATGATACAGAAATTTCCCTGACACCTAAGGAGTTTGATATATTATATTTTCTGGCGCGTAATCGTGGGGAGGTTTTTACGAAAGAACAGATTTACCAGGCTGTATGGGAAAGTAACTACTTGCTTGATGACAGTAATATTATGGCTTTTATACGAAAGTTGAGAAAAAAGATTGAGCCTAATCCGGATAGTCCGGTTTATATACTGACTATCTGGGGTATCGGCTATAAATTTAACGATAGGTTATAAAATTCTTATTAAATCGCAAGAAAATCGCAAGGTTTCGGCCATGTGCTTTTCTTGTGATTTTTTTTATACTCATTGCATGGGAAGGAGGTCTTAGAATGCTTTATGTTGATTTTGTTACGCGTGTAATATTAGCTGTTTTATTAGGCTTTTGTATTGGCCTGGAACGTCAGATAACTGGCCATGCGGCTGGCATCAGAATTAATATACTGATTTCATTGGGAGCCTGTCTGTTTATTTTATTTCCTTTGATATGCGGCTCGGATGATGTATATCGCATTGCCAGTTACATAGTATCCGGAGTGGGGTTTTTATGCAGCGGAGTAATTTTTAAGGACGGCGGCACAGTCAGAGGCTTAAATACGGCAGCGACACTTTGGTGTTCTGCGGCAGTGGGAGTATTAGCCAGCTCCGGGTATTATCTTTATGCTGTTACGGCTACGGTAAGTCTGATTTTGGCTAATTTGTTATTTCGTCCGTTAGCGATGCGGATAAAACCGCTTTATGGCGGAGATGAGGAAGAGAAAATTTATCGTATTTCGGTTACCTGTCAGGAACACATGGAATCAAAAATCCGTCAGTTTATTATTAACAGCAACAGCTGTAAAACTCTGTATCTGAATCACTTAGACAGCGGCGATGTAGTAGGTGATAAAGTGGAAATCATTGCTGATTATTATTCTGTGGGCAAGTCTAAAAATCATATTTTAGAGGATATCGTCAGCAGTATTTTAAAGCTGCCGGAAGTAACAAGTGCCGGCTGGGAGGTGCTGTGATGCAGCATGAAAATACAACAGTTAAGAAAGGACTAAATTGGCTGCGGATGTATGTTTTATTTGTACTAAGCTGCTTTATTGTTTCGGAACTTTTTCCTGCGTACAGTTTTTTGATATTAAAAATATGGTACAGCGCAACGCTTCTTATATACATAATTCTCAATGCTTTGTTACTGAATTTTATGTGGCTGTTTTCTAAGATCAGTAATCTTAGAACTGCTAATGAATGTTGAAAGAGGAAAAACTATGGATTATACTTGTGTTTTTTTAGGTACTGCTTTTACACTCAGCGGGTTATTATTTGCCAGCGGAAAGCTGCACACGCATCTATCTGCCTGGCGCAATACTCCTTGTGAAGAAAAAAGAAGAATCAGGATTATCCCCCTGTGTAAAAATGTAGGAGGAATGATTGTCTGTAATGGGTTGCTGTTTTTAGGCAAAGGCTTTAGTCAGGTTTTTGGCGATAACTGGTTTATTGCTGCCGTTATAGTTTGGAGTATACTTGCGGGGCTTGATGTCTGGTATATCAGCAAAAGTAAGCGTTATTATCTTCAAGAATGATGATAAATATATCTGTTTGACTGAAAGAGAGGTGAGAGATATGGATTATGACGGGCACTCTGAAAAAGATAAATTCATACGAGGTACGGCTACTTCATGTCTTTCATGGGCCACTGTACCTCAGTAAAATGAGGAGGTCATACAGATGAATAAGAAAAAAGATTATATTGCTGCTGAAAAAAATGTAATTAGAGAGGAACAAAAGCGGCGCATACAGGAAGCGGCCACTAATACTGTCAGAGATGTGCTGCATAATATGCACACTGCACTTAGCGGCCTTGATTTAAATGCCGTTGAAGAAAATCGCAGCAGGTATGGAAATAACAAGGTTACACGCGAAAAGAAAAAATCTCTGCTGAAAAGATTAGCCGGTGCTTTTATCAATCCGTTTACGGCTATTTTGTTTTGTCTGGCAGTTGTATCAACTTTAACAGACATGGTATTTCCGTATCTGGCGTTATTTGGCAGCAGTCCCGATGATTTTGACTGTTTAACGGTAGTTATTATTTTAACCATGGTAATAATTTCCGGTACTTTGCGTTTTGTGCAGGAATCAAGAAGCGGCAATGCGGCAGAAAAATTGATGGCCATGATTACCACAACATGTACCGTTACCCGCAAGGGACAGAAAAAAATAGAAATTCCCATAGATGAATTAGTAGTAGGCGATATTGTTCATTTGTCTGCAGGTGATATGATTCCTGCCGATATGAGGATTTTGGAAGCCAAAGATTTATTTATCAGCCAGTCCGGACTGACTGGAGAAAGTGAACCGGTAGAAAAAATTTCCCAAACTAATTTACCGCAGGAAAATATTATTGATTATACCAATATCGTCTTTATGGGCAGCAATGTGGTTTCCGGCAGTGCTGCGGCTGTAGTGGTATGTGTGGGTGATTATACTTTGTTTGGCTCTATGGCAGCGGCTGTAGCTGGCGAAGGTGTTGAAACCAGTTTTTCAAAAGGAGTTAATGCTGTTTCCTGGGTATTGATTCGTTTTATGCTGATTATGGTACCGCTGGTATTTTTTATTAACGGTATTACTAAAGGCAATTGGATTGAAGCATTTTTGTTTGGCATTTCTATTGCTGTAGGACTTACACCGGAAATGCTGCCCATGATTGTGACGACCTGTCTTGCTAAAGGCGCTGTTTCCATGAGTAAAAAGCAAACGATTGTCAAGAATCTCAATTCTATCCAGAATTTTGGCGCTATCGACATTCTGTGTACGGATAAAACTGGCACGCTGACTCAAGATAAAGTTGTGCTGGAATATCACCTTAATGTTAATGGTGAGGATGATCTCAGGGTATTGCGGCATGCTTATTTGAACAGCTATTTTCAGACGGGATATAAAAATCTGATGGATGTGGCTATCATATCTAAAACAGAAGAAGCAGAAGCAGCAGATCCCCGCTTGCTTGATTTGTCGGAAAACTATACTAAGGTAGACGAAATACCATTTGATTTTAAGCGCAGACGTCTGACTACGGTAGTGCAGGATAAAACCGGCAAAACTCAGATGGTGACCAAAGGTGCAGTAGAGGAAATGTTGTCTGTCTGCACGTTTGCGGAATATGACGGCAGTGTACAGATATTAACTGATGAAATAAGAAATAAGATTCTCGCAACAGTAGATAATTTGAATGATAAAGGCTTTAGAGTGCTGGCTATTGCTCAGAAAAATAATCCTTCCCCGGTAAATGTTTTTACGGTTCAGGATGAATGTGAAATGACTTTAATGGGATATCTGGCCTTTTTAGACCCGCCCAAAGAATCTACGGCAGAGGCCATAAAAGTACTGAAGCATTATGGAGTAGTAACAAAGATTCTTACCGGTGATAATGATAAAGTGACGCGTACTATCTGCAAACAGGTGGGGCTGGAAGTACATAATATGCTGTTAGGCTCAGAAATAGAAACCATGAGTGATGCAGAGTTGGCAGAGGCTGCTCAGACTACAGATGTATTTGCCAAACTGGCACCGGAGCAAAAGTCGCGGGTTGTAACTATGTTAAGGGAAAGCGGACATATTGTCGGCTTTATGGGTGACGGTATTAATGATGCGGCTGCCATGAAAGCCGCTGATATTGGCATTTCGGTAGATACGGCAGTTGACGTGGCGAAAGAATCAGCTGATATTATCCTGCTGGAAAAAGATTTGATGGTTTTGGAGCAGGGGATTATCGAAGGACGTAAAACGTACGCCAACATGCTGAAATATATTAAGATGACAGCGTCTTCCAATTTTGGCAATGTGTTTTCTGTATTGGCTGCTTCGGCATTATTGCCTTTCCTGCCAATGATGAGCGTGCATTTGATTTTTCTGAACTTAATCTATGATTTATCCTGTACTGCTATTCCGTGGGATAATGTGGATGAGGAGTTTATTGCGCAGCCGCGCAAGTGGGATGCTTCCAGTGTGGGCAGTTTTATGCTGTGGCTGGGGCCGACAAGCTCTATATTTGATTTTACGACGTATATTTTTATGTACTTTGTTTTCTGCCCGCTATTCGTATCCGGTGGTGTTTTATACAATGACTTGCCTAAGTATTTTAGCGATGTACAGTTAATAAAATTACAGGCAGAATATATGGGCATGTTCCAGGCAGGCTGGTTTGTGGAGTCTATGTGGAGCCAGACACTTGTTATCCATATGATTAGAACTGCCAAATTACCGTTTATTCAAAGCCGTGCTTCTGCTTCTTTAACCTTGCTGACGCTTTTGGGCATTGTTCTGCTGACAATAATACCTTTTACACCTTTAGGAGAAATACTGGGCTTTGTAGCTTTGCCAGCAGCATATTTTGCTTATCTTATTCCGTGCATTTTGCTGTATATGCTGTTAGCTACCAGTTTAAAGAAAGCTTATATAAGACATTATGGCAAATTGCTCTAAGGAGGTTTTATCTATGAACTGGAATGATATTTTTATGTATGTATTTGGCAGACTTTCCTTTTGCGGCCTTGATATAGGCTTTTGGGTTTCTCTCGCAGCAGTTATAGTGATAGTTATTGCTATGAACGTGGTATTTTGGGGACTTAAGCCAAAAGAAGCAGCTAAAATATAGTTATAGCTGTGATTTTGGCAGATGTTGATGTAAATAGGTACTATAAATGCAGAGAATAAAGTAAAAGCGGACGCTTAGGCGTCCGATTTATTATATTTTACCTGGATTTATGTTTTGCTTAATCTGTATTTAAAATAAGCGTAGTACATTATAGCCATAGCCATTAAAAAATTTCTTTCTATCTTTTTGCGGGCCTGCACAGCAGGTCTTTTTTATTTTTCATTTGCAAAAAATCCTTAAACATAATTTTTTACGGGCAATAAACTTTATTTATGCTATTATAATATGTAAGAAGTAGATTTCGGATATCGGATAAGAAGGTTGATTGTGATGTTGGGCAAGGGTAAGTTTTGGAAAATAATAAGTATAACACTGCTGGTTATAGCAGTGATTGGCGCGGGTATGGGGATTAAGAATATGTCATCTATCCGTCCGGCGGAAGATTATATGGATAAAGGCGTATTTGAATTTGTTCCCTATAAGATTGTGCCGACGCAGAGAGAAAATACCGGTGCCACCTCCAGGCAAAGACGTCTGCATCCTACTAAGATAGTATATGTACTGCATTACAAAGCGAAGGATCATGCTTCTTACAGATACAGACTTGATACTGCAGGTGAATATACTGCTAAGCAAATGCTGGCAGAAAAGAAAAGTGTAGCAAGAAAAGTACTGGCAATTAAGTCTGCCAACAGATATATAATCGTTGAGCCTGATCTGACTGCCGAATCATATACCCGTAATCAGCAATACCGATATGTCTGGATAATTGTCTGTTCGCTGTTATATATAGGCTTCTTTGCTTTTTATATCCGTTCGAAGCTGTAAAAAACTTATCAGCTGTCTGCACATAAGTTATGTGTGAAAATAAATAGAAAAATTTTCTGTAATGAAGAAAGAGGGGTCATTATGGCATTGTTAGAACAAATCTTAGAAGAAAACGCGAAATTTGTAGCAGGACTGCCGGAAAGTTATCTGCATCGTAATGAGGGTGTCAGCAAATATCCGGCTAAACAGCTGGCGATTTATACCTGCATGGATACACGTCTGGTTGATTTTTTAGAGCCTGCTATGGGTATTTCCCGCGGTGAGGCAAAGATTATCAAAGCAGCAGGTAATATGATTACAGGGCCTTTTGATGAGGTTATCCGCAGTCTGATGGTGGCTGTTTATGAGCTGGGCGTGACAGAGATTATGGTAGTTGGTCACGAGGACTGCGGCATGCAGCACTCTACTTCTGAGTCTTTAAAGGAACGTATGCTGGCGCGCGGCATTAAACCGGAAGCCATTGCTTCTGTGGAAGGAGAATTTGCCAAATGGGTTGATGCCTTCCATCATCCGCGTGAAAATGTGGCTAAGACGGTGGAAGCGATTAGAAATAATCAGCTGCTGCCGGATGATGTGACGGTACACGGACTGATATTCTGTCCGGAAAGCGGTAAGCTGGAAGTTGTTGTACACGGCTGAGAAATAAAAAAGCCTGCTCTTACTTAAATGTAAGAGCAGGCTCATTTTATTTTGCTGCTTATTTGAGTAATTCCTGTGCTACCAGATGTCCCATTTCGGAGGTAGAAACTTTTTTCAGACCTTCTGCATACAGGTCAGGAGTACGGTAGCCTTGTTCCATTACTGCGTCTACAGCTGCTTCAATAGCGTCAGCAGCTGCCGGCTGGTTCAGAGAATAACGCAGCATCATTGCAACACTGAGGATGGTTGCCAGCGGGTTGGCAATACCTTGTCCGGCAATGTCGGGGGCGCTGCCGTGAATAGGTTCATACATGCCTGCGCCGTCGCCGAGGCTGGCACTGGGCAGAAGACCGATACTGCCGGCAATGGTGCTGGCTTCATCGCTGAGAATGTCGCCGAAGATGTTGTTGGTCAGGATAACGTCAAACTGACGGGGATTGAGGATAAGCTGCATAGCGCAGTTATCTACATAAAAATGATTCAGTTCAACTTCAGGATATTCCTTAGCCTGCATCTCGGTAACAATTTTACGCCACATACGGCTGGAACCAAGTACATTTGCTTTATCAACGCTGGTTACCTTGCCGCGGCGTTTTTTAGCTGCTTCAAAGGCAAAGCGGGCAATGCGTTCTACTTCAGGACGGGTGTACAGCTCAATATCGCTGGCTTCTTCTACTCCCTGTTCATTGAGATGTGCTTCATTATGTTGACCGAAATAAATGCCGCCGGTCAGTTCTCGTACGATTAAAAGGTCTGCGCCTTCTGCTTTTTCTGTTTTCAGCGGAGAAAGATGCGCGGTAAAGCGGGAAACGCTCATGGGACGCAGGTTGCAGTACAGGCCGAGCGCTTTGCGGATGCCCAGCAAACCTTTTTCCGGGCGCAGTTCCGGGGCTACGTTGTCCCATTTAGGGCCGCCTACGGCGCCGAGCAGTACAGCGTCAGCAGCTTTGGCAGAAGCAACGGTTGCTTCCGGCAGAGGTACGCCGGTAGCGTCGATAGCGCAGCCGCCAATCAGCTGTTTATCGTATTCTATCTGTAAATCAAATTTTTTTGCAGCAGCGTCTAACACTTCTACTGCAGCATCGACAATCTCTACGCCGATGCCGTCGCCGGGAAGTAAAGTAATCTTCATTATTTATGCTCTCCTTTAATGTAGTTGATAAGTCCGCCGCAGTCGGCAATTTTCTGGATAAATTCAGGCAGAGGCTTGGTATGGATAGTAATACCCTTGTTGAGAATTTTAATTTCGCCTTTGCTCATATCTACGTCCAGCTGGTCGCCTGCTTCGATTTTTTCTACTTCGCTGCCAATTTCCAGTACCGGCAGGCCGATGTTAATAGCATTGCGGTAAAAAATACGGGCAAAGCTGTCAGCAATAAGGCATTTGATGCCTTTTTCCTTAATAACTACAGGAGCATGCTCACGGCTGGAGCCGCAGCCGAAGTTTTTACCTGCTACCATGTAGTCGCCGGGCTGTACGTTGGGAGCAAAGGAAGTATCAATATCTTCCATGGCGTGTTCGGAAAGTTCTTTAAAATCGGCAATGTTCAGATATCTTGCCGGGATGATTACGTCGGTATCTACATGATCGCCGTAGCGCCAAACCTTACTCATTTCATTACCTCCTCGGGACTGGTGATGTAGCCGGTAACAGCACTTGCTGCTGCGGTATAGGGGCTGGCCAGATAAACTTCGCTGTCTACATGGCCCATACGGCCGCGGAAATTACGGTTGGTAGTAGAAACAGCACGTTCGCCTGCTGCCAAAATGCCCATGTAGCCGCCCAGGCAGGGGCCGCAGGTGGGTGTGGAAACAGCCGCGCCTGCATCAATAAAGGTATCAATATAACCAAGGCGCATAGCTTCTTTATAAATTTCCTGAGTTGCAGGAATTACAATCATACGTACATGGTCGCATACTTTGCGCCCCTGCATAATTTCAGCAGCCTGTGCCAGGTCTTCCAGACGGCCGTTGGTGCAGGAGCCGATAACTACCTGGTCAATTTTAATGTTGCGGCCTTCGGCAGCCGGATGAGTGTTTTCCGGAAGATGAGGATAAGCTACAACTGGTACAAGCTTGTCCAGCTCAATAGTGATTTCGCGGGCATATACTGCGTCAGCGTCAGCTGTTACAGCTTCCCAGCTGCGGTCTTTAACACGTTCTTTAAGATATGCTTCTGTGGTTGCGTCCACAGGGAAAATACCGTTTTTAGCGCCTGCTTCGATAGCCATATTGCAGATAGTAAAGCGATCAGCCATGCTGAGTTCACTGATGCCGTCGCCGCAGAATTCCAGAGACTGGTAACGGGCACCGTCTACACCAATCATACCGATAAGGGTGAGGATGATGTCCTTGCCTTTGACAAAATACGGTAATTTGCCGGTGAGGTTTACTTTGATAGCCTGCGGTACCTTGAACCAGGTAGTGCCGCTGGCCATAGCTGCGCCGATATCGGTTTGTCCCATACCGGTACTGAGTGCGTTAAGTGCGCCGTAGGTGCAGGTGTGAGAGTCTGCGCCGATGATGATTTCGCCGGGAGCAGCCAGACCGCTGTCAGGCAGCAGAGCGTGTTCGATGCCCATACGGCCTACTTCAAAATAATTTTTTATTTCATGCTTACGGGCAAAGTCGCGCATGCGTTTGCACATTGTAGCAGATTTAATATCCTTACAGGGAGAGAAGTGGTCGGGGACCAGAGCAATTTTATTTTTATCGAAAACTGGACGTCCGATTTTTTCAAATTCGTTAATAGCCGGGGGACCGGTGATGTCGTTTGCTAAAACCATGTCTACCTGGGAAACGAGCAGGTCTCCGGCACTTACGCAGTCGCGGCCGGCATGTTTAGCAAGAATTTTTTCTGTCATTGTCATTCCCATAAACTGATTCCTCCAATAAATATAAATAAAATAAAAGTAATCTTATTGCGGTATGCTGGATATAAAAAAGCCCCTACCTGCGCTTGCAGATAGGGGCGAAGATCGCGGTACCACCCTAAAATTTCTCTTCATTTTTCCGAATAGCTGATTCGGCGGCATAACGCTGCTGCTGCGTCTGCTTCTAAAGGGCTGCGCCCAGTTCAAAGCAGCTGCTTGCGGGTGAGTATCTTCATCTGTTCTGTAACGGCTTGCACCAGACGCCGTCTCTCTTGAAGCAGGAGCAGATAAATTTGTCCGTTCATTGCATTTCAATCTGTATACTGTTTTGTGTACAAGTTTGTGTACTTTTTACATTATGACAACACAATAATAAATTGTCAAGCGGTGAAATGCTAAAATGATAAGAAAAAACTTATATGTATTTATACAGAAGATTTTGCCCAATGCAAATAAACATCGCTTGCGCCAGTGTAAAAAAAGTTACTCTTTTGCAGTACTCGAATTGAAGGGGCATTATCTTTGCTGGTGACAGCAGTAATGATGCGTACGGAAGGCAGCGTAAAGGCTGCCGTGGTTAACAGATGCACTGCCTCCGTCATATAGCCCTGACTGCGGAAGCTTTCGCTGATACCATAACCGATTTCAATGGAGCCATTATTGTCCGGACTGCCTTTATAGGCAATATTACCTATAATAAGATGTTCGTTGGGTAAGGTTATCAGCCATAAAGTATGAAAGAAGGGCTGCCTGCGTGCAGCTAAAAATTTCAGATAACGCTGCTGTAGTGCAGTATGGAAGGGGCCTTCAACAGTGCGGCCTTGATAATGCAGCTGCAGTTCCTGTTCCAGCTGCGGCAGCTGGTAGATAAAGTTATAGTATTGCTGTAAAGTCAGCGGCAGCAGTGTGATGCGCGAACCTTGAAGGGGCTTTAACTGCAGCATGGCATGGTCTCCTTTCATTTATTACTTTTTTCATTATAACATTATTGAAGCGGACAATGGCAAATTAACAGTGAATTTATTTGGCGGGTATTGAACAGAAGCCGTAAGACAGGCTATAATGATAATAAGTATAGGTATTTTTAAGACCATCAGATTAAAGAATAACAGGAGAAATAAAAAATGTTTATTGACAGAGCGAGAATTTATGTGGAAGCAGGCGATGGCGGCGACGGCATGAGCAGCTTCCGCAGAGAAAAATTTGTAGAAAAAGGCGGCCCTAACGGCGGCAACGGCGGCCGCGGGGGCGACGTAGTACTTATTGCCGACAAAAATCTGAATACGCTGATTGATTTCCGTTATAAGAGAAAATATGTAGCTAAACGCGGCGGTCAGGGCGGTACTAAGAACTGTACCGGTGTCAGAGCCGATACTGTTTATGTAAAGGTGCCTATGGGCACTTTGGTGCGCGATGATGTTACCGGCGCAGTGATGGCCGATCTGACTGAGGATGGTCAGCAGTATGTAGCGGCTAAAGGCGGCCGCGGCGGCAAAGGCAATGCCTGCTATGTAACCAGCACTAACCGTGCACCGACCTTTGCAGAAAAAGGTGAACCGGGTGAGAACCGCTGGCTGAAACTGGAACTGAAGCTTTTGGCTGATGTTGGCCTTGTGGGTTACCCCAGTGTTGGCAAATCCAGTATTATTGCCCAGGTAAGTGCAGCACGTCCGGAAATTGCAGCTTATCATTTTACTACTTTGACTCCGGTTTTGGGTGTGGTGCGTATTGATGAAGAACGCAGCTTTGTACTGGCAGACATCCCTGGTCTGATTGAAGGCGCTCACGAAGGTGTTGGCCTTGGTCATGATTTTTTGCGTCATGTAGAACGTACTAAAGTGCTGCTGCATATTGTGGACGTAGCAGGCGTGGACGGCCGCGATCCGGTAGACGATTTTGAAAAAATCAATATTGAGCTGGCTAAGCACAGCGAAAGACTGGCGCGCCGCAAACAGCTGGTAGTAGCTAATAAAATGGATTTGCCGGAAGCAGAAGAGAACTTCAATCGTTTGAAAGAACATGTAGAAGCCAAAGGTTATGAAATCGTAAAAGCTTCTGCCGCAACTGGTGAAGGGCTGCGTGAGCTGATGTACAAAGCTTACGAACTTTTAGGTCAGTATGTGCCGGAAGAGGATGAAGAAGAGCTGAGCCGTTTTGATGAAATTGATCCGGACAGCTTTGAAATCGTGGAAGGCCTTGATACCGATTACGAAGTACGCGGCAAGAATATCGAACGTCTTGTTGCCATGACTAATTTTGACAACGACGAAGCTTTGTATCGCTTCCAGTTAATCTGGAAACGTCTCGGCATTGATGAGGCATTGAAAGAAAAAGGCGTGGAAGAAGGACAGACTGTCCGTATCCGCGATATGGTTTTTGAATATAAAGATAATAACTGATTTATAACAGAAATAAATAAAATGGTGAGGGGATGAAGCGCGTGAGTTTGGAAAGAGAGGCTTTAAAGGCTGCTAAAAGGATAGTAGTCAAGGTTGGTACCAGTACTATTACCTACAGCAACGGCAAGAGAAATTTCAGTCAGATTGACAGACTGGCCAGAGAATTATCCGACCTGCAGAATCAGGGCAAGGAAATGATTTTGGTAACCTCCGGTGCCGTAGCTGTGGGTGTGGACAGATTGGGCTTGGCTAAAAAGCCTGATACCATACCTGGCAAGCAGGCAGCGGCAGCAGTTGGACAGGGCGTGCTGATGCACACCTATGAAAAGTTTTTTGCTGACTATGGACAGGTGGTAGCTCAGGTGCTGCTTACCAAGACGGAGTCCCTGGACAGACATCGTTATACAAATTCCCGCAATACCTTTATGGAGCTTTTGCGGCAGCGTGTTATCCCCATTGTTAATGAAAACGACGTAGTTGCTTTAGATGAACTGAAAATTGGCGATAACGATAATATGTCGGCGTTGGTGGCAGGCATTGTAGATGCGGATCTTGTCATCATCCTGTCCGATGTGGATGGCCTTTATACGGCAAATCCTCAGACGCATCCTGAGGCGAAGCTGGTGCATACCGTAACGGAGATTACGCCGGCTATTGAAGAAAGTGCGGGCGGTGCCGGTACTCTGCGCGGTACAGGCGGTATGGCTACTAAGATTCAGGCGGCCAAGGCGGCAACCAGCAGCGGTATTAACCTGGTTATTGCCAGTGGTACCGAGAAAAATGCTGTGCCCCGTATTGTAGCAGGTGAAGAAATCGGTACTCTGTTTGTCAGCCGCGAAAATCGCCTGCAGTTCCGTAAGCGCTGGCTGGCTTTTGGCGCACGTATCATGGGCAGCATTATTGTTGACGAAGGCTGCTGCAAAGCGCTGCATAAAGCCGGCGGCTGCAGCATTCTGCCTGCAGGTATTACTGGTGTGGAAGGAGGCTTTGAAGCTGGCAGTACGGTAAGCGTCAAAGATTCTCAAGGTCATGAGCTGGCGCGCGGATTGGTGCATTACGGATCAGAGGAACTGGCAAAAATTAAAGGCTGCCGTTCCGGAGAAATTGAAGAGCTTTTAGGTCATAAAAATTTTGACGAGGTTATTCATAGAGACGACCTGGTTATTTTATGAGGGGGATAAAGATGGAAACCTATGAACTGGTAAGGTCAAAAGCAGCTGCAGCAAAAAAAGCTGCGGCAGAACTGGCTGTAACAAGCACTGCTGTAAAAAACAGAGCTTTGCTGGCGATGGCGCAGGCGCTGCGTGACAGACAGGCAGACATTTTGCTGGCTAATGCTGAAGATATGCGGCAGGCAGCGGCTAAAGGAATGAAAGCTTCCATGTTGGACCGCTTGAAGCTTACAGAGCAGCGTATTGCCGGTATGGCAGAAGGCTTGGAGCAGGTAGCGGGACTACCAGACCCTGTAGGCAGTGTAGTTGGCGGCAGCCGTCTTGCCAATGGCATGACGGTTACCAAAGTGCGTGTGCCGCTGGGCGTTATCGGTATTATTTACGAAGCGCGTCCCAATGTTACTGCCGATGCTGCCGGGCTGTGCCTGAAATCCGGCAATGCCGTTATTTTAAAGGGCGGCAGCGAGGCCATGCAGTCTAATAAAATTATTGCTGCTGTATTAGCGGAAGCTGCTGAAAAAGCAGGTATTCCTGCAGGCGTAGTACAGTTTATTGATACCAGTGACCGTCAGGCAGTAACTGATTTAATCCATATGAACGGTTTGGTGGATGTGGTTATTCCCCGCGGCGGCGCTGGCCTGATTAAAGCTGTTGTTATGAACGCTACTGTACCTGTTATCGAAACAGGCGCAGGCGTATGCCATACTTTTGTAGATGCTTCTGCTGATGTGCAGATGGCTATGGACATTGCCTATAATGCCAAAGTGCAGCGTCCTTCTGTATGTAATGCCATGGAAACACTGCTGGTACATAAGGATATTGCGGGCAAGTTTTTGCCGCCCATGCTGGAAAAATATTTTGCTGCCGGTGTAGAAATCCGCGGCGATGAGAGAGTGCAGGCTTTCAGCAGTCAGGTACTTGCTGCGACAGAAGAAGACTGGAGCACGGAATACGGTGATTTGCGGCTGTCTGTCAAGGTTGTAGACAGTCTGGAAGAAGCAATGGAGCATATTGCAGTTTACAGTACCGGTCACAGCGAATGTATTGTAACTTCCGACTATGCTAATGCGCGTAAGTTCCAGCTGCGTGTAGATGCTGCTGCTGTATATGTCAATGCATCCACACGTTTTACAGATGGTTTTGAATTTGGCTTTGGTGCGGAAATCGGCATCAGCACGCAGAAGCTGCATGCCAGAGGACCGATGGCCTTGCCGGAGCTTACCAGTACCAAATATCTGATTGACGGCAGTGGGCAGGTGCGCGGCTGATTAAGTTTGCTTGAAAAACAGGCGGGGAAATCTCCCTGTCTGTTTTTTTGTGCAATTATTTCAGACAGTTAATTTTAATAAAATTTACGATTTTCTTCATAATTTGTATTTAAGAAAGTATATGCTTTGCCGGAAAAATTTGATATAATAAATAAGATTTATAAGGGGAAGTGTTTTCCTATAATTATAAAGAGAAATTTGGAGGGAATATTTTGGAAGAGTTGTATCGTGAGGAATCATCTGCCAGCGGCGACAGAAAGGTCGTGGCAATTATTGCACTGCTGATTATCGGCGTGCTGTTCAGTTATGAAGGTTATGGATATTACACAACCGGACGGATTGACGTTCTGGGCTGGGGTATGAATATCTGTTTCCTGCTTTTGTGGATTTGGCGTGTTTCTTTCCGCTATACTCTGATTTTATATCGTGACCATCGTCTGGAAGTAATCAGCCATGGCTGGGGCATCAGCCGCAGCTACACTGTTGATCTGACCCGTACGGAAAGCTTTACCAACAAATATGTCAAGAGCTTTTTCCGTAAGACGAAAATCAGCCACTATATTCATCGTTACAGTTCTCTTGATTCTAATCCGCAGCGTCTGCTGGTATTCACAGAGGGCAAAAAGAACAAACTGGCCGGCCTCTTATTTAAAGCAAGCGATCAGTTTGTACACCATCTGCGCAAACAGATGCCGGAAAAATACATTGAATTATAATCAGAACAGTTAGGTTTGAGGAGGAAAACATGGAAGAAGCAATTGCACATGTAGAGCCTGTGTTGGTCTGCAGCAGAATCATCCAGGTATTTGTTTTAGCATTCTTATATATATTCCTGGTAGCAAAGGTTATCGGCCCGGAAAGAAAAGCACAATGGTTTAAACGCCGTACCAAATATACCTTCTTTAACAGACGCGGTATTTTTGGCGAATATATCAATTTCGGTTATCCCAGATGTCTGGAAGGTATTTTAGTATTTATCGTTATTTACGGTGTTATTTTTGGCTTCGGCTACTGGTACATTTTTAGTTTAGCATATTAAGAGAGGTTCAGTTATGACTGATATAAAAGGTATTGTAATCAAAAGACAGGGCGAAAGAGCTGAGGTCAAGGTAGATAAAACTAGAAGCACAGGCAGCAACCTGCCTAAATATCTTGACTGCTGGAATCCTGTTAATGCTAAGGCCGGAGAAGTTGTCGGCGTAGAATATCAGGAGCTGGACAAACGCAAAGCTCAGCTGATTATGTATGGTTTGCCAGTGTTGGGACTTTTAGCCGGTGCTGCTTTTGGCAACAGTCTGGCTATCTTCTTCCATATGGACAGACTTTACTTTATTTTAGGCGGCGTAGTGCTGTGGCTGCTGGTAGCAATTAACTATGCGCGTATTTTTAAGCGTGATGCTATGCGTCAGGGCAAGCAGCCTGTTATCGTTGAAATAGAAGTTCAGAAAATGGTTATCGACATGGGCGATAATCCTGGTAAATAATAGGAGTGTATTATGCGGGTAATCCTTGCTTCATCTTCTCCCAGAAGGCTGCAGCTTCTGCAGCAGATAGGCATTGAGGTGGAAGTGCGTCCGGCGGCTTTTGATGAGCTGTCCACAGGGAAAATGGCTGATGAGGTCGTTTTGGCTAATGCTGTCGGCAAATGTCAGGCAGTATGCGCTGCCTGCGGTGATAAAGTGCCGGTGATAGCTGCTGATACTGTCGTTGTTTTGGACGGTAAGATTTTAGGTAAGCCTAAAGATGCTGCTGATGCCGTGCGTATGCTGACAGAGCTTTCCGGCAGGACACATAAGGTACTAACCGGTGTTGCCGTAAGCTTCGATGGCACACAGCTGGCAGAAGTATGTGAAACAGAAGTGATTTTCCGCACTCTTACAGCCGCTGAAATCGCGGACTATGTCGCTACCGGAGAGCCTCTTGATAAAGCAGGTGCTTATGGTATTCAGGGACGAGGCGCGGTTTTTGTAGAAAAAATTAACGGCTGTTACAATAACGTTGTGGGCCTGCCACTCACCCGTTTGCATTTAATGCTGGCAAAATTAGGAGTGGACGGCAATGCCGCAAAAGACAATCAAGGAGATTCCTCTGTGCGATAGGCCCAGAGAAAAGATGGCTGCCTGCGGTGCCGGAAGTCTGACGGATGCAGAGCTTATAGCCATCTTGCTTAGAACCGGTACGCCGGAAAAATCGGCGCTGGATATTGCCGGGGAGATGACGGCAGAGGGTGGTTTGTATAACCGACTGGCAGGAATCACCCGGATAAGTGAGCTTATGCACATCAAAGGGCTGGGGCAGGCTAAAGCCGCCACGGTGCTGGCTGCACTGGAAATTGGCAGACGTATCGCGTCTGCACGTCCTTTGGAGCGTGTGCATATAGGCAGTGCACAGGAAGGTGCAGATTTTTTGATGCCGCGGCTGCGTTATGCAGCCAGGGAGCAGTTTGTAGCGGTTATGCTGAACAGTAAGAACAGAGTAATCGCTACTGAGGTTATCTCAGAAGGAACGCTGACAAGTTCTGTGGTGCATGCCAGAGAGGTATTTACTCCGGCTCTGCTGCATCATGCGGCAGCAGTCATCGTAGCGCATAATCATCCTTCGGGAGATCCGCAGCCAAGCAGGGAGGACCGTGAGGTTACTGCCATGCTGGCGCAATCAGGTAAGGTATTAGGCATACCGCTGTTAGATCATCTGATTATTGGCGACGGAGCCTATTACAGTTTTCAGGAATATGGAGCATTATAGTTTTTTAGGAGGACAGACAGGAAATGAAGTTTACTTTCCCTAATATAAGTTTTTTTAACAACATGTCCGATGATATGGGTATAGATCTGGGTACCGCAAATACACTGGTACACTGTAAAGATAAAGGCATTATTATCCGCGAGCCGTCTGTAGTGGCAGTGGAAAAAGATACTAACGAGGTACTGGCTATCGGTGCAGAAGCAAAGCGCATGATTGGTCGTACACCTGGCAATATTGTAGCTATTCGTCCCATGAAGGACGGTGTTATTGCTGACTACGAAATTACTCAGTCCATGCTGAAGCATTTTATCAAAAAAGCTATGGGTAACAGAAATTTTGTACGTCCGCGTATCCTGGTAGGCGTTCCTTCCGGTGTTACCGAGGTAGAAAAGCGTGCGGTTATCGACGCTACCATTGAAGCCGGTGCCCGTGAAGCCTATCTGATTGAAGAACCGATGGCAGCTGCTATTGGTGCAGGCCTGCCTGTACAGGAAGCTACCGGCAGCATGGTTGTCGACATCGGCGGCGGCACCTGTGAAGTTGCTGTAATTTCTCTGGGCGGTATCGTAGTAAGCAAAAGCACTCGTACCGGTGGTGACTCTATTGACGCTGCTATCGTGCGTTATATCCGCAAATCATTTAATCTTCTGATTGGCGAACGCACTGCTGAAAGCATTAAGATTGAGATTGGTACTGCTATGCCTATCGAAAATCCTGATACCATGGAAGTTCGCGGCCGTGACCTGGTAAGCGGTCTGCCGAAGAATATTATTATCAATGCTAATCATATCTGCGAGGCGGTAGAAGAGCCTGTTAGCAGTATTGTAGACGCTGTACGCAATACTTTGGAACGTACTCCGCCTGAACTTTCTGCTGATATTATGGACAGAGGCATTGTTATGACTGGCGGTTCTTCCATGCTGCGCAATCTGGACCGTTTGATTTCCCGTGAAACCGGTATGCCGGTATATGTATCTGATGAAGCACTGAACTGTGTTGCGCTTGGTACAGGTATTGCCGTAGAAAATGTAGACGTGTACAAAAAAGGTTTTATGACCTCTAAATAATAGCATAGGGCAAAAGCATGAGTAAGAAAATGATGCTCTGCATACTGTTTGTGCTGACAGTATTTTCCATGCTGGTACTGGCTGTGGCAGGCAAAAGCCGTTTTCCGCTGATTAATAAGGCAGTGGCAGTAGTATTGCTGCCTGCCGAAAACGGTATTACGGCTGTGGGCCATTTAGGTGACAGTATCCGTGGTTACTGGCGTTCCTTAACGGTTTTGCAGGAAGAGAATGAAGAACTGAAAAGAGATAATGCCGAGCTGCGCAATGCTAATATTGCAATGGCTTCCATCTATGCGGAAAATCAGCAGCTGCGTCAGCTGCTGCAGTATAAAGAGCAGCATCCAACGCAGACTACAGTACCGGGCAAGGTTATTGCCAGAAATTTTGGCGATTTGCGCGACAGTCTGTATATCAATATTGGCGCTGATAAAGGTCTGCAGAGGGAAATGGCTGTTGTTAACAACGATGGCCTCGTAGGTATTATCGACGAAGTTTATGATGATTATGCCCGCGTGCTTTTGATTACCTCTTCCAAGTGCAGGATTGGCGGACGTGTGCTGCGCAATGATTCCCGTGCGGTTGGTGTTACCTGTGGACGCAGCTCTGCCGGTGACAGTCTGATTATGGAACATATCTTCCGTGAGGCAAGTATCTGTGAAGGTGACGTTATTGTTACCAGCGGCTACAGCGGCAGTCATCCGGAAAATATTCTGATTGGTAAGGTAACTGGCGTCAGCGTAGACAGCGTAGGCCTTTTGCAGCAGGCAGAAGTAGTACCGTCAGCAGATATTGCTGATGTTGAACAGGTTTTGGTGATAACATCTTTTACACCGCAGCCTAAGATTGAGGTTAATAGTGTTGAACAGGGAGGACAGGCAAAATGAGGAGACTGATTTGGCCCGTCCTATTTCTGTTCTTATTGCTGCTTCAAGGTTCGCTGTCGGTTTTTTATACTGGCTGGCTGGCAGTTGATCTGCCGCTTTTGGCAGTTTATAGTTATGCCCTGCTGCGCGGAGAAAATTTTGGCGCTTTTACTGGTGTTTGTGTAGGATTGCTGCAGGACGCCATGACAGTTGGTTTTTTTGGCTTTCATATTTTGAGCCGCGGAGCCGTTGGCTACCTTGTAGGTCTTACTAAAGAAAAAATCTTTAAAGAAGGCACATCTTATCATATGATTTTGATAGGACTGTGCAGTTTATTGATACGTTTTTGTTATTTGTGGCTGGAGCTTATCAGAGCAAATTGGCACTGGGACATTCTGCCAATCTTTTTATGGGATACAGTTGGCTATTGCCTGGGAAATATGCTTTTGGTAGTGCCGATGTATCATGTAGTAAAGAAAATTTATGAATGGATAAAGAAAGAGGATATTTCCTATTAATGGAAAGGGGGTAAGCTATGCTCAATAAACATCATATGGAACGGCTGCATATCATGTTTGCTATTTGTCTGGTGCTCTTTACAGTGCTGCTTGGACGCATGGCTTATCTGCAGCTGTGGCGCGGAGATTATTATACGCAGCAGGCTGACGGCAATCGTCTGCGTCAGTCCAAGATTATTGCGCCTCGTGGTCTTATTTTAGACAGCCAGGGCAGAGAGCTGGTAAATAATCTGCCGGGTTATGCGGTAGCATTGCAGAAACAGAGCAGTTACGATCCGGTAATGCTGCAAAAGCTGAGTGAGCTGCTTGATATACCGCTTGCTGATATTAACAAGCAGATTAAAGAAAGTAAGAATTACTATGAACCTATCCGTCTGAAAAGTAATCTGTCACCGGAAATGGTAACTAAGATAGAAGAAAATCGCAGGGATATGCCTGACGTATTATTGGAAGTGCAGCCTATCCGCAATTATCTGTATAAGGAATTTGCCGTACATGCACTTGGCTATGTGGGCGAAGTAAGCTCTTATGAAATTGAACAGGGCCTGTTCAAGGATGTTACTCAAGGCAGTATTGTCGGCAAGGCAGGACTGGAACAAAGCTACGATAAATATCTGCGCGGCGAAGATGGCGCGTTCATGGAAGAGGTGGACGTAGCAGGCAACGTAGTAAAGCATTTTGATACAGTACAGCCCGTTCCGGGTAAAAATCTTAAGCTGACCATCAATTATGATTTGCAGATGACACTGGAAAAATTCATTGACCAGCATCTTGCTTATCTGCGCAGCTCCGGACTTGCTCCTAATGCCAGGGCAGCAGCAGTGGTAGCTATTGATCCGCGCAATGGTGCAGTACGTGCAATGGTCAGTCGTCCTGGCTATGACCCGAACCTTTTTGTACATGGTATTTCCGTTAATGATTGGAATAAAATCAATGAAGACCCTAATTATCCCATGAATAATAAGGTAATTACCGGCGAATATCCGCCTGGTTCAACCTTTAAGATTGTTACTGGCAGTGCTGCTTTTGAGCTGAACAAGGTGCAGCTGGACGAAATGATTTATGACGGTGGTTTCCATCCGCTTGTTCCCACCATGGGTAATGCTGAGGGTGAAGTACTTGGCTGGCTGAGTTTCATTAAAGCATTGGCGATGTCTGATAACGTATATTTTTATGAGCTTGGCTATCGTGTAGGTATAGATAATATTGCCAAATATGCCGGCATCTACGGCTTTGGTCAGCCGACTGGTATTGATTTAAACGGCGAAAGCACGGGCCTGATTGCTTCTAAAAAGGTAAAATGGGATATCTGGAATGAAGACTGGCGTCTGGGCGATACCTTCAATGCCGCTATCGGTCAGGGTTTTAATCTGGCAACGCCGATGCAGCTGGCCGTTATGCTCAGCTGTGTTGCCAATGGTGGTATAAGATACCAGCCTTATCTGGTTGACAGTATTCTTAATGCTGATGGCAGTCAATATATGACTCCTGCGCGTTCTGAAGGCAAGCATATAGATATTTCTCAGCGTACGCTGGATTATATGCAGCAGGGCATGAGCGCCACTACCCAGGAGGGCGGTACTGCATCTTACTTCCAGTCATTGCCGCGTAAGGTAGCGGGTAAAACAGGTACGGCAGAAAACTCTCATGGACGTGATCATGGTTTGTTTGTTGCTTATGGCCCGGTAGAAGATCCGGAACTGGTAGTAGTTGCTATTGTAGAGCAGGGCGGCTTTGGTACTTCTGCAGCCGGTCCTATTGTTTATAAAGTTTTTGAAGAATACTTCCGTGAGGAAGGCTTATTGACTGACCAAAACAGCGGTAAGAAAGATTAAGAAAGGAATGTCATGGATTTAAAACGTATTTTGCGTAATCTGGACTGGTGGCTGATTGGCGCGGTACTCATGCTGATGGGCAGCGGTCTTTTGCTTATCGACAGCGCTACTCATTCATTTGCTGTAAGCACGGGTAAGGCCTGGCACGTCGAAAGACAGGGCATATTCATGATAATTGCCTTGCTGCTGGCAGCTTTTTCACTGCGTTTTGATTACCGCATTCTGAAAAATTATGCTACGCAGATGTATGTGTTTAATATCATCTTGCTGATTGCCGTAATGGCTTTTGGCGTTTCGCAGTTAGGTGCGCAGCGCTGGATTCAGATTGGCTCGTTTTCTTTTCAGCCCAGTGAATTTGCCAAGGTTTTCCTTATCATTTGTTTAGCTTCCTTTATGGAAAAAAGGATTGAATGGCTGGAAACCTTTCGGGATTATTTGCCGGTATTTGCGTATATTTTGTTGCCCTTCGTACTGGTTATGAAGCAGCCTGACTTGGGAACTTCGCTGACCTTCATTGCTATTTTATTGGGTATGATTTTCGTCAGCGGCTTTAAATTCAACTGGTTTGCCAAACTGGGAGTATTGTTTGTGGCTATGCTGCCGGTATTCTGGATGATTTTAAAGGATTATCAGAAAAACCGTATCCGTGTTTTCTTAAATCCGGAACTTGACCCTTTTGGCAGCGGTTATCATGTTATCCAGTCAAAAATTGCAATTGGCAGCGGTGGACTGCTGGGTAAGGGATGGCTGGCAGGTACGCAGAGTCAGCTGAATTTTCTGCCGGAAAACCATACAGACTTTATTTTTGCTGTTGTAGGAGAAGAGTTCGGTTTTATTGGCGCCGCCTTTATAATTCTGTTATATATGATTATTATCTGGCGCGGCATTACGATTGCGCTTAATGCTGAGGATGATTTTGGTACATTATTGGCTGTAGGCGTAACTTCCATGTTTATGTTTCACATTATGGTAAATATTGGTATGACCATCGGTATTATGCCCGTAACAGGTGTGCCGCTGCCGTTTTTAAGCTACGGTGTAAGCTCGCTGATTACTAATGTGTCGCTGGTAGCCATTTTATTGAATATTAAGCTGCGTGACCGTAAGCTGCAGTTTTAAGGAGGAAATATGAATAAAGACCTTACTATTGATATATTAAGCAGTGTGCAAAAGCCTGCCCGCTATACAGGTGGAGAATTCGGCAGTATCATTAAATCTCCGGAAGAAACAGAAGTAACTATCGCCCTGGCCTTTCCTGATGTATATGAAGTAGGTATGAGCTATCTGGGCTTTAAGATTCTGTATCATCTGCTCAATAAAGAGCAGGGTGTGGCGGCAGAACGTGTTTATGCGCCATGGATTGATATGGAAGCAAAGATGCGTGAACGTAATATCGTGCTGCGTACGCTGGAAACCAATAAATCACTCAGCGAGTGTGATTTTGTCGGCTTTACGCTGCAATATGAGCTTTCTTATACTAATATTCTTAATATGCTTGATTTAGGCGGTGTACCGCTTTTGAATGTGGAACGCGGCGAGGAAGATCCTTTTGTTATTGTTGGAGGCCCCTGTGTATATAATCCTGAGCCGTTAGCTGATTTCTTTGATTTTGCCATTATCGGTGAAGGCGAAGAGATTATGGTTGAGCTTATGGACTGCTATAAAGCCTGGAAAAAAGCCGGTAAGCCCGGTGGCCGTCAGGGATTTTTGCAGGAAGCTGTTAAACTGCAGGGCATCTATGTGCCTTCGTTCTACCAAACCGAGTATAACGAAGACGGCACAGTAGCTGCCGTACGTCCGCTGGCAGATAATGTGCCTGCAGCAGTACAGAAGCGCGTAGTAAAAGACCTCAATACCATTGATTTTCCTACTGCACCTATTGTACCTTTTGGTGAAATAGTGCATGACCGAATTATGCTGGAAGTGTTCCGTGGCTGCAGCCGCGGCTGCCGTTTCTGCCATGCAGGCATGGTTTATCGTCCGGTACGTGAACGTAAGCCGGAAGTATTGAAAGAGCTGGCACGCAAGCTGGTAGATAATACCGGTTATAACGAAATTTCCTTGGTATCTTTAAGTACGGCTGATTATTCCTGTCTGGCACCGCTGATCCATGATTTGATTCGTGAATTTAAAGAAGATAAGGTAAGTGTTTCTCTGCCGTCACTGCGTATCGACAGCTTTAGTGTTGATATTGCCAAAGAGGTACAGGCAGTACGCAAGAGCGGCCTGACCTTTGCGCCCGAAGCAGGCAGTCAGAAGATGCGCGACATTATCAATAAAGGCGTTACTGAAGACGATTTAATGAATGCCGTAGGAGCTGCTTTTGCTTCCGGCTGGAGCAGCGTTAAACTGTATTTTATGATTGGCTTACCCGGCGAAACAGATGAAGATGTACTGGCTATTGCTGATTTAGCTAAAAAAGTGCAGTATAAATATTATGAGGTCACAGGCAAACGCGGTGCAAAAGTTACCGTGAGTGCTTCTTCCTTTGTTCCTAAACCATATACTGCTTTCCAGTGGTTTGGACAGAATGATTTGGAAACCTTGCGTCGCAAGCAGTTCCTTTTAAAGGATGCGCTCAAGGTTAAAAATATTACCTTCCAGTATCATGATGCCAAGACCGGTATCATTGAAGCGGTATTTGCCCGTGGTGACCGTAGAGTGGGCAAAGCGCTGCTGGCAGCATGGCAGAAGGGTGCACGTTTTGATGGCTGGAGCGACTGCTTCTCCTTTGAACGCTGGCAGGAGGCTATGACTGAGGCTGGACTTGATATTGATTTTTATGCTGCCAGAGAGCGCGGTATGGATGAAGTGTTCCCGTGGGAGCATATCCAGCCGGCCGTAGACCGCAGATTTTTACGTCGCGAATGGGAAAAAGCGCAGGCTCAGCAGCTTACGCATGACTGCCGCCGCGGCAGCTGTACAGGCTGTGGCGTGTGTCAGAAACTGGGCGTGGATATTATTGACTGGGGACGAGGTGAAGCATAATGAAATTGCGCATGCAGATTACTAAAGAAAAAGACATTCGTTTTATCTCGCATCTGGAATATATCCGTACTATTGAAAGAGCTATCCGCAGGGCCAAAATTCCTGCTGCTTATTCAGAAGGTTTTAATCCGCATATGAAATTTTCACTTGCTTCTGCTTTGGGTGTAGGTGTAGTAAGCTATACCGAATTTGTCGAAATTGAACTGGCAGAGCCTATGGAAGTTGAAGCAGCGGCTGCAGCGCTGAGTAAAGCTTTGCCGCGTGGCATTAAGGTGCTGGCGGCGGATGCAGTTGATACGCATCATGCAGCGCTGATGGCACAGGCTGCCGGAGCAAGCTATAGGGTAACTGTACCATATGATGGTAAAATTGATGCGGCAGCAGAAGCATTTAATGCAGCAGAGCAGTTGCTTTTCAAGAAAGCTGCGCCTAAACGCAAGGAAAAATTTAAAGAAATAGACGTTAAATTTTATATCCCGCAGATAGCGGTACAGTACGCAGATGGAGCAGTAGTTTTCAATTTTGACTGCAAGATAACGCCTGGCGGCAGTATGAAAGCAGTAGATTTACTTAATGCTTTAAATGAGCACTATGAACTGCAGCTGCCAGTAGAAAAAGCGGATATTGAAAGACTGGCGTTATACAGAACTGATAATAAAGGCAACAAGCTGCCGCTTTTATCTCAAACTGCCTATAAGTTATAAAAATATTTAAAAGACTTCAGATAAATTTCTGAAGTCTTTTTTTGTTAAAAATATAATATATACTTTTTGAAATTTTAAAATAAATAAGAAAAAATATTGACAAGAAAGAAAAATAATAGTAATATTCAAAATATAGTAATCGATACTAATAAAATTGAATATACTTTTGGGTGTAGCAATACTTAATAGAGAAACAGGTGAAAAACCTGTGCGGTCCCGCCGCTGTAATGCAGAGAAAGCCTTAAGATGTCACTGGGAAACTGGGAAGGCAAGGCTGACGATGAAGCAGAGCCAGAAGAACTGCCTGAAAGTGAGCTTAGTAATTCTGCGAGTGACGGAAAAAGCCGGATATATAAGAGTAAGTTAAGTATTATATAAAAAGCGCTTTTCTGTATTTAGGCAGAAAAGCGCTTTTTATTTTTGTGTTTAAAATTTTACAAGCGAAACACGGCCAGCTCGGTAAAATTTTAAAAATATCTAAAATTTATAAGAGGTGTAGAAATGTTAAAAGTCAAAAAATCTTTGGCTGCAGCGGTTTTATGTGCAGTTGCTAGTGTTGGTTTTGTAGTTGGTGCAAGTGCTGAGGAAGTTGATAGTGAAAAAGTAATGGAACATCAACTTAAGGGTATTATTGTTGAGGGGGATGCTGATGTATTGCCAGGGGGATTTGCAAGTACCAAAAGTACAATGGGCATATTAGGTGATAAAAATGTCATGGATACCCCTTTTAGTCAAGTAAATATAACACAAAAAAACTATTGAAACTTTTGGAGGGGCTAATCAACCTCTTCAAAGTGTTCTAGTTAATAATCCGGCTGTTAGAGTAGAAGGAACTACTTTACATAACGATATTTCTATTCGTGGTTTGAAATCTACTGGTACATCTATGTATTTAAATGGTATTCCGGGTTTAATGACCCAATTTAACGCTCCAACTTTTATGATAAGTGATATCCAGTTTATTTCTGGACCGAATAGTGGCATTACTGGGATTCCCAGTACATATGAAAGCAGCGCTGCGGGTGGGATAGTGAATTTTGTATCTAAGAAAGCCACTGATCAAGAAATAACTAGTTATAAGCAAACTTTTTCAGGGAAGAGTTCTTTTGGTGAATATTTAGATATTGGCCGTCGTTGGGGTGAAGATAATGAATGGGGAATACGTATTAATACAGAACTTTTGGATGGTGACACTGCTATAGATGGCCATAATATAAAAGCACAAGGAATTTTTGCTAATGTTGATCATAAAGATGAAAATAGTAAGACTAATTTATTGACTGGATATAGACATTTTGATATTAAAGGTGGCCAAAGATGGTTTTCTTTAGGCTCTAAAGTTACACATGTATTAGATGCTCCTGATGCAAGTAAGGATTATAGTTTTGATGGTCAAAGAAAAGAATCAGAAGGTTATATTTTTGCTTTAAATCATGAACAAAACTTTGATGACGGATGGAAATGGTTTGCTAATGCAGGATTTAATCATAATAAATTAATGAATAATATTGGGGCATTATCCAGTCGTATTGAAATTACTGATGATTATGGCAATGTAAAACGTAATATTTTTTCAACTCAAACTGTTACAGATAATTACTATGCTCAACTAGGGGTAAATGGTCAATTTACAACTGGCGAGGTAGAACATGATTTAACTTTTGCTGTAGATAAAGCTTGGCACAGTATTGAAAGTGCTAAGGATAATTTTAGTGGTAAAATTGGTACTATTACCGGTAACATTTATGATGATATAGTTTCTGATGGGTATTGGAAACCTTCTATCGAAACAGGTTTGAGTAGTAAAGATCAATATTGGGGTATATCTTTAGCAGATACTGTTAAGTATAAAAAAGCACAGTTACTACTTGGAGTGCATAAACACAGTGCTTCCGTTGATTCATATAGTGCTAAAACAGGAGAGCATAAAAATAGTGTGGATAGTAATGCTGTTTGCCCAACTTATGGTTTTGTTTATCAGCCTGATAATAATATTTCTTTATATGCTAGTCATTCAGAAAATTTTGATAAAGGTACTGTTGTTTCAAGTTCTTATGAGAATGAGAATGAAATATTGAATCCAGCTAAAACTAAGCAAAATGAGATTGGAATAAAATATCAAAATGCTGGATTTGTAACTAGTCTGGGATTTTTTGATATTACTCAAGCTAATAATATTGCTGTTCATAAAGATGGATTTGAGAAAGACTTTTTATTGCAGGATGGTGAACAGAATTATAGAGGTGTTGAATTATCAGTAAATGGTAAAATAGCGCCAAAATGGAATGTAATGGGTGGTTTTATGTACCTTGATGCAGAGCAAAGCAAAACTCAAGGTGGTCTAAATGATGGCAAAGCTGTTAATGGTACTTCTAAATGGAATGCTGTAACTGCTGTTGAATATGAAGCAGATGAAAATTTGAGTATTATTGGCAGAGCATTATATAACGGAAAGTCAGAAATTAAAAATGAGACTATGACAGTACCTTCTTATATAACATATGATTTAGGTATAAATTATAAAACTAAAATAAATTCAACTCCTGTTACATTAAGCGCAATGTGCTATAACCTTACTGATAAAAATTATTGGACTTCACACGGAAATGATTTATTGCTGTCGAGTCCCAGAACATTTATGTTATCTGCAAAATTCGATATTTGATTAGATAAATTAAATATAAAAAGGGTACTTTAGTATCCTTTTTATATTTAAAAAATTTATTATAAAAATATGTGAAGCATGGTGATAGAAATATGCAAGATTTTCAAGATATTGATTTCAATAAAGTTTGGCAGCAAACTATGGGATGGAATAAGTTTTTACCTGACAATAGACAATTTAATGATGATATAGAACGTTCTTTTTGGGAGAAGTTAGCTCCGAAATATACTGATAAATACAATTTGAATAAAGATACTACGCTTATTCATCAAAAATTAAAAGATATTATTGGATATGATAAAACTATTTTAGAAATTGGTTGTGGCAGTGGGAACTTTACTGTTTTAATGGCTTGTTATGCAAAAAATATAATAGGTGTGGACTTTTCTTTAGATATGCTACAAGAATTGAAGAAGCGTATTAGTAAGGAAAATTTAGAAAATATCAGAACTGTTAATTCAAAGTGGGAAGACTATATAGTAAAAAATAGAGTTGATTATATTGTTAGTGTAAACTCTTTGTATCGTATTAAAGATATACAAAGTACATTACAGAAAATTAATGACACTGTTTTAACAGGCGCTGTTCTTATTCGTACTGTACAGCGTCCGTTACTTTATCCATTGTATAAAAAATGCAATATTGCGGTTGAAGAATGCTTGGATTATGAACTATTACCGTTAATTTTATGGCGTATGGGAATAAAAGTCAATGTTGAGTTTATTAATTATACGAAGAGTAGAAAGTATGATAGTTTAGCAGCTGTAGAATCGGAGATGCAGCAGGATTTGGGAGATGTATATTTAAAAAACAAAAAAATTTTATTAGATGAATTTCGTTCTATAGCAAAATATGTTAATCAATACTATGAAATTGATATGCCGCGTACAACAGTATTCATTTATTGGAAAAAGTAAAATGAATAGAGCGAAGTTAAATATATTAATTTTAATTATTTTTTGTATTACTGTTTTCTGCGGAGGATGTAATATAGCAGAAAATAAAAATATAACTGTTATTACAAAAAATGATGATAATACAATAGTTCTTGGAGCAGGTAGACATCTAGCACCGGGAGAAAAAGATGGTTACTATTGCAGTAAAACATTAGAAGTGTGGGAACCTTTAATTACACATGATGAAAATGGCTTGCCAAAGCCGTGTTTAGCTTCTAAATGGAAAATGTTAGATAATGGGAAGGTATGGATTTTTAATTTACGTGAAGACGTTAATTTTCATGATGGCAGTAAGTTTAATGCTGATTCAGTGATTAAGAATTTTGACAGGATGAAACAAGGTGTTAAACCATCTAGCTTTTATGGGTTAGATATAAACAGTTTTTATCCTTCTTTAGATAAATATGAGAAGCTTGATGATTATACGATAAGGTTGACCTTTAGAGAACCCAATGTAAATCAGCTTTATAAAATGATGGATTTTGGAAGTCCTATATATTCTCCAAATTGTTTTTCTGAAGATGGTAATTTTAATGGTTTTGCCATAGGTACTGGACCATATAAAATAATTGAAAATAAATTAAACAAGTATGTAGTTTTACAAAAGTTTGATGGATACTATGGTAAAAAAGCAAAAATAAAACAGGTTGTTATAAAAAATATTCCTAATGCTGATGTAAGATATTCTGCGCTTAAATCAGAAGAAATTGCAGGTGTTTTGGATTTAAACGCAATACCACCATTTTTAGCAGAAGAAATAAAAAAAGATTATAGGTTTGCCATTTCTACAAATAAATCAACAATGGTAAGATTTTTAGCATTAAATGGATCGAAGTTTCCTTTTAATGATGTACGTATGCGCCAGGCAGTAAGTTTAGCAATAAATAGAGATATGTTAGTTAAAGCTTTATATCTCGGTTATGGATATCCTACAACTAACATCTTAAATTATACGAGCCCTTATTATAAAGATTTTCAAGTATCTTATAATTTAGATAAAGCGAAAACTTTAGCAGAGTCTGTATTGGGGGATAAGCGTTGTGAAATTGTTTATTGTATAAATGGTGCTGACCAATTGCAAAAAGGAGAAGCAGAGCTTATTGCATACTGGCTTAAAGATATTGGCTTAGATGTTATAATACAGCCATTGGAATATGCAACTATGGTTAAACAGGTGAAAAAAGGAGATTATAATATTTCCAGACTACAACAGGGATTACCTAATGGCGATCCTTATAATATTTTTTATACTTTCATGATGCCTGATGGAAGTAGAAACAAAAGTTGCAGTCTTGGATACCATAATGCAGAAGTTATTTATCTAATGAATAAAGTTAGATATACAGAAAATGAAATTGCAAGAAGTGTAATTTATGATCGTTTACAGGAAATAGGTGTAAAAGAACAACCTTTAGTTCCTTTGTTTTATGATTTAAATATAGTTGCCTATAATAAGAAGCTTTTAAATTATAATGTTCTTTACTATGGCGTAGATTTGGCAGCAATAGAATTGGTGAATATGTGATGATAAGATACTGTGTGACAAGACTTTTATCAGCTGTTCCGGTATTGATAGGAATAAGTGTTTTAGCTTTTATTTTAGGAATATTGTCTCCTGGCGATCCGGCAGAACTAGTATTAAATCAAGATGGAATGAATGATCCTTCTGAAGAACAAATTGCCGCTATGCGAGAGCAATCAGGATTAAATAAACCTGTATGGTTACAATACATGAATTGGACATGGCAAATTTTGCATGGGAATTTAGGTGTTAGTTATATTACAGGTAGAAATATTGCGGATGAATTATTAAATAGATTACCTGTTACATTTGAAATAGCTGTTTTAGCCTTAATTTTTGCTGGTATAGGAGGCATTGTTGGTGGAATTGTGTGTGCTTTAAAGCAAAATAAATTAATTGATAATTGTCTAAAGAATATTAGCAATATTATGTTAGCAATTCCAAGTTTTTGGATAGCTTTAGTCTTAATTTTGATATTTGGAGAGATTCTACGTTGGCTTCCTATAAATGGAGACGAGAGTTTAGCACATTTATTGATGCCAGCATTAGTATTATCATTCCCAACTATGGCAACAGTATGCAGATATATGCGTGGTGCGATGTTAGAAGAATTTGGAAAACCATATTTTTTAGTAGGTAGAGTAAGAGGAATAAGAAGATTAGTGCTCTTATTTTATTATGCTTTACCTAATGCAGTCATACCGGTAATTGCTTTACTTGGAAACTATTTTGCTAATGTTTTGGGTGGTTCTGTTATTATAGAAAATATTTTTTCTATACAAGGTATTAGTAGTATGGCTTTAGATGCTATACGCTATCGTGATTATCCGGTATTACAAGCTTATGTACTTTTGAGTGGTAGCCTTTTAGTAATTGTGACAATGATTGTTGATATTTTTATTTTTTATTTTAATCCTAAAGTTCATATAGGGGACTGACAATGCAAAAAAATAGTTTTCAATTTTATTTTGCTTTTATCATACTCATAGTTATTGTTTCTTCCAGTATTTTTGCACCTGTATTATCTACGCATAATCCGTTTGAACCTGATATGTCCCAACGATTGATGGGGCCATCATTAGAACATTTTTTTGGTACGGATGCATTAGGAAGAGATATGTATAGTCGTATTTTATATGGCGGAAGAGTATCTATGCTATTAGCTTTGGGGGCTGCTTTGATTTCGTTAGTGATAGGACTTGGTATTGGTATTATCAGCGGGTTCTATAGAGGGAAAATTGATATTTTTTTTACGGTTTTAAGCAATATATTCCAAGGTATTCCGGGAAATTGTTTTATGATAGCAATTGCTGGTATTTTAGGACCAAGTATATATAGTTTAATACTGGCACTTGTAATAACGTCATGGGCAGGCTTTTCACGTATCGTTAGGTCTGAAGTACTGCAAATCAAAGAAGAACCTTTTATTGAAGGATTACGCTGTGTAGGTTGTAACGATGGCCAGTTGATTGTCAGGCATATTCTACCCAATATAATACATAAGTTATTAGTACTGTTTACAATACGTATTGGCAAAGGTATCTTACTAATTGCAGGAATGAGTTTTTTGGGATTAGGGGTACAACCACCAATGCCAGACTGGAGTGTAATGGTTAATGATGCTATTTTATATTATCGCAGCGCTCCGTATTTAATTATTGTTCCAGGTATGTGTATATTTTTATTGACTTATTCTATTAATATTCTTGGAGATGGAATTAGAAATAAATTAGATGCTCGTTTTAATGAGGTAAGAAAATGGGAATAGATAATGATATACATATCAATGGACTTCATGTGCAAATACCAACATCATATGGAGCTGTAAAAGCAGTGGATGATATAAATATTAAATTTGAACATAAGAGTTTTACAGCTATTATAGGTGAAAGTGGCTGTGGAAAATCTGTCTTAGGACAAGCTATATTGGGTATATTACCTGAATATGTTGGTAAACTTGGTGAAATTTTATATCACGGTCAAAATGTTTTAAATAATGTTGAGAACATAGATGGTTTTTATGGTAAAGATTTTGGAATAGTACCACAGCATCCAGGAGAAGCATTAAATCCTTTTCGTAAAATAGGCAAACAAATGCAGGATGTGTTGAATGTAGTTAATATTGTTGATTCAGATAATACGTATAAAAAAGCATGTTTAAAAATTTTTGGATTAAATGATGTGGAAAGAATCTTAAAAATGTATCCTCATGAGCTTTCCGGAGGAATGCAACAGAGAGTTTTGTGTGCTATGGGAATAAGCTGTAATCCAAAATGGATATTAGCAGATGAGCCAACCAAGGGTCTGGATGAAGAAGTATGCAAAACAGTTTATCATAACTTATTATGTATAAAAAAGAGACAGCAGCATGGCATGATTATTATTACTCATGATATTAATTTGGCTAGATATGTATGTGATTATGTTGCTGTTATGTATGCAGGACAGATATTAGAATTTGGCAAAGATATATTTAACTTTCCAAAACATCCCTATACTAATGCTTTCTTAAAATCATTGCCGGAAAATGGATTTCGGTCAATGATTGGAAAGGCTCCGATGCCAGGAGAACATTTATACGGATGCAGGTTTGCGAAACGATGTTTATACTGTCAGAAACAATGTGTGGAAGAATTACCTGCTATGTATGATGTAGATAATACAAAAGTGAGGTGTTTTCTGTATGCTTCGAGCAATTGATATCTATAAAACTTTCAGTAAACACCAATTTGGGGAAAGTTATATTGTTTTAGATGGTTGTAACATCCACATAAAAGCAGGAGAAATATTAGGGATGATGGGAGCAAGCGGGTGTGGTAAAAGTACTTTTGCTAGAATTTTATTACGGCTATTAAAATGTGATTCCGGAAAAATTCTATTTCATGGTAATGATATAACAAACACATCTAATAATGGCTTATTGGATTTTAGAAGAAAAGTACAATTTATTTCTCAGCGTCCAGAGAGTTTTTTTGATCCAATAATGAAATTAGAAAAAAGTTTTATAGAACCATTAGATATTTTTGATATTAAAGTTTCTGGTTGTGAAATTGATGAAATTTTAGATTTAGTAAAGTTGAATAAAAATTTATTAGATAGGTATCCACATCAATTAAGTGGAGGAGAGATTCAACGATTAAGTATAGCAAGAGCATTAATATTAAAACCAGATCTTTTAATTTTAGATGAACCAACATCGATGTTGGATATTTCAGTTCAGGCACAAATTCTACAGTTACTAAAAAGAATACATATAGAAAAAAATATGTCATATTTATTTATTTCGCATGATAAGGATGTAGTTAATTGGTTTTGTGATCGTGTGGTATATATGAAAAATAGAAAAATAGTAGAGAATGAAAGTTGTTTTTAAATATTAAATAATGGTCAAATGATAAACTCTTTTTATAAATAGTATTAAAATTTCTTCAATGACGGCATTTTGATTTTTTATTTATATTTTTTCAAGGAGGTTAGAAAAATGACAGAAGATTTTATCGGTAAAAACGGCAGACTGGAAGAAGAATTTGTTGCAGCTGCAAACAGCATCCTCAAAGAGGTCGCTTTTGAAAATTTTGAAGCGCGTGCTGTAAAAGAAAAGCCTTATCTTGTAGAAGGGTTGAAAAAATTGAAGGCGGCAATGGGTGAAGCTGACTTTGATAAATATATCAATACGGCTGAAAATATCAATATCAGCGGAAATTCTATGCTGCTTTTAGTAGCAGAAGAAAAAGTTAGGACGATTTTATTAGGAAAATGGCTGGCTGATATTAAAAATGCCTTTGGTGTCGAAAATCTGCGTATTGTAGGCGGTGCACGCAGCGGCTTAGATGCTTATTAAAAGATAAAAAATAAAAAGTCGGTCAGTTCCATTCTGACCGACTTTGTGTTTATATTTAGTTATTATTGCGGCGGGCATCCTGCTGACGCTGCAGATCGCGTGTACGTTCTAACTGGCTGTCGGCAGTACGGTCGATACGTCGTTCCGTACGTCTGTGATTAATGGTAGTGCGGCGGCTGGCACGTGGTTCCTGAACCCGTACTGCAGGAGGTGTGGGAGTACGTACTGATGGCTGTGCCGGTTGCTGGACAGCCGGTGTTTTTGCTGCAGGTGGCGGAACAGGCTGTGCCGCATGTATAACAGCTGCTGGAAGCAGCAATAGCATTAAGATGGCAAATGCTCTTTTTAACATAAAATCATCTCCTTTATATTTTTAGTATACCAGTAAATTTTGTCAAAATAATGGTCTTTTACAAAATTGTCGGAGAAATTTTGCAAGCATTATGTTACAATTATAAATCTGGAGGGAAAATAATGAAGAAAATAGCTGTATTAAGATGTTTGCGCGTCAGCGCTTCCTGTGCCGGCAGTGGCTGTCTGCGGGCAATGAACGAAAAAACTGGCGCCTTTGCCTGCTATGAGGCCGATGAAACTTTGCAGGCAGTCGCTTTTTGCACCTGCAATGGCTGTGGTGAAAACAGATTGCCTAATCAGGAAGGTGTACGCAAAAAAATTGAGCGCATGAAAAAACTGATGCCTGATGCTGTACACCTGAGTAACTGTACCATGCCAAAGGATGAAGCTGGCAACAGAAAGCTGTGTCCGGTTATTGCTGATATCGTTGCAGAACTGGAAGAAGCTGGTATTAAGGTAGTGCACGGAACTCACTGATAAGACCGCAACAGGAAAATTAAAATTACTGGCAGAGTTGCTTTGCCAGTAATTTTTTTTTATGCTAAAATATAATATTGAGTATAAAAGCATTTATGCGGAAAGGAGGCAGTAATGGCAGCAAAGATTATTATCGGCGTCAGTGAGGACGAAACCAGGATGGGCCTGGTAGAAGACGGACGCCTGATGGAATATATGGTTGAACGTGCGGAGGATAATCACCTGGTAGGAAGCATCTACAAGGGCAGAGTCTGCAACGTGGTACGAGGCATACAGGCTGCTTTTGTTGATATAGGACTGGAGCAGAATGCTTTTCTGTATCTGGGCGATAAAATGGATGTTACGGAAGGGCAGAGCCTGCTGGTGCAGATTTCCAAGGATGCACGCGGTACTAAGGGACCCACTGCTGTAAGGGAGATAACCCTGCCGGGTAAGTACGTGGTCTTACTGCCCCACGCATCTTATATAGGTATATCACGAAAAATTACTGATAAAGAAGAACGGGAGCGTTTAAACAAGATTTGTGATGCGGCACGTCCGCAGGAGATGGGAATTGTAGTCAGGACTGCAGCTGCCGGAGTATCGGAAGAACTGCTGGCGGCAGATATTGCTGAACTGGCTGCCGGCTGGAAGATTCTGACGGCAAGGGAAAAAGTTGCCAAAGCTCCGGCGTTGCTGCGGCGAGAGCTCGATTTACCAGTACGCATAGTTCGTGATTATCTGCGCAGCGACCTGCAGGAAATCTGTATTGATAATCTGCAGGTATATAAAAGAGTTGAAGAGCTGCTGCAGTGCATGCCGCAGGCACAGTCAATCAAGCTGACGCTTTATCAGGGCCTGGAAGATATTTTTGCCTATAACAGGCTGACGGAAGATATTGCGGCGATTTCAGACAGACAGGTACCGCTGCCAAGCGGAGGCTATCTTGTTATTGACTATACGGAAGCGATGACCGTTATTGATGTTAACAGCGGCAAGTTCAGCGGACGTGAAAGTCTGGAAGAAACCATTATGGAGATTAACCGACAGGCAGCCAAAGAAATAGCTCGTCAGCTGCGGCTGCGCGATATCGGCGGTATTATCGTAGTAGATTTCATTGATATGCACACTGAAGAGCACAAAGCAGAAATCCTTGCAGCTCTGCAAAAGTCATTGAGCGGCGACAGGATGCATCCGCGTGTACAGGAAATTACGCTGCTTAATTTGGTGGAGCTGACGCGTAAAAAGTCCAGGCAGAACCTGTCTTCTGTATTATATACACCTTGTCCTGTCTGCAGCGGCAGCGGCAGAGTGCAGAGCAGGGAAACTTTAGCGTTTGAAATCAAACGCAGGCTGCGCAGCCTGCTCAAACGCCGCAGCAGTTCAAAAAATCTGCTGATAACAGCAAATCCCTGGCTGGCTGAATGGCTGCGTCTGCGTGATTTGAAGCAGTGGGAGCGCGAGCTGGCCTGCAGCTTGAAGATTGAAGCAGATGCTTCTCTGCAGATAGAATCTTTTATGATTCTTGACAATAATCTTGTTGACAAATAATTTTATGCAGGGTAAAATATACCAGTATGGACTGTGAGTAGTCCGTCCCCAACCGCGCAGAGAGGTCCCGTAAACTCTGAAAGCAGAGTACCGTATTTGGCGAGTCTATCATAAGGGAGGTGCAATAGATGTACGCAATTATCAAAACCGGCGGTAAACAATACCGTGTAAGCGAAGGCGAAACCCTGCAAGTTGAAAAACTGAATGCAGAAGTTGGTGCTGAAGTTGTTTTTGAAGACGTTCTCACCGTAGTTAACGATGCTGATGTTAAAATCGGCACTCCGGTTGTAGCTGGTGCGAAAGTTGTAGCTAAAGTTGTTGAACACGGCAAAGCTGACAAAATCTTCGTTTTCAAATACAAAGCAAAATCCAACTATCGTAAACGTCAAGGTCATCGTCAACCGTTCACCACTGTTGAAATCGCTAAAATCGAAGCTTAATAGCAATGATTACTGTTGATTTGTACAGGAACGAACAGGGCCTTATTACGAGGTATCAGGTCAGCGGTCACGCCGGCTATGCAGAAGCAGGGCAGGATATTATCTGCAGTGCTGTATCTGCTCTTACTCAGGCTCCTGTGATGGGACTGGAACGATATTTGAAATTAAAGCCGTCATATACGTTCAATGAAGATGACGGTATATTAAAGGTAGCATTGAACAGTGCACCTGACGACCTGACACAGGCAATACTGGAAACTATGCTCTGTGGGCTTGATTCCATTGCTCGTCAGTGTCCGCAATATGTTCGGATTAAAGAACATAGGAGGTGAAAGTAATGTTTGAAATTATTCTGCAGCTTCATGCACATAAAAAAGGTACTGGTAGCTCCCACAACGGTCGTGATTCCAACGCTCAACGTCTGGGCACTAAAGCTCATGACAGCCAGCTGGTTACCGCAGGCAGCATCATCGTACGTCAACGTGGTACCAAATTCCATCCCGGCAACAATGTAGGCATGGGTAAAGATTACACCATCTATGCTAAAGTTGAAGGTCGTGTAAAATTTGAACGCAAAGGCCGTGATAAACGTCAAATCAGCGTATATCCGGTTGCTGAAGAAGCGGCTATGTAATAGTCAGCCCCGCATCGTAAGATGCGGGGTTTTCTTGTTTTCAGCTGAAAATATATACAATTCTTTCACAGAAAAAAATTGCTTATTGTGCTAAACTTTATGTAAACAATAATAAACTTACGCGAAAGGGCTGAAATATATGTTAGAGATTGGTACGCAAGCACCTGCTTTTACACTGCAGGATAAAGACGGTAAAGAAGTAAGCCTGAAAGATTTTCTGGGAAAGAAGGTCGTACTTTATTTTTATCCCAAGGATTCTACACCGGGATGCACTCGTCAGGCACAGGCATTTCGTGATGCTTTTGCGGAATACGCAGCTTTGGGAGCAGTAATTATTGGTATTAGTAAGGACAGCGTTAAATCGCATTTTAATTTTGCTGCCAAAAATGAACTGCCTTTCCTGCTTTTGTCCGATCCGGAACTGCAGGCTATTCAGGCTTATGATGTATGGCAGGAAAAAAAGCTGTACGGAAAGGTAAGCATGGGTGTGGTGCGTTCCACCTATGTTATTGATGAGCAGGGAGTGATAGAGGCTGCCTGGACAAAGGTAAAACCGGAGGCTAATGTTGCAGATGTCCTCGGATATCTGCGGGAAGGATGCAGCTGTGGAGAATAAGACAATTTTTTTGCCTTATGCCTCTGTCTTAGCTGCCGCCTATTACCTTTTGCCCCTGTTGATGAATGATACAGGTTCAGCTATGTTTATTCTGCTTGCCTGTATGCCTTTGATTGTTTTTTTCAGCAGCTTTATGTGCTGCCGCAGACATCGTTTTCAATGGGTAATGATCGTGTTGACGGTTGTCCTGTTCCTGCCCAGTATGTATTTTTATTTTAACGCTACCGCTTTTGGATACAGCGTATTTTATGCCATTGTATCGGCAGCAGGCTGTTTTGCGGGAGAGTTTCTCAGCTAAATAAAAAAGCAGTTTGAAAACATTGCTTTCAAACTGCTTTTCTTTTTCTGTCAGCGTGCCAGTCTGTAAATATTTTCCATATCTTCCAAAGTAAGTTTCTTTACTGCGCCGATAGTACGAGTGTTATTAAAGCTGCATTTATAGGCCAGTTCTTTGATTTCTGCTTCATGCAGCTCGATACCTGCCTGGCTGATGGAGGTAGGCATGCCGATGCTGCGGAAGAAATCTTCCAGTGCAGCTATGCCTTCCAGAGCGGTTGCTTCCGGGTTACGGAAGTTGTTTGGTACACCCATTACATTAACTGCAAACTGTACAAAACGAGGGAGGTTATCACGATATACATAACGTGCCCAGGTACCCCAGACAGCTGCCAGACCTGCGCCGTGAGCAATATCATAAATACCGCTCAGCTCATGCTCCAGCTGATGGCAGGACCAGTCGCCAAAGCTGCGGTCACCGGTTGTGTCATTATGGGAAAGAGTACCGCACCACATAATTTCAGCACGTGCATCATAATTGTGAGGATCTTTGAGCGCGATTTTTACATTACGCATTACGTCGCGCATCAATTGCTCGCTCATTCTGTCGATAATATCCAGCTGACAGGTTTCTGCAGCGGTAAAATAACGTTCCATACTGTGAACGATGATATCTGTACAGCCGCTGGCAGTCTGATATGCCGGCAGGGTATAGGTAAGTTCAGGATTCATTACAGCAAATTTGCAGAAAGAGTATTCTGACTGCAGGTTACGTTTAAGCCAGCCTTCTTCGTTGGTAACAACAGAGGAAGTACTCATTTCACTGCCTGCTGCTGCAATTGTCAATACAGTACCGATAGGAGCACAGCCGGTAGGACGTTTTTGGCCCATGTAATAATCCCACAGCTCGCCTTCATTTACCAGTCCGTAGCCGATACCTTTGGCGCTGTCGATAACGCTGCCGCCGCCTACGGCTAAGATGAAGTCTGCGCCTTCTTTACGGCATAATTCTACGCCTTCTTTAATTTTAGACAGGCGCGGATTGGGAACTACACCGCCTAAAAGTACGTATTCCAGACCTGCTTCACGCAGACTGTCGCAGATGCGGTCCAGCAAGCCGGATTTTTGGGCGCTGCTGCCGCCGAAATGTATCAATACTTTATGTGCGCCCCATGCTTTGCACAGAGAGCCAACTTGTTTTTCTGTATCTTTGCCGAAGATAACTTGTGTAGGTGCATGATATTTGAAAAAATCCATTTAACTTCCTCCTGTCTAAAATAAAATGTAACTGTTTCTATATTAAATTTTAGCATGGCAGATATCCCTTGTAAATATTAACCAACATTTGATATAATAAATATCAATAGAGGATTATTATTCGATTAGGAGTGATATAATGATGAAATATTTACTGGCTTTATGCATTGTTGTAGGCGGACTTTTCTTTTTTATGCAGCATGGCAGCACTAAAGAGCTTGTACAGTATGCTGAGCTGGAAAAGAAACTGGCAGCGCAGGCTGGTTTTGTTTTGCTGGATGTAAGAACCCAGGAAGAGTATAACGAAGGACATATTCCTGGTGCAGTATTGCTGCCTTATGACAGAATTGCCGCAGCAGCTGCAGTTACTCTGCCTGATAAGTCTAAAGAGATCATTGTTTACTGCCGCAGTGGCCGCCGCAGTGCTATTGCAGCGGAAACACTTGGTAAACTTGGCTATACTAATGTTGCAGATTTTGGCGGTATCAGCCGTTGGAAGGGTCAGCTGGAAAAATAATCTGCTCTGAAAGGGGTGTTACGCATGTATTATGCAGCTTGCTTTGGTGATTCTTTAATACAGGGTTTCCCTTTCGGTGCAAGACATTCGTGGATCGCGGCAGCAGAAAGTGTTGGCAGGATGCGCCTGCTAAACTACGGTTTGTGCGGCGACTGCTGTGATGATATCCTGCAGCGTCTGAAAAATACCATGCTGCCGGAATATGTTAAGCATATTATCTTTTTAGGCGGAGCCAATGATTTGCTGCAGATGCGTCCGCAGCGCTTTATTTTAGAGGATTTAACAAAGATCTGCACTTGGTGTAAAGAGCATGGTTATCAGCTGTGCATCATCTTGCCTTTGATAAGCAGCGAACCTGAACTGAATGTTCATCTGGAAGCGTTGAAGCAGGCTATCCAGGAACAGTTTGCGGAGCGGGTTAAGCTGCTTGATTTGCAGCCGGCGCTGGGACTGACGCAAAAGGAGCGGAAGCAGTCTTATTTAGATGGTGTACATCCTACTGCTGCTGCCTATAAAGCTATGGGACTTTATGCTGAGCCGCTGCTGGAGGAGTGGTTCAGCAGTACTGATAAATAAAAAAAACGCAGCAGGATTTTCTGCTGCGGTTTTTTTATGCTTTATTTTTAATTCCTAAAAGCTGTGGTGGCAGCTGCGCCAGCATGATGGCGGCAAAAACCAGTAAACAGCCAAAGATTTCACGCATGGTTAAAATCTGATTGAGGATAAGCCAGCCGCTGAGTACGGCAAAGACTGATTCCAGGCTCAGCAATATGGTAGCCAGCACCACGTTTACTCTTGTCTGACCGATAATCTGCAGTGTGTAAGCAATGCCGCTGGACATGATACCGGCATAGCAGATGGGCAAGAGTGCCAGTTCTACCTGCTGCAGCGTGGGCTTTTCAAAAATGAACATGAGGATAAAGTTGGCAACAGTACAGGTGGCAAACTGGAAAAAGGAAAGTCTGACACCATCTACGCCCTGGGCAAAATGTTCTACGCTGAGAATATGCATAGCGAAGAAAAAGGCACTGCCTAAAATAAACATATCCCCTTTGTTGATGGAGAAGCTTTTGTTAAGGCAGATGAAATACATACCTACTGAAGCAACTGCTACGCTGATCCATTGCAGGATATTAACTGTACGTCCAAAAACAAAACGGCCTAAAAGAGGTACGATAACAATATACAGAGAAGTAATAAAGCCGCCTTTACCGACAGAGGTGTACATCATGCCAGTCTGCTGAAACAGAGAGTCTATGGTCAGTACTAAGCCGCAGATAATGCCGCCCCGCCAGAGCTTTTTGCGTTCTGCCGGGTCGTCCGTACCCCAAAAACTGCATTTTTTACCATTAAAATGGTCAAAGATAAAAATAGCTGGCAGTAAAAATAATGTTGCCAAGATGCTGCGTGAACCATTAAAGGTCATAGGGCCCATAATTTGTCCGCCAAGGCTTTGAGCAATAAAGGCTGTACCCCAGATAAATGAGCACAGCGTCAGCATAAAAATACCACTGCCGCTGCTGGTAGTTGTAGTTGGTTGTTCGTTCATATAATAATACTCCTGAAAAAGTAGTGTAATGAAATTTATTATAGCATTTTTTAAATGATTTACAAGACAATGTTACTGAAAAAAAGTATCTTGGTGTACTTTTGCAGCTGTTTTACCTGAAAGTTACTCTGTGGCAGGACTGGCAGTGTAAAGGGTATTTGCTATTATCGGTTATTGCTGGCAAGAGTGCAACAGAGAGAAAAAGTCAAGTCTTTTTTACAAGAAAAAACTCAATATATGGTAGGGAAAAGCTTTGACAGACTAGATATATTGTGTTAGAATTTTAACTGCAGCAACAACAGGTTGTTGTGCATTTCTTTTTTACTAAGAAAAAATTGATGATAAATGTGGAATAATATTGATTTTTGAGAAGATATTTGTGGGAGGCAAGGGAAATGAAGGTTATCAAACGCGATGGCACGACCGTTGATTTTGACGGCAGCAAAATAGTTATTGCTATCCAGAAGGCTAATGCTGCAGTAGAGCCGGAAGACAGAATTGCGGAAGAAAAAATTCAGGAGATTGCACATGCTGTTCAGGAAAAGAACAGAATGCGTCTGCTGGTAGAAGATATACAGGATATGGTAGAACATAGCCTGATGGACGCAGGTAAATTTGAACTGGCTAAACAGTACATCATCTATCGTTATCAGCGTGCACTGGTACGTAAGGCTAATACTACCGATGAATCCATCCTGTCTTTGATTCGCAACAGCAATAAAGACGTTATGGAAGAAAATTCCAATAAGAATGCTACTATGGCTGCCACTCAGCGCGATTTGATTGCCGGTGAGGTTTCCAAAGACCTGACCAAGCGTTTGATTCTGCCGGAAAAAATTTCCAAAGCCCATGAAGATGGTATTTTACATTTCCATGATGCAGATTATTTTGTACAGCCTATTTTTAACTGCTGCCTGATTAATATTGGCGATATGCTGGATAACGGTACCGTAATGAACGGCAAGATGATTGAAAGCCCGAAGAGCTTCCAGGTTGCCTGCACTGTTATGACTCAGATTATCGCTTCTGTAGCTTCCAGCCAGTATGGCGGTCAGTCCGTTGATATCTGCCACTTGGGTAAATATCTGCGCCGCAGCTACGAAAAATTTAAACATAATATCAATGAAACTACCGGCGGTAATCTGGATGAAGCTACACTGGAAAAACTGGTGCAGGAACGTCTGCGTTATGAACTGCAGAGCGGTGTACAGACTATCCAGTATCAGATTAACACTTTGATGACTACTAACGGTCAGTCTCCGTTTGTTACTCTGTTCCTGAATCTGCGCGAAGACGATGAATACGTTAAAGAAAACGCTATGATTATAGAAGAAATTCTTCGTCAGCGTCTTCAGGGTATTAAAAATGATAAAGGCGTTTATGTAACACCGGCATTCCCGAAACTTGTTTATGTACTGGATGAACATAACTGCTTAAAAGGCGGCAAATACGATTATATTACCCGTCTGGCAGTAAAATGCAGTGCTAAACGTATGTACCCTGACTATATCAGCGCTAAGAAAATGCGTGAAAATTATGAAGGCAATGTTTTCTCTCCCATGGGCTGCCGCAGCTTCCTGGCTCCCTGGAAAGATGAAAACGGCAACTATAAATTTGAAGGCCGTTTCAATCAGGGTGTTGTTTCCATCAATCTGCCGCAAATCGGTATTATTGCTCACGGCGATGAAAAGAAATTCTGGGAACTGCTGGATGAAAGACTGGAGCTGTGCTATGAAGCGCTGATGTGCCGTCATAACGCTCTGAAAGGTATCCGCAGCGATGTCAGCCCTGTTCACTGGCAGTATGGTGCTATTGCCCGTCTGGGTAAAGGCGAAACTATCGACAAATTTCTGGAAGGCGGTTATTCCTCTATTTCTCTTGGCTACATCGGCTTGTACGAAGTAACCAAACTGATGAAAGGCGTAAGCCATACTGATCCGAAAGGTGAAGAATTTGCTGTACGCGTTATGGAAAGATTGCGCGGTGCCTGCGATAAATGGAAAGCAGCTACCGGTATTGGTTTTGCTCTGTATGGTACTCCGGCAGAAAGCCTGTGCTACCGTTTTGCCCGTATTGATAAAGAAAAATTTGGCAGCATTGCCGACGTTACCGATAAAGGTTACTACACCAATTCCTATCATGTGGATGTGCGTGAGAAAATTGATGCTTTCAGTAAATTTACTTTTGAAAGTCAGTTCCAGAAAATTTCCTCTGGCGGCGCTATTTCTTATGTAGAGATTCCTAATATGCGTCATAATACAGAAGCATTGGAAGATGTTGTCCGCTTTATCTATGATAATATCCAATATGCAGAGTTTAATACTAAATCTGACTATTGCCATGTCTGCGGTTTTGACGGTGAAATCATCATCAACGAAGATAATGAATGGGAATGTCCTGTTTGCCATAACAAGGACCATAATCTGATGAATGTAACTCGTCGTACCTGTGGTTATCTGGGTGAAAATTTCTGGAATGTTGGCAAGACCAAGGAAATTAAAGCCCGCGTACTGCACTTATAAGAGGTGAGCCGATATGAAATATGCAACTATCAAAGAAATAGATGTTGCCAACGGCCCCGGCATCAGGGTGTCATTATTCGTCAGCGGCTGTACTCACCACTGCAAGGGCTGCTTTAATCCGGAAACATGGAACTTTAACTATGGTGATGATTTTACTCCCGAGGTTGAAGACCGTATCTTGGAAGCCATGAAGCCTGCGTATATCAAAGGTTTTTCCCTTTTAGGCGGCGAGCCTTTTGAGCCGCAGAACCAGGAGGCATTGCTTCCTTTCCTGCGCCGAGTGAAAGCTGCCTATCCTGATAAGACCATCTGGTGCTACAGTGGTTATGATTTTGAAAAGGATATGCTGACCGGTAATCTTGGCCCGTGGGAAGTTACCCATGAAATGCTTACCCTGATTGACGTGCTGGTCGATGGGGAATTTGTTCTGGAAAAGAAAAATCCCAATCTGCGTTTTCGCGGCAGTGAAAATCAGAGAGTTATCCGCGTAGCTGATTCTTTAAACAGTGATACTGTAGTGCTGTGGGATGACAAGGAAGGTTTACTGCCTGACTGAAAATAAGTAATAAAATAAAAAAAGCTCAGTCCGTTTGGACTGAGCTTTTTGTTTTGGCTGCTATTTATCGTCGAAAAGCTTTTTGAAAATCGTAGTCTGCATATCATCAATGACATCAAGTTTATCATGGTCATAAACACCCTGATAACCGCAGCGTTCGCAGGTGAAATAACCATTATCGTCATGGTCGGAAACAGGAGTGATTTTATGATCTTTTTCCCAGCAGCAGGGGCAGATGGCTATCTGCTTATCAGTGTAGAAGTAATAATCATGCTGTTCGTTAGCTCGCTGTATATTCCTGTCAAGTTTGTAGAAGTTGAGCTCTGTACGGATTTCTGAGATTTCTTTTTTCATGGCGGCAATTTCTGCCTGTAAATCTTCGATAGTAGCGCTCATACATTTCATTCCTTTCTTTACGTAAATAGAAACATATATCACAGCCTGTGTTATCAGGCTTAACGGCTGTTACCAACTGCGGGAGGAACCGCCTCCACCGCCGCTGCCTCCGCCAAAGCCGCCGCGTCCGCCACCGCCGCCACGTCCGCGCAGGAACATGAAAAACAGCATTTGGGTAAGAACGCCGCCCAGGAAGAGATTATCAATAATCAGCAGCAGGACGATGCCTGCACCGATTAAAAGCTTCAGCCAGAAGGGATATTCCTGGTCTGTATTATTAGTAGTCTTTGTGGGAACAGCAATTTGCTCAGAATTGATAGATGTCAGCTGTACACCTGCGTCTTTGGCGATAAGGGACGCCGTTACCGCATAGCCATTGACGATACCGGCAGCATAATTACCTTTGCGGAAGTAAGGAATCATGGCCTGATCCTGAATGCGTCCGGTAAGGCCGTCTGTCAGCAGTCCTTCAAGACCGTAGCCAACTTCGATGCGTGAACGGCGATCCTGCACAGCGACAACGATTAAAGCACCATTGTTTTTTTCTTTGCTGCCGATGCCCCATTCCCTGAGAATAGAAAGAGCATAATCTTCAATAGGCTGTCCGTCCAGGGTTTTTACAGTGACAACTGCCAGCTGGGCTGTTGTCTTATCATCAAGCTCCTGTCCTATGCTCAGCAGTCGGCGTTTGTCTTCTGCTGAAAGTACCTGGGCATAGTCCTGCACGTAGATTCCTGCAGTAGCGGTAGGCTTGGGAGGAATCTGCGGCGCAGCAGTGGCACAGGCGGCAAAGAAGCACTGCAGTAATAAGATGAAATAAATTAGCCAGCGTTTCATAAATTACTCCGTCAAAATTTATTTGCTGTTGCTGTATTTAAACAGCAGACAGCAGTAACAGGCCATCAGAATTTAACTTGCGGTACTTTCTGAGCATTTTCATCTGCTTTAAAGAAATCTTTGGCCGTAAAGCCAAACATACCGGCATAAAAAGCAGTAGGAATACTTTTAATTTTAGCGTTATAAGCCTGTACAGTGTTATTGTAGTCCATACGGGCTACGGCAATGCGGTTTTCCGTACCTGCCAGTTCATCCTGCAGCTGGATGAAGTTTGCACTGGATTTCAGTTCAGGGTAGTTTTCCGCTACCATCAGCAGACGGGATAAAGCGGTGTTCATTTCACTGTTGGCTGCACTGGTTTCAGCTACGGTTTTTGCTCCGCCCAGTTTTGCTCTGGCGTCAGCTACTGCAGTGAATACTGCGGTTTCATGACCGGCAAATCCTTTTACAGTGCTTACCAGGTTAGGGATAAGGTCATTGCGGCGCTGCAGCTGGTTTTCTACCTGAGCCCACTTGCTGTCAACTTTTTCGTTCAGACTTACCAGGCCGTTATAGCTGCTGACAAACATGCCGCCGATAATTACCACGATGGCAATAATAATCATTAAAGTTTTGTTCATGTGTGAATTTCCTCCATTAAGTAATATAATATGAACTTATCCTTATTGTACGAAAAGTAAGCAGCAGTGTCAAATGTCAAAAAGTCAAAAAACTTATTTTGCTGCAAATTTTCTGTGAAATTTTGTTTGAACAAAGAAAAGTATTTTCATATTTATTTCACTTGTAAAAAGTCGAAAAGTCAAATATAATAATGATACAAATGACTGCTAAATAAAATAAGTCTGCCTGTAAGCAGACTGCGATTTAAGGTGGTAATATTATGAAGAATCTTGCTGATGCAATAGAAGAATTTATTATAAGAGAGCTGCTGCAGGACAGTGAAGACAGTTTGCTGGTGCAGCGCAATGAACTGGCAGAGCGTCTTTCCTGCGCTCCTTCACAAATAAGCTATGTGCTTAGTACGCGCTTTACGCCTGAGCGTGGTTATATGGTAGAGTCAAGACGAGGCAGCGGTGGTTTTGTGCGTATCGTGCGTGTAGTACCGCAGCAGGAAAAACCGAAAAGAGAACTGGAGGCTGCTGAGTTAGTGCAGCATCTGGCAGCTCAGCGGCTGATAACTCAGAGAGAACGCAAATTGCTGGAATATATGCTGGAGATTATTGACGCCAGTGAACAGAAGAAAAAGAAAGTGCTGCAGCAGGCGATGATGCGTCTGAACGGCAGCGGACAGGGGTGAGATTATGTTATGTGAAAATTGTCATAAAAAACAGGCCATTATGCATGTAGTGTGCCTGATTGGCAGTAAGCAGGTAGATAAATGGCTGTGCGCTGACTGTGCCAAAGAATTTATGCCCTTTGGTGCAGGCGAGATGCCGCTGACACCGGAAGCTGCCAAGAACTTTCTGGAAGGACTGTTCAAGCCTAAAAAAGCAGAAACCAAGGACGGTTTTTCTTTGCGGGCAGCAAAAATTTTAGAGCTTGCAGCAGGTAAAGCTTTAGATATGGGCTGCGAGCATATTGGTACGGAGCATATCCTCTGGGGTATTCTCAATGTAGATAGCTGTCTGGCAAAACGTATTTTGGCAGGCTTTGATATTAATATCAATGAAATGCAGAAGGAACTTGAAAACTGGCTGGATAAAGGCTCCAGAAAAGATGGTGTGCCTCAATACAGTCCGCGTGCCAAGATGGCGCTGGCTAAAGCCGGAGATGCCTCCAAAGCTTCCGGACAGGAGTTTGTGGGCAGTCAGCAGCTTCTGTTAGGTCTTTTAGAAGCAGGCGACGGCATTGCCTGCAAGGTGCTGCATAAGTTTGACGTTACTTATGAAAAGGTCAGCGAAGTAATACGGGCTTTCGATGAACATAATAAGGCAGTGCCCGGAGGCAAGGGCAGCGGTATGAAAGCGGAGGAGAAACCTGCAGATATATTGGAAATCTTAGGCGAGTTTGGGCGTAATCTTAATGAAGCGGCACGCATAGGCAAAAGTGATCCTGTTATCGGCCGCGAGAAAGAAGTGGAGCGCGTCATTCAGATTCTCTGCCGCCGTACTAAGAACAATCCGGTTATTATCGGCGAAGCCGGTGTAGGCAAAACAGCTATTGCCGAAGCGCTGGCACAGAAGATTGTCAAAGGCGAAGTGCCGGAATTTTTGCAGCAGAAGATTATTTTCTCGCTGGAAATCGGTATGCTGGTGGCAGGTGCAAAATATCGGGGTGAATTTGAAGAACGTCTGAAAGAAATTTTGGATTTAATTCGCAATGATAACCGCATTATTCTGTTTATTGACGAACTGCATACCATTATTGGTGCCGGCAGCGCGGAAGGCAGCATTGATGCGGCTAATCTGGTAAAACCGGCTTTAGCCCGCGGAGAACTGCAGGTAATTGGTGCAACCACTATTGCTGAATACAGAAAGCATATTGAAAAGGATGCGGCTTTGGAAAGACGTTTCCAGCCGGTGCTGGTAGAAGTGCCTTCGGCAGCTGACAGTGAAAAAATGCTGCTCGGACTGCGCCGCCGCTATGAAAAATTCCACGGTTTACGCATTGAGGATGCAGCAATTAAGGCAGCAGTAGATTTATCTGACCGTTATATTACTGACCGCAATCTGCCGGATAAAGCTATAGACTTAATGGATGAGGCATGCGCGCGGCTGCGTATTCAGCTGTATAAAAAATCTTTGCCGGCACGTCAGCTGCAGGAAGATTTGGAATATACACGCTTGGAAAAAGAAGAGGCAGCAGAAAAACAGGAATATGAAGCAGCTGCACGTCTGCGTGATAAGGAAGAAGAACTGCAGGAGCAGCTTACTAAGGCTTTGGCGGAGGCGGCAAAGGATTTTGCCGTAACTGCTGAGGATGTGGCAGAGGTTGTTTCTTCCTGGACCGGTATTCCGCTGCAGAAGATTACAGAAGGCGAAGGCAGCAGACTTTTGCACCTGGAAGAAGCTCTGCACAAGCGTGTTATTGGTCAGAGCGAGGCAGTAAGCGCTGTCAGCCGTGCCGTGCGCCGTGCACGTGCGGGCTTTAAGGATAAAAATCGTCCGGTAGGTTCCTTCCTGTTCCTTGGGCCTACAGGTGTTGGCAAGACAGAGCTTGCAAAAGCTTTGGCGCAGCAGCTTTTTGGTGATGAACGTGCCATGCTGCGCTTTGATATGAGCGAGTATATGGAAAAACATACTACGGCTCGTTTAATTGGCGCGCCTCCCGGCTATGTTGGCTATGATGAAGGCGGACAGCTGACTGATGCTGTCAAACGCAAACCCTACTGCGTTATTTTGCTGGATGAAATTGAAAAGGCGCATCCTGATGTGTTTAACCTGCTGCTGCAGATTATGGAAGATGGACGTTTAACTGACGGACAGGGACGTACGGTTGATTTTAGAAATGCAGTCATTATTATGACAAGCAACGCGGGAGCGCGGAAACTGAATATGACCAGTCCTCTTGGTTTTGCGTCTGACAGTTCTATGGAACTGAAAGGTCGTAAAGAACAGGTACTGGCAGAAATCAAGAATATTTTCCGACCGGAATTTTTGAACCGTGTAGATGAGATTCTTGTTTTTGACCCGCTGAGCAATAAAGAACTGGCAACTATTGCCGATAATCTGGTAGCAGAATTAAATGAGCGTATGCGTCATAACGGGCTCAGTATAGAGCTGGCGCCTTCTGCCAGAGAGCTTTTGCTGCGCGAGGGTACGGATTTGAAATATGGTGCGCGTCCTTTGCGCAGAGCATTGCGTAAACTGCTGGAAGATCCTATCAGTGATTTGTATCTGGGCGGAAAGTTCAGTTCCGGAGACAGCATTATCGCTGAAGCGGCAGCTGACGGCAAGACGCTTGTTTTTCATAAGGCGGTAGAGGCAGGACATTTTCTGCTGGAGATGCCGCTGGATAATGTAACTGAGCCGGTAGCAGCTGCACAAGGAGAGCATCATGGCCAAAAGTAAATCTCATTTTGTCTGCCAAAGCTGCGGCTACACTACGGCGAAATGGCTGGGACGCTGCCCGGAATGCGGCGGCTGGGACACCTTTGCCGAAGAAGTAGAAACAACGACGAAAATTAAAAGCTACCTGCCGGAAAATACAGGCAAGGTTAAGCCAAGGCTGATTTCCAGTATCTCCGGCAGCACCGTTCAGCGTATGGCCACCGGTATACGTGAGTTTGACCGTGTTTTAGGCGGTGGCCTGGTGCCGGGAAGTTTAGTTCTGCTGGGCGGAACTCCGGGCATCGGCAAGTCTACTATTTTGCTTGATGCCGGACTGCGGTTCAGCAGACAGGGTATTAAGGTGCTTTATGTAAGCGGTGAGGAATCAGAAGAACAGACTGCCATGCGTGCTGCGCGATTGGGCGGCAGTAAGGACACGCTGCTGATTATGACGGCTACTGATTTGGATGCAGTGCTGCTGCAGGCTAAAGAGGCAGCACCGGCTATTTTGATTATCGACTCCATTCAGACTATGTACAATCCGGAACTGCCGACGGCTGCCGGCAGCGTAGGGCAGGTGCGTGAGTGTACGGCTAAACTGCTGCAGTTTGCCAAAAGTACAGGTATTGCAGTTATGCTGATTGGTCATGTAACCAAGGACGGTAATATTGCCGGGCCGCGTTTGTTAGAGCACATGGTTGACGTAGTACTGCAGTTTGAAGGTGACCGTTCTTATTCCTTCCGCGTGCTGCGGGCATTAAAAAATCGTTTTGGCAGTACCAGTGAAAGCGGTATTTTTTCCATGGAAGAGGGAGGACTGCAGGAAGTTGCCAATCCGGCAGGGCTTTTCCTGGAGGACCGCAACGGCGAAGCTTCCGGAAGTATTATCGGTGTCTGTATGGAAGGTAACAGGCCGTTGATGCTGGAAGTACAGGCACTGGTTTCTAAAACTCCTTATGGGATGCCAAGGCGTACTGCGGTAGGCTTTGATTATAACCGCGTAAATATGCTGCTCGCTATTTTGGAAAAGCGTTTGGGTCTTGATTTTGGTATTTACGATGCTTATGTAAATATTGTCGGCGGCATGAAGGTTACTGAACCAGCGGCAGACCTTGCCGTGGCAGCGGCTTTAGTATCAAGTTATCGCAATAGACCGGTCAGAAAGGATACCTTGGTTTTTGGCGAAGTTGGCTTAACAGGCGAGATAAGACGTGTAAGCGCGCCGGAACGCCGTATTGCTGATGGTATCAATCTTGGCTTTAAAAGATTTATTGTGCCTGCCGGTAAACTGAGTGCAGATAAATTGTCTGCTGAAGTAATACAGGTAAAATCACTGGACGAAGCATTACAGTACATTTTTATTTAAAAAACATTTTACATTCATTTCATTTGTATTTCAGCTTCTTATTTTATAATGAATATAAAATTAACAGCGAGGTATATACAGATGGAAGTAGTAAAAAGATATAAAATATTAGAAGTAATGTTTCTGACTGCTTTATTTATGGGATTATTATTACTGCAACAGCCAAAAGAAAATTGGGCAGGCGCTTCTGCAGTTAATGAAAATATTGTTAGCGTGCTGGATTTTATAGCCAGTGAACAGCCGCATAAATAAAAAGAACCCTGAGAAAGTTATTTTCTCAGGGTTTTTGTTATTGCTTTAGCGAGAAATAAGCGTAAAACGCTTATTTAACAACCGCCCGCTAT
>UQLS01000007.1 GCA_900541915.1 uncultured Phascolarctobacterium sp. | reverse complement strand
TTGAGAAAATAGAACTTGATATTATCGTTGAACATAAAAAAGACGGCCGTGCTGTCCCAAAGACAATACTTTGGGATGACGGCCGCAAATTCTCTATTGATAAGGTACTGGATGTAAGACAGGCTGCCGCACTAAGATGTGGCGGTATCGGCACCAGGTATATCTGCAAAATATGCGGCAAAGAAGTAGCTATTTTTGACGAAGAAGGTAAATGGTTTATTGAGAAGTAAGACTTCTCTGCCCGATGATAATAAATTTATCTTATAAAGATTCTACTATATCTTTACGACCAGAAAGATATGCTGGAATGATACTGCATACTGCACCAAAAACAAATACAGCTACCAGTAATACAGCTTCTTCTGGTATGAAACCAACCTGCATATACAAGCCCACTTTTTCCTGTAAAAGATAGCTGACAAATTGAAATACACCATGCCCCAGTACTAATCCCAGTAAAGTACCAATGCTGACAAGTGTTATGCCAAGCTTAAAATACAAATACATAATTTGTTTAGCGTTCGCCCCTAAAGAACGCATAATTCCTTGTTCGTAAGCACTTCCCACAACAAACCAATATAAAGAGCTTCCAATAATCAATAAAGCCATGAGTAAGACTGCTGCTGTAAAAATCTGCATTACTTTTTCAATGTTGCCGATAACAGAAAATAATTCAATAATCGTCTTAGACGGAAAGATAATCTGTACATCTCTGTCTTTGCTGTATTGCGCAGCCAGTTGCATGGACTGTGCATAACCGGATGGCCTTATCAGAACAGAAGTTACTTCCTGCTGCGTTTTATCTTGTGTTTTATTAATACTGCTATGATTATGCTGATGCCAGATACTTTCCATGCTTACAAATACAGCACTGTCATATGGCCCCTGTACCGGCTTTAAAATACCAACAACTTTATATTTTTCACTATGAGACTTACTGTTAGCTGTTGCCGTTACACCATGTACAGATGCAAACGTATCACCTATTTTCAGTCCTGTTTTGGCAGCTGTTTCTGCACCAATAACTGCTTCAAATGGTTGTTCAAAAATTTTTCCTTTAGATAATTGCAGCCAGTTGTTACTGCCTTTTTCTATCCCATGAAACGAAAAAATTTCTTTTTCCGTACCAACAAGACGAAATCCCCTGTAATTGTCGCCAAATCCTAAAGGTATCGCCTGCTCAACATTCCTGTTTTGTCTTAACTCAAGTACTTTGGCATAACTGAAATTACCAATAGGCTGATCTTTCAAAAACACGCTATTTAAGACTAGCTGATTAGGACTTCCTTTAGCACCCATAATCATCGGAAAGTTTTTTCCAGCCTGGACTAAGCTGCCATGTAATCCAGCAGACATTAAAAGCATTCCAATCGCTAACGCTACACTGACAGCCATGACAATAACAGCTAAAAGATTCTGTAAGGGTCTGCCTGCCAGCAGTCTCCTTATTAATAATATTTCACTCATTGTAAGATTCCTTTCTTACATTGTATCGTTTAGCAAATTTATTTTTTACAGCTTCATCATGGGTACAGAGCATTAAAGCTACATTATTTTCTTTGCATAATCCTAATAAAAGCTGTAAAACCTTTTCACTGTTAACTTTGTCCAGACTTGCCGTAGGTTCATCGGCTAAAATCATTTTAGGCTTGTATAACAGAGCACGTACAACTGCTACACGCTGCTGTTCACCAATGCTAAGCTTATCAGGAAACAATTTTGCTTTGCTTGCTAAGCCTACATAATCCAGTAAAGCATGTATTCGTTTTTTTATCAGTTCGGCATCTGCTGTCTTAGTATTCCATTTTCCTGCCAAAAGAATATTCTCTTCTACAGTCAGCGCAGACAGCAGATTCAGTTTTTGAAATACATAGCCGATATTACTGCCACGCCACCTGTCACGCTCTTCTGCCGACATCTCGGCAACATCTGTCCCCGCAAAGACAATTCTTCCTTTGTCCGGTTTTAAAAGTCCTGAAATCATATGCAGCACCGTAGTTTTACCACTGCCGCTCGGTCCTTCTAAAACCATTGCTTCTCCCTGCTCCAGATTTAACTTTGGAATCTCAATATGGGCACTTACCTTATTATCAGGAGTATAAAAAGTTTTTTCTAAATCAATAATCTCTAACAGTGACATTACAAAGCCTCCAAATTGTCTGCTTTGATACGCACTAAACTTACAAAGCCAGTTTCAGCATCAACTTCTGTTCCCAGTTCCAATGTGCCTGTAACCTTAATAGGACTATCAAACGGTAAAGCCGTTACAGGTTCATCGAGCTTTACTACAACAATATCCGCAGGCCAGTCGGCATCACTGCCGCAAAAAGGACAAATAGACATCGGCTCTCTGGTCAGTACAAAAAAGTTTATTGTCGGTGTCAGCGGCGGGGCCATAAATCCAACCATACTTACACTATTCCCCTCATTGCTGCGCAGCTTATCAGACAGCACAACTCCTCGCGAAGATACGGAAGAATATAAATCGTCAAAACCTAGTTCCACCGTCTGTCCCCAAAACGCTTCTGCCCTACCGCATACATTAAAGAACGGTTCCGCAAAAGGAACCGTTCTTTCAGCATTTATAGGAGCTATCAGCAGAAGCATTAATAAAATTTTTGCAATTTTACTAAGCATACTGCCACCTCAAATTATTTTTTATTTTTGTTGCCATCGATACCCAGAGCTCTTACGATGCCGAAGAATACCTCTGTATTATCCATGGTACCTTTGAAATAATCAGCGCCGGGACCTTGCGCAGTCAGGATAACATCGTCAGCCGCATGTACTTCCTGGTCAGCTTTAGCAGGAATATTACCAGCATAGAACTCACCTTTAGTCAACGGATTAGCAATAGCTTTGCCGTCCTTACCCATAATTGCCGGCGGAGTCGGAACGTCTTTAAATCTGTAGTCTATATTGCAGTCAGGGTGATTTGCAAACTGTACTGCCAAGGTTACAGCCGGATCCGGATTATCCGGGAAGCCATCGCCGTCAGCATCTTCAAAAGTAGGCCACTTGGAATCAGCATAGGTTCTTACTGCTTCACGGCCGGTTTTACCATCCAATTCATGATAAGTACCGGTAATGCTTGCACCATGAGCATGGTCAGCAACTACAACAATCAAGGTATCATCGTTTTGAGCAGCAAATTTTTGAGCTACGCCAACAGCTTTATCAAGTTCGATATTATCGTAAGCAGCGCGCTGCCAGTCCAGTACATGCAGCTGTTTATCAACACATGCGCCTTCAACCATCAGGAAGAAGCCATTATCATTTTTGCTGAGAGTATCAATAGCTTTTTCTGTCATTTCAACCAAACCCGGCTGATCGTTAAATCCTTTCAGCACTTTCGGATTTTTAATTACTGCGCGGTCGATATAAACATTCATATTATCCAGCTGATACAGTCCCAACAGCTTATCAGCAGATTCCGGAGTATTTTCCAGCTCAGTCTTGGTGCCAGAGAAGGAGTAACCTAAATCTTCAAAAGATTTGATAACATCAACATTATCTTTACGTTTGGAGCCTGGCACATCCATGGGAATAAAATGTCTGGAACCGCCGCCAAGAATTACATCCGGACGATGCTTATCTTCTAACATACTCTGAGCAATGAAATTCTGTTCTGCTCTGCGGCGAGTATGAGAAACCATTGCCGCTGGAGTAGCGTCGGTAATATTAGAGGTAGAAACAATACCGGTTGCCATACCACGAGTACGTTTTACCAGTTCGATAATGTTTTCTACTTTCGGATCATCAAACGGGTCTTTAGTGCAGTCTTCATAAACGCCCATAGCATTCACCACGGATTTATGACCGGTAGCATAAGCAGATGCGCTGTTTGCAGAGTCAGTTACAATAGCATCATAGCCGGAGGTAGTCACTACTGCTACATTATCCATTTTTTCCATGTTCAGCAAATCATTGTAACGACCTTCAGTAATACCTTTAGATAAAATACGGGCAATTTGTCTTGCCTGCAGGCTCATGCCGTCACCAACAAAAAGGATAACATTTTTAGCGCGTTTTTTAGATTTTTCATTAGTTACAGTATAGCTTGCACTGCGTTCATTTGCGCCGTCCTTAACTTCAATAGTAATATTACCAGCTTTAGGGAAGCTTACGTCATCAATTCTGTAAACAGCGGTATTACCATCCATTTTTCTTACAGAATCCTTACCAAAAAATTTAGAAGCTTCTTTACCATTAACAGTTACATTCATATCAGAACTGCCATTTTTTATTTCTACAGCAAAGTCAAAAATCTGTCCCTGTACAAATTTAGCATTATCAATAGGCAGAACTTTAATAGTATTTTCCTGTGGAGCCATATATCCAGCTGCTTCACTGTTGTTATGGAAGCCTACAACACAGGACATACTTAATACGGCAGCTGCCAGCATTGCTTTTTTCTTACTTAAAAAATTCACAATCATCATCCCTTCACTAAAAAATTTATTTAATTCTACAGCGCTATTTTACAATCTTTGTGTAAAAAAACTGCTGTATATTTAGTTAAATAAGCGTTAAATATATTATTTACGCAATATATGTCTAATAAACAAAAGACCTGCTTCATATAAGCCAATCATGGGCAGTGCCAGTAAAAGCTGTGAAACAACATCCGGCGGAGTTATAATTGCAGCTAAAACAAAAATACCAAAAATCACATAAGGCCTGACTTTTGTCAAAAGCTGGCTTGTAACTAATCCGGCACAGGCAGCCAGAGTTAAAACTAAAGGCATTTCCGCCACTACGCCAAAAGGTAGTATCAGCATCAGGATAAAGTCTATATAACTTTCCATAGAAATCATCGGCTGTACATAAAAGGTATCAAAGCCCATGAAAAATTTAAGTCCTAATGGCAAAACAAGGGAATATGCAAAAAGCAGCCCAGCCAAGAAAAAACTTACAGAACTAAAAACAACCAGCCACAGGCGCAATCTCTGCGTTACAGATAAAGCCGGCATAATAAATGCCCATATCTGATAAAAAACCAGCGGCGACGCTAATACCAGTCCGGCGACTACACCAACTTTAAGATAAATAAAAAATGCCTCAGCCGGACGCAAATAGTACAACTTGCCAGCTGGAGAAGTTATTATCGTAATAATCTCGTCAATATAAAGATAGCTGGCAGCCATTCCCAGACATACTGCCAAAAGTATTTTAAAAATTCTGGCACGTAATTCTTCCAAGTGTTCCGTAAAGGTCATACTGGCTGCAGCGATATTATCATCCGCATAAACCTGCGATATACTGCTCATTTATCATTCTCTGCCTTTACTGCAGCAACAGCTACAGGAGTGCTCTCCTGCGCTTTGACAGCAGTACTTTCGCCATTTACTGCCTGCTTAAATTCTCTCATTCCTTTACCAACAGCGCCGCCAATTTCCGGCAGTCGTTTAGGTCCAAAAACCAATAAAGCGATAATTGCCAAAATCAGCATTTCAGAAAAACCAATACCAAACATCCTTATCACCTCCACTTATTTTCATTCCTAATATAATAAATGACTGTAAAAGACTCATTAATAAAAAGTAAAAAATACTTTAAGTTTTTCCTGCAATGTTAAATTCCAGTCAAATATCCTTCTCTTTACACTTTTTTTACCTATTGTTTATTTTTATCTAATAAATAAATTGTATACTCCACTCAAGTCAATAAAAGGAGGATTATTATGACTACAACAAATACCGTAATTTCCAGAAAAAGTTTTTTGCAGATTACTGCCGGAGCCATTGCCGGGGCAGCTTTTTTAAATGTCCCTCAATTATCCTTTGCCGCTAAAGCACGCGCTAAAGCAACCCCCTTCTCCCAATTACCTGACGCAGTAAAATTAGCAGCAGAATCTGAATTAGTACAAATTTGCCATCAAAATATTTTAGACAGCGCAGCAACAATTAAAAATACCAGTCTGCGCCGTATGACTGTAGAAATATTAAAAAATCCCAACCCAACTTTTATGCAGGAATACCAACTGCCTGGTCAAAAAGAAAAAGTTTATAACAAATTAGTATCCTTAGGACTTATTGATACTGCTAAAACACCCCTTAATAAATTTATGCCGCCATATAAAGGCTCTGCGCCTCAGCCCTTCTATTCTGCTCCCGGCAGCGGCTATGCCAGCCATCATGCTTATCCCGGCGGTCTGGCAACACATACTGCAGCAAACTTGAAAATTTCTGAAGGTATTTACAATACATATATTGATTTATTCAACAGTAGCCTAAGCAGAGATATCATTATCGCGGCACAGGCACTGCACGATCTTGCCAAACCTTTTGTTTTCCAATGGAAAGAAGACCAATCCAGTCTTACGGAATATCAAATTGCTGGTACCGGTGCGCATCACATTTTCAGTTTAGCCGAAGTTATTTACCGTAATTTCCCTGCTGAAGAAATTGTAGCTCAAGCTTGCGCTCATCAAACTCCTGGCAACCAAAAAGAAGAAGCAGCAGTTGTAGGCTTCCTTACTGCTGCCGCTGTTATTGCCGGTAAAGACCCTGTCGCTATCGGTATAATTACTAAAGAAAATACCCTGCCTACTCCACATAAACAGGAAGGTTATATTGTCAGCCTTGGCGACCATGACTATGTTTTGAGCGGACCTGCCTGCCAAAAATCAGTAAAGCTGCTTAAAACTATTGCCGCAAAAGATTACGGCTTGTCTCAGGCTGCTTTGGAAGGTGAACAATTTAACAGAATGCGTAACTATATGGGTGCTCAGCTTTCTATGATGTATCTCGACAGTATTGCTTCTGAAAATGACGGATATGAAAAAATCAGAAGAATGACTCAAAATCTGATTATAAAATAACCTAAAAACACTAACAGCCAGAATCATTGTTGATTCTGGCTGTTTTTATACTCTTAACCATGGATATCATTGACTAGTTAATAGAATATTTTTACAAAGCGAATAACTCTAAAAAATGGTTTATTAAAAGTAAAACTTAACCGCATTGGATGTTACTCCAATGCGGTTTCAATTTTTAAGCTGCATGATACCCTAAAATCCTGCTAAATCCATAACTATCTAAAATATCGCTTACCGATGCTTTCAGCCGGTATAACTCACCCTTGCCAATCTGTAATTTATAGCCGTCAACATAACGTACAGAATTAATTATAAAATGTGCGTGCAGATTATCGGTATTACCATGTATGGCATAAGCTACCTGGCATTGGTACTGGCTGAACAGCAGATGAGATATATCTTTTACTGCCTGCTGAAAACGTATAGTATCTTCCCGGCTGCTTATTTCATCTTCCGCCAGAGATAATATCACCTGCACGTATTCATTTCCGCCAAGATTATTATATGCCGCCTGTACATTGAGCATATCTCTTGCTGCCCTGTAAGGGTCAGCTCCTCGTGCTGAATAAAACAGCACGCCATTATCATGTCCTGCGTCATCGGCAATATACTGAATCATGCCTTCCAAAGTTCTGTAGGTTCCGTTCAAGATTTTTAAAGTAGCCATAATATCATCCTTCCAGCAGTCCCGCAAAAATTTCATTTTTGATGCTGTTTACTTCCGCTCTTGCAGCTTCTCTTTCCTTGCAGCTCAGCTGGTTAACCTTCTCGTCCAGTTCAACAATTTTAGAAATAATAACAGGATTAACAAATTTGATATCACTGTTTTTGACAGCCTGTTTGATAAACTCCGTCTTACTCATACCGGCGGCTTTGGATTTTATAGTAATATCACAAAATTCTTTTTCTGTAACTCTTATAGTTATAGCCCGCTCAGAGTTTTTTACTTCTTTTTTATATTTATTTTCCAAACTCGCTTCTTCAGTATAATTCTTAGAATAGATTATTTGTAACTGATTTTTCTTTGCATCAGCCATGTTTATACTCCTTTCAAAACAATTTGCAGTACAAATACATATCTAGTATAAAGTATTCCCTTATCTATATAACCAATGACTGTACTTATTCTACCATTTCAGCTATCTGTACCACTCTATAACTATATATAGTATATATACCTGTATTTTACCTCAACTATTACTATATTACTATTATTTACTTTATATGTTATATATATTTATTATTTAATTTTAAAGAAAGTCACATAAAAATAGAGATAACCTAGTAAATCAGGTTATCTCTATTCTGTACTGCAATATACTATATAGGCTTATTAAAGTTAGTGATGACAATCTTCATCATCAAGCTGCTCTAATACTGACTTTAATCCTGCTGTCATTTCTTTTGCTGATGGCAAATAAATAAATTCTCTATCTTTAACTACTTCAACAAAATAAGGTTCTAATATTTCTCTTGCAAATTTTCTCCTATTCTCTGCGGCATACATATCTTTTAAAGTTTCACCAGTTAAATTTTCTTTTAATTTATCAGCAATGGATTCAGCTTCTGTTTTGTTAACAAGAAATTCTTCTGCCAGCACTTTAAATTCACGCTCTATAATTTCAATCATTTCATTGGCATCATCTTCAACAAATTTATCTAAAACAACACTACTTACTGTATTAGCTGCAGAACCACCTAACAAAGAACCTGCAATTCCACCAACAAAGCCACCAATGGCAGTTCCAACACCAGGAACTACTGAACCTATAGTCGCACCTAAAGACGCACCTGCTGTCCAGCCACCTATTCCACCTACAACAGAAGATGTTGTTTTGCTAACATTTTTAAATAACTGAGTCCCAGAAATTCTACCTTGAAATATATCTGCAATATCGCCACATGAAAGTACTACTATAGACGCAATACCGGTAATAACATTACCCCTTAACATTTTAGCAGCACTTTTCATAGCTGCTGCACCATAAATATTCGTTCCACTTCTAAAAGCGTTAACTAAATAAGCTGAAGCTTTTGGACCTAACGCTGAAATAACAGCTTCAGAACTGCCAACCAGCATACTATTTAAAGCTGTTTTAGACATTTGACCCGCTAATATTGATGTAGCAAAAGTTGTTCCACCTACACTTAATCCAACTCTAGCAGCTTTTTGGGCGGCAATTTCTAAATCATCTCCATTCCAGCATGATGTCGCAAATGTAATTACAGCACTTATACCCATACTTGTGACTGCAATTATTGCACCATTAGCAGCATCATATGTTATTGATTCTATAGTTCCTGCTTTAGCTATATTTTTAGCTTGTTCGTAAGTAAAAGCACCCTTTTTTATAATCTTCTTTGCATCTTCGGGATTATTTGTACCAGGAACTTCTCCTCTCCTTATTCTTTCCTGCATAGCTCGTATTGCATCATCATATTTATCCGAAGGCACTTCAATCTGCATAGGTGTTCCATCAGCATTAAGATAACGCATTTTACCATTTTCAAAGCATTCTGCTACACACTTTGAGCCAGTTTTACAATATTTAGTCTGTATATATACCCCATCAACTAATCTATCAGCTCCATTTTTAGCATTATTATCACCAACTATTTTTGCATTTTTTCCATGATAAAGATCATACAAATGATTGGCATTTTCCGCAGCGAATCCATGTCCTCTCGGAGTCCTGAATTTATCACTATTATAATTAGAACTAGCATTACTTACATTTCCATGAGTAATGCCGGCTATTTTTTCTCCTATGTTCATATCATCATTGACATTAATATTTCTAAAATTTCTATCATCATTACTTCTTTGTCTGCGTTGAAATCTATTACGAGAATTTGGCCTGTTTCTCATTTTTCTCCACCTCTATGTATTATATATTTATTATTAAGCACTAATATTCTTTATAATTTACTATTTCACCTCTTTTAATACCTAACATAAATGTAAATTTCTATGATTGGAGGTGAATATCATGGATAAAAAATTTCTACGTGTGCAAGAAGTGGCCTACATACTTAATTGCAGCAGCGGTACTGTCTACAAGTTTATAAAAGAAGGCAGGCTTGCTTATACTACGTGCGGCAAAGCTTATCTTATACCACGTGATTCTATTGAAAGATTAATTGAAAACTCTATTCGTTATAACAAACCTGAGTAAATCTTTTTACACTTACTTATGTATAAGAACTTACTAAATTTATCAATAAATTTAAAGATAACATAATTATAAAAAATGTTGAAAGGGGTATCATAATTATGTTTGAAGAATACGGTGATATGCTGACGGTAGATGAGGTTGCAGAGATTCTGGGGATAGGAAAAAACGCAGCTTATGAAATCTTCCGCAGCGGCGAGATGCATTGCTTTATGCTTAAAGGTAGATGGAAAATTCCCAAGCAGGTTCTGATTGAATACATACACAAGTTGGCATACAAAAAATAAAATAACCGTCAGTAGCAATACTGACGGTTGCTTTATTTTAAATAATATTAAAATGTTTTAAAGCATTTAAAATTGCTTCTTCCTTTTCTGGAGTACATTGAGGAATTTTAATATTCTCAGATTTAAATTTATTATAATTAGTTCCCATACTAATACCTGATTTACGTTTTACTTGTGATATATTCAAGGTTGATACTTTTAAATTAAATTTTTCTAATACATAATTCTGAATCTCTTTATATGTTGCTTTTCCTCTATACGCAGAAAAATCCATATCTTCTAAAGATACCTCTATATTAACACTATCATGGTCGATATCTCCCTTGGAAAGTGATACTACCGTCTCCACATGACTTGTCATCGGGAACATATCCACTGGCTGAGCCGCCATTGCTTTATAACCACGCTCAGCAAGATAAGCAAGATCTCTCGCCAAAGAAGCCGGATTACATGAAACATAGACAATACGCTGCGGTTCAACATCCGCAATGGCTTTCAGTACCTTCTGCTCACAGCCTGCACGCGGCGGGTCAACAACAACTACATCAGGTTTAACGCCCTCTGCCAGCAGCTGCGGCAGTTTTTCTGCAGCATCCCCTAAAATAAATTCTGCATTATGGCAGTTATTATCCTGAGCATTCTTTTTAGCATCCTCAATAGCAGGTGCCACAATCTCTATACCATATACCTTACCAGCATGTTTTGCCAAATAAAGTGAAATAGTACCAGTACCGCAGTATACATCCACTACAGTTTCGTTGCCGCTTAATGCAGCATATTCCAAAGCTTTGTTATACAGCTTCTCAGCCTGCTCACTGTTTACCTGGAAAAAGGACTGCGCAGAAATATTAAAGCTTAAAGCACCTAAGCTATCAGTTATAGTTGGCTGTCCATAAAGTACTCTTGTTTTATTACCCATGACTATATTAGTAGGCTTTTTATTGATATTTTGTACCACACTAACCAAATTAGGAACATATTTAGTCAGCCATTCTACCAGCTCTTTCTTATGCGGTATATCATAAGCAGAAGTAATCAGTACAGCCATAACTTCGCCACTGTGCACGCCTACACGGCTCATTACATGGCGTATCAATCCCTTGCCTGTTTTTTCATCATACGCACTGATTCCATAACGCTGCATCCATTTGCGAACTGTAGTAAGCACCTCATTATTAGCTTCTTTTTGAATCATACAGCTGCCTGTATCGATAACACTATGAGTAGCAGCAGCATAGCAGCCTATACTGATTTTACCTTCAGCTCCGCTGGCAGCCGGAAACTGCATCTTATTACGATAATTCCAGGGATTATTGCAGCCAATAACAGGCAGAACTTCTGTATCAAGATGTCCGATACGTGTTAAAGCGTCTTTAACCTGCTGCTGTTTCATACGCAGCTGACCGGCATAAGAAAGATGCTGCAGCTGGCAGCCGCCGCAGTCGGCATAAACAGGACATACCGGCTCTACTCTGTCCGGAGAAGCTGTAATTATCTTTATCAGCTTACCTACTGCATAATTTTTCTTAACCAGTACTATTTCAGCCTGCACAGTTTCTTCCGGCAGCGCCCCATGTACAAAGACAGTAAAGCTATCATACCTGCCAACACCTTCACCGCTGCTGCCAAGTCCGGCAATCTGTAATTCTATATTATCGCCCTTTTTTACGGGTACATTTACTTTCACAAACCAACACTCCTTTGGCATACTTAATAAGTAAATTATACCATAGCAGCAGGTAAAACAAAAACGCTCCGGACAAGCCGGAGCGTTAAATGTTAAGACAAATCTTAGTAGTTAATTACATGCAGTTGGAAATATCCCTGCGGATGAGCGCATACGGGGCATTCTTTCGGAGCTTCTTCACCAACGATGATTTCACCGCAGTTGGTGCAGATCCATACTTTCTTTTCGTTGCGTTTGAATACACGGTCGTTCTCAATATTAGCAAGCAGTGCACGATATCTTTCTTCGTGATGTTTTTCAATCTTGCCTACTTCTTCAAACAGATATGCCAGTCTGTCAAAACCTTCTTCTTTAGCGGTTTTAGCAAATTCAGCATACATTTCGGTCCATTCGTAGTTTTCGCCTGCTGCTGCATCAGCTAAATTTTCCATGGTTTTAGGAATGCTGCCGCCATGCAGTTCTTTGAACCAAATTTTAGCATGTTCTTTTTCATTGCCTGCAGTTTCTTCAAAAATAGCTGCAATCTGGTTGTAGCCTTCTTTTTTAGCTGCACTTGCATAGTAGGTATACTTATTTCTTGCCTGAGATTCACCGGCAAAAGCCGCCCATAAGTTTTGTTCAGTTTTGCTGCCTTTTAATTCCATGTTTTTCTCCTCCTCAAGATAAAATATTATTTTACCCTATAATTAGGGTTTGACAACTAATTTTTCTTTTCCAGTTCTGCCTTCTGACATTCAGGGCATAAACCGTTAAATACAATATCGTGATGTTCCATTTTATAGCCAGTAACAGCGGCAACTTTTTCATCCAAATCCTGGAAGTAATCAAAATTATCTACATTAGAGAATTTACCGCAGTTAGTACATTTTATATGATAATGTCTAGCCAGAATATGATCAAAACGATCTGCGCCGCTGGGAACAGAAACTTTGCCCAGCAAACCGCTTTCTACCAAAGAATTAAGGTTGCGGTATACAGTACCTTTACTGATATCCGGATACTCCATGGTAATGCGGTCATATACTTCCTCGGCAGTGGGGTGATCTGCCAGAAAACGTACGGCAGCAATAACTAATTGTCTTTGAATAGTATTCCTTTTAGCCATCTTCATCATCCTTTATCAAAAATAATTCTCAATTAGAATTATACAATTATTTCTGCAAAAGTCAAGTCAGAACAATGCTATTTTTCTAATATATCACATTTGAAAATCATGCTTTTTGAGTACTACTTCTCAATTAACCTGAATAATTCTTATTTTATAAAAGATGCAGATATCAAAGCTTTACATAAAGTAAATACTTTTAAATTGACACTCAAAATACATGATTATATAATTATTAAGAGTTATTATTTATTACACAGAAGGTATTAGAATTATGCAAAAAGAAATATTGACACTTAACATACTCCCACTCGGTCAAAGTGGCATTATACAGACTGTAGGCGGTGAAGGAATTCTCCGCCGCAGACTTTTAGATATGGGCCTTACTCCCCGTACAAAAGTAATGGTACGCAAAAAAGCTCCTCTCGGAGACCCGCTGGAAATCTTTCTGCGCGGCTACGAGCTCACGCTTCGTGCCGATGAAGCTGCCAAAATAACTGTTTTACCAGAAGGTGATGACAAATGAGTATTCATTTTGCTCTTGTCGGTAACCAAAACTGCGGTAAAAGTACTCTGTTCAACTATCTTACTGGCAGCAATCAGCATGTAGGTAACTTTCCGGGTGTTACCGTACAGAAAAAAGAAGGCGCGCTGCTGCGTGTACCCGACGCCAGTGTTATTGATTTACCTGGAATATACTCGCTTTCCCCTTATACGTCGGAAGAAATTGTTACTCGCGATCTGCTTCTCTACAATAAACCGGACGCTATTATCAACGTTATTGACGCTACCAATATTGAACGCAGCTTATATTTGTCATTACAGCTTATCGAGCTGAATATTCCTATGATTATAGCTCTGAACATGATGGATGAGCTTACAGCAAGCGGCGGCAGTATTGATATTAAAGCTATGTCTGAGGCACTGACCATACCAGTAGTACCTATTACAGCCAACAGCGGCGAAGGTGTCGCTGAACTGGTACGTCAGGCTGTTTCTCTGGCAGAAAATAAACGTCTGCCAGAAAGACTTGACTTCTGCAGTGGTCCCGTACATACTGCTATTCATGCTATTGCCCATCTCATTGAGCATAAAGTGCGCAGCAAAGGGCTGCCGCTGCGTTTTTCCTCTACCAAGCTTATTGAAGGCGACTCTATCTTTGCGCATGAGCTGGAACTTAGCCCCAATGAACTGGATATTATAGGCCATTTTACCGAAGAAATGGAAAACGCCTTAGGTACTGATAAAGAAGCGGCTTTAGCAGATATGCGTTACGCCTATATTGAGAACCTCTGTGCAAGCACAGTACATAAACCAGTACATACAGATGCGCAGATGCGGTCAGTAAAAATAGACTATTATCTTACGCATAAATACTTTGCCTTGCCTATCTTTGTTGCCATTATGGGACTTATTTTCTGGCTGACCTTTGATGTCATAGGCAGCTTTCTCAGTTCGCTGCTGGAAGAAGGTATTGATGCAGTAACAGCGACGGCTGATGCAGCCCTCACCGCGCTGGATATCAGTGCCCCCATGCATTCGCTTATTATCGACGGCATTTTTTCCGGCGTAGGCAGCGTTCTTTCGTTCCTGCCTACAATCATTACTTTGTTCTTCTTTCTTTCCTTATTGGAAGACAGCGGCTATATGGCCCGCGTTGCTTTTGTTATGGATAAACTGCTGCGTAAGATTGGCTTGTCCGGCTCGTCATTTGTACCAATGATTATCGGTTTTGGCTGCAGTGTGCCTGCCATCATGGCTACACGTACATTAGCCAGTGAACGCGACCGTAAAATGACGATTATGCTGACGCCGTTTATGAGCTGCAGCGCTAAACTGCCTATTTACGGTATCTTTATTGCCGCTTTTTTCCCTGATAACGGCAGTCTTGTTATGCTGAGCCTTTATTTTCTCGGTATCATTATGGCAGTTATTTCCGGATTGCTGCTCAAGAGCCTTATTTACAAAGGCAAGCCTGTTCCCTTCGTTATGGAATTGCCAGCATACCGCCTGCCTACTACACGTAATATCCTGCTGCATATGTGGAGCAAAGCTAAGGATTTTCTGCATAAAGCCTTCACTGTTATCTTCCTGGCCAGCATTGTTATCTGGTTCTTGCAAAACTTTGATACCCGCTTTTATATGGTCGATGCCAGCGAAAGTATGATTGCCCAGATTGGTAAGCTAATCGCACCTATATTTATACCGCTTGGCTTCGGCAGCTGGCAGGCTGCTACCTCTCTCCTGACCGGTCTTACAGCTAAAGAGGTCGTTATCAGCACATTATCCGTACTGGCTGTAGGCACAAACGGAGCTCCTGCTCTGCACGATATGTTTACCAATCTTACAGCCTACACCTTCCTTGTCTTCTGTCTGCTGTACCCGCCATGTGTAGCAGCACTGGCTACTATCCGCCGAGAAATGAATTCTAATGTGCACACACTTGTACTTATCATTTATCAGCTGTCCGTATCCTGGATAGCGGCGTTCCTTGTTCGTCAGATAGGCCTTTTCCTTGGTTATAACTAAACAGTAAAACAAAAAGAAAAACCGTTTCCAAATGGAAACGGTTTTTTATTTTTGTTTTATTTTGTAATCAGTTCAATAAGCTTTAAGGTCATCAGACAAGATTTTTCTACTGCACTCATAGGCATAAATTCGCAGTTAGAGTGGAAATTATGAGCACCGGTAAAATAATTAGGTGTCAAAATACCTTTGCTGGAAATAAAGGAACCGTCAGTACCACCGCGCATAGCAATGGTCTTGGGAGTAATTTTCAATTCATCCATAGCCTGATAAATGAAATCAATGCATTTTTTATTATCTTCACGCACAGCATCTTCAATGTTAGCGTAAGTATCACTCATAGTTAATTCAATAACTGCTTTTGGATGACGCAGTTTCAAAAATTCTACTGCATCACGAATTTGCTGCTTACGAGCTTCATACAGCTTTTTATTATGGTCGCGGATTTTCAGAGAAACCCTTGCTTCAGATACATTGGCAGTAATACCGTTAACCCAGATAAAGCCTTCCAGCCCTTCAGTGTGTTCCGGAGTCTGCATTCTGTCAAAGCTGTTAACCAAATCTACAGCTACCAGTGCAGGATTTACCAGTACACCTTTGGCAGACATAGGATGAGCTGTAATACCTTTAATATAAACATCAGCACTGCCGGCGTTAAAAGTCTGATAAACAACTTCGCCCAGTTCACAGCAGTCGATAGTATAAGCAAAATCAACAGGGAATTTACTTAAATCCATCTTTTTGCTGCCTAAGAGTCCAACTTCTTCATCCGGTACAAAGGCAACATAGATATCGCCATGATAACGATTTTTATCATTTACCAGTGTTTCCAGAGCAACCATAATATTACTGATAGCAGCTTTATTATCAGCGCCCAAAACAGAAGTACCATCACTGACAATAATGTCGTCGCCAATATAACGCTCAATTTCCGGATGTTCTTTTACAGTAAGATAAATCTGTTTTTCTTTATTCAGGCAGATATCGCCGCCCTGATAATTTTTTACAACCTGCGGATGTACATCAGGAGACAGACAGACATTAACAGTGTCCAGATGAGTAACCCAGCCTACAGTGGGCACTGAATGATACCCTTCCGGCAGATTGGCAGGCAAACGGCCAGTAAGCACAGAATACTCACTGATTTCCAAATCAACCAAACCAAGTTCTGCCAAATCTTTTTTCAGCAGTTCAGCCAGCTCGCGCTGTCCCGGAGTACTGGGAACAACAGCTGCCCCTTCATTACTTTGACTGGAAACAGCAGCATAACGCATAAAGCGTTCCTGCAATTTTTTTTGTAAATCCATTACTAATTCCTTCTTTCTACATCACACGTCTGGGATATACATAGTCTGCCTGGAAGCCCAGCGGGATATCCAGACCCCAGAAAACATAAAGCATAATAGTTAAGCTTACCAGCAGCGCTACTGTATAAGGCAGCATAAGGGAGCTCAAAGTACCAATACCGGCGCTTTTTACATAACGCTGACAATACAGAATAATCAGCGGATAGAAAGCAAACATAGGAGTTACTACGTTAACGGCAGAGTCGCTGACACGGAAAGCCACCTGAGTAAGTTCAGGCGCAATACCTACAGCCATCAGCATAGGAACAAAAATAGGCGCCAAAATAGCCCATTTTGCCGAAGCAGAAGTAATAATAAGGTTCAGACAGGCAACGAAGATGATAATGCCAAAAACAGTTACCTGCGGCGGTAATGCCAGTGATTTTAAGAACTCTGCACCGGCAATAGCAATTAACGCACCCATATTGGAGGCGCCAAAAGCATATAGGAACTGAGCCGCAAAGAAATAAAATACAATAAGCTGTACCAGTGTTTTGGTAATATCTTCCATAGCCTTGGTAACATCCTGAGGAGATTTAAACTTACCTACCATGATGCCATATACAAGGCCAACAGTACCAGTGAAAACAAACAGCAGAGAAACAATGGACTGCATGATAGGAGCCTGGAAGCTTGCCAGTACGCCATTTTTATCGCGCAGGATAGAATCAGCCGGCAAAATTGCAGCAATTAAGCCGATAACCATGAGAATAAGCACACCGGTAGCAGCCAGGAAAGCTTTGTTTTCTTTAGGAGTTACTTCAGTCTTGGCATCTTCACCAATATCAATATCCTTATCTAACGGGCAGGCCTTCCACAGCCAAGGCTCGGAAATTTTCTCTGTTACATACCAGCAGCTGGCAATAACAATAAAAGTAGAGCCAAAAGCATAAAAATAGTTGCAGAGCACATTAACCTGATAGGTCGGGTCAATCAGCTGCGCAGCACTCTGCGTAAAGCCCTGAATGACAGGGTCGATAGCAGAAGGTGTATAGTTGGCAGCAAAAGCACCTGCTATACCTGCAAAGGATGCGCCGATACCTGCCAAAGGATGCTTGCCGCTGGCATAAAACATATAGGCAGCTACAGGAATGATAATTACATAGCCGGTATCAGGGCCAAGATGGCTCAACATACCTACCAAAATAATTATTGGTGTCAGTAAAAATTTCGGAGTAATAGAAAGAATCTTTTTCAGACCTGTATTGATATAACCGGAACCATCGGCAATACCAATACCTAAGGTAGCAACGATTACCATACCTAACGGAGGAAATCCTGAATAGTTAGTAACCATAGTACTAAGCAGTTTGACGATATTTTCGCCGCTCAGCATATTATTGACAACAATATTTTTGCCAGTTGTAGGATGGACATAATCAAAGTGCATTTGCGACAGCACTGCTGATACAACACAAACAATCACAAAAGCACCAACAAACAAAATAGTGATATCAGGAATTTTATTGCCTATACGTTCAATAAAACCAAGAATACCTCCTACCTGTTGTTTTTCCTGGACAGTTTTCATGAAAGCTTCAACTCCTTCTTCCAATCATTTAACTTTTTTATTATAACACTTTTATATAAAGAAAAAAATAAAGCGACAGTATTTTACCGCCGCTTTATTTTTACTAACTTTTTAAATTATCTTGGTCAATAAGCTAATAGCCATCATTTCATTTTTTCAATAATCAAAGCCTTAACAATACCTTCTGCACTTATTTCTATAGCAAAACGATAAGAATCGTTTTCCTGATCTTTAAAGAAATATTCATAGCATACGCCACCCTGGTTATAAACTACCGTATCCGGCGTACCGTATTGTCCTATGGCTCTGGCACTGTCATCACCAACACTGATACCACGCATAGTAATAATACGCGGATCACTTATACGATAATAAACAATATTTTTCTTTCTTTTATGTACACCTATCACTAAATTATTGAATGTATAGTAATATCTGCCGTCTTTTTTCTCTTTATTAAGGCATTTTCCCATGCTTTGTTCCACTTTTTCCTGGTCAAATTTATTATTAAGAGAAACATATCCCAAAGCAAAATCTTCTTCTGTCAGCATATCTTTGCGGCAAGCCTCCGTAAAGGGAGCATACACATAACCTTCTGTTCCGTCAGCTAAAACCTTATACCAATCCTGCTCCTTATCCAGTACACGCAAAAGCGTATGACGAGATAATACGCGAATGATTCTGCCATTTTCCGGCTGCTGGCGCAAATTAACATCATCACCAGCCATAACTACAAAATCACCTTTATCATAACCATGCACTTTATCTGTGCAATAAAGCTTTTCCTCAGCAGCACCTAATGACTGCAGCATAACAGTCATTATAAATACCAAAACTGCTAAATGCCACTTTTTCATTTTCTACCTCGCCTTCCAATACAATTTCGATATAAAACACAAAAACTGCTCTCCCCGTTTTGCGAGGAAAGCAGTCTTATAAATTAATTTATCAGCCTAACCAGGAACGGACACCGCTGCGTTTTAAAACAGTTTCCTTGTTTACGCCTACCTGTTCAGGAGCATATAAAAGCAAATCATCATTTACTTTTGATACGGATGCGTTAACAATGTAGCTTACACCGTTCAGGTAATCAAAAATACGGTTTTTCAGTGCTGCATCTACAGCATCAAAGCAAACCATGATTGCACTGCCGCTCATCAGCGCGTCAGCATAATCACGCACATCACTGAAAGATTTAGGAGTGCGTATCATAATATTAAGATGTCCGGATTTTAAAAGACGAGGTCCGTCAAAAATTTGCTCTTCATGTTCTTCTGCAGAGAAGAACTTCATTGCCGTATTTTTCAAGTCCATTGGTATTGCCCCCATATCCCATGTAAATACTATAGTAAAGAATTATATTCTCTGTGCATAGGTAAAACTCCTGCTGGAAATAAAAAATTATTGATTATTTTTAGCACGACCGCGCATACGGCCACGTTCTACACGATCAAGAACTTTTTTACGCATACGGATGCTCTTAGGAGTTACTTCTACCAGTTCATCATCATTGATATGTTCCAATGCCTGTTCCAGAGAGAAAGTTTTAGGCGGAATCAGGCGGATAGCATCGTCACTGCCGGAAGCACGCATGTTGCTGACATGTTTCTTTTTGCAGGGATTAACGTCCATATCATCTTCACGGCTGTTTTCACCGATAATTTGTCCTTCATAAACCTGTTCAGCAGGAATAATAAACATGGTACCGCGTTCCTGAGCATTGCCAATACCATAAGAAGTAGTTTCACCGGTTTCAAAAGCAACCAGGCTGCCGCGGGTACGGCCAGGAATTTCGCCTTTGTATTCTTCATAGCCAGCAAATACATGGTTCATAATACCGTTACCTTTGGTATCAGTCAGGAATTGGTTGCGGAAACCAATCAAACCACGAGCAGGAATCTTGAATTCCATACGCAGATAGCCTGCCATTTCAGTCATGTTGGTCAGTTCAGCTTTACGCAGACCCAGGCCTTCCATAACAGCGCCCATGTAATCCTGCGGCACATCGATAGTCAATGCTTCCATAGGTTCGAGCAGAGTACCGTTTTCATCACGATGCATGATAACTTTCGGTTTACCTACCTGCAGTTCATAACCTTCACGGCGCATGGTTTCAATAAGGATGGACAGATGCAGTTCACCACGTCCGGAAACTTTAAAAGCATCCGGGCTTTCAGTTTCTTCTACACGCATGGAAACATTAGTTTCAATCTCTTTAAACAGACGGTCACGCAAGTGACGGCTGGTAACAAATTCACCTTCACGGCCAGCGAAAGGACTGTTGTTAACAGAGAAAATCATGGACAGAGTCGGTTCGTCGATTTTCAGACCTTTCAGCATTTCCGGGTTTTCATAGTCAGCAATAGTATCGCCGATATTTGCATCATTCAGGCCGATGAGGGCAACAATATCGCCTGCTGCAACTTCCTGTACTTCTGCACGTTTCAGTCCCTGATAAGTGTAGAGTCTGCCAATTTTTGCTTTTTTACTGCCTTCTTCATTCATCAATGTAATGTTTTCACCATTGTGAATGGTACCGCGAACAACACGGCCTACAACGATACGGCCTACATAATCATCGTAGTCCAAGGTATTAACTAGCATTTGCAGCGGAGCTTCCACATCTACATCAGGTGCAGGAATATTCTCCAAGATAACTTTGAACAAAGGTTCCAGATTATTGCTTTCTTCATCCATGGACAGTTTAGCGATACCGTTGCGGGCAGAAGCCAGTACAACCGGGAATTCCAGCTGATCTTCATCTGCATCCAGTTCGATGAACAAGTCAAGTACTTCATCAATTACTTCGGTAACGCGTTGGTCCGGACGGTCAATTTTATTGATAACTACGATAGGTTTCAAATGCTGTTCCAAAGCCTTACGCAGTACATATTTAGTCTGCGGCATAGGACCTTCATAAGCATCAACTAACAGCAATACACCGTCAACCATAGTCAATACACGTTCAACCTCACCGCCAAAGTCAGCATGGCCCGGGGTATCAAGAATATTGATTTTAGTGCCGTTATGCATAACAGCAGTGTTTTTAGACAGAATGGTAATGCCGCGTTCACGTTCCAGGTCGTTAGAGTCCATTACACGTTCTTCAACATGTTCATTAGCTCTGAAAATACCGCTTTGTTTCAGCATAGCATCAACAAGAGTAGTCTTGCCATGGTCAACGTGAGCAATGATAGCTATATTACGTAAATCATTTCTAATCATTCTTATGATTCTCTCCTTCACTAATTAAAAAGAAGAAGGATGCCTGTCAAGGAGCATCCTTCTAACTGCTTTTCCATTATATTCTTTTTATAACTCTCTGTCAATAAAATAGCATATTATTTAACAACACTGGGCAGCCATGTAGCAATCTCCGGGAAGAAGCACAGCAGCAAGATTTCCAGTGCCATTACAGCACCAAAAGGAATAACGCCTTTGATAATCTGCGTCATCTTACTATCGGGACTAATGCCCTGCAATACAAACAGATTCATACCTACCGGAGGAGTAATTAATGCCAGCTCCAGATTGATCAGCATTACTACGTTGAACCAGATCGGGTCAAATCCTAATCTTACAATCAGTGGGAATAAAATTGGCAGAGTAATAAAGATGATGGAAACAGATTCCAAAATACAACCCAGGAACAGAAGCAGAATATTAATTGCAACAAAAATAACCCAACGGTTAGTCTGCATATCGACAACAAAATTAGTCAATGCCTGTGGTGCATCCAAAATGGTAAGTACAAAACCAAACAGGCTGGCGCCAATCATGATGGCAAAAATCATGCAGGTAGTCTTAATAGTATCTTCCAGTATCTCCGGCATATCTTTCAGCGAAAGAGTGCGATAAATACCAAAGGTAATAATCAGACTGTAAACAGTACCGATACCGGCAGCTTCAGTCGGCGTAAAGACGCCTGTATAAATGCCGCCTACTACGATTACCGGCAGCAGCAAGCCCCAAAAGGATTTCTTTAAAGCTCTGACACGCTCATCCCAGCTGGCAGCAGCTTCCCGCGGCAGATTTCTTGACCGATAAACAACAATCATAATAAACAGTACCGTTAAAATAGCACCAGGTACAACACCGGACATAAACAGCTTACCAATGGATTCATCAGTAATTGCGCCATATAAAATCATAGGAATAGATGGCGGAATTAAAATGCCTAAAGTACCGCCGGCCGCTACAGCGCCCAGAACCAATGAACGCTCATAACCACGGGCAAGCATTTCCGGGATAGCAATGGCACCGATAGTAACCGCGCACGCTACGGAAGAACCGGTAATAGCGGCAAAAACAGCGCAGGCCATAACAGTAGCAATGCCAAGACCACCCGGTAGATGACGCAGCCATTTATTAGCCAGTTCAAACAAATCGTTGCCAACTTTACCGGTAAGCAAAATCTGGCTCATCAGAATATATAAGGGCACCGCTGTCAAAACAAAGTCATCCAGCGACTTGTAGCCGATAATCGGCAGCTGTGCCAACGCTCCGTCGCCGCCCATAAAGAGCAGCATACCGGCAACGCCTGCCATACCCAAGGAAAAGGCAACCGGCAGACCCATAACTAACAATAACAGCAGTAAAGCGGTAAATCCTAATATCATTTATTTTACCTCCTCACTGAAATCATTGTTTTTAATCTTTACAAAATCTACTAATAAAGTACGAATAATCTGCAAAAACAGAACCAGCATACCTATGGGCATCGCCATCTGGGGTATCCACAGCGGCGTACTTAAAGTCGTAGGTGCGCAGTTGTTTATTTCCAAAGAGAACATTGCCATTTTCCAGGATTCCTGCATAAAAACCAGGCTGTAGAATAAACCGATTATAGCAGTAAAAAACTCTGTATAGCAGCGAGTTTTCGGCGACATCTTTGACATCACAATATCTACGTGGATATGCTTTTTGCCAGCATAAGCAACACCCATGCCCAGAAAACCTGCTACAACTACGCAATAGGTAGAGATTTCCATAACCCATTCGGTCGGCGCATTAAATACACCACGGCAAATTACTTCATAAACAATCATAAAGCCGGTAAACAGCACCAGAAGTCCGGCAATAACGCCTGCCGCTTTAGTCAGTAAATGTAAAATTTTATCATATACCGTAATAAATCTTTCCACTATATCACTCTCACTTCAAATACAAACAAGTCATCAGGATTTAGTGCAGATATCAATTAACTCTTGACCAAGTTTGCCATTTTCCTTCACAAAGGTATCCCATACCGGTGCAGTTGCATCACGCCATGCCTGCATCTCATTTTCAGGTACGACATAAACCTTCATGCCTTTAGCCTTCAAGTCTTCCAAAGCCTGCAAATCTTCTTTTTTCGCATTAGCTCTGATATCATTACGTACTTCCTGAGCAGCTTCATTCAGCGCTTTTTTCTGACTATCATTCAGCTTGTTATAAGATTTTTCGTTAATAGCAACGATGAATTCAGGAGAAGCATGATTGGTAATAGTCAGATATTCATGTACTTCATACATTTTGCGATCACGCATTGCTGTAGTACCGGAAGTCTGTCCGTCAATAGTACCGCGCTGAATGCCCATGTAAACTTCACTGGAGCCCATGGTTACAGAAGACGCACCCAAAGCTTTGATAGTTTCAGCAGAATATTTGCTGTAGCCGCGAATCTTGAGTCCGGCAAAATCAGCAGGAGATTTAATTTCCTTTTTATTATTGGCAAACTGTACAAAACCATAGTCAGCCCAAATAAGCGGACGTACACCTTTTTTGTGCAGCTCACTGCCCAGTTTATCACCCAGACCGCCGTCAATTGCTTTGTCAACTTTTTCATAATCAGGGAACAGAAAAGGCACATCAAAAACGTCCATAGCAGGAATAATACTTGCCCATCTGCCTACTGTATTAAGACCCATATCAATACCGCCGGACATAATAGCATCATTCATGTTTTTATCATTGTACAGCTGCCCTGCCGGATAAATTGAAATCTTAACAGTACCGCCTGATTTAGCAGCAGCCTTTTCTTTCAGACTGTCCATTGCTTTTACCAGCGGATGACTTGCCGGAAGCGCCGTTGCCATTTTCAGTTCTACAGTTCCGCCGTCAGCAGCTTTTTTATCACCACCGCCTCCGCAGCCACCAACTAATGCCATAGCAGCAATTAACGCTGCTGCCGTAAACTTTTTCATCCATTTCATAATCAAACACTCCCCTTATTGCTAATTTTATTTATATTTTTGATCAAGCTCATTATATGCATTGAGCCCGATAAATTCGTTAAACTGTTCAAAGCTGAGCATTTCCTGCCCGCTGCCTGTAGTTGTTCCCTGTTCACGCAGCTGACGCATGACCGTTCCAAAGGCTTTGGTTACGGTATAAACCGAAGTACAGGGCCAAAAAACTACTTTAAAACCAAGCTCCTGCAGCTGCGAAGCTGTAAGCACCGGTGTCCTGCCGCCTTCTATCATATTGGCAATCAGAATCGTATCAGGAAAACTGCGGCATATTGTCTCTAATTCGCCAATATCCTGCGGTGCTTCAATAAAAAGTGCATCTGCGCCGCTGTCCAAATATCGCTTGCCTCTTTCAATAGCAGCATCTAATCCAAGTACTGCTCTGGCATCAGTCCTCGCAATGAGCAGCGTATCGGCAAATGTTTTAGCATCGGCTGCTGCTCGCAGCTTCTTTGCATGTTCGGCAGCATCTATAACCTGTTTGCCACGCATATGTCCGCAGCGTTTGGGCCAAACCTGGTCTTCAAATAGCACGGCCGCAGCTCCAGCTGCTTCATATTCTCTCATCGTCCTCATGGCACTCAAATTATTGCCATAACCAGTATCGCCATCAGCAAATACCGGCAGCTGTACAGCTCTTGTAATACACCTCAGCGCTTCTGCCATCTCTGTCATGGATAGGTAACCAACATCCGGCTCTCCCAGCCTGCTGGCGGCTACACCATAACCACCCATTACCAGGCCTTCAAATCCAGCAGCGGCTGCAATTTTAGCCGTCAAGGCATCATAAACACCTGGCAAAACTAAAATATCTTTTTGCTGCAGCCTTTGGCGTAGCTTTTTGCGTACATCCATTTTCACCCCTCCGATTACAATAAAAAACGCCCCTATCGGCAAAACCGATAGGGGCGTAATACGCGGTACCACCCTATATTATACTCTTAACTTTAACGCAGCAGTACGCTTTCTCCTAATTTTGTTTCAGAAAAAGAGCTCCCGGGCGAGAAAAACAGCTCCTGCTTTTTCGGCTCGCACCATCCGCCGAATCTCTGAAATGAGTTACTGCTTTATTCCCGTTCATAACTTATACATGTTTACAGTTTTTCAAGATTTCTCTTAAAAATTAAACATAGTATAACAATGCTCTTTTTTTCTGTCAACAATTCATGGACATATTATAAAAATCTTTTTCTTTTCCGATTTTTCTGTATTAACCTTTACACTTTTGTTTATATTTATGCATTTAATGTATACAAATTACAAGTCGCTGAGTAAATCATCCATATATTTGCGCAACTTATCAATCTTTTTACGGATAGTATTTACTTTACTGCTGTCACGAGCGGCAATCTGCTCAATCTTTGTTCTGTGCAGTAAATAATCACGTTCCATCTGCCTGAGATATTCTCTCAGCTCAATAACAGCAGTATCAACAGTAACAAGCTTGGAAGCTTCGATATGCCACTCGGTACCGCTTATTTCTACGCAATCACCAAATTGCGGTATGTATGCTGCCGTACCCAAACGACGCTGCAATTCATTAGCCAGATTACCTGCGGCATCAAATTCTCCATGCGTTACAAAAAATGCCTTCGGCATACTGCTCATCTTGCTATACCAGGCAATCAGCTGCTCTTTATCTGCATGGGCAGAAAAACCTTTCATATTATAGATACGGGCATTGACCTTAATATCCTCGCCCATAATCTTTACCTGCTTAGCGCCCTCGACAATACGCCTGCCCAGCGTGCCTTCCGCTAAAAAGCCGGCAAAAACAACGCTGCTGTCAGAACGCCACAGATTATGCTTCAGATGGTGTAAAATACGTCCAGCATCGGCCATACCACTGGCAGAAATAATAATCTTGCTGGCTTCATCATCGTTAATCGCCCGCGATTCTTCCGGTGTAGCCGTAAACCGCAGATTCTTCATGTCTACAAGCCTGCGCCCCTGCATTTCATACAAAGCTCTGGCTTCCTCATCATATTCTTCAGGATTAGTAAGCGTAATCTGAGTAGCCTTGTTAGCCATAGGACTGTCGACAATAATAGGAACATCAGGTATTTTATTTTCCGCCCGCAGTTTTTGGAAATAATACAGCAATACCTGTGTTCTGCCTACTGCAAACGCAGGAATAATAACATTGCCGCCTCTCTCTACGGTATCATTGATAATCTTAGCCAGTTCAGCTTCCTTATCGTATTCCTTATGCACTCTGTTGCCATAAGTAGATTCTGTAATAATAAAATCCGCACCGGAAATATGTTCCGGATCTTCGATAATAGGCTGATCCGGCTGCCCTATATCACCGGTAAATACCAGTTTCGTCTGTTTGCCGTCTTCTGTCACAAACATTTCGACAATGGCAGACCCTAAGATATGTCCTGCCACTCTGAAGCAGACCTTAATATTAGGAATAATATCTACCGTTTCATCAAAATCATGAATTCTGAACAGCTTCATGGCTTCATAAGCATCATCGACAGTAAATAAAGGCTCTACAAATTTTTTGCCAGCCCTTAATCCTTTACGATTGGCCAGTTCAGCATCCCCTTCCTGGATATGAGCACTATCCGGCAGCAGGATGGAACAAAGTTCCTGAGTAGATTTTGTACAATGAATATAACCCTTAAAGCCCTTCTTAACCAATTTAGGTAACAAACCGCTGTGGTCTACATGAGCATGCGTCAGCACTACAGCTTCGATTTCTGCAGGATTAAAAATAAACTCTTTTTCATTAAAAGCAGTAATCAGCTTAGAGCCCTGAAACATACCGCAATCAACAAGAATTTTTCTACCAGCTACCTCTACCAGATAGCAGGAACCTGTAACCATACGCGCCGCGCCTAAAAATGTAATCTTCATGACAAAACCTCCTGCCACTTGAATAATTTACTATACAGCTTATATTATATTTATTCGCTTTAAAAAGTTTTTTACCTGCCTGCAGAAGGTTCGTCACTGATTTATTACAAATTAAGAAATTTACGCCAGCTGGCATTAGCCTTATTGCTGCAATTACCGCAGCTGCCGCAGTCTTTATAAACTTTTTCGCCAAAGTATCGCAGTAAATAATTGCGCAGACAGGCAGAAGTATGACAATAAGCAATTATCTTGTCCAACAACTGCAAATCATGTTCTTTCCAGGCCAGATCGGGCTGGTCGTGACCAATAAGATAAGTGTTAACTGCAACATCACTTTTATCATACAACAGCAGACATTCTGCTTTTTTACCATCTCTGCCTGCTCTTCCGGCTTCCTGATAATAGCTCTCGATATCTTTGGGCATATTATAGTGAATAACAAACCGCACATCAGCCTTATCTATTCCCATACCAAAAGCATTGGTCGCTACAATCAGCTTTACCTGTCCTTTAACAAAGCAGTTCTGATTAAACTCTCTTTCCTCACTGGTCAACCCAGCATGATAACGCATAGCCAGATATCCATGTCTTACCAGCAGAGCTGTTACTGTTTCGACTTTTTTACGGGTAGAACAATAAATAATTCCACTTTCTTCACTGTGCTGCTGCAAAAAATCCAGCAGTGTCCTGTCTTTATCTACCGCTCTCTTTACAGAAAAATATAAATTAGGACGGTCAAATCCTGTAACAACTGTACGTGCCTGCTCAATATGCAGTTTATTTAAAATGTCTTCTCTTACCCCTGCCGTAGCAGTAGCCGTAAACGCCGCAATCAGTGGTTTATGCGGCAAGCATTCGATAAACTGCGGTATATTATAGTAATCTTTTCGAAAACTATGTCCCCACTGTGAGACACAATGGGCCTCATCAACAGCTACCATAGTAATAGCAGCTTTTTTAGCAAAACTGACAAACTGCTGATTAGCAAGTCTTTCGGGAGCAACATACAAAAATTTGCATTTCCCGTTTAAAGTATCATATAAAATCTTGCCGTAAGCATTTCCCGTCAGGCTGCTGTCCAGATAAGCCGCCGGTATACCACGTGCACACAAGGCTTCCGCCTGATCTTTCATTAAAGAAATCAGCGGAGATATTACCAGCGTTACGCCTGACATCAATAGCGAAGGCAGCTGAAAACACAAACTCTTGCCAGCACCGGTGGGCAAAACGGCCAACACCGGTCTGCCTGCCATAATCTCACTTATTATTTCTTCCTGTCCGCTGCGAAAACTCTCATAGCCGAAATATTGGCGTAAAGCTTTTGCTAAATTATTATCTTTAATCATTACTTTGTAACACTCTCAACAAAACTTTTAAACTTATCTCTGTAAAATTAAAACGACTGCAAAGCAGTCGTTTTAATCCATATTCTTTTCTTTATACGGACATTCTGCTAGTACAGCGCATTCCGTACATAAAGGCTTACGCGCCTTGCAAATTTTACGTCCATGCCAAATAAACCAATGATGAGCATCACTCCATTTTTCCATAGGAATAATCTTCTGTAATTCCTTTTCAGTTGCTAACGGATCTGCACCTTTAGCCAGACCTAGTCTGTGAGAAACACGGAAAACATGGGTGTCTACTGCAATAGCAGGCACATTATAAATAATACTTGCTACTACATTAGCAGTTTTCTTCCCCACCCCAGGCAGTTTCATCAGCGTAGTAATATTATCCGGTATCTTACTGTCAAACTCCTGCACCAGCATATGACAGGTAGCCAGAATATTTTTTGCTTTAGCATGATACAAACCGCAGTCACGTATCTGCTCTTCCATTTCTTCCTGACTCAACGCTCCCATTTTTTCCGGCGTATCAAACTTGGGAAATAAACGTGCCGTAATCTTATTAACACGTTCATCGGTACATTGAGCAGACAGAATAACAGCTATCAATAATTCAAAGGGTGAATTATAATTCAAGGCAGTCTTCGTACCGGAATAAGTATCTTCCAGAATCTTTAAAATAGCTTCACGTTTGCTTTTCCGCAGCATCAGTTAGTCAAACTCCTTACCGGTGCCGGAATACGTCCGCCTCTGGAAATAAATTTATCAGCTTTAAAATTATTCACTGCAATAATAGGTGCATAGCCAAGCAGGCCGCCAAATTCAACCCTATCGCCTACACCCTTACCGGGAACAGGAATCAGACGCACTGCAGTAGTCTTATTGTTAATCATGCCAATAGCAGCTTCATCGGCAATTATAGCAGCAATAGTTTCTGCAGTAGTATCCCCAGGCACAGCAATCATATCAAGACCTACAGAACATACGCAGGTCATTGCTTCCAGTTTTTCCAAGGTCAGGCATCCTCTTTCAACAGCAGCAATCATGCCTGCATCTTCGCTGACAGGTATGAAAGCACCGCTTAAACCACCAACATAGCTGGATGCCATAAGTCCGCCTTTTTTAACTGCATCGTTGAGCATAGCCAAAGTAGCAGTGGTACCCGGACAGCCGCAGCTTTCCAGACCGATTTCTTCCAGAATATGTGCAACACTGTCGCCGATAGCCGGAGTCGGTGCCAGAGAAAGGTCGATAATACCGAACTGAGTATTTAATCTGCGGGCAGCTTCCTGTGCTACAAGCTGACCTACACGAGTAATTTTGAAAGCAGTTTTCTTAATAGTTTCTGCAACCATACCAATATCGCCGTCACGTACAGACTCTAAAGCATGTTTTACTACGCCAGGTCCGCTTACACCAACGTTGATAACGGTTTCAGGCTCTGTAACGCCATGGAAAGCCCCTGCCATGAAAGGATTATCAGGCACAGCATTGCAGAAAACAACTAATTTAGCACAACCAATAGCATCACGGTCTGCAGTACGTTCTGCAGCCATTTTTACCACTCTGCCCATCTGTGCTACAGCGTCCATATTGATGCCGCATTTAGTTGAGCCTACACTAACAGAAGAACAAACAATATCAGTAACAGCCAAAGCTTCAGGAATAGAAGCAATCAGATTATAATCACCTTTGGTATAGCCTTTATCCACCAACGCAGAAAAACCGCCGATGAAATTTACACCAACATTTTTGCCGGCTTTATCAAGAGCCTGAGCCAGCAGTACATAATCGCTGCTGTCACAGCTTTCGCCTACCATAGCAATAGGAGTAACAGAAATACGTTTATTGATAATAGGCACGCCAAGTTCTGCTTCCAGATCTTCACCTGTTTTAACCAGTTTTTCAGCCTTTTGGCAAATTTTATCATAAATTTTTTGAGCAGTAACCTTAATATCCGGATGTCCGCAGTCACGCAGGCTGATCCCCATGGTAATGGTACGCACGTCCAGATTATTTTCGGTAATCATGCGTGTTGTTTCTAAAATATCATTGGTATTAAACAGCATAGCAGCCTCCTATATACGATGCATAGCAGTAAAGATTTCTTCACTTTGCAGACGGATTTCTACGCCAATTTCCTGACCCAGCTCAGCAAATCTTGCCTGTGCTTCTTTAAGAGTAACATTAGCCTTGCTCATATCAGCGATCAGCACCATGTTAAAAAATCCCTGCATAATATTCTGATTAATATTGATAATGTTGATATTACATTCAGCTAAGGTTTGGCTTACTTTAGCAATAATACCCACTTTATCCTTACCTACGATAGTTAATACAATACGCATAATTTTGCCTCCTGTTCCAAAAATAAAAATACTGCTTTCATGATATTTTTATTTTAACATATAATATGTGACCTGTCTGTAATATTTTAACCACTAATACTTGTGCGCAGCTGAATTGCTTCTGCTATATGCGCCGCTGTAATCTGTTCACATCCGGCAAGATCTGCAATTGTACGCGCGACCTTTAGAATTCTGTCATGGCTGCGGGCACTTAAATGCAAAGCATTAAAATATTTTTCCAATATACTTTGCGCCTCATTATCAAGCTTGCAATATTTTACCACTTCCTGCCTGCTCATCTGAGCATTACAGTAAAGTCCGCTGCCTCGCAAACGTTCTAGCTGGATATTTCTTGCTGCAACTACTCTTTCTCTTATAACTGCCGAACTTTCTCCAACTTCTTTATTTTTGAGTTCAGTAAAGTTCACACGAGTAAGATTTATCTGCATATCAATCCTGTCCAGCAAAGGTCCGGACACCTTGCGCCGATAATTGTCTATATCCTTTTGCTTGCAGCGGCAGCGATGTTCTTTATCACCTAAATATCCGCAGGGACAGGGATTCTGCGCAGCGCAAAGGATAAACTTACTGGGAAAAGTCATTGCTGCCCGAACGCGGGAAATATTCACCACGCCATCCTCCAAAGGCTGACGCAGCATTTCCAAAGTATAGCGTTCAAATTCCGGCAGTTCGTCTAAAAACAATACCCCATTGTGACTCAGTGTTACTTCACCCGGACGCGGATAGGAACCGCCTCCTAACAGCGCACTGGCAGAAACACTATGATGGGGACTGCGGAACGGGCGTTCCAGCATAATACTTTCTGTTTCCGGCAGCATGCCTACAATACTGTAAATCTTGGTAACTTCTAAAGCTTCCTCCTCAGTCATGGGCGGCAGGATAGTTACCAGCCTTCTGGCCAGCATCGTCTTGCCGCACCCCGGAGCACCAACCATCAGAATGCTGTGCCCACCGGCAGCAGCAATTTCCATGGCTCTGCGTGCTACAGGCTGACCTTTAACATCAGCAAAATCTTCACGATAAACACGCTCAGAATTTGTAAGAATGTTCTCTTTTGGCAGCGGCTTTAAAGGCTTCTTACCCTGAAGATGCTCTACCAGCTCTATCAGGCTGCGTACTGCATAAACATCAATATCAGCAATAAGCTTGCCTTCTGCTGCGTTGTCTGCAGGAATAAAAATTTCCTTCAAACCACTTTTCTTGGCTTCAATAATCATGGAAAGCACGCCTGAAAGTTTGCGAATACTGCCGTCCAGCGACAATTCTCCCACAAACACTTTGCCATTGACCATTTCCTGTGAAAGAAATTTAGAACTTACCAAAACACCTAACGCCATTGGCAAATCTAAGCCCGAGCCTTCTTTTTTCAAGTCAGCAGGGGCCAGATTGACGGTAATCTTCGTCATGGGGAAAGGATAAGCGGAATTACGTATAGCTGCCCTTACCCTTTCTTTGGCTTCTCGCACAGCAAGATTAGGCAAGCCCACGATGTCAAATCCCGGTAAACCGTTGGTAACATCTACTTCGACGGCAATCTTAATGCCGTCAATACCTACTGTAGTCTCACCAAGTACATAAGAAAACACTACATAACAACCTTCTTTCTCAGAAGCAATGCGGATAATGGTGAAACTCTTTTACCACAGTTCCTTCTTTTAAAATTTCTATTACATCAAAAGAAAGTACCGGCATGTTTTGTATTATACCTCTCACCTGCATATAATATTCAGCACATCGATAAATCTTTTTCTGTTTAGTCCATGTCACCGCTTCCGCAGGTTTTCCAAACCTGGCAGAAGTACGTGTCTTGACTTCAACAAAACATAATACAGCATTTTTTTCAGCTATAATATCTATCTCACCCATGCGGTAGCGAAAATTACGGCACAATATTTGGTAGCCTTGCTGCCGCAGATAATTGCAGGCAAAGTCTTCCCCGAATCTTCCCAGCTCATCCTTCGGGTTCATATTTATAATTGTCTTTGAGGGGTGAATAAAGAATATTTTCTGTTTTCTCTGCTGCAGGAAGCATCATACTCTTGACAGGCTCAAAACTGCGTCTATGCCAGCGTGTAGCTCCATTCGCGGACAAAGCCTGCATATGCTCTTTACTGCCATATCCTTTATTGCCCGCAAAGCCATACTGCGGATAATAGTCAGCTAATCTTTCCATAATCCTGTCACGAGTTACTTTGGCAATAATCGATGCTGCCGCAATCGATGCGCTTAAAGCATCCCCATGAACAACGGACAAACACTTCATATTCTCTATTTCTAACGGCATGGCATCTATTAATGCAGTCTGTGGCTTAATATGCAGGTGCTGCAGTACCTGACACATACCTTCCTGAGTAGCTCGATAAATATTTAAATCGTCGATATTGCTGACACTGACAATATTGACACTGATATCAACAGCTTTATTAAGTATCTCTGTATATAGCAGCTCTCTTTTCTTAGCTGAAAGCTGTTTAGAATCATTCAATCCACTAATAAAAACTTCCTGCGGCAAAATAACTGCTGCTACAACTAATGGTCCTGCCAAAGGTCCACGCCCAGCTTCATCAACACCAGCTACATACTTTGCTCCTCCAAGATATTCCTGCTTTTCATACCTCAGCATCTCTTGAAAACGTTGTTTTTCAGATTCTATAGCTGCAAGTTTCTTATAATATGCCTGCAGCAGCTTCTGCACACCACTGCGCTGATCAAGTGCCAGCTCCTGTAAAAATTCTTCACTGGGCTGATTATTTAGAATTGTTTTAATTTCCTGAATTTTCATGCAAATTACCTCACAAAAAAACCGCCTGCAAAGGCGGTTCTATTCAAGGCTCGTCCATAGTAAAACGACCCATGCGTCCTGAACGAAAATCACGTAAAACCAGCTGGTATACCTTATCAAGGTCATATAAACCACCGGCTTTCAGACAACCGCGAGCAGCTGCAATTTTCGCCATTACTTCCTTTACATTTTCACGATCTTCAAAATCTATCGTGTATTTATTTTTTAACTCTTGAGGATAAGTTTCCATAAGCCTTGCCAATAATAATTCAGCAGCCTGCTCTCTGTCAAAAACATCCTCTTTAATAGCACCTGTAATCGCCAGACAGAAGCCTACTTCTTTATCCTCGAACTTAGGCCATAAAACACCCGGCGTATCCAAAAGCTCCAGACCCTTGGCAATAGTAATCCATTGCTGGCCTTTAGTTACACCTGGTTTGTCAGCGGCAACAACTTTGTTCTTACCTACTAACCTATTGATAAGAGTGGACTTACCAACATTAGGTATACCTACAATCATTACTCTGATAGGACGATTGCGTACACCTTTTTTCAGCCATTTATCAATAACCGGTTTAGCCGCAGTCTGAATCAAGCCTATCAGCTGTTTAACGCCCTTGCCAGTAGCACAGTCTACCTTGCAGACAGGGATATCACTGCTTTTAAATTTCTGCAGCCACAGCTCTGTCTTGGCATTATCAGCCATATCTACCTTATTGAGAGCAATAACCTTTGGCTTGCCTCCCAAAAGATTAACCAGCATCGGATTAGTACTGGAACGCGGTATTCTGGCATCCAGCATCTCAACAACTACATCTACTAATTTTATCTGGGTCTCCATCATTCTTTTGGCCTTAGTCATATGACCTGGAAACCATTGAATTTTGAAATCCTCTATCATTTGCCCATACCCGTATCAGCCTTAATCAGATGGAACTGATCCAGCGGCCAGAACACCAGTGCCGCTCTGCCTTTAACCAGCTGCAGCGGAACAAAATCGACATCAGCAAAACGACTGTCCTCAGAGTTATTACGGTTATCACCCAGTACAAAGATATGACCTTCCGGAACTACAGATTTTTTATAGTCAGAAAGATTCGGGCCCTTAGGATCATCTTTATAGATATAACCTTCATTCAGCATCGTACCGTTTACAAAAACCTTACCCTGACGCATCTCAATAGTATCACCGCCTACGGCGATTACTCTCTTAATAAAGTCACGGCTTTGATCCTTAGGATAACGGAATACAATGATTTCACCCTTTTTCGGGTCAGTAAAGAAATAACTCAGTTTATCAACCATGACACGTTCATGATTTACCAGCGTAGGATACATAGAAGAACCTTCTACCATATAAGGCTCTACTAAAAAAGTCCTTATGCAAAAAGCCAGCGCTACGGCTACTATAATAGAAACAAGCCAGTCACTGACTGAATCCTGCCAGGAAGTATTATTCTTATTACTCATAGCTGCACTCCTTTCGGAAACATTTTATTGCCCTTTTATAAAGGCTGTTTTTTATTTTAGCACAAAATTGCTTTTCAGTCAGCATTTAAGACAAAAATAATAAAAGGGACTGTTAAAACAGTCCCTTCCATCATTTCGGTAATAATTAGCGTCTTTCTCTGATACGAGCTGCTTTACCGGTAAGGTTACGCAGATAGTACAGTTTTGCACGACGAACGATACCACGGCGAGCAACTTCGATTTTTTCCAAACGAGGGCTATGTACCGGGAAAGTTCTTTCTACGCCAACACCATAGGAGATACGACGAACAGTAAAGTTTTCACGCACGCCGGAGCCGCTGCGGGAAATTACAACGCCTTCAAAAAGCTGAATACGTTCTCTGCTGCCTTCAACTACTTTTACATAAACTTTTACGGTGTCACCTGCACGGAAGTCAGGAATGTCGGAACGAAGCTGTTCTTGTTCCAATACTTCAATAATGTTCATAATTTCCTCCTAATTCATAGACGTTCATGTGCGAACTCCACAGCGGACCGTCCGTATTACACAAAAAAGATTTTATCATAATCTACGCTGTATTGCAATATATTTTACACTTTCACACAGATTATTTTTCCCACCAGGCTTCACCAGCCAAGCGGTCTAAAATAATAGCAACAGCACTGCGTACGCACAGATGATTATAGTCACAGCTGCCATAAACAGGCTCAAGAATATAATCAAATTTTTTCATTGCTTCCGCCTCAATACCAAAACCCGTGCCAAAAAGCAGCAAAACAGGCCTGTCACCTTCCTGTAGTTTCTGACGTAAAAACTTATAGCTTACTGTGTTGGGATAAGTTCTGGCATCTGTGGTAACAATATACGGCTGCTTACCTGTAAGCTGACGAATATTTTCAGCAGCTGCTGCAATGTCTGGCTGCCAGCATACTCTGTCAAGAGCATCTTTACGGTCAGGATTATAAATGCCGCCGTAACCATGCTGCCAATACCCTAAAATACGTTCAACAATCTGTCGCTGTACATCAAGCGGATGAATAATATAATATTTTTTTACATCATAAGTTCTGCAGGTACGAGAAATATCATGCAAATCAAAATTAGTTACTGCACTTGCAATAACTTTCATATTCTTATTATAAATAGGATAATGAACCAATCCTACAAATAAATCAGCCATCTATCTCACCCTGCAGTTCCGCTTTTATTTCTGCCAGTAATTTTCTATCTTCCTTGTCCATTTTCTGCGGCAATAATTCAGGACGCAGCAAATATGTAGCTTTCAGTGACTGCTTGCGGCGCCATTTGTTAATCAAAGCATGGTTGCCATTGCGCAGTACTTCCGGCACTACCAGCCCTTCAAAATCTACCGGACGTGTATACTGAGGATACTCCAAAAGACCGGTACTGAAAGAATCCTCCTCAGCACTGGCCATTTTTCCCAATACTCCCGGTATAAACCTTGCTACGGCATCCATAACTATTAATGCAGGCATTTCTCCGCCTGTAAGCACATAGTCACCAATAGAAAGTTTTTCATCTACCCAGTTAAAGATACGCTCGTCAAAACCTTCATAATGACCGCAGACAAAAATCAAATCCTGTCCGCAGCGAGCATATTCCTCTACTATGTCCTGCTTTAATGTTCGGCCGCCAGGACACATTGCTATAACCCTGGCATCAGGCAGCTGCTCTTTAGCCTTGCGAATTGCAGCAACCATAGGTTCCGGTTTGAGCACCATTCCGGCACCGCCGCCGAAAGGAGAATCATCTACAGTACGATGCTTATCCGTTGTAAAATCACGCGGATTAATGCAGGAGATATTAACAAGTCCTTTATCTGCCGCACGTTTAATGATACTGTGAGAAGCAGCCTGTTCAATCTGCTCAGGAAATAAGGTTATAAACAAAAAATTCATGCTTCATCAGTCCATTCAGGCAATTTTACCACTATGCGTTTTTCCTGCAGATTTATTTCCCGCACATAGATTTTCAATGCAGGTATCAAAAGATCCTTGCCGCCAGGAACCGCAACAATATATACATCATTGCTGCCTGTAGTAATGCTGTCTTTAAAAGTTCCCAGCTGCTTACCTTCTTCATCAAATACAGGCAAACCAATAAGATCTGCCACGTAGAAACGACCTTCTTCCAAAGGCGGTAAATCTTCTGCTCTAATCAGTATTTTCTTATCGCGCAGCAACTCAGCGTCGTTCATAGTAGTGATTTCTTTAGTACTTACCAGTACCATTCTCTTATGAAAACGAGCTGCTTTTACAGTCAGCTGGCGACCATCTTCCAGAAGCAAATAAGAGAGATTTAAAAACTGTTCCGGCCTGTCAGTAAGGGGCATAATACGAATATCGCCCCGCACACCGTGCGGAGCGACTATCTTGCCAATAACTATTTCTTTATCCATGGGGCTTACTCGCGGAAAGCAATAACCTTTCCGTCTTCAGTAAGAATTTCAGCACCCATCAAAGCATCAAGATTGGTACCTACTGTAATTTCCACAGTACGTTCCAGAGTACCATGACCAATTTCAGCACCCATTTCTAATGCTTCAGCGCGTTTCAGTTTTGCTTCTGCTTCATTTTTTGCAGCCAGACGTTTATTACGCTCAGCATCGATTTGTTCGCGCAAAGCCGGAAGTACGCTCAAATCGCTGGCAGCCTGACTAAGAGCTTTCTTAGCCTGGAATTCGAACTGTTCAAGATCCAATTCCATTTTCTTTATAGTATTTTGGAGATCTCCAATAATTTTCAACTTCAAATCTTCGGTTACTTTAGCTTTAACTGCAACAGGAACCCTGACATACATTTTATCCATTGTTATACCATCCTTGATCAGATAATTTCCACGATAACCTTTACATTTTCGCGTGTTGCAACTGCTTTCATAACTGTTCTAATCGCTTTTGCGATACGGCCCTGTTTTCCAATAACTTTACCCATATCCTCAGAAGCAACATGGAGGCGAAGCACCGTTGTTGTACCGGTTGTTTCCTCCTCCACGACTACTGCAGACGGATTACTTACAAGAGACTTGGCCATTACTTCTACCAATTCTTTCATGTAAACACGCCTCTCTTATTATTTTGCTGCTTTAGCTTCAGCAAATTTTTTCATGATGCCATCTTTGCTGAACAAAGATTTAACGGTATCGGTCGGTTGTGCACCTTTGGACATCCAGTCGATTGCTTTTTCAGCATCGATTTTAACGTTAGCCGGTTGAACGGTAGAATCATAGTAACCAATGCTTTCGACGAATCTGCCATCACGCGGAGAACGGGAATCAGCAACAACGATACGATAGAAAGGAGCTTTTTTAGCACCCATACGTTTCAGACGAATTTTAACTGCCATGTTGATTTTCACCTCCTTAAACTAATATCAACTAACTGTTATGATTTTTTATTAATGCATAAAGGGGATTTTAAATCCGCCTTTAGAAGCAAACTTTGCCATACCCTGCATACGCTTCATCATTTTTTTACTTTCATCAAAATTCTTCAGAAGCTTATTAACATCCTGCACTCTCATACCGCAGCCTGCTGCAATACGTTTGCGTCTGCTGCCGTTAATGATGTCGGGATTGCGACGTTCTTTAGGAGTCATAGACTTGATAATTGCTTCTATCCTGTCAAACTCTTTCTCGTCGACATTAGCTTCTTTAAGTTTTTGACTGATGCCGCCCATGCCAGGAATAAGTCCTAAGATTGTATCCAAAGAACCTAATTTTTTAACCTGCTGCATCTGCTCTAAAAACTGTTCCAGAGTAAATTCATCCTTGCGGAGCTTTTTCTCCATTTCCAGAGCTTTAGCCAGGTCAGTAGTAGACTGAATTTTTTCCACCAAGGTAAGGATATCACCCATACCAAGAATACGGGAAGCCATACGGTCGGGATGGAAAGGCTCAAGAGCATCAAGCTTTTCGCCCATACCAATAAGTTTTACAGGCTTACCAGTAACTGCCTTTACAGAAAGTACAGCACCGCCGCGGGCATCACCATCCAGCTTAGTAACAATCAAGCCGTCAATTCCAAGCTCACGGTCAAAGCTTTCTGCAACAGTTACAGCATCCTGACCAGTCATGGCATCGACTACCAAAAGAATTTCAGTAGGATTTACGCTGCCTTTAATTTCACGCAGCTCGTTCATCAGTTCTTCGTTTATATGCAGTCGGCCTGCGGTATCGATAATAATCGTGTCGCATGCCAGAGAAAAAGCTTTTTCCAAAGACTGTTTAGCAATCTCTACCGGAGATACCTTATCACCCAAGGCAAATACCGGCACATTAATCTGTTCGCCCAATACCTGCAGCTGCGTAATAGCAGCAGGACGGTAAATATCGCCTGCAACCAGAAGCGGCTTTTTATTCTTACGCTTCAGATAGGTTGCCAGCTTTCCGGCAGTAGTAGTTTTACCTGCACCCTGCAGACCAACCAGCATAATGATAGTCGGCGGTTTAGGAGAAACTGCCAGCTTGCTTTGAGTACCACCTAAAAGCTGGATAAGCTCTTCATTAACAATCTTAATAATCTGCTGATGCGGATTAAGACTTTCATTAACTTCGGCACCAAGGGCACGTTCCTTAACTTTGGCAACGAAGTCCTTAACAACCTTAAAGTTTACGTCCGCTTCTAGCAGCGCCATTCTTACTTCGCGCATCGGTGCTTTTAAATCTTCTTCTGTAATTTTTCCGGCACCGCGAAACATCTTTATAGCATTTTGTAATCTTTCAGACAAACTTTCAAAAGCCATTGTTACCTACTTTCGCCACACATTCCATTTAAAATCTTGATGGCTTCATCATTTTTCTGCCTGCTGCAGTCAGCAAGCAAATCTATCACTTCGCGCAGCCTTGCTTTATCAGCTTCACTACGAGCTAAAAGGCCAAGTTTTTTTTCATTGCGCTCCAAAATCAGCTCTACACGCTTCAACAAATCATGAATCGCCTGCCGTGATACGCCTGTTTCTTCCGCAATCTCTGTCAGTGACAGGTCATCATAAAAATACAGTTTTAAACATTGCTGCTGTTTTTCTGTTAAAAGGCCGCCGTATATATCAAACAGCCTTCCCAGCCTCATCCTCTGTTCAAAATCGTGCTCTGACAATTTCCTGTTTCCTTTACTCAAAATATCTGACTATGCAATTATACTGTATCGCCAAATATATGTCAAGTATTTTTACTTGTCACTGTCAAATAAAGCTTCAACAAATTTATCAGGCTCAAAAGGACGGAAATCCATAATACCTTCGCCAACACCAATCCATTTTACCGGCAATCCCAACTCTTCCTTAATTGCTACAACAACGCCGCCTTTGGCAGTACCATCAAGCTTAGTAAGTACTACGCCTGTAACATTGGCAGTTTCCATAAATACTTTGGCCTGACTGATTGCATTTTGTCCGGTAGTCGCATCAAGCACCAGAAAAGTTTCATGCGGGGCTTCCGGAATCTCTCTTTTAATAATGCGATGAATTTTTTCCAGCTCATTCATTAAATTAGTCTTATTATGCAGTCTGCCGGCAGTATCAATGAAAAGTATATCTGCCTTACGTGCTACGGCAGCCTTAACTGCGTCAAAAACTACTGCAGCCGGATCTGCACCTTCGGCATGACGAATTACGTCACAGCCGGCACGTTCACCCCAAATCTGCAGCTGTTCTGAAGCTGCTGCTCTAAAGGTATCGCCTGCAGCCAATACAACCTTGTAATTAAACAAAGTAAAATAGTTAGCCAATTTGCCAATTGTAGTAGTCTTGCCAACACCATTAACACCTACAACAAGAATAACTGTTGGTTTAGCACCAATACGTGTGCGCTGGCCGGAATCCTGCAGCATCTCGGTAAGATATTTTTTCAGGAAAGGAATAACATCCTGTGTGCCGCTGATTTCTTTTTTCTTTGCTGCCTGACGTACTGCTTCAATAAGCTTTTCTGTAGTTTTAACACCTACATCAGCAGTTAAAAGAATCATTTCCAGTTCTTCCAAAAAATCTTCATCAATAGAAACAGATAAGCCAACCAGCTCTTCTATTCTGTCCGTAAAATTACGGCGCGTCTTGCTGAGGCCTTCTTTCAATCGCTCAAAAAATCCCATAAATTCCTACTCCTTTTCGTTTATCTTAACAGAAAGCAATTTTGATACACCGGATTCTTCCATAGTCACACCATACATAATATCAGCACATTCCATTGTACCTTTACGATGCGTAATAATAATAAACTGTGTTTTCTGCGAAAAATCCCTTAAAAATTTTGAAAATCTGACAATATTTGCATCATCAAGCGCCGCATCTATTTCATCTAAAATACAAAATGGCGCTGGACGATAACTTAGCAACGCAAAAAGCAGTGCAATAACAGTCAGTGCTCTTTCGCCGCCGGATAAGAGATACAGGCTCTGCAACCGTTTTCCTGGAGGCTGAACCTCAATATCAATCCCGGAATTCAGCAAATCATCGGGCTCAGAAAGCTTTAATACTGCAGTGCCGCCGCCAAACAGCCTTACATAACATTCAGCAAAGAATTTGTTTATCTCTGCAAAAGCCTCTTTAAACTTACGCGTCATGCCAGAATTTATTTCACTGATAACTGCCTGCAGATTATCTCGAGCTGTCGCCAAATCATCATACTGATGATTTAAAAATTCACTGCGTTCCTTGACTGCCTGATATTCCTCAATAGCAGCAGGATTAACCGGACCTAAAGCTGCAATAGCTATTGCCAGCCTGCTTTCCCGTTTTTTCAGTTCTGAACTGTCAAGTTCCAGAAGTTCTTCATTTCTTGCAGCAGTTTCATCAAGGCCGTATTCTTCTGTCAGCTGCATCAAAACATGTTCACGGTCATTATTATATCGCGCCATCTCTATATCCAGCTGCTTCAAAGAACCTTCACTATTGCTGCACTGTTTGCGAATTGCGGCTGCCTGCTCTTCTGCCTGCTGCTGCTGATTCTGCAGGCGCAAACGTTCCTCTCGGAACTCTTCTTTGCCGCATTCAGTTTCCTGCAGCTGCCGCAAAAGCTCTGCACTGCGCTTATCACATGCCTGCTTTTCAGATTCACATTTTTCAATCAGCTGCTGCAAACGCTGCTGTTCCTGTTCATTACCTGTAATTTCTCTGCGCAGCTGCAGCGTATCGCTGTCAAGGCCCTTCATTCTGTCGCTCATCAGCTGCACCTTAGCTGAAGAAGTTTCTGCTAATAAGCGGGCATCATGCAGCTGATTTTCCGCTGCATCTACCTTGCTTTTTTCTGCAGCTATTTTCTTCTGCATATCTTCTAACAGCTGTTTGGCCGCACTATCCTGTTCTTCCAGTTCTTTAACTTTTGCGCGCAGTTCCTGCACCTTGCTGCGGTTTGCCATATATTCTGCCGCAATGGCATTTCTGTCATCAAGCAGCAGTAATAAGCGTTCTTCTGCATCACGCTTTTTCTGACTTAAATGCTGCAGCTGTAAATCAAGCTGCGAAGACATCAAAGCGTACTGCCGTAATTGCTCTCGTCCCTGCTGCAGTTTGGCAGACAATTTCTGCTGCTTATCTTCTTCTGTTTCCAGTGCCTCCTGCAGCTGAAGCATTTCTCCACGCTGCTCAGCGAGCAAAGCTTCAAGACGTTTAATATCACGGCCGCGGCTTAAATAACCTTCCTTATGTCTGCGGCTGCCGCCTGACATACTGCCGCCGGCATTGATAGTATCACCATCTAATGTAACTACCCGCAACCTAAATTTAGCCATTCTGGCCGCAGACAGTGCAGCATCAATATTTTCTGCAACTAATACTCTGCCCAGCAAAAACCTTATGGCTTTGGCAGCCTGCTCGTGGCAGCTGACCAAATCCACGGCAAAACCGCAAATACCTTTCAGACTGCACAGTCTTTCTTCCTCCTGCGTCAGCCTGCGCTCCTGAATATTATCCAAAGGCAGAAAGGTCGCTCTGCCGCCATTTTGCTGTTTCAGATAATTAATTGCTGCTTTAGCAGTGTCAGCATCTAAAGTTACCAGATTCTGCGCACTTTCTCCTAAAGCTGTTTCTATGGCAGTAACATATTTTTCGTCCGTCTGCAGCAGTTCTGCTGCCACACCGATAATATTTTTTCGCCAAGGAGCATTACATTTCAAGATATTTTTTATACCGTAACCAAAACCTTCATAAGAATTCTGCATCCGCTGCAATGAATTAAGCCGTGCTTCTGTTTCTATAAGCTTCTTCTGGCAAAGTCCCTGCTGCTGCCTTATTGTTTGCAGCTTCCGCCTGTATTCTTCCTCTTGCTTACCATCAGCCTCTAATTCGTCACTTAAGCGTTTCTGTTCATGTCCGCTGCGAGCCTGCTTTTCCAGCAGCTGACGATATTCTTCTTCCACCTTCCCAGCAATATTTTCTGCTTCAGCAATGCTTTCTTTCAGCACCTCTCTGCGTTTTACGCGGCGTTCCTGCTCCTGCTCTAAAACACGCAAAGCGTTGCGCGCTTCCAGCAGGCTTTGCATATCAGCAAAAACATCAGCCTTTAAATTCTCAGACTGTTGACTGATTTCATGCAGATTTTTTTCATACTGCTCTTTTTCACGCTGCAGCTGCTGCAAACTATATTCAGCCTTAGCACGTTTTTTATCAACAACATCAAATTCTGCTGCTAACGCAGCCATTTGCTTTTCCAGCTCATCAGCCTGCTGCTCAAGTCTGATGTTTCTTACACCAAGTTTTTCTGCACTTTGTCTGCTGTTGATAATGCGTTCATCCAGCACCGCTTTTTGTCCGCGTATTTTTTCCAGCGCAGTTTCTTTGTCCTTCATTTCGTCCATCAGCTTGGCAAAACTTTCGTTCAGTCTGTCAGCCTCTGCCTGCAGCTGTGCCGCCTGAGCCTCCTGCACGCTTAAAGCTGCCAGTCGCTGCGAAAGTTCCCGCTCTAAAAGCTGCTTTTTTTCCTGCAGCTTTTGACACAAACCGGTTATATTATCAAGCTTATGCACAAAATTAGTAAGACGACATTGTCTTTGCTCCGCATAGAGAGCATTATACTGCTGTGTTTTTTCTGCAGCTGCACGCAATGGCTCCACCTGTGCATCTACTTCAGCCTTAATATCATTAATACGCGTAAGATTGGCTCCGGTTTCATCCAAACGTCGTACCGCCTCTTTCTTACGCAGTCTGTACTTGGCAATACCGGCAGCCTCCTCAAACAACGCCCTACGTTCCTCCGGCCTGCTGTTGAGTACCTCATCAATTCTGTTTTGACCAATAATTGACATAGAGCCTTTGCCTAAGCCTGTATCAGCCAATAAATCCAGAATATCTTTTAGACGACAGTTTTTCTTATTGATAGCATATTCGCTGTCGCCACTGCGAAACAAACGCCTAGTCAGACTGACCTCAGAAAAATCCATATCAAGCGCGTGATCGCTGTTATCAAACTCTAAGGTAACTTCCGCTACACCTAATGGTCTTCTTTTGCTGCTGCCGGAAAAAATGATGTCTTCCATCTTACTGCCGCGCAGATATTTTGCACTTTGCTCGCCTAATACCCAGCGTATAGCATCAGAAATATTGCTTTTTCCGGAGCCATTTGGACCCACTACGGCCGTGATACCTTTATCAAAAGTTAATTCAGTTTTTTCGGCAAAGGATTTAAAGCCGTATGTGGCAAAAGACTTTAAGCGCACGGTCATCACCTTACTTTATAATTCTTTATTAAGATATTTTATCATATATTTTATGCGGTATACAACCGCAAGATACTTTAATCATGCTACAGCCAACTTTTAAGAACCTGCCATTCCTCCTGCAGGTCTGTAAGATTCATTCTGGCATTTGCCGGACTTGTTGAATGCAGATAATATACCGGAGCTTTGACGACAGTCCCAAAATATTTTTTAAACGCACTGCCAGCCTTACCACCATTACAAACAACAGCTCTTATCTGAGGATATTGCTGCAGCAAACCGATAATATCATTAGGCTGTTCGTTACGGATATCACTGTCTAAGCTGCCTTCTCTCTCGCACACTCCTAATACATCCCAAAGTGCCAGTTTATTTTTCTGCAATAAAGCCAGCTTAGCCTCATAGTCAGTCGGCAGCTCTGCAGCAAACAAAGCAGCTAAAAGCTTCCAGAACCTGTTTTGCGGATGTGCATAATATTGCTGCATTTCTAAAGATTTTCTTCCCGGCATCGAACCAAGAATCAGCACCCTGCTTTCAGGTGATACTACCGGTGGAAAACTTTTACAGATACTCATACTTCACAACCTTTTTATTACATTCATTCTGCTCTGACAGTAATATCTTTATCAGCAGTTTTTTCGACAACAATTTTCGCAGGAGCCAGCAGCTGCTGCCAATATTTAATATTGCTGTTTTTCATTCCTCGAAGCTTAGATTCCATTTGTGCCGGGCAACTAATTACTATGCGCTCTGCTCCTTTTACAGCTAATAATTTATCTGTCAAACGCTCACGCAGAAGAAAGCTATGCACCAACTCACCCATAGAAGAATGAAAAGGTCCGGCCAGAATATTACCCGGTGCACATAACTCATCATCCGGCTGTAAACCAACCCTGATAACCTTGATACCATTAGTCGTAAGCTGATCATAAACCCAGGCACTTTGACGCACAGCTTCTTCCAAGCCTAGCGGCTGAAACTCTCCCTTGCCCCAGCTTTCAGCTAAAGGTGTTTCTTTAATAACCAAAAGCGGATATATTCTGGCAATATCAGGCTGTAATTTTATTACCTGCGCAACAGTATCCTGCAGGCTGCTGAAATTTTGCAGCGGCATACCAACCATCAGCTGCAAACCAGTCTTAAAATTATAAGCACGCAGCCGTTTCATAGCCTGCACCACATCCGCGGCCGTATGCCCGCGCCCTGCTGCTTCTAAAACTCTGTCATCCAGAGACTGCACTCCAAGCTCAACTAAGCGCACACCATGCTTTTTGAGCAATTCTAATTTCGTATCATCAATATAATCAGGACGTGTAGATAATCTGACACTGCCAATAATACCACGTTCTAACAGCTCATCAGTTAAAAACAGCAGTCTTTCCTGCAAATCGCTGTCTAAAGCAGTAAACGAGCCGCCATAAAAAGCTGCCTCATTCTCTAATGATGGTCTCAGCCATTGCAGCCAACGCGCTATCTGCTCACGCGCACCGCTTTCGGCAGCATTCTTTTGTCCGCTGATAGTCTTCTGATTACAGAAAACACATTGGTGCGGACAACCTGCATGCGGTATAAAAATAGGTAAAATAGCCATTTTTATTTATCCTTTAACAATAAAACTAAAAATTTTATTATAACGTAAAGGCAGGTATGAACACATACCTGCCTTATATTAATTATTCTTCAACCTGCACCTGTTTTGTCAGGATACTTTCTATTACCAATGCTACACCATCATCATTATTAGAAGCAGTGATTATCTTCGCATTATTTTTAACACTATCCTTAGCATTAGCAACCGCTACACCGATACCAGCATTTTTAATCATCCCTATATCATTATTGGAATCGCCAATGCACATAATCTCTTCCGGTTTTATGCCATAAGCTGCCGCTACAGCTTTTACAGCTTCCCATTTGTTAACGCCAGGTTCCATCAATTCGAGAAAATTATCCTTGGAACTTGTTACATCCAGCCTGCCGGCAAATTTTTCAGCAAACTCATGCCAAACCTGTTCAAACTCATCACCGGCGGTCATCACAAGTATTTTATAAGGTGCTTCATCCGTTGTATAAATAGCTTCACCAACCTCAGTAGTCGGTATGCCGGAAATCTTCGTATACATACGGGAAAAATCATTTTCCTCTTTAATCAGGATTTTATCACCAATGTATACCTGCAGATAGCAGCCCTTTTCTTTGCAATATTTCAGAATATCACGTGCAGTTTCCAGCTTCATCTTGTGCTCATAAAACACTTTGCCGCTGCGGCTTTCCTTAACCAAAGCACCATTATATGTTACCAACGGCACATCAAGGCCAAGATCAAGCGCATAAGGACGCGCAGAAACATACATTCTGCCTGTAGCTATCAGAAAAACAATCCCTTCCGCAACAGCTTTTTTTATGGCAGCCGCATTGCGTTCAGAAATTTTACAATCTCTATTTAGTAAAGTATCATCCATATCACTGGCAATCAATTTTATCTTCATCTTATTTTACCTCTTTATCAATTCTCTCTAAAACATCATTTATAATTACTGCCAAAATACCATATAAAACCAAAAATACAGTAAGCGCTAACTGATCTGCAACAACATATCCTGGCAGCAGATGCCGCAAAAGCTCCACACTTAAAAGTGTACCGGCAATTACTGCGGCACGGAAAGTATAGGCAGGCAGCCTGCGAAACAACCTAATCATGATTGTAACCAAGGCAGATAATAAGGTTGTGCCTGTTAACAATCCTCCCAGAGTAACAACCTCCAACCATTCTGTATTATAAATTACAGCAAAAAAAATAACACTCAATGTAAACCACTGAGTAAAAATATTATACATAAAATCACCGTTTTTATTATATCATACTAATTACTGTAAAGTACAATTTATATTTCTGCTTTTTACATAAAAAAAACTTTGCAGACAACAAAAATATGATAGAATAGGATGACAACAACGCAAAATCTATTCTTTATTGATAGAAAGGAGTTTTCTCTATGAAACGGAGTGATAAATTCCGTCAGGCTAACTACGAAGCCAAAGCAACTGTTCTGGCAACTATCGCTGTTATCATTTTCTGGTGGGCTGCCGGCTTTGGTCTTGCTGACTGTGATATTACTTTCTGGCATACCCCACTTTGGGTTTGGGGAGGCTGTTTCGGCACCTGGATTTTTGCCATCTTGGTAACCTTATTCTTAACTAAAAAGGTTTTTGTTGATTTTGATTTAGACGACGAGGAGACAAAAAATGACTAGTATTTTTAATCTGCTGCCGGTAATGCTTTTTCTCATTTTCATGCTCGGCATCAGTATTTATATTCAAAAATCCTCTACTGCAGAACGCAAAAAAGATTTTGCCAAGGATTATTTCATCGGCGGCAGAACCTTGGGCGGTTTCGTTCTTGCTATGACTACTGCAGCCACCTACAGCAGCGTAAGTACCTTCGTAGGTGGTCCCGGTATGGCCTGGGTCATCGGCTATGGCTGGCTTTATATGGCTATTGTTCAAGTAGTCGTTATCTTTCTGGTCCTTGGTGTATTTGGTAAAAAAATTGCCCTTATTTCCAGACGCATTGACGCCGTCACTGTTATCGATGTTATCCGTGCCCGTTATAAATCTGACCTGCTGGCAAATTTTTCCGCACTGGTTATTGTCGCCTTCTTCTGTACTACCATGGTGGCTCAATTTGTTGGTGCCGCAAAACTGTTTGAGGCTGTAACCGGTTTTTCCTATGTTACTGGTCTCAGTCTTTTTGGTTTGATTGTAGTTTTCTACACAACTATCGGTGGATTTAAAGGCGTAGCTGTAACAGACTCAGTCTGTGCTATTGCTATGATTGTCGGTCTTTGCCTGCTGATGGGTTCAATGATGGAAGTAGGCGGTGGCTTTGAAAATATCATGACCTATATCAGTACTAATCATCCTGATATGCTGGAACCGCTTTCGCGTGGCAAGATGCCCATTTCTCTTTACATCAGCCAATGGCTGCTGGTTGGTATCTGTACTTTATCACTGCCGCAATCCGTTGTACGCGGTATCAGTTATAAAAACACCCAGGCACTGCACCGCGCTATGATTATCGGTACAATCGTGATTGGTGCCATGACTCTTGTAGCTACCTGGATTGGTGTACTCAGCAAAGGTATCCTTACGGATTCTCTGGCAACCTACGGCAACAGTGTAGATAATATTACTCCTCTTGCCATCGTTAAAAGCATGGGCCCCTTCTGGGCTGGCGTAACCATTATCGGCCCTATTGCCGCAACTATTTCCACGGTATCTTCCCTGCTTCTGGCTTCTTCTTCTTCCATAATCAAAGATATTTATATGCACGAACTCAATAAGCGCGGTCTGACACCTTTAAACAGCAAAATACGTACTTTCAGCCTGACAACAACTATCATTCTGGGACTTGCAGTATACTTCATTGCTATTTCTCCGCCCAGTGTTATCTGGCAGATTAACATGTTCGCCTTTGGCGGCTTGGAAACAGCCTTTTTCTGGGTACTGATTTTCGGGCTGTTTTGGCCTAAAGCCAACAAAGCAGGTGCGCTGGCAGCTATGATTGGCGGCGTTATTGTTTACTGCAGTACCATGGCTTTGAAAATTAAATTTTTCGACCTGCATCAGATTGTTTTAGGTATCCTTTTCTCCCTGCTGTTGTTCTTCATCGGTAATTACTTTGGAAAGACAGCAGATCGTAAAACGCTGGAAATTTTCTTCCCAGAAAAATTTGAAAAATAAAAATACCGGATCTTAATGATCCGGTATTTTTTTATTTCAACAGCATAAACTCACTCATTATGCAGGCCCCAGCAGCTCCGCTTTTCTGCAAATCATCAAACTGCTCTCCACTTAAATAAATACCACCAATAGCGTAAACAGGTAGCTTTATCTCCTTACAAATCTCACTTAACCAGACAAGACCTCGCCCCGCCAAGCCAACTTTGCAAGAGGTAACGTAAATATTCCCTGCAGTAAGATAATTTGCTCCTAAAGCAGCTGCTTGCTGTGCTTCTTCCATGCTATGTATGGAAGCGCCAATAAGCTGGAACTTATCCCTGTAATGCTGGAATTCATTTGTCTGAAGCACTGCTAAAGGCAGATGGATATTTTTACAGTCTAATTCCATAGCTGTTTGCCAAAAGCTGTGTAAAATTAATTGCACATGATAAGCTGCACATATTTTTGCTGCTTCCTGCGCCAGCTGGTTATATTCAGCAGCAGTTAAATCTTTTTCCCGCAAAATAACAGCATCCGGTTTATGTTCGCTGCTGCAGATGATTTCCAGCTGTTCAGGCAAGCTGCCAGCACATAACTTTCTGTTTGTAACCGCCAGCAGCTTAAACATACACATACTCCGCCATAACCGGCTGTAAGCCACGCTTTTGAAGCGCAGCATGTATTTCTTCTAATGAACGTGCATCATCTATTTCAAACTGCTCATCGCCTAAATGATCTTTACCATGACTGCCGATGCCTGTGCTGACGCCGGCAGAAATTTTATTCGCTGCCAGCTGCATAAGATTATCACGTACACGGGCACACTCCCTACTGGATACAACGATGGAAGCAAATGGTAAAAACAGTCTGTAGGCGCAAACTATTTGCAGCAGCTGGCGTTCGTGAACATCAAGCGGTTCAATCTTATCATTATTAATAATAGGACGCAGACGCGGGCAGGAAATACTTATTTCAGCATGAGGATATTTACGCTGTAATAAATATGCGTGCAGACCGGTCGCCAGAGCGTCACTGCGAAAATCATCCAATCCCAGCAGCGCCGCAAAACCTACGCCGCGCATACCTCCACGCAGTGCCCTTTCCTGAGCATAAAAGCGATAGGGAAAAATACGTTTATGTCCGGCAAGATGCAGCTTTTCGTATTTGTCACTGTTATAAGTTTCCTGAAATACGGTTACATAATCTGCACCGCACTGATGCAGAAAACGATATTCATCGCTGTTCACAGGATAAATTTCTAATCCTACTACCTTAAAATACTTCGCTGCCATTTTGCAGGCTGTACCAATATAATCTATATCGGACATACGTCTACTTTCACCTGTAAGCAGCAGTATTTCCTGCATACCGGTAGCGGCTATATTCTGCATTTCCTGTTCCATCTGCTCTGCTGTCAGCTTGGCGCGCTGAATCTTATTATGACAGTTAAATCCGCAATAGATACAGTAATTTTCACAGTAATTAGCCAAATACAGTGGCGTAAAAATATTAACTGAATTGCCAAAATAACGTGTTCTTTCACGCTGTGCTGCTGCAACAATGTCTTCCAGACAGTTTAATGCTGCCGGTGAAAGCAGAGCTTTAAAATCTTCTATACTGCGTTTTTCTCTGCTTAATGCTCGTTGTACGTCTTCAATGGTGTACTGAGCCCACTGACATTTATTTCTTGCCGCTGTAACCTGCTCCAACAAGTCAGAATCAATAATCTCCATATCCGGCAGATATTGCATATGGTCACTCTTGCAGCTTTGAGCATATTTCTGAGCCTGTGCATCATAGATGCTTGCATTAAAAAATTTGTCTTCCATACTGCCTCCTAATCATGCAAAAAACCTGTCAGCGGAGAAGAAGCCCTTGCTATATTGCTTACAGCTCCGGGACCGGCCAGATAAGCCTTTCTGCCTGCTATTACAGCATCTTTAAAAGCAGCAGCCATTAAGGGTATCTCACTTGCACTGGCAATAGCCGTATTAACCATAACTGCTGCAGCGCCCATTTCCATCGCCTCACAGGCTTGTGACGGCCTGCCTATACCGGCATCAACAATAACAGGCAAATCAATTTCATCAATCAGAATCTGAAGAAAATCCTTAGTTGCCAGTCCCTTATTAGAACCAATCGGTGCACCTAAAGGCATAATGCAGGCAGCACCGGCATCGCGCATTTCTCTGGCCGCCTGCAAATCAGGATACATATAGGGCATAACAGTAAAACCTTCATGCGCCAAGATTTCCGTAGCTTTGACAGTTTCATGGTTATCCGGCAAAAGATATCTGCTGTCCTTAATAACCTCAATCTTAATAAAATCAGTCTGACACAATTCTCTGGCCATTCTGGCAATACGAACAGCTTCTTCTGCATTACGGGCACCGGAAGTATTCGGCAGCAAAACCACGTTCTTCGGAATATAATCTAAAATATTATCCATGTCACCGCAGTTGGCACGACGCAAAGCCAGAGTTATGATTTCAGCACCTGCCTCTTCTACTGCAGCTTTAATCAAACTCAAAGAATATTTACCGGAACCTAAAATAAAACGCGACGAAAACTTTCTGCCGCCTAATTCAAAAAAATCTTCCTGCATAAAAATCACTCCAATCCAAGTATAATCCTGCATACAGTCTGCGCCTGATGACCGGCACAAACTGCTGCTCTTGCCGCTGTCAGCGACATATCTGCGCAATCACTTTTACCATCTCCGCAGATATACAGTCTGTTATTTAACTTTCTTGTTGTAATATCATTAGCGCTGCCTAATCCCGCCATGCCTGATGCCGCTACAATTTTTTTATTTGCATAGCTCGTCATAATCGTATTTACCAGCAACGCCTTGCATTCTGCTGCATCCAGCGCTTCACAGATAATATTATCCTCAGCAAAAATTTCTGCCATATTATCGGCATTTAAACGCAGACAATCAATTTTCAGCTGAATAAAAGGATTTATTTCTAATAGATGCTCCTGCAAAGCTTCTGTCTTGTACCTGCCAATATCTTTTAATACGTATTGCTGCCTGTTCAGATTACTTAAATCTACTTTGTCATAATCAATAAGATGTAAGTTCTGTATTCCCATCCGCACTAAAGCAACTGCAATATTACTTCCCAAGCCTCCTAGCCCTGCAATCGCTACCCGCGCCAGCTGCATCTTTGCAGCAAATTCAGCTCCATGCCTGCTGCATAAACTTTGTAAGAGAACTGCTTCATCAAGTATCATCTCAGCCTCCTCCTACAAAGCTTACTATCTCCAAAACATCTGCATCCTGCAGTATAATTTCATCGTAGCTTGCTTTAGGCACAATAGTGCCATTCAGTTCAACAACAACTCGCTCTGCCCGATATTGCCGCTGCTGCAAAAACTTAGCCAATGAAATTTGCTTTGTTAAAACCAGCTTTTCTCCGTTTACCTGCATCTTTTCCCTCCTGAAAAAAAAAGCCCATGAAGAAACTACACCCGCGGTGGTGTACCCCTTCATGAACTTAGTTCACTCTCAATCAGTATTATTTTTTTACTGCCATTCGGCTTATTTAATAGTATACTTGTTTCTCTTTCTTCTGTCAAATTCTTCATTTTCTATATATTGTGTTTTATCATTTTTACATTTCAAAATATAGTTATATTTTTTCTTGACATCTCGACAAAAACCTTTATAATATGAATTACAACTTAACATTCTGATGCAGGACTGACGGATAAGTGGAATCGACCACATGTACTGCATTATGAACACTGCCGACCGTCTGGGCAATATGATTTGACCCGGATGGTTTTTGTTTTTCTTCCGGTCAAAAAAACTATGAACAGAAAGAGGTTTTGCTGATGAAAAAAAACAAATGGCTCATCGTTCTTTCCGCTATCGGAATTCACATCTGCATAGGCAGTGTTTATGCTTGGAGCGTCCTAACTAAGCCAATAATGCAGGCAATGGGTTTTACCCTGCAGGAAACTACCTGGACTTTTTCCATTGCAATTTTATTTCTCGGTCTTTCCGCAGGTTTTTTAGGCAGCTATGTGGAAAAGCACGGCCCCAGACGCAGCGGTCTTGTTTCTACTGTCTTTTTCGGTATAGGAATGCTTGGTACTGCCTTTGCACTTTCTCAGCACAGTCTGCTGCTCATGTATCTCTTTTACGGTGTTATTGGCGGTATTGGCCTTGGCACAGGCTATATCACTCCTGTTTCCACTTTAGTAAAATGGTTTCCCAATAATCGCGGTCTTGCAACCGGCCTTGCCATTATGGGCTTTGGGTTCGCCAGCCTTATTGCCGGTCCCGTTATGCAGCTGCTGATTGCCAAATATGGTCTTATCAATAATTTCATTATTCTTGGCTGTGTATACATGGTAATTATGACAGCTTCCTCTCTCTATCTGGAACCGCCTAAAGTTCCTGCCGTAACTGAGGTAAAAGCTAAACTCGCTTCCCTGCCTGAAAATAATCAGGCACAATATACTGTTAATGAGGCCATGAAAACCTGGCACTTCTACGCTTTATGGTGGATATTTTTTACCAACATCACCTGCGGCATCGGCCTTTTGGCTGTTGCCTCTCCTATGGCGCAGGAAGTAATACAGATGACACCGCTTGCTGCAGCCTCAATGGTAGGTATCATTGGTTTACTTAATGGTTTAGGACGCATCGTCTGGTCCACTATCTCTGATTATATCGGCAGACGTAATACTTATATTATGTTCTTTCTGCTGGAAATCGTCGCTTTCTATATGCTTGCAAGCGTTACTGACAGCTTCTTATTCCAGGCGCTTATCTTCCTAATCATTACCTGCTACGGCGGCGGCTTCTCCTGCATGCCTGCATATCTCAGCGATTTATTCGGCACCAAACAGCTCAGCGCTATTCACGGCCGTATACTTACTGCCTGGGGCTTAGCTGGTATTGCAGGTCCATTGTTGCTCTCCTGGATTAAAGAAACTACTAACAGCTATTCCATTACTCTCTATTTCTTTTCCGGTTGTTTTGTAATCAGTCTGCTGATTGCCGTTATTTTAAAATTAAAAACTCAAAATGGTTTAACTAAAATATAAAAGTATACTACAAAAATCATATACCAGATAAATAAAAGGCAGCTTAAATCTGCCTTTTATTTATTCTCAGAATATCTTTATTTTTTCTTATGCTTTTAAATAAACTTTTTCTTTAATATACAAAAACACCTGCCATATGGCAGGTGTTTTTTTGATTTACAAGTTGTCAAAGTATTATGGATAAGTTATTTTTTTTCAACAAGTTTTAACGGAGCAGAAACTTTAGCGTCAACTTTTTCGCCTTTAGCTGCTTTAACAGCAACTTCTACACCTTGTTGACCCATGATGTCCGGTTGTTGAGCAATAGTAGCGGACATGGTACCGTTTTCAACAGCTTTTACACCGTCTTCAGTACCATCAAAGCCAACGATAAACAATTTTTTGTTAGCGCTCTTAGCAGCTTCAATAGCACCTAAAGCCATTTCGTCGTTTTGAGCAAAAATAGCTTGGATGTCAGGATTTGCCTGCAGCATGTTTTCTGCAACAGTCAAGCCTTTGCTTCTATCAAAATCAGCAGATTGTTTAGCAACAACAGTCAGTTTTTGATCTGCAACTTTGTGGAAGCCTTCGCCACGTTCACGAGAAGCGCTGGCACCAGGGATACCTTCCAATTCAGCAACTTTTACTTTTTCGCCCAGCTTTTTAACGATGTATTCAGCAGCCATTTCGCCGCCTTTTACGTTATCGGAAGCAACCAAAGAAGTTACTTTACCTTCGTCAGCACTGCGGTCTAAGCAAATAACAGGAATATTTGCTTTGTTAGCAGCTTTTACAGAAGTAGAAATTGCAGCAGAGTCAACAGGGTTTACCAGCAATACGCTGATATTTTGTTGCAGCAGGTCAGCAATATCGTTAGCCTGTTTTGCAGGATCGTTTTGTGCATCAACGATTTTTACGTTAACACCCAATTCTTTAGCTTTAGCTTCTACGCCATTGCGCAAAGTAACGAAGAAGGGATTGTTCTGAGTGGAAACAGAGAAACCGATGGTAATATTTTTGCCGTCGGCAGGTTTAGCTTCTTTTTTCTCACCGCTGCTGCAGCCTACAATCATCATAGCCATAGCAACGATAGCAATCATAACCAATAAAAGTTTTTTCATTAGATGAAATTCCTCCTAAGATTTTTTGCGGTCCATAAGAACAGCAAGCAAAATAACTATACCTTTGACAACTTGTTGGTAAAAGCTGGATACGTTAAGGATATTTAAGCCATTATTCAAAGTACCGATAATAAGTGCACCTACTAAGGTACCTACTATACGGCCTTTACCGCCGGAAAGACTGGTGCCGCCCAATACAACAGCAGCAATAGCATCAAGCTCATAACCAGTACCGGCAGTAGGCTGTGCACTGTTCAAACGGCTGGTCAAAATAGCACCGGCCATACCGCACAGCATACCAGTAATGGTATAAGCAAAAATCTTAATTCTGTTAATCTTAATACCGGCAATATAAGAAACCTTTTCATTACCGCCTACTGCATAGGTCTTACGTCCTAAAGGAGTCTTGTGCAGAATGAAGTACAGAATACCGAACATAATCAGCATCATTACTGCAGGCACAGGCAACTCAAGGAAATAGCCCTGTCCAAAGTTCAGGAAAGCTTCATTTTCAGTAAGTCCGCTGATAGGATTACCATTGGTATATACCAGAGTCATACCTCTGAAAATAGTCATGGTAGCCAAAGTAGCAATAAAAGGAGCAACCTTGCCATAAGTGATTACAAGGCCGTTTACTGCACCAAGAACAGCACCGATAAGGCAAGCAAGCACAATACCAAAAATAGGATCAAGGCCGCCAACAATAAAGCTGCCCATCAAAGCACTGGATAAAGCAAGGATACTGCCTACAGAAAGGTCAATGCCGCCAGTAAGGATGACAAAAGTCATACCGAAAGAAATAAGCGCATTAATGGAAACCTGACGCAGCAGATTTTTCAGGTTACCCGGATCAATAAAGCTGCTGTTAAGGCAGGCAATTACAACAAACAATACTACCAATCCGATTAAGGAACCGGATTTTTTCATTATAGCTTTTACATCCATTATAAATTACAAACCTCCCGTTGCAAGTGACATAATTTTTTCCTGAGTTGCTTCGCTGCTCATCAGCTCGCCGGCAATCTTACCTTCATGAATAACCAAGATACGGTCGCTCATGCCTAAAACTTCAGGCAGTTCAGAAGAAACCATGATGATAGATACACCGCTTGCTGTCAGCTCATTCATCAACTCATAGATATCTCTTTTTGCACCTACGTCGATGCCGCGGGTAGGCTCGTCCATAATGATGACATCAGGATTCATACCAACCCATTTAGCAATAACAACCTTCTGCTGATTACCGCCGGATAAAGCTCCTGCTTCCAAATCAAGAGTATGCGCTTTTACACCCAGTTTATCAGCTAAACCATGAGAAAACTCATTAACTCGCTTATAATCTATGACACTCTTACGTGCAAATTCATCTATACTGGGCAGAGCAATATTACGCATAATGGAGAAATCAAGAATCAGACCTTCTGTCTTTCTGTTTTCAGTAATAAAGCCAAAGCCTGCCTTAATAGCATCCTCAGGCTTATCAATCTTCAATTTCTGTCCTTTGAAGATTACTTCGCCGCTTTGACATTTATCAACACCAAAGATAGCACGCATAATTTCCGTACGACCGCTGCCCATCAAGCCGGCAATGCCAAGGATTTCACCTTTTTTCAGATTGAAATTGACATCATGGAAAACACCGGGCTGGTTAAAGTTTTTAACTTCCATGATAACTTCACCAGGCAGATTACGTCGTTCCGGATAAAATTCTGTAATAGAACGACCAACCATGTCGCGAACAATTTCATCAAGACCATATTGATCAACAGGTCTAGTATCAACAGAAATACCATCGCGCATTACTGTTATTACATCACAGTTATTGAATACCTCTTCCATACGGTGAGAGATATACACCATGGCAACGCCGCGTTTTTTCAGTGATTTCATCACCTCAAACAGCTTTTCAGTCTCACGGTCAGTAAGCGCTGCTGTAGGTTCGTCCATGATAACAACTTTAGCATCAAGCAAGAGATTACGAACAATTTCCGTCATCTGCTGCTGTCCGACAGAACATTCGCCTGCTTCCATATCAAGAGGAAGTTCAATATGTATTTCCCGGCACTTTTCTTCAGCAATCTGACGCATTTTCTGAAAATCAAGCATACCAAATTTATTAGTAATGCTATGCATCAAAAACAAATTTTCCAGTATGGAAAGGTTAGGCCAGATATTTAATTCCTGATGGATAAATGCTATACCGTATTTTTCTGCATCTACCGGATTTTTAAAGTGCATTTCCTGTCCATCAACAAAAACAGAGCCTTTATCCTGCTTGTGCAAGCCTGTCAGAATATTCATCAGCGTAGACTTGCCTGCACCATTTTCTCCCATTAAAGCATGTACTTCGCCGCTTTTAAGCTTTAAATTAACACCCTTTAAAACCTCATTGCTGCCAAATGCTTTATGGATATTTCTTAATTCAATCTCCATTTCGCTTCCTGCCTTATTAAAAAATTACATTACTGTGAAGGATAATATTTGCATAAGGTGTGATTTCACCTGTACGGATTACTACTTTAGCTTTTGCAGTTGCCGCTTTAAAAGCTTCATGATTTTCATCAATAATCCATTCCTGCTGCGGAAAAAGTTCTTTCAGTGCTTCATAAACACCGATATTTTTTTCCTGTATTTCAGCAGCAACTTCAACTTTCTCTATTTCCATATATTTGGCAACTTCGCTTACTACTTCCATAAAAGAAGGAGTTCCCAGTTTCAGAGCCAAATCAATTTTCGGTACACCTGCAGGCACAGGCAAACCGCAGTCACCAATTACAATAGTATCTGTATGCCCAAGATCTGCCAATACTTTGGCAATAGAGCTATTTAAAATACCAACCTTCTGCATCTTAAAGCATCTCCTCTACTTCTTTTAAATAAGGCATACCGCCTTGTGCACCAATCTTCTGTACGGAAACGGCTGCTGCCGCATTAGCAAAACGAACACTGTCTGCCATGTTTTTGCCTTCAGCACGCGCCACAGCAAAAGCACCATTAAAAGTATCTCCTGCGCCAGTAGTATCTACAGGAGTAACCTTAAACGCCGGTACAATTTGTACTTTACCATCTTCGTAATAAGCAACACCCTTACTGCCAAGCGTCATTAACACTTTACCGGCATAACGGCTTAAAATTTCTTCTGTAGCCATATTATCAAAAAGGATAGCAGCTTCATGTTCATTAGGTGTCAGATAAGTAACTTTATCCAGTAATTCCTGCGGAACCGGAGCAACCGGAGCAGGATTAAGTAATACAGGCACACCCAGCTGCCAACATTTCTCAATAGCATAAGCAATAGCAGCAAAAGGAATCTCATGCTGCAGCAAAACAAGGTCTGCTTCTTTAATTTTTTCTTCAGCCTGATCTATCAGCGCCGCATCAACAAGGTCGTTAGCAGCCTTGATTACGATAATCGTATTATCATCTTCTGCAACAGTAATATGTGCAGTTCCGCTGTTTTCTCCAGGCAGCACTTTAATAAAATCAGTATTAATATTATTTTGCTGTAAATTTCTGATAATCATTTCACCGTAAACATCATCACCAATACAGCCAACCATAGTAACCTCAGCGCCTAAACGTGCTGCTGCTACAGCCTGATTGGCACCTTTGCCCCCAGGAGAAACAATCAAACGATTACCGAAAATTGTTTCGCCAGGCTTAGCCCATCTGTCACATTCTACTGTAACGTCTATATTGCAACTGCCGATAACAACTATTTTAGCCATCTTATATACCTCTCTGTAAAATATATATAATCAGTATTAAATAAAAATTCTGATATCTTATTAAACTTCTATCTCAATACTGTATTTTCCTTTTTTTATTTAAAAAATGTCAGCTTATTATTAATAAAAGCTCATGATAATTTTTATTTAACAAATCTGGCTGCAACAAATCTTCCAGATAAGCCAGCTGCTTTCTGCTGGTCTTGGGCTTAGTCCTAGACCAATAAGCAATTTCCAGCTGCAGCAATAACCTAGCGCGCTGCTGCATTCTATCGCCAGCTTCAAATACCAAACAATCATACCACTGTCTGATAATTTTAAGTTCATCCTGCATAGCTATGCGCGCCATGTTCGCAATAAGGTCACGTACATTAAGCAAAACCGCTCGCAGGTACTCTTTCCGTTCTTCTTCCTTATTGCTGCTTCTGCCAGCATACTTAACAAGGATAAAATAAAAATACTGCAGCTTTTTATAAGCTTTAAAAGCGTTTTCTACACCGTCCCAACGACAATACATCTGCAAATGCAGATGCAGCTGCAATAAGACGGCACTTAATAACTTACAGTCTTTTTTGCGCCATAAAGCTTCAAAGAGACTTACTAATAAAAAGTCCCCCACCTCAAACCATTGCCTTCTAAGCATCTGGGCAATCAGGCTTGTCCATTCACTAATAAAGCTTTTCAGCACAGCCTTATTAACAGATGTTCTGACAAAAAGTACCATCAAATGACGCATACAGTTAAAAGCATCATTATGTTTTCTGTCACAGATAATAAAAGTAATGCTCAATAAAAAACGACTTAATTCATCAGGATTTTCCCTGGCATTGATTACTTTTTTAATAAATCCTTCTGACTGGCTTAACCAATTACAGAACAATTCTTTCTTTCGCAGTCTGGCAGCAGTCGCCAGCATATCTCTTATTGCTGTAAGCAATATTAAGTCAGCTGCCGTATCTTCAGCTATTTTCATCAGCTGCTGAAAACACTGTTCAGCATAATCTTCTGAAGCATATTTTAAAGCAAGGCATCCATACAGACTTATCTGACCAATACAATGCTGCCTGCTTTCTGCGGAAGCTTCATGCAAAGCAGAAAAAGACTGCTCTAAAATATCCTGCCACTTATCCGTTTCAGCAACAGCAATATCTAAATCAGTCTTTTCCATAACTTCACCGCCAGCTTACAAATTTATTTTTCCTTCGTAAACAACTCCGGAAACAGTGTCTACTGTTACCAACTGACCATCACGCAGAACATCCATTGCTGCTGCAGCCCCTACAATAACAGGTATTCCGCAGGTAACGCCGACAATCGCAGTTGTCGATGTAAGACCGCCCTCCTGCGCAATAATGGCCGCTGCTTTCTTAGAAGCAACAGCAACAAATTCGTCATTTAGTATATCTACAACGAGGATATCTCCTGCCTGCAGCTTATCTGTAAAATCAGCTGCATTTACAGCGCGGCAAACTTTACCGCTTACAGAAACTCTGCCGATACCAGTACCGGAAACAAGCTTATTACCCACATTAACCACCTTGATCAGATTTGTACTGCCTGTCATACCTACAGGTACACCTGCAGTTATAACCACGCAAGACCCATCCTTAACTACTTTATGCTGCAAAGCACATTCCAAAGATAAATCAATTATCTCATCAGTATTATCGGATGATGGGCCCAATAAAGGCTGAACACCCCAATACAACTGCATAGCACGCACTTTCTCAGGCAAACGTGATACAGCAATAACAGGAGCCTGCGGTTTATACTTGGCAATCATTCTTGCTGTAAAACCAGTTTCCGTGATAGTAAGAATATTGTCAGCATGCAGCTCCTGGGCAATCTGCACAGTCGCATGACTAATAGCATCTGTTGAATGGATGCTGTCACTGATACCTTTCTTACGGAAAATAGATGCATAATCAAGCGCAGCCTCGGTACGTTCTGCAATTTTAGCCATGGTCTGTACTGCTTCTAAAGGATATTTGCCGGAAGCAGTCTCACCGCTCAGCATAATAACATCAGTACCGTCAAAAATAGAATTTGCGACGTCACTTGCTTCTGCTCTGGTAGCACGATAGCTATGAATCATACTTTCCAGCATCTGTGTTGCTGTAACAACCGGTTTTCCGGCTCTGTTGCAGGCTGCAATAATTTCCTTCTGCACCAGCGGCACCACTTCATAAGGTATTTCAACACCTAAATCGCCTCTGGCAACCATGATACCGTCAGAGACATTAATAATCTCTTCAATATGATTTACGCCTGCTTCATTTTCGATTTTGGAAATAATACCCATGGAAGAACCTGCTTCTTCCAAAACCTTACGTATTGCCAGCACATCATCTGCCTTCTGCACAAACGAAGCAGCTATATAATCCATACCATGCTTAGCCGCAAAGCAAATATCAGCTTTATCCTGCTCCGAAAGAAAAGGCAGCTGTAATTCTATACCCGGACATGCCACACGTTTACGTGAGCTGAGCTCTCCACCATGTGTAACCTTAGTATGAATAACATTACCTTCTACAGCAGTAACTTCCAAGGAAAGCAAACCATCTGACAGTAATATTTTACTGCCGCGTTCTACTTCCTGGGGAAGCCCGGAATAATTAACTGACGCAATTTGCTCATTACCTAATATCTCCTCTGTAGTCAGAGAAAAATCGGTACCTTCCTGCAGATAAACACTGCCCTCAGCAAAATTACCCAGACGCATTTCCGGACCTTTAGTATCAGCAATGCAGGCAATTGTTTTGCCTGCATTTACTGCAGCTTCGCGTACCAGCTGCAGCCTTGCTGCATGATCTTCGTGGGAACCATGGGAAAAATTAAAACGCGCTAAATTCATACCGGCACGCATCATTTTTTCTAAAAGTACCACATTGTCAGTACTCGGTCCCACAGTACAGATAATTTTAGTTTTTTTCATAAGAGAAATCCCCGCTAACCTTTAAATTTATGCTCGCAAAGAACTTCATAAGCGTCTTCCGCTTCTGAAAACGGAACACATATTTCATAAGCTTTGTTATGCTTGCCGCCAGCAGCTTTTACTCTTATTAAAAAGCCGTTAGCGGTCAGCATTTCTTTTATTTTTTCTGCATTAGCTTCATTTTGCTCAATATATACAACTTTCCACATGGGAAGCTTCCTCCGGCAAAACTCAAGCTTCTTTATATGCTTTGATTTTTGCAATCAGTTTAGGCAGAATCTCCTTAACATCGCCAACAATGCCATATTGCGCAATCTTAAAGATAGGTGCATTTGCATCTTTGTTAATAGCGATAATAATATCAGAAGCATTCATACCAGAAATATGCTGAATAGCACCGGAAATGCCGCAGGCAAAATAAATTTTTGGAGTTACAGTCTTACCGGACTGACCAACCTGCTGACCATGACCAATCCAGCCTTCGTCAACTACAGCACGAGAACCGGCAATAGCACCGTTTTCAAACAGAGAAGCCAATTCTTCCAGCATCTTAAAGTTATCCAGGCAGCCCATGCCACGACCGCCGGAGCAGATTACTTCTGCATCTTCAATTTTAATAGAACCGCTGGTTTCTACGGCTTCTTTATGCAGAAGCTCAACCGGAGATTCTTTTACATCCTTAACAGTAAAGTTAATTACTTCACCAGTGCGAGATGCATCAGCAGCCGCTGCTTTGAAAACTTTAGGACGTACAGTACCCATTTGCGGACGATGTTCGTCACAGAGGATAGTAGCAAGAATATTACCGCCCAGTGCCGGACGAGTCCATTCAACAATCTTATTTTCTGTTTCAATATCCAACGCAGTGCAGTCTGCGCACAAACCGGTATGCAGTCTAGCTGCTACACGGGGAGCAAAATCGCGTCCGTCAGCAGTAGCACCGAAAAGTACCGCATTAGGTTTATAAGCTTCTGCCAGCTGGCAGAAAGCGTCTGTATATAAATCTGTATTATATTCAGCATAACGGCTGTCGGTAATTACATAAACTTTATCAGCACCAGCTGCAATAAGTTTCTGCGGAATATCAGCGGCTTCAGCAGCAATCAAGACTGCACAGCATTTTTCACCAGCTTTTTTAGCCAGCTCTGCAGTTACACCTAACAGTTCATAGGTAACTCCTAAAGGTTCGCCATTTTCCAGTTCTGCCATAACCCAGAGGTCGCTGCCTTCATTATTTTTTACTTCACGTACAACAGCTTCACGGGAAATAGCCTCTACCGGACATTCATTAATGCAGGCACCACAGGAAATACATTGTTCCCCGTCTACCATTGCTTTACCGTCTACCATGCTCAGAGCGCCTACCGGGCACACTGCAACACAGGATTCACAACCGATACATTTTTCTCTATCTACAAAAACTGCCATTTTCTTTCACCTCAGCGAGTAATAATTTTAGCTTCAACAAGCTTGTTAAACAACATATCTACAGCTTTATCAGTATCTTCTTCGTTGATAATTTCACTTTCAACTACAGCTACTTCCGGTGTAAATACTCTCTTAACCTTAGTCGGAGAACCAGAAAGACCAACAAGCTTGGTATCAATAGCCAAATCAGCTACTGTCAGAGTAGGAATAACAGCTTTGCGTGCTTTCATTTTACCTTTAATGCTGGCAAAACGCGGTTCCTTTTCAGCTCTGGTAACAGTTACCAGCAGCGGTGCAGCACATGCAAGAGTTTGTACGCTGCTTTCGTTTTCACGTACAACAATAAACTTGCCATCTGCAAAATCAACTTTTAAAGCGCCGGTAATCTGCGGAATTCCCAGATGTTCAGCCATTTCAGGACCAACCTGCGCAGTATCACCGTCAACAGCCTGTTTGCCGCACATTACCAGGTCATAACCGCCGATATGTTTTACAGCAGCAGCCAGCGCAATGCTGGTAGCCAAAGTATCGGAGCCAGCCAGCGCACGGTCGCTCAGAAGAATACCATCGTCAGCACCCATAGCGATAGCTTCCTTTAAAATATCAGTTGCCTGCGGCAGACCCATAGTGAGGACAGTAACCTTGGCACCTTCTTTATCCTTCAGCATCAGAGCAGCTTCCAGTGCCTGTCTGTCGAAAGGATTCATGATGTTTTCTACACCGTCACGCACCAAAGTATTAGTTTCTGGATTTAATTTTACCGCTTCAGTATCCGGTACTTGTTTAAGACAAACTATAATATTCATGAGCAACCTCCTTGCGCATACTAACAAAATATTTTCTCTTTATTGTAACATTTTTACACTTCTACTTGCAAGTATACCTACTATTTTCTTCTTTACAGAAATTTTACATAAAGCAATTCTCACCTAAAATTTTTTCAATTGCAGCTTTAAATCCATCGGCAGTGCTGTCTACCCAGAACGAAGGATTGGTCTTGATAATTTTGCGCGAGCCCATCAAATGCAGATATACCACGTCATTGCCTTTAAAATGGCTGAACACTTTTGCTAGTTCCCTTTGTACCAACGGATTTTCCAGATAAGGTACTATTTTTATTCTTACTTCACTAACCCTGCTGGAAAGTTTAGTAACTTTGACAGCATTAACGCCCCTGCTGCGTTCATCTATATTCATTCGCCCTTCAATAGCTACGATGTTTTCTTTGTACATCTCTTTCAGGCAGGACTGATAAACTGATGGGAACACCAGGACTTCTGTACGGCCAGTATAATCTTCCAGAGTTAATACTGCCATAGTATCGCCTTTCCTAGTTGTCTTAATAACACAATCGGAAATAATACCTGCTATGTTGATATACTGTCCATCAGCAACATTATTTTCATTTTGCAGCCAATATAAAGGAGTATACTTGTTAAGTATTTTTTTATATTCATCAAGCGGATGTCCCGTTACATAAAATCCTATCAATTCTTTTTCATTCTGTAGTACATTGGCACGCGGCATTTCCTCCAAATCAGGCAATTTAATATCATTTATTTCCGCAAAACTTTCTTCAGTGTCATCAAAAAGTCCCATTTGCCCGGAAGCATAATCTTTTTGATAGCTTGCACCAAGTTCTGCAGCCTGTTCAACAATGGCCAGCAACTGAGAACGTTTTGCACCAAACGAATCCATGGCACCGCATTTGATAAGGTTTTCTACCACCCTTTTATTAACCACGCGCATACTTACACGCCTACAAAAATCAACTAACCCAGTAAATTCTCCTCCATCCTCGCGAGCCCTGATAATCTCTTTGACAGCTGCTTCACCGGCGCTCTTGATACCAGCCAAACCAAAGCGGATAGAATTTCCCTTATGAACGGTAAAGTCAAAACCGCTTTCATTAACATCCGGCGGCAAAACCTTAATATTGGCATTACGACAAACAGAAATATACCAACTGAGTTTATCAGCATCGCTAATAATACTGTTTAAAAAAGCAGCCATATACTGAGCAGGCCAATGTGCTTTAAGATAAGCGGTCTGATAAGCAACTAACGCATACGCAACGGAATGAGATTTATTAAAACCATAACCGGCAAAATGCTGCAGTAAGGAAAAAATTCTGTTGCTGAGTTCTTCGGGAATATTATTGATTTTACGTGCACCCTCAATAAATGCCTCACGCATGGAATCCAGTTCCTTAGCTTTTTTCTTACCCATGGCACGCCGCAGGATATCTGCCTGTCCAAGCGTAAAGCCTGCCAGTGCAGAAGTTATCTGCATTACCTGTTCCTGATACAAAATTACACCGTAAGTATCTGCTAAAATTGGTTCCATTAAGGGATGTAAAATTTCAGCTGTTCTGCGTCCATGCCTGCCGGCAATAAAATCTTCTGCCATACCTGTACCCAATGGCCCAGGACGATATAAGGCAACCAGAGGGATTAAATCTTCAAAACTTTCTGGTGCCAACTCCATTACCAGCTTGGTAATACCTGCAGATTCCAGCTGGAACACACCGTAGGTATCTCCATCACAGAGCATTTGACAAGTTTTTTTGTCAGCTAATGGTATATTATCAATATCTATTTTTTCTCCTGTTGTCTCTTCAATAAAGCGAATCGTATCACCAATAACTGTCAAGGTACGTAAACCAAGAAAATCCATTTTCAGCAGACCAAGATTTTCTACTTTATCCTTGTCATACTGTGTGATAACAGAACCTTCATTGCCCAGCTGCAGCGGTACATAATCTTTAAGGTCCTGCGGAGCAATAATAACACCTGCAGCATGCGTACCAGCATTACGCGGCATTCCTTCGACGCTCTTTGCCAGATCAATAAGCCTGTGCACCTGTTCATTCTGCTCATACAGGTCATGCAGCTCATTATTGCTGGCTAAAGCCTTATCCAAAGTTATACCAAGCTCACGGGGAATTTTCTTGGCTACTTCATCCACAGCGCCATAAGTCATACCAAGCGCACGCCCTACGTCACGTACTGCTGCCCTTGCCTGCAGTGTACCAAAGGTAATAATCTGTGCCACACGCTCCTGACCATAGCGGCGTACAACATAGTCCAGTACCTGATCACGTTTTACATAGCAAAAGTCCGTATCAATATCAGGCATGCTGACACGTTCCGGATTTAAAAAACGTTCAAACAACAGATGATATTTTAATGGATCAATATTAGTAATACCTAAAAGATAGGCAACAATACTGCCTGCTGCACTGCCCCTGCCCGGTCCGACCGGAATATCATGCTTTTTGCAATAATCAATAAAATCCCATACAATCAGGAAATAACAGGAATAGCCCATTGTCCTGATAATATCAAGCTCAAAATCTAATCTTTTTAAAACTTCTTCATTTTGCCCGCCATACTTTACCGGAATAGCCTCCTGGCATAAATGCAGCAAATATGCATTAGCGTCAGCAAAGCCTTCTGGAATAGGAAACTCTGGCAGGAGCAGTTTGCCAAACTCCAATTCTACATTACATCGTTCAGCAATAAGCTGCGTATTCTCCAAAGCTTCCGGACAAGAACCAAACAGCTCCGCCATTTCATCATAACTTTTAAGATAAAACTCGTTATTAGGAAAACGCATGCGTTCAGGCGCATCTACCGTGCTGTTGGTCTGAATACACATCAGCACATCCTGAGCCTCAGCATCTTTTTTCCTTACATAATGCAAGTCATTAGTTGCTACAAGACCTAAACCAAATTCCTGCGCTAATATTTTCAGCCCACGGTTAATTTTTTTATCTTCCGGCAGACTGTGATCCTGCACCTCAAGAAAATAGTTGTCCTTGCCAAAAATATCAATGAATTCCTGAACTGTCCTTCTGGCACCATCCATATTGTCCTGCAATATATATGACGGCACTTCACCGATAATGCAGGCACTCAGACAGATAATACCTTCGCTGTTCTGCCGCAAAATTTCTTTGTCTACACGCGGCTTATAATAAAACCCTTCCAGTTGCCCTCTGGAAACAATCTTCATCAGATTATGATAGCCGGTATTATTTTCAGCAAGCAGTATTAAATGATGCATACTGCGATTATTTTTTTCCAAATGATTATCTACAACATATACTTCACAGCCAAGAATAGGTTTAATACCTTGCTTAACTGCCTCTTGATAAAAATCAATCACGCCATACATAACGCCATGGTCAGTAATCGCGATACTATCCATGCCCAGCTCTTTAGCATAGCTTAATAAATCGGTAATCTTAGAAGCACCATCTAAAAGGCTGTATTCCGTATGTACATGCAGATGAGTAAACTTTTTTTCCATAAAAACCTCTAACTACGATATATAAAGATTATTAATTTTCTTTCTTATAAATACGGTAATAAATAATTCCAGGAAGAAGAAAGATAAGATTGCAAAGCAACGCCGGAAATAGTGCATTTACCTTCAACGGCGGCCAGATAGTCCACATACAGGACATAACAATGCCAAAGAATATAGCTGACAGTCCAGCCAAACTTGGTATCTGCCAGGGAAAGAAAATAGCAAATGTCAAAGGCAGAAAAATACCGCTGCCCCGCAAAGCCATGGACAGATAATTCCATTCCAGCACGGAAGAATGCAAATGGAAGAATACAAAAACAATAGCGCAGATTGTTACCAGCAAAACACAAAACCGATTGGTCCACAAAAGATTAACCTGGTTTGCATTACGCCAAAACTTTTTCACCAAATCACGAGAAATCATGGTACCAATGCCCAGAGCAAGACCCGCAATAGAGCCAAGAGCAGAAAGCAGCAGTGCGCCCAAACCTATACCACCCAGCCAATCAGGAAGATAATACATCATATATAAAGGCAGGGCATCAATAGAATTGATTTCAGGATGATGTACATGCATAAACATGCCTATTAGTACGGACGGCAAGCCTATAGGAATAATAACACAGGCAGCAGCAGTACATCCCTTGACAGCAGTTTTGCTGTCTTTGGCAGAAAAAATAGCCTGCACATAACTTTGTGTAGAAATAACACCTACGACCATGGATAATAAACTGGAAAGGCCATCCTGCCAACCTCTGCCAAACAAGCTGAACCAGGGATACTCCGGAAAAGTACGATGCAGACCCTGCCAGCCGCCCAATTCTTCAAAGGACAGAAAGCCACCGGCAAAAATAGTCAGAAAAATAAAGCCCAGTTTCAGTAAGCCTGCCATACCACTGCCGCTGATACCGCCAAAAAATACAAAACCTGCGGTAATAAGCAATATGATAACGGCACTCGTTGTCAGTTCTACATTAAAAATACCTGCAACTAAATGCAACGCTGTTAAAGTACTGGCTACAATACTGAAAAAAATACCTGCCGATGCCGACAAACTGGTGAGTATGCCAGCCTTATTACCATAGCTTTCTACAAGAAATTCACTGACAGTTGTCAATCCGCTTCTGCGCAAAGGAACGGCATAAAAAGCAGCCATAATAAGCAGAGCAATGCCGCTGCCAAGAGTAAACCACCAGGCAGTCAAGCCTAAAGTAAAGCCAAGCTGCGCTGTGCCAACTGTAGCTGCACCGCCTACCAAAGTACCGATAATGCTGCCTGCAACCAGGCTCACACCGGCACTGCGGCCGCCGACATTATAATCATCAGCTGATTTTATCCTTCTGGAAATAATTATGCCTGGCAAAATACTTACTGCAAGCGTTAAAAGCAGGCTGATAATATGTGTAGCAGTTAAATGCATACCCATCATCTCCCGTATTCTTCAAGATGTTTCTTTACTTAGTATAACATATAGTAAATATAGTAAAAATATTTTTTATCAAAAGTAACAAAAAGCGCTGCATCTGTACCCAAAAGAACATTTTAATTGCCAAACTATCTAAAATTAGTTATAATTATTGCATACTATTGTATATTTTACGCATATATAGTATACACTTTAAATAAGGTCAATTTTAAGATTACAATTAGGAGGGAAATATGAGTCGCCTACATCTTGAAACACAAACCCAGGCACAGCGTACAGTAGAACGCCTGTATAAAGACCTAGAACGTCATCTCATCGCCAGTCCTCCGGGAGCTTGTCCGATAGATCTGCAGCTGTCATTTCTTAAACTTTGCCATGCGCAGACCTGCGGCAAATGTGTTCCCTGCCGTATCGGACTTGGCCAGCTGCAGCATCTGCTGGAAGATGTACTGAACGGTAAAGCAACCAAAAAAACTATTGAAGTAATAAAGAGTACCGCAGCTAATATTCGCGACTCCGCGGACTGCGCTATCGGCTATGAAGCCGCTAATATGGTTCTGACTGGTTTAGATGGCTTCATGGATGATTATATTCATCATCTAGAAAAAGGAACCTGCTCCGGCTTAGCCATAGCTCCGATTCCCTGTACTGCTTTCTGCCCTGCTAAAGTAGATATCCCCGGATATATTTCTCTGGTAGGCGCAGGACGTTATGCAGACGCTGTAAAACTTATCCGCAAAGATAATCCGTTTCCTACTGCCTGCGGTCTCATTTGCGAGCATCCCTGCGAAGCTCACTGCCGCCGCAATATCATCGACACCGCCATCAATATCCGCGGTTTAAAACGCATGGCAGTTGATAATGCTCCCAGCAATACCGTTCCGCTGCCGGAAAAAGCTCCTGCTACCGGAAAACGTGTAGCAATTATCGGCGGTGGCCCCAGCGGCCTTACAGCTGCTTACTACCTGCAGCTGATGGGTCACCAGACTGCTGTATTTGAAGCAAAGAGCAAGCTGGGCGGCATGCTGCGTTATGGTATTCCAAACTACCGTTTCCCTCGTGAACGTCTGCAGCAGGATATTGATGCTATTTTAGCTACCGGTACAGAAGTACATTTAAACAGCAAAATCGGCAATGCTCCGGGAGAAATCTCTCTGGAACAGTTAAATAAAGATTATGATGCAGTCTACATCGCTATCGGCGCACATATCGACAAAAAAATCGGTATTGAAGGCGAAGATGCTGACGGTGTAATTTCTGCAGTAGAATTACTGCGTAATATCGGCGATGATAATATGCCTGATTTTACCGGTAAAACTGTTGTCATCGTCGGCGGCGGCAATGTAGCTATGGACTGCACCCGCAGTGCTATCCGCCTAGGTGCGGAAAAAGTAGGCATTGCCTACAGACGCCGTCAGGAAGATATGACCGCCCTGCCGGAAGAAATTGAAGGCGCAATTGCAGAAGGTGCAGAACTTTACAGTCTTAAAGCACCGCATAAAATAGAAAAAGATGCTGAAGGCAAAGTTGCTGCATTATGGGTTGAACCTCAGATTATCGGTCCTATTGATGACTGGGGCCGTGCTCGTCCCGTACGTGCAGACCTGCCTCTGCAGAGAATCCCCTGTGATATCGTCATTGTCGCTATTGGTCAGGGAATCGAACTGCAAGCTTTTGAAGAAGCAGGCGTAAAAGTAAAACGCGGTAATATTGCTGCTTTAGATAGCACAAAACTCCCTGATGACAGCAAACTTTTTGCCGGCGGCGACTGCGTAACCGGACCTGCAACTGTTATCCGTGCTATTGCTGCAGGTAAGGTTGCTGCTGCCAATATCGACGAATATCTCGGTTATCATCATGAAATCACCTGTGATGTAGAGATTCCTGCACCTAAGCTGGAAGATAAGCAGCCCTGTGGCAGAATTCAGATGAATGAAAAAGAACCGAGTGAGAGAAAAAATAATTTTGATGCATTCGAGTGCAGCATGACTGTGCAGGAAGCATGCCAGGAAGCCGGACGCTGCCTGCGCTGCGATAAATTCGGCATGAGCTCACTGAAAGGAGGTAGATCTTTCAGATGGTAACTTTAACTATCGACGGACAAAAAGTAACCGTGCCTGAAGGCACTACGATTATGAAAGCTGCCGCTTCTGTCGGCATCAATATCCCCCATCTTTGCTTTTTGGAAGGTATCAACGAAATAGGTGCCTGCAAGGTATGTGTAGTAGAAATCCAAGGCAAAAATAAGCTTGTTACCTCCTGTAATACTCCTGTAGAAGATGGTCTTGTAATCTACACCAGTTCTCCTAAAGTACGCGCTACCAGACGTACCAACGTTGAACTCATTCTTTCCCAGCATGATTGCACCTGCGCCATGTGTGTGCGCAGCGGTAACTGCAGCCTGCAAAAAACAGCTAATGATTTAGCTATTTTTGACAGCCCTTTTGCCAAAGATGTAGCAGATTTGCCCTGGAATATGGATTTCCCGCTGATTCGCGATTCCAAAAAATGTATTAAGTGCATGCGCTGTGTGCAGATTTGCGATAAAGTACAACATCTTAATATTTGGGAAGTGCAAAACACCGGTGCACGTACTACTGTTGGCGTAACCGGCAGCATTGATATAGCAGCAGCAGACTGCAGCCTGTGCGGTCAATGTATAACCCACTGCCCCACCGGCGCGCTGCGTGAGCGTGATGATGTACCTAAAGTTTTCGCCGCTTTGGCGGATAGCAGCAAAGTAACAGCGGTACAAGTTGCTCCTGCAGTACGTACAGCCTGGGCAGAAGCTATGGGTCTACCTGAAGACAAAGCAACCGAAGGACTGATGGTTGCTGCTTTAAAACGCATGGGCTTCGACTACGTTTTTGACACCAGCTTTTCCGCTGACGTTACCATTATGGAAGAAGGCAGTGAATTACTGGAACACCTGCAGGAACCTGCTAAACATAAATGGCCTATGTTTACTTCCTGTTGCCCTGGTTGGGTAAGTTATGTTACCAAAAGACATCCTGACTTTGTTTCTCACCTTTCCACAACCAAATCTCCGCAGCAGATTTTTGGCGCTATACTTAAAACTTATTTTGCTAAATCTAAAGGACTTGCTCCGGAAGAAATCTGCTCCATTTCCATTATGCCCTGCGTTTCCAAAAAACGCGAAGCTGCTCTTCCCAGTATGTGCAGCAGCGGTGCCCGTGATGTAGATATTGTTCTGACAACCCGCGAATTCGCCCGCATGATACGAGCTGAACATATTGATATTACTACCTTGCAGGAAATGCCCTTTGACAATCCTTTAGGCAAGAGTACCGGTGCCGGTGTTATATTTGGTGCAACCGGCGGTGTTATGGAAGCGGCTCTGCGTACCGCTTATGCCATTGTTGAGGGCAAAGAAGCCCCTCGCGATGCTTTCGTAGGTGTACGCGGTGAAGCTGGACGTAAAGTGCAGGAATTCAAACTGGGTGACAAAGTATTGCGTACCTGTACTGTAAGCGGTCTCGGTAATGCTGATAAGTTGCTGGCAGATATCAGAGCCGGTAAAGCAGAATACGACTTTGTAGAAGTTATGGCTTGCCCCGGCGGCTGCGTAGGCGGTGGCGGACAGCCCATTCACGATGGCTGTGAACTTGCCGGCAGCCGCGGTCAGAAACTTTACAAACTGGATAATGACCGTCCGCTGAAACAATCACATAACAATCCGGATGTACAGGAAGTTTATGCAGAATATCTCACAAAACCACTTAGCGAGCTTGCGGAAGAACTGCTGCATTCTAATCATGTAGAAGAAAAAAATTATCTGTAATCCAATAAATAAAAAAACAGACTGCATAAAATGCAGTCTGTTTTTTTATTATGTATAATTATTTACCGGTTCTGCCGCAACTATTCAGCAAATCCTTTATTGAAATTTATCGACATTTATAAACACTTAAAAGCCGCATAAACTCATATATTACAAGGTATATCTATCCTTTATTGGTATTTACAATCATTTACTAACATTTAACATATTTTACTGATATTGGGTACAGAATGGGTACAAAAAACTTTAATACCGTCAGCGATTTTCTTTTTTCTCCGCTGGTTCAGGCAGCTTACCAGCTCTTTTTATTGCTGCATTTATAGCATCGTTTTCAGCATTGATTGCGTCAACATTGCGTTCACGATGCTGCTTTTTATCATATATTGTACCAGTGCTTTCTTTGACTTCTTCTAAGTCCTCAATCTTGATGTTAGCGGTTTCAAAACGATTTACTGGTTTAGCAGGCGCAACATCATTTACATGAACATTTTGATTTTCAATCATTTTTTTATGACGTTGGTAGTCAGCACAACTTTCATCGTTGCACGGTATCCAGCGTGCTTTAACAGTACCATCTTCAAGTTTAATGTTTTCATAGGTACAAGCGGCTGCCGTCATTGGAATTATAGCAGCTGCCGCAAATGCAATTAAAAATTTTTTCATTGTAAACACCTCTTTATCATATTATAACATATAACCTATACGCTTAAATTCCGTTTTTAAGAGTTTTTTTAAATCACATGTATAGTTTGCTATTCATTTTTTACAAAACACGCTCCAAACCGATTTTTGTAAGCGTTTTTAGAGCGTTTGAATGTAAATTACTTACATACTTATATGAATACATCATTTTTTCAGCAATTTCATAAAAATTTAAATTTTCAAAATACCTTAACTTTATAACCTCTTTTTGTATTGGTTCAAGCACTTCTATACTTTTTCTTATTTGATTTTTTTCTCTTTCTAACTTTTGTATCTTTTTCTTATTTTGGATAATATCCTCTTTTATTTTTATCGGTTCACCTCTATAATGTTTAGCTAATTCTAAATCTTTATTTATTGAAAATCTTGCAACTTCAATACAAACATCAATATAACCATATTTTTCAAGATACTTTTTTACTTCTTGCTTATTCATACACATATTTCCTCAAATTTAATTTCAAATAAAATTGGAATGTATACCAAAATATTTTCAGTGTACATTCCAATTTTTATTCAAAAGTTATTCATGTAATTTTTGTAATACAGCAGTATTTTGTAAATTTTCAATCGCCCAATCAGCAATACTTCCTTGCACAATCGCATAAGTAGAATACTTTCCGTATTCTAATTCAATTTTACCATTAGAAGCACATGGACATTTAATTGTATTAAGATGTCTACCAATTGGTACATCTATTCTAATCTTCATATTTTTCACCTCCATTAAAATTACTTATGTAATCCTTCTGCCGAAATTATCATCGCTTCCTGCACTCCATGGGAAATTGTGTTAATAATAGTATCTAAATCTGACCCGTTATTTACTGTATTATTCATACCTGACATGTCAACCTTCATTTCAGCCGTTGTAAAACGGTTGATAACTTCCTGTTCAGCAAGATCACGCATGTATTGTAATTGCTCATTACTAATATCAACGGAGTTAGACAGCTTATCAACACCAGCGGCAGTATTGCCAGTATTGGCAGCAATATCATTCATTGTTGTCGCATTAGCAACTGCTTCATTTACACCAGTGCCATTTAATGCGTTATTATCAAAAATATCTTTTACAACATCGTTGCCCCATTTAGTACCAGCATCCCAAGCTGCGCCGTATTCGATACGCTGTATACCTTCAGAATGTTGATTAAGTGTTATTGCGTTATTATTTTTACTCCAAGCAACAACAGTATCTTGTAAGGCGTTCAGTCCGCTTGTCCAGTCAGTACCAAAAATAGCATCAATGATTTTTGTAACAACAGTACCCAGTGATAAAAACCAACCAATAATTTTACCGATTAAGTTTGCAACCGCATCGCCAAAAGTATCAAAACCACCGTTAAAAGCGTTGATAACAAATTCAATGATGTTTAAAAAAGGATATACAAAAATTGTATATAAAAATTGAATTAAGCCATTTAGCATACCGATAAATGTATTCGCTATGATTGATGCCGCAACGGCAACAGTACCAACAATAACACCAAAAGCTGTATTTGTACTATTCGTCAGGTTTAAATATGCCTGTATTATAGCCCACACAACACTAACTACCGCAACAAGACCTGCTATGATCCAAGTAACAGGACACGCAGCTATGGCAGCATTTAAACCGCCTTGCGCAAACGCAGCACTTATTGTCGCTGCCGTATATGCAATAGTTCCTGCCGTTTGAGCTGCCATTGCTATATTAGTCATAATCATCTGCGCTTTGGCTATACCCCATGCAGCCGCAAACGTGGTTGTAACAGCAGTTAAACCGCTTATAATCGGTAAAATTATCGTCCAATTATCTTTAATAAACGTTATACCCGCATTCATGCTTTTATATACTTGCGCTAATATCGGCAATACCCCTGTGACAAGCGATGCTGTAAACTGCGTCCAATTTTCTGTTAATAACCTTTGCTGGTTAGCATAACTATTTATGGTACGTGAAAAGTCATTATGCGAATCAGCAGAAACAGCCATCAGGTAGTTATACCTTAATAACGTCTGTTCTGCTTGCGACATTTCGTTATATGTTTTGGTTATACCCTGACTTAACGCATATGCTTCAAGGTTACAAACATTCATGTTGATACCAAGTTCTTTTAACGGCTCTGTTTCTCCTGAAATACCAGCACGAATTTTGTAAAAAGCTTCTTCAGCACGTAAATTATAGAATGACGCCATATCACCTGATAATTCAGCAATACGCATTGACATATCGGTTACGGCTTCACCTGCTACACCGCTTGATTTAAGCATTGCCCCCATCGTACCAGCGTATTGTTTTGCTGATAATTCATTAATACCGTATGCTGTAAGCGTTGTTTTTGCCCATTCATCAACGATTTTCGCAGAATTACCAAAAGAAACATCAACGACGTTCTGTACTTCTGTCAAATCGGAAGCATAAGCAATAGCCTGCTGTATCTGTGATTGAACAGCATACGCAATCCCAAGTCCACCGATAATTTCCATTACCGTTCCGAATGAATCACCTAAACCGCTTGCTTTTTTACTTGCTTCTTCAGTTTCTTTTTGCATACGCTCAATTTGTGCGTTAGCCTGTTTTAATTGGTTTTCAACATCTTCAATCTGCTGTTCATAACGATACATTTCCTGTGTTACGGAAGTAATTTGAAACATGTCAAGACAACGACTTGATGCTGCATCAACTGCTTCAAATGCTGCCGTAGTGTTGTATAAAGTGGTTTGTATCCTGTTAAGTGTCGCTGATACTCTATCTTGCATCTCTATTGCTGTTGAAATTGTAGACATCTATTTACCACCTTTCACCTGCGTTTAGAATTATAACGCAGGTATATTTATTTTCTTTAATTTTCAATTTTATCTGCTGGTTTTTCTACTCCAAAAAAAACTTTTAAATCATCATCAGCGGATTTTTCAATTTCACCATACAAAACCAATCTTCGTTTGTATTCACCAATAACATCATTTATGCAATCTAAAATAAGTCGTTCCATCTCATCTAAGGTATTTTTCATTTCTTCATAACTAATCAAAACTAATTTGGGTGTAATATAATGCTCGTTGATAATTTTAATTGCTCTATAATTATTTTTACATTTAGTAATAACCAACTCTCTTTCTTTATCAGTAAGTTTTCTTCCATAATCTTTTAAATAATTAATTTGATTTGAAATTTCAACAGGCATAGGTGTTATAACATGAGTTTCTAACAATGATCTAATATCATTAAAAGATTTTCTACACGCCTCTTTGGCATTTACTTGTAATACATTTATAAGCTCTTTGTATTCTTCTTCAGCAACTTTATAATACTGAATTTGCCCTTTACTACCTTTACCATACACATCATCAATGTTTTTCAATCTGTTTTTGTAGGCTTCTTTTGCCTTATCTTTTTCATTCCAGCATAAACGCAGTACATTTAACGGTACTCTTAAATACATTAATTTGCTGCTATCAACACCTGAATTAACAGTAATATCACAATTATTTTTTAATACATCCTCATACATTTTCATAACTTCTATTTTATCAATCATTTTCAATAACCTCTTTTCTTTCATCAATACTTTTATAGGTTAAAATAAGGTTTAAACCTATCACCATAATCTTTTACATATCGTCTTATCTGTTCTAAATACTGTTTGCCGTCAAAAATAACACCTCACAATCAAAAAGTTCAAGGTATAAAAACCCCAAAAACCCGCATGAATACTATGTTTTTGTCAAAAGTGTCCCAAGGTGTTCAAGGTTATGTTCAAGGTAAATTTTTCACCTTGAACACCCTCAAACCCGCACCCAGCCTACGTTTCAGCGTTTAGTGTTCAAGGTGTCCTTCCGAAAGTCCCCTATATTATATTATTTTTTATTATATATATAATATATAGTAACTTATAGATTACATATTTAATTATATTATCAAATATATAAATAACTTAAAATCACCTTGAACACCTTGAACGCAAACCCCAAACACCGCACCCCGTCTGCGTTTACGCCTGTTCAAGGTAAATTTTTTCACCTTGAACAGCGCAGGGACGCACCTTGAACATTTAAGTATCAGACGCAGTTAAATAGATCATTTCCAAAGGTAATTTCGTATCATCGTCAATACAGATTTCTATAACAGCAGCTTTGATGTTGTCATAATTACCCAGCATTTACCATTTCACGAATTTTATTCACAATATCTTTTTGAACAGCTTCTGGTAATTCATATCTTAATCGTTTACACATCGTTACTTCACTGACGTTTAGATAATCAGCTAATTGCCACATATAAATTTTCCTGCGTTTTAATTCATTTCTAACCAACAAATTATTTTTCTTCATTCTTTTGTCAATCGACATATTTTTTCACCTCTTTTTATTGACTTTAATAATAATAATAACTATAATTTTAGTATAACATTATGTAATATTTTTGCAATATTTCTCATTTTTTGATATATTTTAAGCTACATTTTGTATTTGAATTATAAACGCTAATAAATGTCAATAAATTATAATAAGTGATAAAAAATGCTACGCTTACAAATTTATTTTTGTACCCATGCAAACAATGTTTACAAAAATTTTTTTAATATAACTTTTTTAAAGAGGTGTGATACTATGATAAAAAACGAATTCAACTTTAAAAATATTAAAATTTTAAGAAAACGCGCTGGTTTAACTCAACAACAATTATCAGAAAAATTAAATATAGGACGCATCAGCATTACAGATTGGGAAAATGGAAAACGTATACCATCAATAGAAACGCTAATTAAAGTATCTGATGCTTTAAACTGTTCTATTATAGAATTTTTCACAACTGAAATTTCTAACACACTTTCAAATGAAATTACATTAGATGATTACATAAAAAATAAATATGACATTAGTTTTTTAACACGCAGAAAGCGTGAGCATTTTACAAATTCTATTAAAGAATATATAGAAACAGAATATCAAATTGTACGTACATTGCATTTCCAAAAATTAATCAATCCAGCAACAGAAAATTTCCAAATTGTTGGAACATACAAATCAACCGATAAATTAGTTTTTGAAGATAATAAAAACAATGGATTATATGTTTTAGGAAATATTGAAAATAACTCTTTTATAAATTGCATAAAATTGGATAGTGATACATTAGAACCAGTAAGCAATTCAAATTACACAATAACAGCACTAACTAAAAAAGAAAATGGTATAAACATTGTGTACGATTATAGAATAATCCCCGATTTTTCTAAATTTAATAAGAGGTGATTTTTACATGGCTGGTGTCACAATCAGTAAACGGGGTAATTACTACCAATATCGCTTTGATGTTGCGAAAATAGACGGAAAAAGAAAACGTATAAGTAAAAGTGGTTTTGTTACCAAAAAAGAATGTGAAGCAGCAGGTATTAAAGCACTGGCCGAATACAACAATAGCGGTATGTATTTCAAGCCATCCGAAATATCCGTTGCTGATTATCTTGATCATTGGTTAGATAGTTACGCTTCAGTAAATTTAAAACCGCAAACCACTTATAGTTACACACTTATAATCAATCATCACTTTAAAAATAGTTTTGGAAAATATAAGCTTAAATCGTTGCAAGCAACTACAATACAGGAATTTATAAATAATTTAAAGAAAAACGGTTTAAGCAAAGGTTATATTCAAAAAATATTCAAATTATTATCAACTTGTTTAAATTATGCAGTAGAACCACTAAATTATATAAAATACAATCCTTGTAAATCTGTTAAAATCCCTAATATGGATAATGAAAAAGTTTTAGAACGTTATGTTTTATCAAAACAACAAATTGATAAAATCACAGAATATTTTCATCCACACACTGGTGCATATCTACCTATAATGATTTCTTACTATACAGGCTTACGTGCCGGAGAAGTATTATCCCTTACATGGGATGACATAGATTTAAGAAATCGTACAATCAATGTGAATAAAACACTTGTAAAAAGATATAAAAATCAAAATACGCCTGAAGGTTGGTATTTCAATGTACCAAAAACGAAAGCATCAATAAGAACAATTTATTTTGGAGAAATGCTATACAATATTCTTTTGGCAGCCAAAAAACAGCAGCAATATAATAAATGGAATTTTGGGGAATATTACACAGCTATTTATCAAGAAAATTTAAAAACTGATAATGGTAATGCTAATAGACTGCTGTCAGCATATATAAAAGACATTCCACATAATGTAAATTTTCTTGATATGGTTTGTGTACGTGAACACGGTACACTTTATAATTTAGATAATCTAAAATGGGCATCTAAAGTTATAAGGACAAAATTACATATACCATTTAATTTTCACTCATTGCGGCACACTCACGCTACAATACTTATCGAGACCGGTGCAAACATTAAAGATGTACAGGAACGTTTAGGACATGCAAATATCAAAATCACAATGGACACATACGTCCACAATACAGACAGTATGAAAAAAGCATCCGTAGATATTTTTGAAAAAGCAATTAACGAGTAATAAAAAAAGAGGGAAAACACAATATAATTTGTGTTTTCCCTCTGTATTTTTGTACCCAATTTTTCAAACGGGTACAAAATGGGTACATTTTTAAGTTCTTATTGTTTTAAAACGCTTAAAATCAGCGTACCTTCAACACTTTTATAAATTATTTACCGGTTCTGCCGCGTTTGGTAAAAGGAATACCTTTAGCACACAGCGGGCAATTGTTAGGATCAAAAGTTTCTACGCTGAGATGCAGTAATGCTTCAGTACGGATACCGAAATCAACTTTACCGCCGCTACGGTCAACTAAAAGACCTACACCAACTAATTCGCCGCCATGTTCTTTAACAACTTCCATAACCTCACGTACACTGCCGCCGGTAGTAACAATATCTTCAACTACCAGTACACGAGTACCAGGTTCAATATGGAAGCCACGTTTCAGTGTCATTTTGCCGTTTTCACGTTCAGTGAAGATAGCACGTGTACCAAGAGCCTTGCCTACTTCATGAGCAAGCAGAATGCCGCCGGTTACAGGACCTACAACCAGTTCTACATTGTCATTTTCATAACGACGAGCAATTTCCTGGCACAGTTTTTCAGTATATTTAGGATGCTGCAGTACATTGAATTTTTCAACATACATAGGGCTATGCAAGCCGCTGGTCAGCAAAAAGTGACCGTGCAGTACAGCCTGGGTTTCTTCCAGCATTTTCATTACGTCTTTTTCTTCCAACATCAGTCTACACTCCTTTGATTTCTTCCACGATTGCTGCGGCGGCAGCCTGTCTGTCTTCAGCCTTGGTAATAGGACGACCAACTACAATATGGCTGGAACCGTTTTTAAATGCGCCTGCCGGTGTTGCTACACGGCTTTGGTCATCAAGAGATGCGCCTGCCGGACGTACGCCGGGAGTAACAATCAGGAAATCTTTGCCGCAGGCTTCTCTGATAGCGGAAGCTTCCTGAGGAGAAGCAACAACGCCGTCCATACCTGCTTCTTTAGCCAATTTTGCTAAAGCAATTACCTGTTCAGCAATGGTATTTTTATAATTCAAATCAGCAAACTGCTCATTATCCATACTGGTAAGAATGGTAACAGCAATCAGTTTGGGAGCCGGTTTTCCTGCAGCTTCAGCAGCAGCATGTACTGCCTTAACAGCCTCACTCATCATTTTACGTCCGCCTACAGCGTGTACATTCATCATATCTGCACCCAGACCACTGAGTACAGTAAGAGCATGTGCTACTGTATTAGGAATATCCTGCAGTTTAAGATCCAGAAATACCTGCTTATTCTGACTTTTCAGGAAGCGGATAATTTCGCTGCCCACAGCATAGTACAATTCCATACCAACTTTATAATAGCTTACTGCATCTCCCAATTCCAGCACACAGCTTTTAGCCTGTTCCAGTGTAGGGAAATCAAGTGCTACTATTAAACGATCATCGTGCTGCACAAAATCTCCTCCTTACCTAATGGCAATGAAAAACATGAAAACATTGCCTATATCTTATTTATTATACAGCGGCATGCTTGCTTTACCTTCCGGCAGAGCCAAGCCGATAATTTCTGTTATGTTGCGTACATTATGACGGTCAAGATATGCCAGCATACCATGTGCAATAGTTTCTGCAATATCAGGATGTACAAAATTAGCAGTTCCTACTGCTACTGCACTGGCACCTGCAAGCATAAACTCAATTGCATCCTCTGCATTCATAATACCGCCCATACCGATAATAGGCACGCTTACTGCCTGAGCAACCTGATAGCACATACGCACTGCTACAGGTCTTACTGCCGGACCGCTTAAACCACCAATAACATTGCCCAATACAGGACGCTGGCGTTCTATATCAATCTTGGTACCAATAAGGGTATTGATAAGAGAAATAGCATCAGTACCGGCAGCCTCTGCAGCCTTCGCCATCGCTACAACATCGGTAACATTCGGTGATAATTTAGTAATAACCATTTTAGAGGTATTTTTCTTTACCTGCTGGATTACTTCTGCTGCAGCTTCCGGACAAGTACCGAAAACGATGCCTCCTTCTTTTACGTTAGGGCAGGAAATATTAATTTCCAGCGCATCTACACCATCTACATCCAGCTTTTTGGCAACTTCGCCATATTCTTCCGGAGAATGACCGTAAATGTTGACAATTACTGGTACATCATACTGGCGCAGTTTAGGCAGAGTCTGTTCCAGAAAATAATCGCTGCCGGGATTTTCCAAACCGATGCAATTCAGCATTCCGGAAGGAGTTTCCACAGCACGCTGGCCTTTATTACCAGCCGCAGGCAAAAGGGATGTTCCTTTTACAGTAACTGCTCCAACCTTTTCCAAATCCAGAAAATCACAGAATTCCAGACCAAAACCAAAAGTACCGGAACCGGTAGTAACAGGAGTCTGCATTTTCAAACCGGCAATATCTACTGCCAATCTGCCTTCATATAATGCCTTTACCATTCTGTTACCTCCTCTGCCCAGAATACAGGACCGTCAGTACATACTTTCATGCGTCTGCCAATACCGCCGCAGGCACAGGAAAGACAAGCACCTAAACCACAAGCCATATATTTTTCCAAAGAGACCTGGCATTTTACACCAGCCTGCAGGCAAGCCTCGGCAACTGCTTTCATCATGGGTACCGGACCGCATACATATACGCAGTCATAACCATTCTTCTGCAGCAGTTCCGGCAGCAATGCCATAACAGTGCCTTTAGTTCCCTGGCTGCCGTCATCCGTAGTCACGAATACTTCGGAGCACAGATTTTCATACAGGCAAGTCCAGAAAACTTCTTCACTGCAGCGTCCACCCATCAGGATGTCGCTGTTGCCTTTACCAAAACCGCCTGCTAAAAACAGGAGCGGAGCAAGGCCAAGGCCACCGCCTACCAGCAGCGGCTTTTTAGCACTCATATCAAAGCCATGACCTAAAGGTCCGACTATGCTGAGCTTATCACCAGTGCAAACATCAGCAAGAATATGGGTACCTTCACCAATAATTCTGTAAATCATGGTGAAAGTTCCTTCTTTTTTATTTACTCCGGCTACGCCGAACGGACGGCGCAGCAGCGGAGCAGTATTTCTGCACACCTGTACATTGACAAACTGTCCGGGAACAGCCTGCTCAGCAATTTCAGGTGCATAAACTTCAATCATTTTAATAGTACTGTTCAGTACTTTTTGTCCAATCACTTTTGCTTCAGCAATTGTTTTTGGCATGTTTAGTCCTCCCAAGCCAGATCCTGCAATGCAACGATACTGATAACACGACGGCGGCGCATTGCACTCATAACGTGCTGCAGCTCACGTGCAGTATCCAGAGAAGTCAGGCAGGCAATAGCATGTTCAACAGTAGAACGTCTGATTTTAAATCCGTCACGTTCAGCATCACGGCCATGGTTGGTAGTGTTGATTACCATGCTGATATGGCCTTCTTTGATATCATCAAGGATATTGGGGCTGCCTTCGCTTACTTTGGTAGCAACGCGAACTTCAATGCCATGGTTGGTCAGATATTCAGCAGTACCGCCGGTAGCAGTTACTTTATAGCCAAGGTCCTCAAAACCTTTAGCAATTTCAGCAGCTTCTTCTTTATCCATGTCTGCAACAGTAATCAGGATGGAACCTTCATGCGGCACATTGATGCCGGATGCAATACAAGCTTTATACAGAGCACGGCTGTATTGATAATCCACAGCCATAACTTCACCGGTAGATTTCATTTCAGGCCCTAATGTGATATCTACGTTGCTCATCTTATTGAAGGAGAATACCGGTGCTTTAACTGCATAATAGTCCGGGAACAGTTTCAGACCAGCTTTATAGCCTTGTTCTTTCAGGCTGCAGCCCATAGCTGCCTTAGTAGCAACATTTACCATAGGAACGCCGGTTACTTTACTCAGGAACGGTACAGTTCTGGAAGAACGCGGATTTACTTCAATAACGAATACATGGTCATTGCGGACAATGTACTGGATATTGATCATACCTTTTACTTCCAGACCCAATGCCATCTTGTTGGTATAGTTGATGATAGTTCTGATAACAGATTCAGATAAGCTGCGCGGCGGATATACAGCAATGGAGTCACCGGAGTGAACACCGGCTCTTTCTACGTGTTCCATAATGCCAGGAATCAATACTTCTTTGCCGTCGCAGATTGCATCAACCTCAACTTCGGTACCCTGCAGATAATGGTCAACCAGTACCGGATGTTCTTTAGATGCTTTAACAGCGCTGGACATGTAATGTTTCAGTTCTTCATCGTTATAAACGATTTCCATAGCACGGCCGCCTAATACGTAGGAAGGACGTACCATAACAGGATAACCTACATCAGCAGCTGCTTTCAGAGCGCCTTCGGTATCGAATACAGTATGTCCCTGCGGACGAGGAATTTCACAGTCAGTCAGCAATTGTTCAAAACGTTCGCGGTCTTCGGCACGGTCAATGCTGTCTACGCTGCTGCCAAGAATCTTAACGCCAGCTTTATCCAGCGGACCTGCCAGATTGATAGCAGTTTGACCGCCAAATTGTACAATAACGCCTTCCGGCTGTTCTTTATCAATTACATTCAGAACGTCTTCCAAAGTCAGAGGCTCAAAATACAGTTTATCGGAAATGTCGAAGTCAGTGGAAACAGTTTCAGGGTTATTATTGATGATGATAGTTTCATAACCCAGTTCTTTCAGAGCCCATACAGAATGTACGGAGCAGTAGTCGAATTCCACGCCTTGGCCGATACGGATAGGACCAGAACCAAGTACAACAACTTTTTTCTTATCGCTTACTGCAACTTCATCTTCAGTTGCATAAGTGGAATAGTAGTACGGAGTTTCTGCTTCAAATTCAGCAGCGCAGGTATCAACCATTTTGTAAGTCGGTAAAATGCCGTTAGCTTTACGCATTTCACGGATTTCCATCATGGTCTTGCCAACATAACCGCCGATAACACTGTCTGCAAAGCCCATTTTCTTAGCTTTAAGAAGCAGGCTCGGAGTCAGCGGATGAGTTTGCAGTGCTTTTTCCATTTTTACGATATTATTGATTTTGTACAGGAACCATTTATCCATTTTGGTAATATCGTAAATATAATCAATGGTCACGCCACGGCGCAAAGCTTCAGTGATAACAAAGATTCTTTCGTCATCAATCAGGCGGATACGGTCTTTGATTTCTTCATCGCTCAAAGCTTTCAGCTCAGGCATTTCCAGATGGGTCAGACCAATTTCCAGAGAACGGATAGCTTTCAGCATGGAAGCTTCAAAGCTGCGTTCAATAGCCATTACTTCGCCGGTAGCCTTCATTTGGGTACCGAGGGTACGGTCAGCAGTTACAAATTTATCGAAAGGCCAACGCGGGAATTTAAGTACGATATAGTCGATAGTAGGCTCAAAGCAAGCTTTGGTCTTTTTGGTTACAGCATTTTCAATTTCATCCAGGTTATAGCCAACAGCAATCTTGGTAGTAACCTTAGCGATAGGATAACCGGTAGCCTTAGATGCCAGTGCAGAGCTGCGGCTTACACGGGGGTTAACTTCGATAACATAATAGTTTTCGGAGAACGGATCAAGTGCCAGCTGAACATTACAGCCGCCGCATACGCCCAGTTCACGAACAATATCGATAGATGCCTGACGCAGCATGTGCACTTCTTTATCGTTCAGAGTCTGTGCCGGTGCTACTACGATAGAGTCGCCGGTATGTACGCCAACCGGGTCAACATTTTCCATAGAGCAAACGGTGATGCAGTTATCAGCAGCGTCACGGATAACTTCAAATTCGATTTCTTTCCAGCCAGCAATGCTGCGTTCAATCAGACATTGGCTAATGGGGCTGTAGCCCAGACCTTTTTGTACGATATCAACCAGTTCTTCTTCGTCATTGGCAATACCGCCGCCGGTACCACCCAAAGTATAAGCCGGACGTACAATCAGAGGATAACCAATCTTTTTAGCGAATTCGCAGGCAGCCATAACAGTTTCAACAATCGTGCTTTCAGGAATCGGCTGATTGATTTTTTCCATGGTTTCTTTAAAGAGCTCACGGTCTTCGCCGCGTTTGATACTGGAAATCTGAGTACCCAGCAGTTTAACATTATATTCGCTCAAGATACCTTTTTCATCCAGAGCCATAGCCAGGTTCAGGCCAACCTGACCGCCCAGAGTTGCCAGCAGAGAATCCGGACGTTCACGTTTGATAACGCTTTCCAGGAATTCTACGTTGATAGGTTCAACATAAACACGGTCAGCAATATTAACATCAGTCATGATAGTTGCCGGGTTACTGTTTACCAGGACAACTTCCAGACCTTCTTCTTTCAGTGCACGGCAGGCTTGAGTACCTGCATAGTCAAATTCGGCAGCCTGTCCGATAATAATAGGACCAGAGCCGATAACAAGGACTTTCTTTATATTTTTAAGTTTCGGCATGCTTAACGACCCTCCATCATATCAATAAAACGTATAAATAAAGCTTCGTGACCGCCAGGGCCGGGACAAGCTTCCGGGTGATACTGTACAGCAAAAGAAGGATGATCGCCGTATTCAAGACCTTCAATAGTGCCGTCATTCATGGAAATATGGGAAATTCTAATATTTTTGCCTTCCAGAGATTTTTCATCTACAGCATAACCATGATTTTGAGAAGAAATAACAATCTTACCGGTGCTCAAATCTTTTACCGGCTGATTTACACCGCGATGACCAAATTTCATTTTATAGGTATCAGCGCCATTAGCCAAAGCCAGGATTTGATGACCCATGCAGATACCGAAAATAGGTTTTTTGCCCATCAGTTTCTGTACATTAGCAATGATTTCCGGTACATCTTTCGGATCTCCAGGGCCATTGGACAGGAAAATACCGTCAGGATTTACTGCCAGTACTTCTTCAGCCGGAGTATAAGCCGGGAAAACTGTCAGACGGCAGTCAAAGCATTGCAGATAATTCAGGATGTTTTGTTTGATACCGAAATCCAGTACTGCAACATGATATTTACCATTGCCTAAAGTATAAACCTCTTTAGTGGTAACCTGAGCAATCTGGTCATGTACATCAGGAGTTGCCAAAAGAGCGTCAATTTCTTCCTGAGAAGTTTCTGCAGGAACAATGATGCCTTTCAGAACACCATATTCACGAATTTTTCTGGTGATAGCACGAGTATCCACACCTACCAGAGTAGGTACATCCTGTTTCTCAAGGAAGGCTTCCAGAGTTTCTTCACTGCGCCAGTTGCTGGGGTAGTCGCACATTTCACCGATAACAAAACCTTGGAAATAGGATTTTTTGCCTTGATTGAACATAGGATTGATACCGTAGTTACCAATCAGAGGATAAGTCATAACAACGATTTGTCCGCAGAAGGAAGGGTCGGTAAGAGTTTCCTGATAACCGCTCATACCGGTGGTGAATACTACTTCACCTACAGCATTGCGTTTACCGTATAAATCACCTTCGTAAACGCTGCCGTCTTTTAATACTAATTTACCTTTTCTTACTATTTTGTGCATACTACACCATCTCTCATTACAAAATTGCCTGCCAGCATGGTAGCAACGGCTTTACCCTTGCAGTGCTTGCCTTCATAAGGAGTAGCTTTGCCGCGGGTATAGAATTTGGAACTGTCAACAGTCCATTCTTTATTAAGATCCATAATCGTAATATCTGCTACGGAACCTTCTTTCAAAGTGCCGCCTTTTAATTTGAACAGCTTAGCAGGTTCGCAGCTCATCTTGCTGATTATGGTATTTAAATCAAATACATTGGTATGATAAAGGTCTGTCAGCATAACGCCCAGAGAGGTTTCCAAACCGCAGAAGCCGCAGGGAGCATATCTGAATTCCACATCTTTTTCTTCCGGCGCATGAGGAGCATGGTCGGTAACGATAGCATCAACAGTACCATCCAGTACAGCAGCACGCATTGCTTCAACATGATCCCAGCTGCGCAGCGGCGGAGATACGCGAGTAGCAGAGCTGTAGCCTGCGCATGCTTCATCAGTCAAAGTCAGATGGTGTACAGTTACTTCACTGGTAACATTTACGCCTTTTTTCTTAGCCTGACGGATAATGTCGATTGCACCTTTACTTGCTACATGAGCAATATGCACATGTGCACCGGTATATTCAGCAATCAGGCAGTCACGGGCAACAGCAATATCTTCAGAGATAGCCGGTACACCGGGTACGCCGATACGTGCAGATACCGCACCTTCATGCATATAGCCTTCAGCTGCAAGCTCAGGGTCGATAGCATGGCAGATCAGAGTCTTATCAAAAGCGGTAACATATTTTGCCGCTAACATAAATAATCTGGAGCTTTTTACATAATGTCCATCGTCGGAGAAAGCCATAGCACCTTTTTCAGCCATATCGCCAAGCTCAGCCAGTTCTTCACCTTTTTCGCCTTTGCTGATAGCGCCGATTACTTCTACATTTGCATAGCTTTCTTCAGCAGCACGTTGTTTAATACCAGAAACGATAATGGAATTGTCAATTACCGGTTTAGTATTAGGCATGCAGGCAACAGTAGTAACACCACCGGCAGCAGCAGCCTTGGTACCGCTGATAATATCTTCTTTAGCTTCCAGACCAGGCTCACGCATATGAGTATGCAGGTCAATCAAACCAGGAGTTACTACCAGACCGGTAGCGTCATATACTTCATCAGCTTCGACAGCAAGATTGCTGCCTAAAGCGCTTATTTTACCGTCCTCAACAAGGACATCCATTACAGCATCGAGATTTTGGCTGGGGTCTACAACCCTGCCGTTTTTAATCAATGTTTTCAATGTGTTTACCCCCTGTCAAAGTCAAGAATAAGAGCGCCATACGAACAGCTACGCCGTTTTGTACTTCAGTACGGATAGCAGCGTTGTCGCAGTAGCCTACTTCCCAGGAAATTTCCAAACCACGGTTCATCGGGCCCGGATGCAGGACAGTTACGTCCGGCTTAGCCAGCTGCAGGCGTTTTTCGTTGATACCGAAGATACGGGCATATTCGCGAGGAGACGGGAACAAACCTTTTTTCTGACGTTCCAGCTGAATACGCAGGATGTCAACAACGTCTGCGCCTTCAATAGCTTCTTCAACACGTTTATGTACAGTTACGCCCAAAGCTTCAATATCATGGGGCAATAAAGTCATAGGTCCTGCTACATGAACATCAGCACCGAGCTTTGTCCAGGCAGCAATATTGGTACGAGCTACACGGCTGTACAGTACGTCGCCGATGATAGCCATTTTCAAGCCTTTAATATCTTTGCCCTGTTCACGGATTGTGAAAAGGTCCAAAAGGCCTTGAGACGGATGGGCATGTGCGCCGTCACCTGCATTGATGATAACAGGATCAGCAACATTAGCCGCAAAAGCAGCCGCACCTTCAATAGGATGGCGCATAACGATAGCATCGCAGGCCATGGACTGCACGGTTAAGATAGTATCGCGCAGGCATTCACCTTTTACTACGCTGGAAGATGAGGTAGTGATGTTTACCACATCCGCGCCAAGGTACTTACCTGCCAGTTCAAAGGAAGTTCTGGTTCTGGTACTGGGTTCATAAAAAAGATTGATGATGGATTTGCCTCTTAAAGAAGGAACCTTTTTAATATCCCTCTTCATAATTTTTTTCATTTCGCCAGCTGTTTTCAACACAAGCTCAATTTCTTCAACACTGAGACTTTCCAGGTCGAGTATATCTCTGCCGCTGAGAGATACATTTGCTTTAGCCATTAGCTTAACCTCCTGTTTTATGTAATAAAAAAGCCTTCTTGTCCCAGAGGATACAAGAAGGCCGTTAGAGCATTTCTAAAAGTCTACCTTGAAGTCTCACGGGACCAATTTAAAGGTACAAATTTGATATTTATATTTTACAACACTCATATAGAAACGTCAAATTTTTATGCAGGTATTTTTACAGTGAAACACGATATTTTACAAGAATTTTTGCTTAGCCCATTTTAATAACATTATCCTGCCCAAGCTGTGCAAAGCAGCTTAAAATATAGTATAATGATTACTCACAGAACTTTATATACTTATCAAGCAAGGAGATAAATATGCGTAATCATGTTATAGATAATCTGCGCGGCATCTGTATGCTGGGAGTAATCGCTATCCATATCGGTTCTCTGGCTTTGCCTGCCGGCAGTTTTCCGTTGTACGTTCTGCTTGAGGTTTTATCCCGCTACAGCGTGCCTTCTTTTTTCTTTATTTCCGGTTACGGACTATTCTGTCAGCTAAAGCAGCCTGATTCTTACCTTAATTTTATCAAAAAACGGTTTCACAGCGTTGGTGTACCTTATATCAGCTGGTCACTGCTGTACCTTTTTTATTTCTGGCTTATCCTGCCGCCAGGTTATGTCAGTTGGAATCCACTCCATGTAGGCTTTACACTTTTCTTTGGTCTTGGCTGCTACCATCTATATTTCATGGTTATTCTGCTGTGGTTTTATTTTAGCTTTCCGCTGTGGAAAAATCTGCTGCTGTATATTAACCGCTTTAATATCAAAATCGGTTTATTGCTTTTATTCATTTTTCAGCTGCTGTTCAATTACTGGACAACACATCCTGGTATCGACACCAGTACCTGGAATGTTCTGTGGAAGAACTTTTTCCTCTATCGACTTAACTATTTGCCGCTTCACTATCTGTTCATTTTTATCTGCGGCGGTTTTACTGCCCTTTACCAGCAGCAATTTTTAGGCTGGCTGCAGCAGCATACCAAAACAGTAGTAACCTTTTATATCGCTTCTATTGTCTATATTGTCGGCAGCAGCATCCATTCTTTTTATTACTGCGGTTACAGTCTGTTAGACCTTGCCAACACCTATCACCAGCTCAGCCCGCAGGGCCTTGTCTATACTGCGGCTTCACTGGCTTTTTTCTGTACATTCCTGCCTAAAGTCAAAGAAGGTACAAAAAGTTATTACCTTCTCGATCTGCTTTCAGCAAACTCCTTGTTTATTTATCTTATCCATCCACTTATTTTAGACTGGATGAGCAGCTTTTATAATCATTACGGTATCGTTATGACCGTCAAAAAAGTGTGTGCTTCTTATGTTCTTTTGGTAATATTCTCTCTTATTGCCAGCATACTGCTCACAAAACTCCTAATGCATTTTCCCTTGGCAGCAAAATTACTTGCCGGAAAAAAGCGTTGATATCAACAAAATCGCTCCCACCCCTAAGAGGGGTGGTTCGCAATAGCCCTATAAGGGCATAAC
>UQLS01000006.1 GCA_900541915.1 uncultured Phascolarctobacterium sp. | reverse complement strand
CGCTCCACTTTTAAGGCGACATAGCCAAGCGGTAAGGCAGAGGTCTGCAAAACCTTTATCCCCAGTTCGATTCTGGGTGTCGCCTCCAACTTTTCTGCCGCGGTGGCGGAACTGGCAGACGCAAGGGACTTAAAATCCCTCGGGTAGTGATACCCGTACCGGTTCGATTCCGGTCCGCGGCACCATTAATGCCGATACGCTATCGTCAGTAAGTTATAAAGTGACGATATCACGATTGATAGTGACCTTTTTACACGGGTTTCTATCAATATTTTTTTTACCTTTTTGCTGTTGGCAAAGAGGTTTTTATTCGTTTTGGAGCTTATTAAGTTCACTAAGTAAATTAAATTAACAAAGAAAAGAGGTATGAAGATGACTAATGGTTTTGCGGCACTGCATGTCTGTGCCCATACGGTTGAGCAGCTCAGTAAGATGGGTATTAAAAAGCCGATGCCTGTACAGGAACAGGCTATTCCCGCCCTGTTTGCAGGCAGGGACGTTATTGCCAGAGCACAGACAGGAACAGGCAAGACACTGGCCTTTCTGATACCTCTGGCAGAAAAAATAGATGTGAAGAAGCCTTATGCTCAGGCTCTGGTTATTACACCTACCCGTGAGCTGGCACAGCAGATTGCCAACGAATTTAAAAAGATTGCCGGTGAAAGTCAGATTAAAGTGCTGGCTGTTACAGGCGGACGTGATTTTGAACTGCAGAAAAGCAAGCTGGAGGGTAAAAGTCATGTACTCATTGGTACACCTGGGCGTCTTTTAGACCATATCAGAAAAGGAAATACTTCTTTAGGCGGCGTAAAATATCTGGTGTTGGATGAAGTGGACGAGATGCTCAAACAAGGCTTTATTGACGAGGCAGCAGAGCTTATTTCCATGACGGCACCGGAACATCAGACAATGCTGTGTTCGGCAACACTGTCCGAGGAAGTACGCAAGCTGGGCAAAAAGCTGACTAAAAACTGCGCATTGATTGATATTAACCCGGAAGAAGCTGTAGTCGAAAAAATTCAGCAAATCTGCATTAAGACTACTGAAGAATATAAGAACAGAGCAACTGCCGCTCTTATTGATCGTTACAATCCCTATCTGATGATTGTTTTCTGTATGAGCAAGGAGCGCACGAAAGAAGTGGGCGAATGGCTGGGTATGCAGGGCTATAATGTAGATGTGCTGCATGGAGAGATGTCTGCTGTTAAACGTAAAACGGTAATGAAGGCATTCCGTGATGCAAGAATACAAATACTGGTTGCCAGCGATTTGGCAGCAAGAGGCCTTGATGTAGAAGGCGTAACCCATGTTCTTAACTATGATATTCCTCATGATGTAGACTGGTATGTACACCGCATCGGCAGAACAGGACGTGCCGGTAACGATGGTATAGCTGTTACTTTCTACACGGCAGAAGAAGTAAAATGGCTGCGTAATATTGAAACTAAGCTGAATATTGTTATGGAAAGACAGAACTTGGAAGGCAAAACAGTTGCCAGAAGAGTAACTGTTGCCACTAATAATAAAAAGAAAAAAGCCAGCGGGCCTAAACGCGGACGCAATGCAGTTGCGGATAAGCGCAAGGCGCCTAAGACCGGCAGCAACAGAAGACAAAATAAAAAGAAATAATTTTGGCACCGATAAATCTTTGTGATTTATCGGTGTCTTTTTCGCTTTATTAGGCTTGTTTGTTTGCAGTTTATTTTATTAGGAGTTATAATTATTCTGATATACAATTTTTATTTTTAGATGATTAAGGAGACGAGAAAATGTCAGAAGTCAGAGTAAGATTTGCACCCAGCCCTACTGGGTATTTACATATTGGTGGCGCACGTACTGCGCTGTTTAACTGGCTGTTTGCCCGCAAGATGGGTGGTAAGTTGATTTTACGTATTGAAGATACCGATACTGAACGTTTGAAAGAGGATTCTGTAAGCCAGATTCTGACCAGTCTGAAATGGCTGGGATTAAACTGGGATGAAGGTCCGGAAGCAGGCGGCGAATGTGGTCCTTATTATCAGTCTGAAAGACGTGAACTGTATAGCAAATACGCTCAGCAGCTGTTGGACGAGGGCAAGGCTTATTATTGCTTCTGCACTCCGGCAGATTTGGAAGCTGAACGTGAAAAACAGCGTGCAGCAAAACAACCGTTCCGTTATGCACGTACTTGCCGCGATCTTGATCCGGAGGTAGCTAAGGCAAGAGCTGCTGCAGGCGAACCTTATTCTGTGCGTATCAAGATTCCTACGGAAGGCAGCATTACTGTGCACGACTTAATTCATGGCGACGTTACTTTTAATATGGATCAGTTTGACGATTTTGTTATTGTTAAGAGCAACGGTATGCCTACCTATAACTTTGCAGTAGTAGTAGATGACCATCTGATGGGTATGACTCATGTACTGCGCGCTGAAGAGCATCTTTCCAATACTCCTAAACAGCTGCTTATTTATGAAGCACTGGGCTTTGAACCGCCTAAATTTGGTCATATGCCGATGATTTTGGCTCCTGACCGCTCCAAGCTCAGTAAACGCCATGGCGCAACTTCTGTTGAAGAGTTCCGTGCGCAAGGTTATCTGCCGGAAGCTATCATCAATTATTTGACCTTGCTTGGCTGGGGGCCCGGCGATGAAAGAGAAATCTTCACTTTGGAAGAAACCGTAAAATTATTTGAACTTGAGCAGATGTCCAAAAAAGCTGCGGTATACGATACTAAAAAACTGACCTGGATGAACGGTCAATATCTGTCTGAGCTGCCGTTAGAAAAAATTCTGCCGGAAGCTGAAACATTCTTTATTAAAGACGGACTGGTAACTAAAGAATGGCTGGCAGAAAACAAAGAGTATTTTGCTAAACTTGTAGATACTGTACGTGTACGCGTAAAAACACTGCAGGAAGTTGCAGATGCATCTGCTTATTTCTTTAAGGATGTAGAAGCCTATGATGAAAAAGGCGTAGCTAAGCATTTTAAACCGGAAGCTGCAGAACTGCTGGAAAAATGTATTGCGGCGCTGGAAGCAGATGAAGTATTTGACCTTACCAGTACCGAAGCTATTTATAACAAGATTGCTGCTGATAACGGTCTTGCTTTAGGCAAGGTTATTCATCCTACCCGTCTGGCACTTACCGGACGCACTGTAAGTCCTGGTATGTTTGACGTAATGGTGCTCCTGGGTAAGGAGAAAACCCTGGCAAGAATGCGTAAAGCAGTAGAATATATCAAATCTCTGTAAAACAGTTACTAAGGAGGCCGGTTATGAAAATTATTTTGACAGCTTTGCTTTGTATGATGATGTGTGTTCCTGTTTTTGCTGATCAGCAGACTACTGTTTTATCTGCACCGGCATCTTTCAGTAAGACAGATGGCATGCTGCCTTATATTGACGGCAGCAATGACGTAACATTGGAAAAACAGGCTAATAATATTTTGCAGGAAAAAGCTAAAAAGCTGCTGCAGGATGTAGGTGGACAGGGACGTATTTCTTATGAAGTAAAGCTTAATCGTCCCAGTCTGGTAGGCGTACTGCTGAAAGCTGAAAATAATGGCCGTGTTGCTTATCAGGGTGTTAATATTGATTTGACCAGCGGCAGAGAGTTTACTGCCGGTGATTTTTATACTGAGTCTGATGAGTTCAAGGCACTGGTAAAGGGCGGCAGCGACTTGCTGTTTGCTGAAAAAGGCATTTATCTGCGTGCAGGCGGACAGGGTAATTATGATACCTTTATTGGCTACGGTAAGCTGATGCCTTATATGCGTATCGGCGATGCAGGAAGATTGCTGCAGATTGCCCGTCTGACTCAGAATGCTGCTGATAAAGTGCTGACAGTTTCTTCAGGCAGTCTGATGGCCTTAAAGCTTGATTCTAATCCCTCCAGCGGTTACCGCTGGGAAGTAAAGCTTGATAAAGCTGCAGAAGGAAGAATCCAAAAAGTAGGCAGTTCGTTTATCATGCCTCACAGCAATGATGACCGTGTTGGCACTCCGGGAACAGAAATTTTGGTGCTTACAGCGCAGGAGCCGGGAGAATGTCTGGTAACATTGGAATATAAACGTCCCTGGGAGAAGCAGGCTGTGAACAGCTTCTCTTTCAAGGTTGTAATCAAGGAGTAAGTATGGAAAAGACTGCCGTTTCGGTAAAAATTTATAATGAAAATTACGTGCTGCGGACAGAAGCGCCGCAGGGTGATGTGCTGGCGGTAGCAGAGCTGGTTGACCAGAAGATGCAGCGGCTGGCAGAACAAAAGCAGATAACTGATACAGGCAGACTGGCTGTATGGACAGCGCTTGACCTTGCAGGTGAGCTGTATAAGCTGAAGCAGGATTATGAAAAGCTGCTGGCTGCAGCCAAAGAACGCTGATAGAGGATGTATGTATGGAACAAACTAAGAAAATAGAGCTGCTGGCTCCGGCAGGCAGCTGGGAAGCACTGGAAGCTGCTGTTAACGCCGGTGCTGATGCTGTCTATATGGGCGGCAAGGCTTTTGGTGCACGTCAGTATGCCAGCAATTTTGACAGGGAAGAAATGACCCGCGCCGTTTACTTTGCTCATATGCATCGGGTACGTCTGTATATTACTGTTAATACGCTGGTTGATGACAGCGAACTGAAAGAGCTGGCAGACTATTTACTGTTTTTAAATAATGTAGGTGTGGACGGTATTATCGTACAGGATTTGGGTGTTATTCGTCTGGCAAGAAAAATTGTGCCGGAATTGCCCCTGCATGCAAGTACGCAGATGACAGTTACCAACAGCGGCGGTGTAGAATTTGCTGTGCAGGCAGGACTAGAACGCACTGTGTTGGCTCGTGAGCTTAGCCTGGAAGAAATTAAAGCTGCCTGTGATATGGGTACAGAGATAGAAACCTTTATTCATGGTGCACTGTGTGTCTGCTATTCCGGTCAATGTCTGATGAGCAGCCTTATTGGCGGACGCAGCGGCAATAGAGGACGCTGTGCGCAGCCCTGCCGTTTGCCATATAAGCTGGTGAATAAGGATGGCGAAGATATGCTGGCGGGCAAAGATGCAGGTCAGTATCTTTTAAGTCCCAAAGACATGAATACTTTGCGTATTTTGCCGCAGCTGATTGAAACAGGTGTAATTTCCTATAAAATTGAAGGACGTATGAAGCGACCTGAATATGTAGCTGTCGTGGTAGATGCTTACCGCCGCGCGATTGATACTTATTTAGCAGGCAACTATCAGGTGCCACAGCAGGATTTCGCAAATATCGAACAGATTTTTAACCGTGATTTTACTACTGCGTATCTTACTGAACGTCCAGGCAAAAAGATGATGAGCGACAGACGCCCCAATAACCGCGGTGTTTTAATAGGTCGTGTTGCAAAACTGGATAAAGCTAGGAACAAAGCTGTTGTTAAGCTGGAAAAAGAACTACATCTTGGTGACGGTCTGGAATTTTGGGTATCTGTTGGCGGCCGTGTTGGCACAACCGTAACTGAAATGCGTAAAAATGGTCAGGAAGCTTCTGTGGGATATCCTGGTGAGCAGGTTATGATAGATGTACCTAATGGTGTACGTCTTAACGACAGGGTTTTCAGAACCTTAGACAGTGCGCTGATGAGCTATGCACAGCAGTTTTTTGGTCCTGATGCTAAGCGCAGGATTCCTGTTGATGCTGTAGTAACAGCTAAATTAGGCGAGCCTATGAAGGTTATTCTGACAGACGAAGAAGGCAACGTTGGTTATGGTGAAACGGAATTTATTGTTGAGCCTGCCATGAAGCGTGCCCTGACTGATGATATGGTACGCAAGCAGATTGACAGACTGGGCACTACCGAATACTGCTTGAACAGCCTTAGCTTTGAGCATGATGAAAATGTCATGGTGCCTATGAGTGAGATGAACGAGGCAAGACGCAAGGCTGCAGAAATGCTGGATGCAGCGCGTTTGGAAGCTTTTGCTCCTACGCGTACACAGCGTCATCAGGTCAGTGAAAAGCTAGTGCCGGAAGCGAAAGGCAGCCGCAGCAAGCATAGCTTGCTGATTGTTCATTGTGATACTGTGGCTAAAGCAGAAGCAGCACTGAATGCTGGTGCTGACAGGATATTATTTGGCGGCGACAGCTTCAGCAGCAAGTTTATCAGCGAAGATGATTATCGGCAGGTTGCCCAGTTAGCACGTAAAGCCGGTAAGGAGTTTGCTTTTGCTACTCCACGTATCGTGAAAGAAAACCAGCTGCAGTATTTTAACAAGCTGTTTGCTTTATGGAATGAATTATGTCCGGACTATGTATATATCAATAATAACGGACTGTGGCTGCTGGCACGTAAGTATGAAAATCTTCATCTTTGGGCAGATAATAGCCTGAATATTTATAATGTACAAAGCCTTGAATTCTGGCGTGAGCAGGGAGCAAAAGGCGGTGTATTATCTGCGGAGCTGACTATGGGACAGGTTGAGCATCTGGCAGCAGTGGCGCCGGTGCCGGTAGAATGTCTGGTGCAGGGCAGAATAGAGATGATGGTTTCTGAATACTGTGTAGGAGGAAGCTTCCTGGGCAGCCTTGATAAAGGAGCCTGCAGTTTTAACTGCCGTGAACAGCTTTTCTTGAGCGACAGAAAAGACGCCAAATTCCCTGTTGCTACTGACCAGTACTGCCGCATGCATATCCTTAATGCCCATGATCTTTCTATGCTGACTAATGTTAAACACATGGAAAATATTGGTGTAAACAGCCTGCGTATTGATACCCGTAGCTATGATACGGAAGAAACAGCTAAGCTGGTATTTATGTATAAGAGCGTGCTGCGCGGTGAGCTGGAAGTAAAGGAAAATATGCCGCAGACTACTCGCGGACACTATTTCCGGGGAGTTTTGTAAAAAGAAGGAGTATAAATGGCGCGTTTTGCTATTAAAACCTTAGAATTTGATAAAGTTAAGAATAAGCTGGCGGAAAAGGCTGCTACTACGTTAGGCAGGCAGTCGGCGCTGGCTTTGCAGATAGAAAGCGATTTTGACGCTGTTAAACAACTGCAGGAGGAAACTGCTGAGGCTTTGTTTATTTTAGACAGCGGCAAAAGGTTTCCTTTTGGCGGTGCATACAATATCGTAGCTGATGTTAAGCGTGCTGAAATAGGCGGTGTGCTTGATCCCGAAGCGCTGCTGCATATTATGACGACTGCAGCGGTTATCAGACAGATGAAATACTTTTTAAATGACGAATCTGAGCTGGCGCCGGTGCTGAAAGAATACGCTGATGGTCTGCAGGTTTTTACCAGACTGGAAAAGCAGATTGAAGCTTCTGTTGATGAACATGGAGAAATTAAGGACAACGCTTCTCCTAAACTCAACGGTCTGCGCAGTGCTATTCAGATAGCCAAGAATCGTGTTAAGGAAAAGCTTGATTCCATCCTGCATGATCCGAATAATCAGAAGTATTTTCAGGATAATTTGGTTACCATGCGCGGAGACCGCTATGTAATTCCAATTAAACAGGAATACAAGATGAATTTTCCCGGTATTGTTCACGACCAGTCGGGAACAGGTGCTACGTTGTTTATCGAGCCGCTGGCAGTGGTAAACCTTAACAACGATATTAAGCGTTATGCAGCTGAGGAAAAAGAAGAAATCGAAAGAATCTTACGTCAGTTGTCCAATAATGTGGGCAGCGAGGCAGCGGCTTTGCTTGCTTCACTGGATGTTCTGACAGAACTGGATGTAATCTGCTGCAAGGCATATCTGGCACAGGAACTGCATGCAGTACGCCCGATGATGCTTTCCGGCGGGCGTGTAGAAATTGCCAAAGGCAGACATCCGCTGCTACAGCAGGATAAGGTTGTACCTCTTGATATTCAGTTAGGTGAAAAGTTTAATATCCTGCTTATTACCGGTCCTAATACTGGCGGTAAGACGGTAGCTTTAAAAGCGGTAGGCGTTTTTGCTCTTATGGCTCAGTCAGGTATGTTTATTCCTGCTGTAAGTGCAAAGCTGCCGGTTTTCAGAGCTGTTTATGCTGATATCGGCGATGAACAGAGTATAGAGCAAAGCTTGAGTACTTTTTCCGGTCATATGAAGAATATTATTGGTATTCTTAATGAAATAAGACCGGGAGATTTAGTGCTGATAGATGAAATCTGCGCCGGTACTGACCCTAACGAAGGTGCGGCGCTGGCTATGTCCATTATTGAACACATGTACAGACAGCAGGCGCTGGCAATTGTTACCACTCACTACAGCGAGCTGAAAACCTTTGCGTATGAACGCGAGGGAATGGAAAATGCCAGTGTAGAATTTGATGCAGAATCTCTCAAGCCTACGTATCGTCTGCTGATGGGTGTACCGGGCAGCAGTAATGCTTTTAACATCAGCCGAAGACTTGGCCTTAGTGAAAGTATTGTAGAGCAGGCAGGTATGCTGCTTAATCAGGAACATGCGCACATGGAGAATGTGCTGCAGGAACTGGAAGGCGAGCGCCGCCGTTACGAAAGTGGCAGCAGAGAGATTGAACAGCTGCGTCTGGAAAGCGAGCATCTGCGCAATGAGCTGGCTCATGCCAAACAGGAATTTGAGCGTCGTCGCAATGAGATGCTGCGTAAAGCGCGTGAACAGGCAGATGATATTTATCGCCGCAGCCGCAGAGAGTCAGAAGCAGTACTGAAAGAGCTGCGTGCTCTGAAAGCAGATTTTGATACCAAGCGTCTGGAACAGGCTGCCGAAGAAGCGCGCAAAAAGCTGAATAAACAGCTCAGTGAGGATGCGCCTTTGCCGGAAGGAGCGCCGCTTACAGCTAAGACAGCTAAAAAAGGACTTAATGTCTTTGTGGTGTCATTAGGTAAAAATGGTACTGTTACCGATGTTAAAGGTGATGAAGTAACTGTACAGGTAGGAATTCTGAAAATGAATGTGCCTGTATCCAAGTGTTTGCTGACCAAAGCGCAGCCCGTAAGCAGCGAGCCGGAAAGCATGAAGAAGCGCAAAAAAGCAGGCTATGCTCATCAGATGTTTGTTGCAAAAAGCAGCAGTGCCCGTCAGGAAGTTGACTTGCGCGGTATGACGCTTAATGAAGCGATTCCTGTTGTCGATAAGGCTATTGACGATGCGCTGCTGGCAGGAATAAATCAGCTGCGCTTAATTCATGGCAAGGGTACAGGTGCACTGCGTGCAGGCCTTACTGCTTATTTGCAGACCAATCGTTTTGTGAAGAAAATGGAAATGGCTTCGCTGGAAACAGGCGGTAGCGGAGCTACTGTTATAGATTTATAAATAGGTTGACCGTTTTATTTTTTGATGTGATAATAAATATAATGTTATTATTTTATTGCTGATTTTCAGTGTTGAAAGGGGTTTTATAAATGCTTACAAGTATTGCTGCTAAACATGCTAAAGGAAAAGCTGCTCAGGATAAAATTTTTGCAGCTAACGCAGCAGCTGTTGCCGCTGCTGGCAAATATGGCAAAGAAAATGTAACTAACGCTACTATCGGTGCTATTTTAGACGAAGATGAAAAACTGGTTTGCCTGCCGACTGTGGAAAAAGTATTCCGCAGCCTGGAAACTAACGAACTGATTGCTTATGCACCTATCTCCGGTCTGCCGGAATATCTGGAATGTGTGCTGACTGCTGCTTTCGGCAGCTCCCGTCCGGAAGGCTATCTGGCTGCTGTTGCTACTGCAGGCGGTACTGGTGCTATTCATCACGCTATCTGGAACTATATGGACGAAGGTGAAACTGCTCTGTGCTCTGACTGGTATTGGGGTGCATATAAAGTTTTGTGCAATGATATGGGCCGCAACTTTACTACCTACAAGATGCTGGATGAAAACAATAAATTTAACCTGCCGGCATTAAAAGAAAAAGTTACTGAACTGCTGAGCAAGCAGGATAACCTGCTGTATATCCTCAATACTCCTGCACATAATCCTACCGGCTACAGCCTGTCTGAAAGCGATATGGACGGCGTGCTGGAAATTTTGAAGGAAGCTGCTGTAGATGGCAAAAACATTATCTTCTTCCTGGATGTGGCCTACATTGATTATGCAGGCGAAAAAGAAGAAGTACGCAAAATCTTCAAAAAGCTTTCCGGTTTGCCGGCTAATATCCTGGCTATCATCGGTTACAGCATGTCCAAAGGCTTTACCATGTATGGACAGCGTACCGGTGCTATGATTGGCGTATCTTCCAGCAAAGAAGTAATTGAAGAATTTGCTGCTATCAACCAATATACCAGCCGTGCAACCTGGTCCAATATCAACCGTCCGGCAATGCGTACTTTAGCTGCTATTTACAGTGATCCTGAACTCTTAAAAGCTACCGAAGCTGAACGCGATTACTACTATAAGATGATTAAAGCACGTGCAGACCTCTTTACCGAAGAGGCAAAAGCTTGCGGTTTGCCTATGCTGCCGTATGTTGCAGGTTTCTTCCTGTCCATTCCTGCTAAAGACCCGGATGCAATATGTAATAAACTGCATGAAGATAATATTTTTGCCGTTCCGCTGGCTGCAGGTGTTCGTATTGCTGTATGCGCTGTACCTCTGAAAAAAATCAAAGGTATGGCAGCAAAAGTTTATGCGGCAATGAAAGAAGTAGAAAAATAATTTTGTATGATTCAGCCGGGACTTTGCAGTTCCGGCTTTTTTTGCAGGCTGAATATTACAGAGGTGCAAAATGTTAAAACTTACGTTTAAAAATGGCGAAACAAAGATGGTGGAAGAGGGCAGTACTTTATTAGATATTGTGCCGGAATTTATTTCTGCCTATAATGCTCCAATTGTCGTAGGTGTTTTCAATGGCGAGGCATGTGATTTGCAGTATCAGCTAAAAACTGATGGTACAGTTGATTTTATTGATGTTAACCAAAGTGAAGGCATGCGTATTTATGTGCGTTCTTTGCTTTTCCTTTTCCTGGTAGCAGTAAAACGACTGTATCCGGAAGTTAAAATAGAGGTACGCAACACTCTTGGCAGTGCGCTGTATTGTATTGATAACAGTGAAAAGAAGCTGACAGAAGATGATGTACGCCGTATTGAAACAGAAATGCGCAAGCTTATAGCTGCCAAAGAAAAAATCCAGCTGAAAAGAATCTGCAAGGATGACGTGCTGCGAGAATATGGCTGCCTGTGCAGCGAAGACAGAAAATCTCTGCTGTGTGAAGTAGACGGAAATATTGAGATTTCTATTTATTATTTATGCGGCGAGCCGGGATATTTCTTTGGTCCTATGTGCCCTGATGTAGGATATGTGCCTAATTTTGAACTGATAAAATATGATAAAGGCGTAGTTATCAATTATCCGGATACGGGCAATTGGCAGGTACTGCCGCCCTTTAATGACCAGCCGCGTCTTAATGAAGCTTTCCATGAAGCTGAAGTATGGTCGGAAATGATTCACTGCAATACGGTTGGCAAGCTGAATAAGATTATTGAGCTCGGTTATGCCGATAAGATTGTACAGGTAGCAGAAGCTTTGCATGAAAAGAAGATTGCTGGTATTGCTGACGAAATAGCACTGAGAAAAGATAAGCTCAAGCTTATCTTGATTGCTGGGCCGTCATCTTCGGGTAAGACTTCTTTTGCACAGCGCCTGAGTATACAGCTGGCTGTAAACGGTATTCGTCCCATGGCGATATCTATGGATGACTACTACCTCAACAGAGTAGATACACCCAGAAAGCCTGACGGCAGTTATGATTTTGAGTGTATAGATGCTATTGATTTGGAGCTTTTTAATGACCATCTTACTCGTTTGCTGCGTGGGGAATGTGTTAAGATGCCTAAGTACAATTTCCGCAGCGGTGTGCGTGAGTACCGCGGCAAAGAGCTGCAGATGCATGAAGGTTCTGTGCTGATAGTAGAAGGTATACATGGTCTGAATGATAAGCTGACAGCTTCTATTCCAGCAGAGAATAAGATGAAAATTTATGTCAGTGCGCTGACACCAATGTCGATGGATGAATATAACCGTATCAATACTACGGATATGCGTCTTTTACGCCGTATTGTGCGTGATGCTCAGTTCCGTTCTCATGATGCTACAGCGACGCTTAATTTGTGGGATAATGTGCGTTATGGCGAAGAACAGTATATTTTCCCATTTCAGTGCAGTGCTGATGTGATTTTCAATACAACATTGATTTATGAATTTGCTGTATTGAAAAAATATGCTCAGCCGCGTTTGGAAGATGTTACGCAGGAAGCTGGCGCTGCATATTATTCTGCCAGAAGATTATTAGGACTTTTGGCACATGTAAAGGAAATTGACGACGAAGCTATTCCAAAAAATTCTATTTTAAGAGAATTTATCGGCGGGTCTGCTTTTGCTGCTGAATTATAGGAAAAACAAGCTGCTTTGGCAGCTTGTTTTTTTATGCTTGACTTAAAGCTGACTTTAAGTTGTATCCTTTAACTAAGGAGTGATTTTATGAAACAACTAAAGCTGATAGTATTAATATATCTGGCAGTACTTTTAGTAAGCGGCTGTATGGCGGCAAAAGAAGAAAATGGTTCAGACGGTGCAGTAGGTGTAAATAATATCAGGCAGATTGTTACTGCTGACAATGCTCATTTTCGGATGCTGATGTGGAGTGCTGTCAGCGGCCAGAAGTATACAGTGGAATATAAAAAGCAGGGAGAAAGCAGCAGACAGTTTCAAGCTCAAGAGGTTTCATTTACAGATAGCGGCTATCAATATCAACAATATAAAGCTCTTCTTGAAGGTCTGGAGCCGGGAAGTATTTACGAATACCGTATCAGAAAAGGTAAAGAGATTGGCGCCTGGCATAAGCTGCATACAGATGACGGCGGTAATATTACGGCTGTTGTTTTTCCTGATTCACAAAGTACAGATTATTCCGGTTGGGGAAAACTGGCAGCAAGTGCTGTAAAAAATAATCCGCAGTCTGATTTATATATCAATCTTGGTGATTTGGTTGATAACGGACAGGATGGACGGCAATGGCAGGATTGGCTGCAGAGTGTCGGTGGATTCAGCAGTGAACTGCCTTTGGCACCTGTAATTGGTAACCATGAAACCTATACGCTGGATTGGAAACTGCGCTATCCAGCGACTTACATGAAGCTTTTTTCTGTACCGGATAACGGCAGTGAAGTTTATAAGGGACAGTTTTACAGCTTTGATTATGGCGATGTGCATTTTACTGTCCTTGATACTAATTTTCAGGAAATGCAGGCTACTCAGCCTGAGCTTTTAGCAGACGAGCTGCGTTGGTTAGAAAATGATTTGGCAGCAGCCAAGGCTCGCTGGAAGGTTGTTTTGATGCATAAAGACATTATGTTGTATGGCTTTAATAACAGACCTGGTACGGTAGAGCATTTTACTGATACAGGAGAGGCATTGATGCCGATTTTTGACAAATATCAGCCTGATGTGGTACTAAGCGCTCATTTGCATACGTATCGCCGTCGTCAGCCTTTAAAAAATTTTGTGCCGGATAGTAAAGGTGTTGTATATATTTTATCAGGGGTGGCAGGCAGTGTACGTTATGCTGATTTATGGAAGGACAGCCAGCTGGATGCCGCGCATGCGCCGCGCCCGGAAACAGAAAATTATTTGACACTGCAGAGCTCTGATGAAGAACTTGTTATCAAAGCTTTTTTACAGGATGGAACCTGCTTTGATGAAGTCAAAATAACTAAGAACAAATAAAAATAGACCTGCTGTTTTTACGGCAGGTCTATTTTGCTTTTATTGACAAAAAACAGCCGTATTGCTAAGATTTAGATACTAAGCTGGAGGCTTTGTTATGAGATTACTTACATTAAAAATTCAGAGAATGAAATCGGTACTGTGTGTAAGCAGTGTGGAACGAGCGGTGTTAAGTATTGAAGGAGTAGATGCTGTACATGTAGATTTAACGACAGGTATAGCTAAAATACGCTGCTGCGATGAAATAGTTACCGAAGATATTATAAAAAATAAAATTATTGAAGCTGGTTATGGTATAGATACGCAGAAAACTTCTGCTGCAGCAGAGCCGGAAAATCAGGAAGCAGCTCTGCCTCACAAAAGCTTTTTGCTTGGTGCAATAGCAGTAATTGCAGCTTTAGTATCATTCATATTGTATTTACGTGGCTTATTAGGCTTGAATTTTAACTTGATAATGACAGCGGCTGCAATAGAATGTTGTTGTGGCTTGCTGGCATTATATTTAGGTAAAAAAATTGTACTGGAAGGTTTAAATAATTTATTTTCCGGCAGACCATGTATGGAGTCGTTAACGGCAGTCGGCGTTTGCTTTGCGTTATTGTATAGTTTATTCAGCCTCTATGATTTCAGCAGCGGTAATGATTTAGCAGCAGGAAATATTTACGCAGCTGCTGCAGCGGCAGTCTTATGGTGGTCCATGCTCGGAGAATATCTTTCGAGTAAGATTTGTCAGCCAAAAACTGAAATGGAAACAGCTGCTTTACCTGCTGTACTTCTGAGTAAGGGAGAGAAATATCAGGTAACGTCCGATATGCTGCTGGAGGGCGATGTGATTTTAGTTCAAAAAGGCGAAATTATACCTGCAGACGGTATAATAGAAGCTGGAAATGCAGCAGTTGATGAAAGTGATTTTACCGGCAGCAGCATACCTGTTTTAAAGGATAAAGGTATGGAGGTCATGACAGGAAGCTACATTTTCGGTGGCGAACTGACAGTAAAGGTATGTGCAGCTGCTGCAAGTTTACCGAAAAATGTTGCAGTTAAAAAAGCAGTTTCAGCGGAAAAAATGGAAAATTCTGGTGATAAAAGAGCAGCCTTGTTTTTGCCAGTTATTTTAATTGTTGCTGTAGCTGTTTCACTGAACTGGCTGTTTTATTCCGGCAGCTTAGGTTTAGCAGGAAAGGTATTTACTGCTATTATGCTTGTTACCTGTCCCTGTGCGCTGAAAGCAGCTCAATCTGCCGCATTGCTGAGAGCTTTGCAAAAAGCAGCGGCGATGGGGATACATTGCAGCGGGATTAAGCCATTGTTGCTTTTTAAAGAGCTTTCTGTCATAATTTTTGGCAAAACCGGTACCATAACAGACAGAAAAATTATTTTGACTGACATTGTTGCTTATAATGGTGTTAAAAAAGAAGCAGCACTCATTTTAGCTGCGTCATTGGAAAACAGCAGCCTGCATCCGGTGGCAGGCGCGCTTAAAGATAAGGTTGCCGAAGAAAAGCTTTTAAACTGCGAGAAAATGCAGTATTATCCTGGAGAGGGGATTTCTGCTGTTTGTCAGCAAGCTAAGGTATGCTTTGGTATAGCTGAGTATGTTCACCGCAGCTGCCGTATACCGGAAGCTGCTTTGCAGCAGGCTGAAAAATGGCGCGGGGAGGGTAAGACACCTTTATTTTTGGCAGCAGGACGTACTTTGTGTGCTGTGCTTGCTGTTGCTGAAGAAATACCGCAAACAAGCAAAAATATTATAGCAAGCTTGCGAGCTGAGGGAATCAGAACAATGCTGATGACGGGAGATACGAAAGAGGCGGCTTTAAGAGCGGCTTCTTTTGCAGGTATCGAAAAATATATGGGAGCTTTGTCGCCGCAGGAAAAATTAGAACTGGTCAGCAGTATCAGCCTTGGCGGAGAGAAAGTAGCAGTCGTCAGCAGCTGCCATAACGACTGTCTGGAAGAGTGCAAGGCAGATTTACGCATTGCCGTGGGATGCAGGCAAAGTATTAATGGGGAAAATAATGCAGCTGATGTTGTACTGCAGGAGGGAAGATTGGCAAGTTTACTGCAGGCTATCCAGCTCAGTAAGAAGTTGGCTGCAGCGGACCGGCAGGGAATATTGCTTTTTTATATTTTTACTGCACTGTTATTGCCTTTTGCGGCAGGAGCCTTTTATTTTGTCGTGCCTGGACTTTTGGCACAGCCCGTATATATACTGTTGGCTGTATTATTAGAAGGATTATTATTGCTTGTGAATGTTTATACAATTTAAAATGGATAATAAAAAAATCCGCTGAATTTTCAGCGGATTTTTTGTCAGATAAACTTATTCTGCTTCTGGTTGCCAGCCTTTGCAAAGATCTACCCAGGACTGGAAGTTGCAGGAATAACGTTCCAGCTCTTCCGGAGTCAGTTCGATAGCACTGTTATGACTGCCGCAGGCAGGAAAGAAGGTTTGGAAGCGTTTTAAAGAAATGTCAAGATATACCTTTACTCCATCATTGACAGCAAAAGGACAAACGCCGCCGACTGCATGCCCAATAAGTGGCTCTACTTCATCGGCAGTGAGCATTTTTGCTTTAGTACCAAAAAAGTGTTTATATTTGGCATTATCAATCTTAGTATCACCGGCTGCTACAATGAGGATACAGTCGTCATTAACTTTGAAAGAAAGGGTTTTGGCAATGCGTGCCGGTTCACAGCCGGCAGCCTGTGCTGCCAATTCCACTGTAGCGCTGGAAGTAGGAAATTCAATAATTCTGTCTTCTATATGCAGGTTTTTAAAATAATTACGTACTTTTTCAATGGACATTGTAATCGCTCCTTTGGTATAGATACATTTTATTTTACTTCCCGATAAAACTTCTGTCAATTATTGTCCAATGGAGATTTTGTTAAGGAAGGTAGCGCTGAACATGATTTTGTGGTAAACTAGACAGACAAGTTTAACTGAAAGAAGTGATTAGTATGACTTTAGTAAAAAACGGTAAGAAGCTTGGTGTGCTTGGTGGTATGGGCCCTGCAGCAGCTGCTGAATTTTTGCGTGTGTTGGCTGCCAAATGTCCTGCTGCTACCGACCAGGAGCATCCTGTTATATATATGATTGGTGATTGTGAGATTCCTGACAGAACTCAGGCGATACTGCACGGTGGCGCTACTCCGCTGCCTAAATTAAAAGCTGATTTGCTCCGCTTATGTGAAATGGGAGCGGACGTGTTAGCTGTTCCCTGTAATACTGCACATTGTTTTATTGACCAGTTTAAAGAAGAACTGCCTGTGCCGCTGGTGCATATTATTGACGAAACAGTTTTAGCGGCGCAAAGACTTTCTCCGGAGGGAGCCTGGATGCTTTCGACTAAGGCAACCAGAGCTACTGGTATTTATCAGCATTATGCTGAAATGCATGGATTAAAATTATATATTCCCAATGAAAGACAAAGCGATGTTTCACAGGAAATTATTACTTATGTTAAAGCTAATAAAATGCAGAAAGCCGGCGAGCTGATGCGTGAATTGGCCGCAGAGCTGTGGCAGGAGCATGACCTGCCGATTATGACTGCATGTACAGAGCTGCCGCTTGGCTATACTGCTTCCGGTTTGCCGGAAGAAAAATCTGTGTCCAGTATTGATGCTTTAGCTGCAGCAGTTGTAAAACGATTGTATGAAGAAAAATAAACAGTAAAATAAAAAGGCAGACACTTATGTGTCTGCCTTTTTTATGCTTTAATACGGAAAACAAGTGAATAGATTACAGGTAAAACAATAAGCGTCAGCAGGGTAGCACCTGTTAAACCAGCTGCTATGGAAACTGCAATTGCATTCCAGAAAACACTGGCGAAAAGGGGGATAAGACCCAGAACTGTTGTGAAAGCTGCCAGCATAATAGGACGGAAACGCACGATTGCTGATTCAATGACAGCATCTAAAGGCTGCATGCCTGCATCAAGATGTTGCTGTATTTGGTCAATAAGCACGACGCTGTTGCGGATGATAATACCTGTCAGTGCTAAGATTCCTAACTCAGCCATAAAACCAAGCGTAGAGCGGAAAATGAGCAAACCAAAGATAACACCGATAATACCCAGTGGAGCTGTACACATGATAACGAAAAGTTTACGAATATCCTGCAGCTGCAGCATAAGTAAAACAGCCATAAGGACAAGCATAACAGGAATGGGTTTCAGCAGCTGATTGAGAGTTTTTTGACTGTCTTCCAAAGAGCCGCCGATTTCGATGGTAACTCCTGCCGGTAGCTCCTGCCGAATAGAGGCCAGCTTATCGTATACGCTGGACGTAACATCATTACCGGTAACATTATCATTAATACTGCCGCATACGGTAACAGTAGGACGCAGGTTACGGCGCCAAATCATATTGTCTTCGCTGCCGTACTCTATACGGGCAACCTGCGCCAGCGGCACGGCTCCGTTTGAAGTCGGTATGCTGACAGTTTCCAGTTGAGTTATTGCAGCTCTTTCTTTAGGCTCAAGACGGAAGACGATGCCGATTTCCTGGTCATTTTCCAGATAATTGCCTACTGTATAACCGGAAAGCTGAGCCTGTAATGCCATAGCTACATTCTGACGGGTAAGTCCCATCTGCAGAAGCTTGTCATTGTCGATGATTAATTTGGCAACGCGGGTTTGTTCCATCCAATCGAAACGTGTCATAGTGATGTCAGGATCAGCTGCCATAACATTGCGTACTTTCCAGGCATATTCCTTAGCCTGCTCATCAGTAGAAGCGCTGACACGGATCATTACCGGATAGGGTGAAGGAGGGCCAAGGGGAATTGTACGTGAGAACACGGTAACTTCCGGTAAGTTGACATTGGCAATTTGATGCAATTTCTTTTCCAAACGTTTGCGTGCTTCTACGTCTTTAGCTACGATGACCAGCTGAGCGTAATTATCACGCGGCTGAACAGGGTCGATAACTAAAACGAAACGGGGAGCACTTTCGCCAACATAGGTAGCTACGCTTTGCAAATCAGGGTCATCTTTGATTAAAGCTGTAAGCTTTTGTGCAGCGGCATCCGTGGTCTTAACTGATGAGCCTTCCGGCAGGTTAAGCTCTACCAGTAATTCAGGGCGTACCGATGCTGGGAAGAATTCCTGTTTGATAAAACGCAGCATGAAAATCGAGGACAAGAATAAAGCTGCAGTAATACCGAGAACAAGAACACGATGCTGCAGAGAAAATGTTAAGAGACTGCGGAATTTTTTGTAGAAGGGAGTATTAAAGTTTTCCTGTTTAATAACTGTAGGCTTTATCCATTCATAACCTAAAACAGGAGCAAGCGTAGCAGAAATAACCCAGGAGAACAAAAGAGTAATACTCATAACAGGAAACAGACTGAAAGCAAATTCAGAAGCGCTGGCCTGAGAAAATGCAATAGGCATAAAGCCGAGACAGGTGATGACGGTACCTGTAAGCAGGGGCCAGGCGCAGGTTTTAAATGCATAGGAGGCTGCTTTCATACGTTCCCAGCCTTCCGACATTTTTACTTCCATAAGTTCTACAACGACAATGGCGTCGTCTACCAGCATACCTAAAGAAATTACCAAGGCGCCGAGAGAAATTTTGTGCAAGTCGATACCGAAGGCAAACATGGCGGAAAAAGTGCCCAATAAAATAAGCGGTATGCAGCAGGAAATAACGTAACCGCTGCGGCGCCCTAAAGAAAATAAGCTTACTGCCAGAACAATAAAGATTGCTTCATAAAGGCTTTGAGAAAATTCACTGATAGAATTTTTTACTACTTCCGGCTGATTTGCTACCTGATTGAGCTCTAAGCCAAGCGGCAGCTCTTTTTCAATACGGTTAATTTCTTTAGCTAAGTTTTGGCCCAGCTTAATATTGTCGCCGCCGTCTTCCATAGAAATAGCAATTCCTACGGCAGGCTGCCCATTGAAATACATTTTGCTTTCAGGCGGGTCTGCATAATCTCTGGTAATAGTTGCTATGTCACCAAGGCGGAAAACTTTACCGTTAGCATTGATAGGTATACTTTTAATGTTCTCCAAGCTTTCCGGAGCTCCGGTAAGGCGGAGATAAGTATTATTTACTTCGGCTTCAATCATGCCGGAGGGAGTAACAGCAGTCTGAGCTTTGATAATAGAGGCAAGACTGTTGATATCAAGTCCGAGCTGGGAAAGCTTATCTGTATCCATCTGTACAAAGATTTTTTCAGGCTGGATACCTACAAGTTCAACCTTTTGCACGTCGGGAACGGAAGTAAAATCAAGTCTGATTTTTTCTGCGTAGCGGCGCATATCCTCATAAGAATAACCATCGCCTGTAAGAGCATAGATATTGCCGTAAACATCGTCAAAACGATCGTTAAAATATGGGCCATAAACGCCTTCCGGAAGATTTGGCTTGATATCATTTACCATATTTCGCAGTTCCAGCCAGCGTTGCCGTACTTGGTTGCCGGGAACTTCGTCTTTGAGGTAGACTGTGATAACAGATGTGCCGGGACGGGAATAGCTGGTAATTTTATCAATATTCGGAACATTTTGTATCTGCTTTTCCAGTTCGTCAGTAAGATGCATTTCTACTTCTTTAGCACTTGCACCGGGCCAGGAAGCGTAGACAACCATTTGCTTGACCGTGAAACTGGGGTCTTCGCTGCGGCCGAGAGATTTAAAGGAATAGATACCCATAACGAGAATCAGAAAAGCAAAGAAATAGACAATCTGTTTATGTTTGATAGACCATTCTGCCCAATTAATATGCTTCATGGCTGTTCACCGCTTTCAAGTATACGTACTTCCTGATTTTCTGTAAGCTTGTTGATACCGGCAGTAATAATACGGTCGCCTTTTTTCAGACCGGAAGTTACGGTTACTTCGTTGCCACTGTATTCACCAAGAGTTACATTGATTAATTGTGCTTTATTATTGTCGTCAACAACCCATACCTGCGGCTGATTGGTAACCTGGTAGATTGCACCAATAGGGAGCTTAATAGTTTCAGAAGTATCTCCGGCAAGAATAATTTTGGCTGTCATGCCTAGCTTAGCTTCCTGAGGAAGATTATCTACAGCAACACGCACTTTATAGGTTCGGGTAACAGGGTCAGCGACAGGGGAAATTTCGCGTACTCGTCCTTCTGCCTGAGTATTTTCGAGAGCCCAAAAAGTTACCAGTGCTTTTGCACCAATGCTGATATTAGATAATTTGTTTTCAGGGACAACAATCTGAATTTCTCTTTCACCATTTTGAATAACGGTAACCAGGGGAGAGCCTGCTGCTGCCACCTGACCAACTTCACCGGTAATATTGGCGACTATACCATCTGCATCGCTGCGAAGATTAGTGTATTCCAGCTGATTTGAGGATGTGTTTGCCTGTGCCTGCGCTTGCCTGAGTGCAGCGTTGGCAGCTTCCAGCTGAGTATTATACTGATCGAGCACAGCTTTACTTACAGCACCGCTGCCGTACAAAGTTGCATAACGAGCTGCATTATCTGCTGCCAGTTTCTGATTTGCGGCTGCTGAAGCAAGCTGCGCGTTGCTGTTTTCTACTGCCTGCAATACGTCTTTAGGGTCTATGGTCATGAGTACTTGTCCTGCTTGTACCGAATCACCGATGTTTACATAACGGGCGTTAATTTTTCCTGCTACCTGGAAAGCCAGATTGCTTTCATAACGTCCGCGTACTTCACCGGGATAGCTGCTGTCAGAGGCAGAGATACTTGCACCTACAGTCAGGGTACGTACTAACGGAACATTTTTTTCGGGAACAGTATCGGTACCGGAATTGCTGTAACCATACCAGCCGGCAGCAGCGATAACAGTAACGGCTAAAGCCGCTGCTAATTTTTTCTTGCGGGGATCACTCAGAATATTGTGCAGCATGGTAAACCCTCCTGTTTTTAGCTCAGGGATGCCAGATAAGTATTCAGCGCCTGAGTAAGATAATCAATTTCACTGCCGGGCAGGAAATTGCCTAAATCACGAATTTGATTATGGGTAAGAAAGTAGAACATAATAATACTTTCCAGGGTAAAAGCTACGTGGGTTGGCTGGATGCGGCTGCTGATTTCCTTACGCTCAATAGCTTCCGCTACCAGCTCGGTCATAAACTGATGAATTCGATACAGTCTGTTTTTGACAAAGTTTTCAAACATCGGCTGAGGTGAAAGCAGTTCGCGGTAAATAAGATGAATGCAGTGGGGATGCGCCTCCTGCAGCTGAACGATAGAATGTACATAATGATGTAATTTGGCAAGAGGGGACATTTCCATAGTACGGATATTATCTATCAGCTGGAAAAAGATTTCTGACTGACTGTTTAAAACTGCCTGGTAAAGATTTTTTTTGCCGCCAAAATAATAAGATATCAATGCGCTGTTAACACCGCTGGCAACAGCAATTTCCTTAATGGAAACAGCATTGAAATTATCGGATGCAAAAAGGTCGATAGCTGCTTTGAGAATCTTAGCGGCACTCTGACTTGTATTATTGTTATGTTCTGACATGATTTTTACCTCAGAAGTAAATTTTAATCGCTTAATTAATTTATTTTATTATACAATAAATCGAATTCTAAAGCGAGGTAATGTCACTAAATTGTTTTTGTACAAAAAGACCTGTATTTGGTATAATCTGTTTTGAAAAAAGTGAAGACAGGAGTGAAAAATGGAGAACTTTATGTATGCAGCCGTATTATTCGGACTGCTTTTATTAATAGCTTTGGTAATTATGCTGCTGAAAAAAGACAGGCAGCAGGATGATACAGCAAGTCAGCAGCGTTTGGAAGCTTTGGAACGAGCTTTTTATGAGGCTATACGTGATTTGCGCTCAGAACAGAACTCACTGGCGCGGGCTGCCAGAATGGAAAATCAGCAGTCATCTGACAGAATCAGCGAGCAGATAGATAAAAGAGTAGCGCGGCTGGCTGATTTGACGAACAGAAATCTGGAGCAGATTCGTTTTACAGTTGATGAAAGACTGAATACATCGCTGGAACAAAAATTTTCTCTGGTCAGCAGCCGATTGGAAGAAATGCACCGCGGGCTGGGAGAGATGCAAAGCTTAGCCGGAGGAGTAGATGAGCTGCGGCGTATACTGACTAATGTAAAGACCAGAGGTATCTGGGGTGAAATGCAGCTTGCTGGCTTATTGTATGATGTTTTGCCTAAATCACGGGTGGCAGAGAATGTGGAAGTACGTCCGCGCAGTAATTGCCGGGTGGAGTTTGCCGTGCGTATACCTCATGCAGACGGGGAAAGTCTTTTGCCGATAGATGCCAAATTTCCGCAGGAGGATTATCAAAGATTACAGTCTGCACGTGAAAGCGGCAGTACAAGCGATGCGGAAGCTGCTTTAAAACAACTGGAGCGCAGGCTGAAAAGTGAAGCAAAGGATATTTGTGATAAATATATCCAGCCGCCCTATTCCACTGATTTTGCAGTTATGTATTTGCCAAGCGAAGGGCTGTTTACGGAAGCTGTAAGCATTGATGGACTTATGGATGAGCTGCAGCGAAATTACAGGGTTTGTCTGGCGGGGCCTACCACTTTGGCTGCCTTGTTAAGCAGCCTGCAGGCAGGTTTGCGTACTGTAGCTATCCAGCAGCAGACTGAGCAGGTATGGAAGCTGCTGACGGTGGTAAAGCATGATATGGAGCAGCTTTTGGAAGCTTTGGAAAAAAGCGGCAAAAAACTGTCGGAGGCAGAAACAAGTCTTAATAATGCAAGAAAAAAAGTAAATACTATCGGCAGGAAGCTGAAAGCTGCCGAAGAAATTAATTTGGAAGATATAAGAGGTGCAGAGAATGACGGCCAATAATAATGAATATAAAAGACCGCCGTTTCTGGTAAGAATTTTTTTGTGGGCATATGGTTTTATGTGGCTGAACATGATTTTTATAGCTGGTCTTAACAGTATAGCGTTAGGATATGTGGATTATGACAGCGGCAGTCTGGCTTTGGCAATGACTATAGGTTTTTATTTTATTTTTAAATACTTGCCGCGTTTACTGTGATTAACTGATAATAAGAGGATGATTGCTTGTAAAAATAATAGCGGCGTAGTATAATATTATGGTAATTATTTAAAATTTTAGAAACAGTTAAGTTTGGAGGAATTTAAGTATGTCAGGACATTCTAAATGGGCCAATATTAAACATAAAAAAGGTAAAGCTGACGCTCTGCGCGGCAAAATTACTACTAAAATCAGCAGAGAAATTACTATTGCCGTACGTATGGGCGGTGCTGACCCTACCGGTAATATGAAGCTGAAACTGGCTTTGTCCAAGGCAAAAGCTAACAATATTCCTAAAGATAACATTCAACGTGCTATTCAAAAAGGCCAGGGCGCTCTGGAAGGCAGCAATTACGAAGAAATTACTTACGAAGGCTATGGTCCGGCTGGCGTTGCAATTATGGTCAGCGCACTGACTGATAACCGTAACCGTACTGCAGCAGATGTTCGTCACGTATTTTCCAAATACGGCGGCAACATGGGTGAAACCGGCTGCGTAAATTGGATGTTCAAACGTAAAGGTATCTTTGCTATCAGCAGCGAAGCAGGCGTAAGCGAAGACGATCTAATGATGATGACTCTGGAAGCTGGCGCTGAAGATATTAAAGGCGACGAAGACGGCTTTGAGATTGTAACTCAGCCCGATGATTTTGAAGCTGTTGAAAAAGCTTTGGCTGAAAACAATATTGAAGTAGAAATGTCCGAAATCACCATGGTTCCTGATACTATGGCTGAACTGAGTGCGGAAGATGCTGAAAAAGTACAAAAAATGCTGGACGCGCTCGACGATCTGGATGACGTGCAGGACGTATATACCAATGCTGACCTGCCGGAGGATGACGAGGAATAATAAAAAAGCAGGCTGGCCAGCCTGCTTTTTTCTATAATTTGTTAAGATTACAGGAGGTTTGCCTTGCTTGCTTTAGGAATAGATCCGGGAACTGCCATCTGCGGTTATGGTTTGGTTGACCTTACTGGCAACAGACTGCGTCCCATTCATTACGGTGCAGTTTTTACTGACAAGGATATGCAGCCGGAAATGCGTTTAAAAAAGATTTATGATGAGATATCAGCGTTGATAGAAACATACAGACCTGATATTATGAGTGTAGAGCAGCTTTTTTTTAATCGTAATGTTACAACGGCTATTGCTGTAGGGCAGGCGAGAGGCGTAGTGCTTTTAACAGCAGCTAATAAGAATCTGCCGGTATTGGAATTTACTCCTATGCAGATTAAGTTAGCGGTTGTGGGTACAGGCAGTGCTAATAAGGAGCAGGTAACCTATATGGTGCAGCATCTTTTGAATATCAGACAGAAGCCTAAGCCGGATGATGTTGCCGATGCTTTGGCGGTAGCTATTTGCGGTCTGCATACAGCAGCTACGAGAAGATGGCAGGAGTTGAAATAAATGATAGGTTCGTTAAAAGGAATAGTTGCTCAGCTGGAAGCTGAATACTGTATTGTAGATACTGCAGGCGGTGTGGGCTACAGAGTTTTTATGCCTTCTGCTCATTTAGCGCAGCTGGTATTGGGCAAAGAAGTACGTATACATGTGCATACGGCAGTGCGGGAAGACGCTATTTTGCTTTACGGCTTTCTGAGCAGAGAATACTATGATTTATTTGAAATCCTGCTGACAGTAAGCGGCGTAGGCCCTAAGATGGCGCTGGGAATTTTATCAGCCATAAAGCCTGATGCTTTCTATACAGCAGTAAGCAATAAAGATGTAAAAATGCTGGTAAAGCTTCCTGGTGTCGGGAAAAAGACGGCTGAAAGGATGCTGCTGGAATTAAAAGATAAAGTGAGCGGCAGCAGCGAAAGTGACGATGTCGTACAGGAGATTGCTGAGGCAGGCGGCAGCGGTGCTGTTGCCGAAGCTATTGAAGCGCTTGTTTCTCTTGGTTACAGCAACAGTGAGATTATGCCGGTGCTGAAAGAAATTCCGGATTGCGCCAACCTGAGCGGCGAAGCAATTTTGCGGCAGGCACTTAAATTGTTTGCAAGGAGATAAAAATGGATTTTGATGATAGAATCATTGCCGGACAGGAACAGGAAGCAGACGGCTGGCAGTATAGTCTGCGTCCGCGTGTCTTAAAAGAATACATTGGGCAGGAACAGATTAAAGATAACCTGTCCGTATTCATTAAGGCAGCAGCGGCAAGAAAGGAAGCACTTGACCATGTGTTGCTTTTTGGCCCGCCAGGACTTGGCAAAACCACGCTGGCTAATATTATTGCCAATGAACTGAATGTTAATATCCGCGTTACTTCTGGTCCTGCCATAGAAAGACAGGGTGATTTGGCGGCTATTCTGACTAATCTAGGCGATAATGATGTGCTTTTTATAGACGAAATACATCGTCTTTCGAAAACGGTTGAGGAGATTTTGTACTCAGCCATGGAAGATTTTGCCTTAGATATTATTATCGGCAAAGGCCCCAGCGCCCGCAGTGTACGACTTGATTTACCTAAGTTCACACTGATAGGTGCCACTACTCGTCTGGGAGCAATTGCTGCACCTTTGCGTGATCGCTTTGGTGTGCAATGCCGTCTGGAATTTTATAAGCCATCAGAATTACAGTTTATTGTTTCCAGAGCGGCGGAAATTCTTGATGTGCAGATAGACCGTGAAGGTGCGGAAGAAATTGCCAGACGCAGCCGCGGTACGCCTCGTATCGCTAACAGACTGTTAAAGCGCGTGCGTGATTTTGCTCAGGTATTGGGTTGTGATGTTATTACTAAACAGGTAGCGGCAGAAGCTTTAGCTAAGCTGGAGGTTGATGCTTACGGTTTTGACCGCAATGACCGCAGAATATTGACGACGATAGTTAAAACTTTTGGTGGTGGGCCAGTAGGTATCGAGACTATTGCCGCAGCTATCAGTGAAGAAGCTACGACTATCGAAGATGTTATAGAGCCTTATCTTCTGCAGCAGGGTATGCTGCAGAGAACACCGCGCGGCCGTATTGCAACCCGCGAAACCTATCGTTATCTGGGAGTTCCTTTCCCAGAGAAAGGATAAACTATGAAACTGTTATTACATGCCTGCTGTGGTCCCTGTGCCTGTTATCCAACAGAAAAGCTGACTGCAGACGGTAAGAAATTCGATATTTTATATTTTAATCCTAATATTCATCCCTATAAAGAATTTAAGCGCCGTCTTAATACACTTAGGGAATTTTGCGAAAAGAAAAAATATAATTTGATTGTAGATAAAAGCTATCCGCTGGAAGAATGTGTGCGCGGTATGCTTAATGAGCCGGTAGTGCGTTGTGCTTATTGCTATCGTGTGCGGATGCGTTATGCCGCTAAGTATGCTAAAGAAAATGGTTATGATGCATTCAGTACTACACTTTTGGTAAGTCCATATCAAAAGCATGAACTGATAAAGCAGATTGCGCAGGAAGCTGCGGCAGAATTTGATATACCGTTTTATTATGAAGATTTTCGTGAAGGTTATCAGCGCGGTGTAGATATTAGTCTGGAAATGGAGCTTTACAGACAGCCTTACTGCGGTTGTGTTTTCAGTGAACGCGATCGTTATGAAAGAGTTAAGAAAAAGAAAAAAACGGCTGCAGAAGCCGGGGAGTAAATAAATGCTGCAAAGAATTATTGTCATATGTTTAGCAGTGATACTGTATGCTGGTATCAGTTTGCCTGCATCTGCGGCTGATATCAGGGCCGCAGTAGTAAGCGGTCAGTATACTGCAGAGATAAGCTGTGATAATGATTTTATGGTAGTAGATACCGTTACAGGTGAATCTGCTGCTATGGCGAAGGGTAAATATTTTCTCAGTGCCAATAATGGCGTTTTGAAATTAAATGACAGGCTTTTTGCTCATCCAATCCGTTTTACTGTCGAAGCAGGCGGGGTTATGCCTCAGATAAACAAGAAAAGCTATGATGGTTTCTTGCGTGTAAGTTTGAATAATGGCAGAATTCTGATTACCAATGAACTTGATTTAGAAGATTATTTATGCAGTGTAGTTTCCTCTAAAACTATGGTAATCTGGCCGGATGAGGCTATTAAGGCTCAGATTGTAGCAGCGCGCAGCTACGCTGTTTATATGATGCGTCAGAATGGTGCTGAAGCCTATGATATAAGCTCTACTGATGAAGAGCTACCTTATGCAGGCAATACTACAAAAAAATCTGCGGTAAGCAGTCTGGTGAAAGCTACGACTGGTCAAGTTCTGACAGACAAAACTGGTAACGTCATTAAAGCTGTAACTACTGCGGGTAGCGGCGGTAAAACAGAATCTGCATTGGGTGCATGGGGATATGATGTAAGTTATCTGCAGTCTGTAGAGGATTATGACCAGGATTGCCCAGATTATAAATGGGAATATAAAATCAGTCCGATATTGCTGCAAACATTGCTGGAACAAGCAGGTTATGGTGTGGGTAAATTGGTGAGCATAAGTCTGTCGTCGCTGCAAAGCAAAGGACATGACAGGACGGATACAGGCCGCGTCAGAAATATTGTTATTTCAGGTGAAGATGGTACTGCAAGCCTTAGTGGGCAGGAGTTGATGAAGCTGCTGTCGTTAAACAGCACTTACTTTGACCTGGTGATTACTACGCCTCTGCCGGATAATCTGGAAGTGCCTATTGAGAATTATTTTGGCATGGAAATAGGCAGGAAGGATATAAAAATCCATATAGATGATAAAGAAGAAGCTGTATGGAATAATACTTACAGCAGTTATCATCTGTTTAGCGGCGGCAAAGATGAAAAGGTTGTCTTTTCTGGCTTTGGCAAAGGCAGCGGAGTAGGCTTGAGTATTTGGGGAGCTAAAGGCATGGCTGACCGTAGTGCTGCTAATAATTATGTAAAAATCCTCAAGCATTATTATCAGGGAACAAGCCTTAAAATATTATAAAATGAAAGAAGCAGAAGAATGTTAGTAAAAGATTTTGATTATGAATTACCACAGGAGCTTATTGCTCAGCATCCTATGGAGCCGAGAGATCATTCCAGATTGCTGGTTGTGGATAAGAATACCGGTGAAATTGAGCATAAGCATTTTTATGACTTAACAGATTATCTCAGACCGGGAGATTTACTGGTATTTAACGATACCCGTGTTATTCCAGCCCGTCTGCATGGTACCAAAGAAACAGGCGCTCATGTAGAAGTTTTTCTGCTGACACGCAAAGATGCTACTGACTGGGAAGTACTTGTACGTCCTGGCAAAAAGCTGCAGGTGGGCGCTAAAATCATTTTCAGCGACGAATTATCCTGTGAGGTAATTGCTCATACTGATTTTGGCGGCAGGGTAGTAAGATTTAAGTATGACGGCATTTTTGAAGAAATTTTGGACAGATTAGGAGAAACACCTCTGCCGCCATATATTACTGCTCCGCTCGAAGATAAGGAACGTTATCAGACTGTTTATTCCAGAGAACGCGGTAGTGCTGCAGCACCTACAGCCGGACTGCATTTTACTAAAGAGTTACTGGAAAAAATTAAAGCAAAAGGCTGTGAAGAAGTCTTTGTTACACTGCATGTAGGATTAGGTACTTTCCGTCCTGTCAGTGCTGAAAATATAGAAGACCATCAGATGCACAAAGAGTTTTATACTGTTTCTCAGGAAGCTGCAGACGCTATCAATAAAGCCAAAGCAGAAGGCAGAAGAATTATTGCTGTAGGTACTACGGCAGTTCGTACTTTGGAAGCAGCTGGTGCTGACGGAGTTATGAAAGCAGGCGGCAACTGGACGAATATCTTTATTTTCCCCGGTTATAAATTCCGTTTTGTAGATGCTTTGGTAACAAATTTCCATTTGCCGCAAAGTACGCTTCTTATGCTTGTTTCAGCTTTGTCCAGCCGTGAAATCATGCTGGCTACTTATGCTGTGGCGGTTAAAGAACAGTACAGATTTTTCTCTTTCGGCGATGCCATGTTTATAGTAGACAGACATAAGTAAAGGAGATTTTATGCACGCAGTAAGATATGAACTGATTAAAGAATGCAGCCGCAGCGGTGCCAGACTTGGCAGGCTGCATACTCCCCACGGAACTTTTGAAACACCCATGTTTATGCCCGTGGGAACGCAGGCGACAGTAAAAACCCTGTCGCCGGAAGAATTATATGATATGGGCAGTCAGGTAATTCTGTCCAATACTTATCATCTGTTTTTGCGTCCGGGCCATGAGCTGGTAAAAAAAGCTGGTGGTCTGCATAAGTTTATGAATTACAAGCGCGGCATGCTGACAGACAGCGGCGGCTTCCAGGTGTTCAGCCTGGGTGCAATGCGCAAGATAACTGAAGAAGGAGTTATGTTCCGTTCACATATTGACGGAAGCAAAAAATTTCTCTCTCCGGAAATAGCTACCAACGTGCAGGAGGCCTTGGGGGCAGATATTGCTATGGCTTTTGATGAGTGTATTCCTTATCCTGCTGATTTTGATTATGCTAAAAAGTCTACAGAGCGTACTACCCGTTGGGCTAAACGTTGTCTTGCTGCTCATACACGTGAAGATCAATCCTTATTTGGTATTGTGCAGGGCGGCATGTATCCTGAGCTGCGCAAAATGAGTGTACAGCAGTTGACTGAGCTTGACTTTGCCGGTTATGGTATTGGTGGTCTCAGTGTTGGTGAGCCTAAACCGCTGATGTATGATATCTTGGGTCATACTACAGAGGACATGCCGAAGGATAAAGCCCGTTATCTGATGGGCGTAGGTACGGCTGACTGCATAGTTGAGGCAGTAAATCTTGGCGTTGATATGTTCGACTGTGTATTTCCTACCCGCGTAGCACGCAATGGTACGGCAATGACTTCCTATGGTCGTCTGGTAGTGCGTAATGCCTGCTATGCAGAAGATTTTTCACCTATTGAGGAAGGCTGCGGCTGCTATACCTGCCGTAATTTCAGCAGGGCATATATCCGTCATTTGTTTAAGGCAGAAGAAATTTTTGCTTTAAGACTTCTCACTATTCACAATCTGTATTTCTTGCTTAACTTTACTAAACAAATCAGACAGGCTATTGCAGAAGACATATTCCCGGAATTCAGGGAAAGATTTTTACAAAACTATCAGGGTTAAACAGGTATTTTTCAGTATTTGTAGAATATAATCAAAGTTAGACTCAATATTTGTAAATGTGGAGGTGTAATAATGGCAGGTGGAGATATGATGGCAATGATTAACGCTATATGGCCGTTTATACTGATGGGTGGCATTTTCTATTTTATGTTATGGCGCCCGCAGAAAAAAGAACAGCAAAAGCGTCAGAATATGCTGGAGTCTTTGAAAAAAGGTGACAAAATCATTACTATCGGCGGTATGTATGGTACTATTACCAATATATCTGAAAAGAAAGTAACTGTGGAAGTTGCTGAAAACGTAGAAATTAACTTTGTACGTTCTGCTATCAGTGGCTTTCAAGATCCGTCTAAAAATACAGGAGATAAATAATTCATGGATAAAATTGAGCTGCGCAAACAATTAAAAAAGCTGCGCAGCAGTCTGTCATCAGAGTATATCAGCCGCTGCAGTAATCGCATTGCTGATTATATTCTGCAAAGTGAAGAGTATAAGCGTGCTGGAAGCATAATGGGATATCTTGCTTTCGGTAACGAAATTTCTGTGGATTATATATTAAGTCAGGCGTTGGCAGATAACAAAAAAGTTTATGTGCCGCTGGTGCTTTCAGCTACTGAGATGAAGGCGGCGCGTATTGACTCAATGCAGGATTTTATCTGTGACAGGTACGGTATCAGGTCTGTAGCGGAGTCGGCTGAAAGTATTATGCCGGAGCTGCTGGACTTGATACTTGTGCCTGCTGTGGCTTTTGACAGACAGGGAAACCGTATGGGCATGGGAGCAGGTTATTATGACAGATTTCTTGCTCACGTACCAAGAAAAATTACCTGCGGTATTACCTGTACTGCGCTTTTACAGGAAAAGCTGCCATGTGATGTTAATGATGTGCCTGTTGCCGCTTTGGCTGATGAAAACGGTATCAGGCGTATTATTAACGATTAAATAATTTAAGGGGGAATAATTTTGCGATGGAATGAATTAGGAAAGTTTCTGATTATTGCACTTGCAATCATCGGGGGCTTCTGCGTTTATATCTCGCCGTTGACCAATTCTATTAAACAGGGTCTTGACCTGCAGGGTGGTACTCACGTTGTGCTGCAGGCTGTAGATACACCTGAGCTGAAGGTTGATGACGATGCCGTAAACCGCAGCGTTAAGATTATCGAACGCCGTGTTAACGAACTGGGCCTTACAGAGCCTGTTATTCAAAGACAGGGTAAGGATCGTATCATTGTTGAGCTTCCTGGTGTAAAAGATCCTGAAAAGGCTATTGCGATGCTGGGCCGTACTGCAATGCTGCAGTTTAAGGATCAGGACGGCAATGTTGTTTTAACTGGTAAAGATTTAAAAGATGCTAAGGCTCAAATCAGCAATGGTAATCAGGCTGTTGTAGGTTTGGAATTTAATGACGAAGGCGGCAAGAAATTTGCTGATTTAACTGCAAGAAACATCGGCAAACAAATTGCTATTGTACTGGACGGAGATGTTTTAACAGCTCCTGTTGTACAAGAAGCTATTACCGGCGGCCGTGCCCAAATTTCCGGTTCCCGTACTATGGAAGAGGCTGAAAGACTGGCTATCCTGCTGCGCAGTGGTTCTCTGCCAGTAAAGATAGAAGTTATGGAAAACAGAACTGTTGGTCCTACCTTGGGCCAGGATTCCAAAGAAAAGAGCATTAAAGCTTTCAGTATCGGTATTATCGGTGTCTTTGTATTTATGCTGATTTTCTACAGACTTTCCGGTCTTGTTGCCGATGTGGCTTTACTGTTGTATGTGATGCTGCTGCTTCTGGCAATGCGTTATCTTAATGCTACTCTTACTTTGCCGGGTATTGCAGGTATTATCTTATCAATAGGTATGGCAGTCGATGCTAACGTATTGATTTTTGAAAGGTTTAAAGAAGAACTGCGCCGCGGCAAAACTTTGCGCAGTGCTATGGATGCAGGTTTTGGCAGAGCACTGGTAACAATTTTTGACTCTAACATTACTACATTGATGGCTGCGGCTGTATTGTTCTATCTTGGTACCGGTCCGGTTAAAGGCTTTGCAGTTACGCTTGCTTTGGGTGTAGTACTGAGTATGTTTACTGCTGTAACAGTAACTAAATTTATGCTGCGTTTCCTTATTTACAGTAATCTTACAAGTAATCCGGCCTTCTTTGGTGTCGGTGCAGGTAAGCCTGCAGATACTAAGGAGGTGAAAAAATAATGTTCTCTATCGTAAAGAACTATAAAATTTTCTTTTCTATAACCATTATTTTTCTGATTATTGGTATTGGTTCCATGCTGGTGCGTGGTTTTAATCTGGGTATTGATTTTACCGGCGGCAGCATTATGGACCTTTCCTTTAATAAGCCTGTAACAGTTGCAGAGGTGCGTGATGTTTTAAAAGAGCATAACCTTGGCAACAGTATTATTCAATTGGAAAGCAAAGACGGATCACAAAGCGCTCAGGGTGTATTAATCAGAACTGTTGTTATTGATGATGGTGTACGCCGTGAGGTAATGAATGACCTGAAAGGCAAGCTGGGCGATTTTCAGATTCAGCGTGTAGAGCAGGTTGGTGCAACCATCGGCGGTGAATTGATTCAGCAGGCTGTTATGGCTATCGTACTTTCTTGGGTACTGATGATTGGCTATATTACCATGCGTTTTGAATTTAAATTTGCTATTGCAGCTATTATTGCGCTGATTATAGACGTACTGGTTACCTTAAGTTACTTCTCTTTGTTCCATATGGAGATGGATTCCTCCTTTGTTGCAGCACTTCTGACAGTAGTAGGTTATTCCATCAATGGTACAATTGTTATTTTTGACCGCATCCGCGAAAATCTCAAAATTCATCGTCGTAGTGAAAGTCTCAGCGACATGATTGATAACAGTATCTGGCAGACAATGACACGTACCTGCTATACCGTTGGTACTTCTTTGTTTGCTGTTGTAGCAATCTTTTTATGGGGCGGTGAAACCATTCGCAATTTCTCCTTTGCCATGCTGGTTGGTTTTGGCAGCGGCGCTTATACTTCTATTTTCCTGGCTGGTCCGTTGTGGCTTTTCTTACGCGGCAAAAAAGCTGGAGAATAAATCAACACAAGTTATACAAAACAAGTCGGTTTTTACCGGCTTGTTTTTTTATGGAAAACAGAGAGTAATTTGTGAAGAAATAATGACATTATTTTTGAAATCTGATAAAATAATACTGTTTGTTTTTATTATTTTGTACTGGAGTTATTGCAATGAAAAATATGGCGGTATGCAATTATATTATTAGTGTATTGGGATTTTTGATTGGCGGAGGTATTATGAATGCTGCCAGTGAATTTCCTTTGGAATTTACTGTGAACGGACCTGGACCCGGCTTTTGGCCGTTCAGTCTTGGAGTTGCTTTATTTATTGCGGCTGTAATCCTGCTTATTTATACTTTCTGGCATAAGGAAGATTTATCGCAGACACGTGTTGCACTGATGCTGCCTGCTAATAAACGTGTATATCTGATGATGGCAGTTATTGCAGTATATTGTCTGCTGATTAACCTTTTAGGTTTTTATCCGGCTTCTGCGGTTTTGATACCGGTTGTAATGTACTTAATGGATTACCATAATAAAAAGGTAATGGTCATTACTACTATCTGTACAATTATTTTTATTTATCTTGTATTTGGTGAATTGCTGCATACTAAGATGCCGCAATCTATGTTTTTGGAATAGGAGGTCAGAACAATGGGTGATATAGCAAGCGCATTAAGTATGATTTTTATTCCTGCCAATCTTTTGGGGCTGGTTTTTGGTGTTGCAGTTGGTATTGCTTTTGGCTGCATGCCCGGTCTGAGTGTTAATATGGGTCTGGCGCTGCTGTTTCCGCTGGCGTTTAGCTTTGATGGTATCGGCGGTATTCTGATGCTGCTGGGTATTTACTGCGGTGCTATCTATGGCGGCAGTATTTCTGCTATTCTGCTCAAAACTCCCGGTACGCCTGCATCTGTTGCTACAACACTTGACGGTTATCCCATGGCTTCTAAAATGAAGCAGCCTGGACGTGCTTTAGGACTTTCCACTATGGCAAGTACTTTTGGTGGCATTTTCAGTACCATTTGCCTTATTTTATTAGCGCCTCAATTGGCTAAGCTGGCACTGCAATTTTCTAAACCGGAGTATTTTGCATTGGCTATCTTTGGCCTTAGCATTATTACCAGTGTTTCTTCCGGCAGCGTTATTAAAGGCATCATGGGCGGTTTGATTGGTCTGTTCCTGGCAACTGTCGGCATCGACGATATGAGTGGTACAATACGCTTTACCATGGACACAACTTATTTTCTGGGGGGCGTATCCTTTATTCCTATTCTCATTGGTGTATTTGCGTTTGCTCAGGTATTAGGCAGCGTTGAGGAATATTATCATAATGAACGCCGCGAGCAGCACATGGCCATTGATAAAGTTCTGCCTTCTATGGCAGATATTAAACGCGTTTTTTCTACCTTACTGCGTTCTTCCTGCATTGGTACTTTCATCGGCTGCGTTCCTGGTACCGGCGGCGATATTGCTTCTTTTGTATCTTACGATCAGGCAAAACGCTGGTCTAAGCATAAGGACAATTTCGGCAACGGCGAGCCGGAAGGTATAGTAGCATCTGAATCCGGCAACAATGCGGTGTCCGGCGGTGCCTTTATTCCTGTACTTACGCTGGGTATTCCTGGTGACGGTGCTACAGCTATCATGATGGGTGCTTTAATGGTGCAGGGACTGCAGCCGGGACCCTTGCTTTTTATTGAAAAAGCGCCGGATGTATATGCTATATTTATTGGTCTTTTACTGGCCAATGTTGTTATGGGCATCTTAGGCTTTTCTTTGATTAAGCTTTTTGTGAAGGTTGTCAATGTACCTATTCACATTTTGCTGCCTATCATTATTATGATGACTTTCGTAGGTACTTATTCCTATAATAATTCTATTAATGATGTGTATTTGATGGTCGCCTCCGGCTTTATCGGTTATTTCCTGAATAAGCTTGGTTTTTCCATGTCAGCTATCATCATTGGTATTATTCTTGGCAGTATGGCGGAACAGAATTTTGTCGGCTCTTTGATTATGAGCGATGGTTCTTTCAGTATTTTCTACACTCGTCCGCTGTGCCTGTTCTTCTTAGTTATTGCTTTTCTTTCTCTGATGTCACCGTTTATCGGTTCCGTAATTCGCAGAATGCAGAGAAAATAAAGGCTGATTAACAGCATACTGTGCCTGAATTTGCTTGCCAAGCAGATTCATGGCGCAGTTATTTTTTTGTAATGATGCTTAACGTTATTGAAATTTATTTTATGTTTTTCTCATGTAAAGTTCAAAAATAAAAGAGGAAAAATTCAATACGTGTAGAAATTAAAACAAGATAAAGTGTAAGTTCAGGGAGGTAATAGTAGTGGCAGAAGATAAAAAATTTAAACGCGTTGTTTTGAAATTAAGTGGCGAAGCTATGGCGGGTGCTAAAGGCTTTGGTATTGACCCCGATGTAGTAGATTCTTTGGCTGCACAGATTCAGGATGTAGTAGAGCAGGGATTGGAAGTTGCTATCGTTAACGGCGGCGGTAACTTCTGGCGCGGCATCAGCGGCAGCAATAAGGGTATGGATCGTGCTACTGCCGACTATATGGGTATGCTGGCAACTGTAATCAACTCTTTGGCACTGCAGGATGCACTGGAAAACCGCGGCGTACCGACTCGTGTACAGACTGCGATTGAGATGCGTCAGATTGCAGAGCCTTATATTCGTCGTCGTGCTATCCGTCATATGGAAAAAGCAAGAGTAGTTATTTTTGCTGCCGGCACCGGTAACCCGTATTTTTCTACAGATACAACTGCTGCGCTGCGTGCGGCTGAAATTGAAGCTGATGCTATTCTTATGGCTAAAAAAGGCGTTGACGGTGTTTATGACAGCGATCCGGCGAAAAATCCTGATGCTGTTATGTTTGAAGAACTTGATTACATCGAAGTTATCCAACGTCAGCTGAGCGTAATGGATTCTACTGCTATCAGCCTGTGCATGGATAACCATATTCCTATTGTGGTATTTAATATTGATAAACCGGGTAACATTTTGCGCGCTGCTTCTGGCGAAAAAATCGGTACCTTGGTAGGAGGTAAATAATTTATGGCAACTGTAAAAGAAATTACTAAGGGTATCGAAGAAAAAATGCATAAGTCTGTTGACGCTTTGCGCGTTGACTTGGCTAGCCTGCGTGCAGGCCGTGCTACTCCTTCTCTTTTAGAAAAGGTTATGGTAGAATATTACGGTACTCCGACCCCTGTTACCCAGGTAGCAAGCGTAACTGTACCTGAACCCAGAATGATTGTGATTCAGCCTTGGGAAAAGAACCTTATTAAAGATATTGAAAAAGCAATCATGAAATCTGATCTTGGCCTTAATCCGAACAGTGATGGTGTGTGCATTCGTTTAAATCTTCCGCAGCTCACTGAAGAACGTCGTAAAGACCTGGTTAAAGTGGTACATAAAAAAGCAGAAGATTTCCGTGTTGTAGTTCGCAATCTGCGCCGCGATGCTAATGAAGCTATCAAAAAAGCTGAAAAGGCTAAAGAAATCACTGAAGATGAAGCTAAAAAAGGTACTGACGACGTACAAAAGATTACCGATAAGATTATGAAGGAAATCGACGCTGTTACCGCTAACAAAGAGAAAGAAGTTATGGAAATCTGATGGAATTTCCTAATGTACTTGCTTTGCCGCTGGAAGAAGCAGAACGTATACTGCAGGAGAAAAAGATACAGTATGATGTTCAGCTGACTCTGCCTCCGCGTGAGGATGCGTCAGAATATGCTTTGCAGCATGTGCGTAAATATGTAGTTAGACAGCAGGTTCTGTCTGATGATAAATTAGTTCTTACCATAGTGTACAGATAAAAGAGAGGAGGTGCGAAGATATGGCATTGAAAATCGACAAAGAAGCTTGTGTTGGCTGCGGTACTTGTGCTGCTACCTGCCCGGTAGGCGCTATTCATGAAGCTGACGGCAAATATGAGATTTCTGAAGAATGTGTTGAATGCGGTGCTTGTGCAGCTGCTTGCCCGGTAGGCGCTATTCAATAATAAAGACGGCGGCCTCCTTATGGAGGTCTGCCCATTTTTTATTATCTATAACTTTTTGTGAAAGGTTGATTTACGGTGTTTAAAGGCCTGTTTCAAACCAGAAAAAATACCATGTCTGATGCAGCTTTGGATTTAAGCGGAATTGATCTGAATAATATTCCACAGCATATTGCCATTATTATGGATGGTAACGGACGCTGGGCCAAGGCTCAGGGCAAGATTCGCACTTACGGACATCAGGCCGGTGCGGAAACCTTGAAAAAAATAGTTAGAGCTGCCGATAAAATCGGTATCAAAGTTATAAGCGCTTATGCGTTTTCTACGGAAAACTGGAAACGTCCGGTTACAGAAGTAAACTTTATTATGGAGCTTCTGAGCCGCTACCTGACAAACGAGATTGATGAGTTTAAAGAAAATAATGTCCAGGTACGTTTTATTGGTTCTCAGGAAGGGTTGCCGGAGATTGTAAAGCAAAAAATGGCTCATGCTGTTGCTGAAACCAAAGATAATACCGGGATAATTTTGAATTTGGCTATAAACTACGGCGGACAGGCAGAAATTCTGCATGCGGTAAAAAGTATTGCACAGGAAGCTGCCAATGGAAACATTGCTGTAGATGAGATAACAAATGAAGTATTTGAGCAGCACCTATATACGAAAGGGCTGCCGGCGCCGGATCTTTTAATCAGACCTGGCGGAGATTTAAGAATAAGCAACTTTTTGCTGTGGCAGATAGCTTACGCTGAAATTTGGACTACGGATGTATATTGGCCGGACTTTTCAGAAGAACATCTGCTACAGGCCATCAGAGCTTTCCAGGGAAGAGAGCGCAGATTTGGCGGCTTAGTGAATAAATGATGGATGGGTGTATTAAATGTTAACGCGAATTATTACTGGTGTCATCGGCATAATTATTGCTGTTGGTATCATTACCAAAGGCGGCATACTTTTTTCTGCAGCCGTACTTTTTTTAGCTGCAGTTGGCTGGTATGAGCTGCATAATATGGCTGCACACAAAGGATATAATGTGTACTACCTTACTTCAGGGCTTGGCACATTGCTTACTGTAGGTGTAGCTGCACTGGGATATTATTCCGGTGTAGACCCGCTGTTTTTGCTGGCATTTTCTACAATGTTTGTAACATTGTTCTTTATTTTTAATGCGCTGGAAGGTTTAGTAAGACACTGCCGCTGCGGCGAAGCAAACTGGGTAGGCAGTACCTCGCTGTCTATCTGGGGAATGGTTTACTGTGGCATCTTGTTTGCGCATGTTATTATTCTGCGCGGCTTGCCTGGCTTTCCTGTGGACTTAGGCTTTACCGTGATGGAATTTGGCGAAGCACTTTTATGGACTGTGCTGCTTGGCACATGGGCCAGCGATACTGTAGCATATTTCTTTGGCAGTGCTTTTGGCAAGCGTCCGTTTTGCAGTGTAAGTCCTAAAAAATCTCTGGAGGGAGCAGCTGCTGGTTTTGTTGGCTGCACAGCTGTAGTAAGCTGGCTTGCTTCCAGTTATTTGCATTTGCCGACCTGGCAGGCAGTTGTCCTGGCACTTGGCATTGCCTTTTTTGCTCCGCTGGGAGACCTTATCGAATCAATTATTAAGCGTTCTTTTGATATTAAGGATTCCGGTAAAATTTTTCCGGGGCACGGCGGTGTGCTGGATCGTTTTGACAGCCTGCTATTTGCGGCTCCCATTACCTATTATTTATTGGTGTTCTTAAGCTGTTTTTAAAGCACGATAAAGGAGTGGCTTTATGAAAAATATTTCAGTATTGGGTAGTACAGGTTCTATTGGCTGTCAGACTCTGGAAGTAGCTGCTGCCAATCCTGATAAACTGAAAATAAGAGTATTGGCTGCACATAAAAGCGATGAAATAATGGAGCAGCAGATTCGTGAATTTGAGCCTGATTTTGCTGTACTGACGGATAAAGATGCAGCAGTTCGTCTGATGAAGCGTTATCATGGCAAGACGGAAATCCTTACAGGAGAAGAAGGCTTGCTTGCTGCAGCAACTTACAGTGAAGCAGATACAGTGCTTGCTTCCATGGTTGGCTATGCAGGACTTAGACCTACATTAGCAGCTATTGAATGCGGTAAAGATATAGCTTTGGCTAATAAAGAAACTCTTGTTGCAGCTGGCAGCATCGTCATGAACAAGGTTAAGGAGCATAAGGTAAGCCTTACTCCGGTAGACAGCGAGCACAGTGCTATTTTCCAGTCTTTGCGGGCTGGCAGGGAAAATGAGGTAAAACGCCTGATTATTACTGCTTCCGGTGGACCTTTCCGCGGCAGAAAGCGCAGTGAGCTGGAACATGTAACCTTAGCTCAGTGCCTCAATCATCCTAATTGGAGCATGGGTAAAAAAATTACTGTGGATTCTTCTACTTTGGCTAATAAGGGGCTGGAAGTAATTGAAGCACATTGGCTGTTTAATATTCCTTATGAAAAAATTGATGTAGTGGTGCATCCTCAAAGCATTGTACATTCACTGGTAGAGTTTTGTGATGGCAGTGTTATTGCGCAGATGGGTGAGCCTGACATGAGACTGCCGATTCAGTATGCTTTATCTTATCCTGAAAGATTTAATTATTCTTTCGAGCAGCTGGATTTGGTAAAAGCGGCCTCGCTTACTTTTGAAGCGCCTGATACAGAAGCATTCTCTTCACTTAAGACTGCTATTGCCTGCGGTAAAGCTGGAGGCACCTTGCCCTGCGTATTTAATGCGGCGAATGAGGAAGCAGTATATGCCTTTTTGGCAGATAAGATAAGATATCTTGATATTCCATATATAACAGAAAAAGTGACTTCTCTGCATGAAAATATTTTACAGCCTGATATAGATGATATTGAGGCTGCTGATAAGCAGGCCAGAACGCTGGCACGTAAAATTATTGCAGGGCTGTAGTGTTTTGTAATAGGAGGAAAAATTTTGTTAACAATTTTGGCAGCAATCTTCGTGTTTGGTGTCCTGGTTACTGTACATGAGTTTGGGCATTTTATCACTGCTAAGCTTACCGGGATGCGTGTAGACGAGTTTGCTATAGGCTTTGGCCCAAAAATTTATCAACAAAAAGACGGCGAAACTTTATATAGTCTGCGTGCTATTCCGCTTGGCGGCTATAATAAGATTGCCGGTATGGATCCAGATGATCCGGAAGAGGAAAATTCCTTTAAATCAAAATCTATTCCTGCACGTATGCTTGTAATACTTGCCGGTTCTTTGATGAATTTTCTGCTGCCGGTAATCCTGTTTTCCGGTATTTTTATGATAAATGGCATTGAAAAGCCCGTTGATGAACCTGTATTAGGAACTGTCATTACTGATAAGGCTGCAGACAGAGCCGGTCTTAAAGTAGGTGACAAGATTCTTACTATTAATGGAAAACAGATAAATGCCTGGAATGATATTATTGTATCTTTGCAGGAAAACGGAACTAAAGAAGTTAGTTTGACAGCAGAAAGAAATGGAGCTGTACAGACTTTTACCATGACACCGGAATTTGATGAACAATTAAGACGTCCGCTTATCGGTATTTCTCCTGCTTTTGTTTCTGAAAAACCTGGTGTTGCAGATTCCATCAAGATGGGCTTTGGCTATACTAAATATATTATTTTTGCTATGGTTGACGGCTTGCAGAAAATTGTTACCGGCAAAGCTCCTGCAGAAGTTGCAGGTCCCATAGGTGTAGCACAGATGGCTGGTGAAGTAGCTGAAAAAGGGGTATTGCCCTTAATTAGCTTTGTTGCATTTTTAAGCATTAATCTTGGTGTTATTAATCTGCTGCCGCTGCCTGCATTGGATGGCGGTCATTTTGTGCTTTTGCTTTTGGAAGGGGTGCGTGGTAAACCCTTAGGAAGCAAGGCTATGAATACTATCCAGACTATTGGTGTTGCTTTAATTTTGGCGATAACGCTGTTTTCAACATTTAAAGATATTACAAGATAAAAGAGGTGGAATGCGTTGGAACGCAGAAAAACACGTCAAATACAGGTGGGTAAGGTAAAAATAGGCGGCGATGCTCTCATATCGGTACAGTCTATGACTAATACCCGCACTGACGATGCAGCAACTACACTGCGCCAGATTGGTGAGCTTGCTGCAGCAGGATGTGAGATAATTCGCTGTGCCGTGCCGGATATGGCAGCCGCAGAAGGTCTTAAACGTATTGTAAGTGAAAGCCCTATTCCGGTAGTTGCTGATATTCATTTTGATTATAAGCTGGCGCTGGCAGCTATTGATGCCGGTGTCGATGGACTGCGTCTTAATCCCGGCAATATTGGCGGTAATGACCGTGTAGCAGCGGTTGTTGATGCTGCTAAAAAGAGAAATATACCTATTCGTATCGGTGTAAATGCTGGTTCTCTTCCTAAAGATTTGCTGGAAAAATACGGACATCCTACTGCGGAAGCTTTGGTAGAGGCAGCATGGAGACATATCCATATTCTGGAAGAGATGGATTACCGGAACATTAAAGTATCTTTGAAGGCGCATGACGTACCCTTAACCGTAGCAGCTTACAGGCTGCTTGCTTCCCAGTGTGATTATCCCCTGCATGTAGGCATTACCGAAGCAGGAACAATCAACAGCGGCATTATTAAATCTGCTGTCGGTATAGGTACTTTGCTTGCTGAAGGCATTGGTGATACTATTCGTGTATCACTCACAGGTGATCCGGTACGTGAAGTAAAGGTTGCTTATGATATTTTAAAATCTTTAGGACTGCGTGAATACGGCCCGACTTTAATATCCTGCCCAACCTGCGGCAGAACAAAGATAAATCTGGAAAAGCTGGCTCTGGAAGTAGAACGCCGTTTGGAAAAAATCAGTGAGCCGATTACAGTGGCTGTCATGGGCTGCGTAGTAAACGGACCCGGAGAAGCAAGAGAAGCTGACGTAGGCATTGCCGGCGGTATAAATGAAGGCCTGATTTTTAAAAAAGGTGTTGTCCTGAAAAAAGTTCCGGAAGCATGTATTATTGATGAGCTGTTTGCTGAAATTGATAAAATCTTACTTGAGAGGAAGGAAAATAATAAATGAGAGTTTCTAAAATGTTTGCACCCACTTTACGCGAGGTACCCGCAGAAGCTGAGGTAGTCAGCCATCAGCTGATGCTCAGAGCAGGTTTCCTGCGCAAATCTGCCGGTGGTATGTATAATTACCTGCCCCTTGCATGGCGCGTACTTAAAAAAATTGAAAATATTGTTCGTGAGGAAATGGATGCCAGCGGTGCACAGGAACTGTTGATGCCCATTGTACAGCCTGCGGAAATTTGGCAGGAAAGCGGCCGCTGGGGTGTATATGGCGAAGAAATGTTCCGCCTGAAAGATCGTCATAACAGAGAATTCTGCTTAGGACCTACCCATGAAGAAATGGTTACCAGTCTGATTCGCGGCGATGTACGCTCTTATCGTCAGCTGCCGATGAATGTTTATCAGATTCAGAATAAATTCCGTGATGAACGCCGTCCGCGTTTTGGTTTGATGCGCGGCCGTGAATTTATCATGAAAGATGCTTATTCTTTTGACCGTGATGAAGCAGGTCTTGATGTATCCTATAAGCTGATGTACGATGCTTATACTCGTATTTTTACCCGCTGCGGACTTACTTTCCGTCCTGTTGAAGCTGACAGCGGTGCTATCGGCGGCAGCGGCAGCCATGAATTTATGGTTATTGCTGATAGCGGTGAAGCAGAAATCGTTTACTGCAATGAATGTGATTATGCTGCCAATGTAGAAAAAGCTGAAATGCATGTTATTGAAGCACCGGAAGAAGAAGCAAAAGCAGTTGAAGAGGTTAAAACTCCGGACTGTAAAACTATTGCTGATGTGTGTGCATATTTGAATCTGCCGGTAGATAAATCTGTGAAAGCGGTTGCTTTCAACAGTGAAAAAGGTCTGATTCTGTGCTTTGTGCGCGGTGACCATGAAGTTAATGAGATAAAAGTTATCAATACCGTAGGTGTTAACGAAGTAGAAATGGCAGAAGAAAGTCTGCTGGCTGCAGCTGGTACCGTAGGCGGTTATATGGGTCCTGTAGGTATTGATCCTGAAAAGACTATCGTAGTAGTAGACAGCACTGTTATGAAAATGCATAATATCTGCTGTGGTGCTAACAAAGAAGGATATCATCTGCTGAATGTAAATCCTGGCAGAGACTTTACTCCTACTTATGTAGCTGATATCCGTCTGATTCAGGAAGGTGATCCCTGTCCTCACTGTGGCGGTAAGGTAAGCAAGGCTCGCGGTATTGAGGTAGGCCAGGTATTCAAGCTGTTTACTAAATACAGTGAAGCGATGCACGCTACCTTCCTTGATGAAAACGGTAAGGAAAAACCGATGGTGATGGGCTGCTATGGTGTAGGCGTAAGCCGTACTATGGCTGCTGCTATTGAGCAAAACAATGATAAGGACGGCATGATTTGGCCGGTAGCGATTGCTCCGTATGAAGTATTGGTTGTTCCTGTGAATACTAAAGATGAAGCTTCTACTCAAAAAGCAGAAGCAATTTATGAAGAGCTGAAAAAAGCAGGTGTCGAAGCTGTTATTGATGATCGTAACGAACGTCCTGGCGTTAAATTCAAGGATGCAGATCTGATTGGTTATCCGTTGCGTGTAGTAGTAGGACCTAAGACACTGGCAGAAGGCAAGCTGGAAGTAAAGGTACGCAGAACAGGTGAAGTTCAGATGCTGCCGCTTGACAGTGACTATATTGGAGCTATTAAGGAGCTTTTAGCTAAACTGTAAAATATAAAAATGGGGTGGTCTGATGTTTGAAATACCGTGGGTATCATCAGCAGAGATGACGATGGCGCTGCGTCTTGTTATAGCTGCAGTGCTGGGCGGCATTGTCGGCATTGAAAGAGGCAGTGGTGACAGGCCGGCTGGCTTTAGAACACATATACTTGTCTGTGTTGGTTCGACTTTGTTCATGCTGGTGTCTATTTATGGTTTTGACGATATCGGAACCACCGGCTTTGAAAACAGAAGGGACTCGGCGCGTATTGCTGCACAGGTTGTCAGCGGTATAGGTTTTTTAGGTGCCGGTACTATTCTGCATGAAGGTCTTACTATTCGCGGACTGACAACTGCTGCCAGTCTATGGATTGTATCAGCAATTGGTCTTGCGGTTGGCAGCGGTATGTATCTTATTGGTACACTGGCTACTGTTATTACCATGATTACTCTTGTTACATTTCATAGCTGGGAAAAACACTTTGCAGGCAGCAGCCGCAGTGAGCGGCGCTTTATCCGTGTTACTATCAATAATCGTCCGGGAGCAATTACTGATGTTACCGGTTATTTGGCCGAAAAAGGTATTAAAGTTAAGACACTGAATGTAAAAAATAATGATAAGGAAAATAAACTCGTTTTGGAGCTTTATCTGAAAGTAGAAAAGGGTATCGACATTATGGAGATTATCCGTGGCTTGCAGGGTATCAAAGGGGTTGTTTCCTTAGATAATTAATCTTATTTATTGATATGTGAAAGGAATTATTTATGCAGGCTAAATATTGCATTATACCTGACAGAGAGAAGCTGTTTGCTTTTTTGTCAGCTCAGTCTTTATCACCAACTGAATTAATGCAGTTACAGATGATGCATATCAGTAAAATTTGTATTGATGAAAGTGCAAGGCTATGGGAAGTACATTTTGACTGTGCTGCCCATATCAGGCCTAATGTTATGCAAGCAGCTGCCGCAAAACTGGCGGTTGCTTTTTCTTTGGAAAAAGTAGATTTTATTTGTGATGGCGACGGCAGCAGCTGTATTATGCCAGAACAGTCAGTACCTGCGGCAGAAACTGTTGAGCCAGAGCAGGAAGTAGAAATTACTGATTGCGGCGGCGTGCCTTATCCGGATGATATACCGCTGCCGGAGGAACCGCCGGAGATAGAGATTGGCGAAGCTGAACCTAAAGAGCCTATTCCATCCTGTGACAGACAGGAAGAGTATGATGCTGCATATGAACAGGCATATAACCAGCTTTACGGTGAAAAGAAAGACAACGGCCTCATATGGGGCAAAAGCTTTAAAGGCAAAGTAAGAAAGCTGGAAACTGTTTACGAAGAAGAAAATAGAGTTGTTATTGAAGGTACGTTCGTTAAAAGTATTGATAAAGACGGCAAGCTGACTTCATTTGTAGAGAAAGAATTCAGAACAGGTAAGATAGCGCTCACGTTTAATGTCAGTGATGATACCAATGGTATCTATGTAAAAGTATTTTTTGGCGGTAAGGATGACAGCAGTGATGCCAGAGCTGAATGCAATGAATTTAAGAATTTGCTTAAGCCAGGTATGAGACTGCGAATCATGGGGAATGTGGCGCCGGACAGATTCATGTTTGATGAAATGGTAATGACGCCGCAGGGAATAATGAAGGCCGATGTAGAAGAACGTATGGACAATGCTGAAACCAAACGTGTTGAACTGCATTGCCATACTAAGATGAGTAAGATGGACGGTCTGACTTCCATGGAAGACCTTGTACATAAGGCAGTTAAATGGGGTCATAAGGCCCTGGCGATTACTGACCACGGTGTTGTGCAGGCGTTTCCGTTTTGTTTTGACGCTGCAGAAGGCAGTGACTTAAAGCTTATCTTTGGTATGGAGGGTTACCTAATTGGTGATCATAAACTGAAAGCCGGAGATTTGGACCGCGAACCGACGGATACAATTAAAAAGAGCCGCGTGCCGAAGATTCCCAGTTATCATATAATTATTCTGGCTAAAAACGAAACTGGTCTGCGTAATCTGTATAAATTAGTTACCATAAGCCATCTGCGTTATCTGCACAAAAGACCTTTACTGCCAAGACAGATTATTGAAGAGCATCGTGAGGGATTGCTCTTAGGTTCTGCCTGTGAAGCAGGGGAGCTGTACAGGGCTTTGCTCAGCGGTGCTTCTGACGAAGAGCTGGAAGAGATTGCTGCATTTTATGATTATCTGGAAATACAGCCTACTGGCAATAATATGTTCTTAGTGCGTGACAATCGCTGCACTGTAAAAGATATAGAGAATTACAACAGACGTATTTATGAACTTGGCAAGAAGATGGGCAAGCTGACTGTTGCTACCTGTGACGTGCATTTTTTAAATCCGGAGGATGCAACACTGCGTGCAATTCTGCAGGCTGGACAAAATTACAAAGATGCAGAAGAGCAGCCGCCTCTGTATTATCGTACTACGGAGGAAATGTTAGCTGAATTTGCATATTTGGGCAAAGATGTTGCTTATGAAGTCTGTGTTACCAATACCAATAAAATTGCGGATATGATTGAAAAAATCAAACCGGTACCTGATAGGGATCAGCTTTATTCACCGTTTATTCCTGGTGCTGAAAAAGCTATTAAAGAAATGTCTTATCAGCGGGCGCACGAATGGTATGGCGATACTTTGCCTGATATTGTAGCTGACAGGCTGAAAATGGAGCTTGACTCTATTATCAATCACGGCTTCTCAGTGCTGTATTATATTGCTCATAAATTAGTAAAAAAATCACTTGATGACGGTTATCTGGTAGGTTCCAGAGGTAGTGTTGGTTCATCCTTTGTAGCAACGATGATTGATATTACTGAGGTTAATCCGCTGAAGCCTCACTACAGATGTCCGAAATGCCGTCACAGCGAGTTTTTCCTTAACGAAGAATATGCATCAGGCTTTGACTTACCGGAGAAAAATTGCCCAGAATGTGGTACGCCGATGCTGCGTGACGGACATGATATACCATTTGCTGTATTCATGGGCTTCCATGGCGATAAAGTTCCTGATATCGACCTTAACTTTTCTGGTGATTATCAGCCTACTGCCCATAAATATACAGAAGAACTGTTTGGCAGAGATAATGTTTGCCGTGCCGGTACTATTTCTACTATTGCAATTAAGACAGCGCAGGGCTATGTACGCAAGTTCTACGAAAGTAAGAATAAGCATGTGCATCCAGCCTATATTGCTTCGCTGGTAGAAGGCTTTTCAGGCATCAAACGCACAACAGGACAGCATCCTGGCGGTATTATGGTAGTGCCGCGTAATATGGACATACATTATATTTCTCCTATGAACAGACCTGCTGATGAAAAGGATTCTGCAACGATAACTACACACTTTGATTATCACAGCATTAATGACCGTTTGGTTAAGCTTGATATACTGGGTCACGATGATCCTACGGTTATCAAGATGCTGGAAGAGCTGACGGCTATTCCGCCTAAAGAAATTCCCGTAGGTGATGAGGAAACTATGCGTCTGTTCCAGAATACTTCGTCATTAGGCGTAACACCGGAGCAGATTTTCAGTGAGGTAGGTACATTCGGTATACCGGAATGTGGTACTAACTTTGTTCGTACCATGATTAATGATGTACAGCCGAAAAATTTCAGTGATGTAGTACGTGTATCCGGTTATTCTCATGGTACTGATGTATGGCTGAATAATGCGCAGGATTTGCTTAAGGAAGGTAAGCCGGTAGAAGAAACCATTTCTACACGTGATGACGTAATGACCAGTCTTATTGCCAAAGGCGTTGAGCCGAGTATGGCTTTTAAGATTATGGAGCATGTACGTAAAGGTAAGGCAGCTAAAAAAGGTCTTGAGCCGGCTATGCTTGAAGCTATGAAGGGAGCAGGGGTACCGGATTGGTATATCAAATCCTGTGAAAAAGTACAGTATTTGTTCCCGAAAGCGCACGCTGTGGCGTATGTATTGATGGCATATCGCATTGCTTATTGCAAGGTACATTACCCGCGTGAATTTTATGCTGCTTATTTTACGGTACGCGCACCTGAATTTGATACTGCGTATATCGTAAAGGGTAAATCTTTTATCAAAGATTTTTTGAAAAACGTTTATCATCAGGGTAATCAGGCAACTACGCAGGATAAAGTTGCAGCAACTTACCTGGAGTTAGCTAATGAAATGCTGGAACGTGGTCTGGAGTTTGACAAGATAGATATTTATGCTTCTGATCCTGTTAAGTTTACTGTGACAGAAAAAGGTATTCGTCCTCCGCTGGCTGCATTGAGCGGTGTAGGTACAAGCGCTGCGCTGAGTATCGCTAAAGTTCGTGACAGGAATAATCCGTTTATTTCGCAAGAGGATTTGCGTATGCGGGCGCAGATAAGTAAGACAGTAATTGAGCGTCTTGCTGAAATGGGAGCACTTGACGATTTACCGGAAACTAATCAGATAGATTTGTTCAATTTATAAGAAACAACGGCTCATAGCGTAATTTGAGCCGTTGTTTTTTTGTTTGTGAGTTTAATTTGAGTTTATAATATGTTCCGCACTAAAATTTTTGCTGTTTATAATGAGTTTCTCAAATTTTTCGACAGCTTGACTGGCTTTGCCTGGCAGTAAATGAGTGTATGTTTGCATGGTAGTTTTTGGGCTGGAATGACCAAGCTGACCAGACACAACTACTACATCAGATAAGCTTCCGAGGATTGTTGCGTAGCTATGACGCAGGATATGTGGACTGATATGTGGTAGTCCGGTCTTTTCAATAGTACTGCACATTTTGTTATAGATGGTTGTATATGCCAAAGTTATTATTGTCTGATTAGGCTCGAGTCCATAAAGAGAATTTATATAATTCATGATTTGATTATATAAAAAATGGGGGATATCAATAATACGTTCTGATGATTTATTTTTTGGCGGTCCAATATTTGTAATACGGCTACCTTTATATGTCATTTTGCGCAAAGTACTTTTGACAGATATTGTATAGGGACTGATATCTGAAGGCGTTAATGCAAGTGCTTCTCCAATCCTCATGCCTGTATAAAATAAAAGATTAAATATAATTCTATATTGTTCGTCATCTAATGCATCGTAAAAGATATTATATTGCTCTGCAGTCCAGAACTTAGCCCGATTATCACAGGACGAAAATTTAGCTTTTTCAGACTTATCTACGGGGTTATGAATCAGACCGCAGTTTGTAATGCCGTATTCAAATACTTGTTTTAAGACCGTTCTTTTGCTGTTTACTGTAGATGAGGAAAGCGTATGTTGATTAAATTTATTTTTACGCGTCTTGAGTTTTACTATCCAGTCATTGATATTTTTAGTGGTGATATTCTTAGCAAGTATGTCACCAGCAAAATAGGGGCGAATGTAGAATTTGATTGCTTCCAATCGGTTGAGAACGGTAGATTTACGAATTATATTTAGTGTTTCTAATGTATATAAATGTGCCTCATATTGATTTAGTAAATCATCCATGAGTATGTCTGAGGTCTTTTCTTGCTGCTTAAAATTTCGTTCCCACGCATCAGCATCTTTTTTCTTATCAAAGCCACGTTTCACTTTATGCTTGTTTTTGCCGGTAAGTTCATCACGATAATAAAACTGGCAATACCATTTTCCAGTCTTAGAATCTTTATAGGATGGCATAAAAAACACTCCTTTGTTTTATAAACAAAACTTATGTTCGATAAACATAATTGAAAAATATGCAGCCCAATAAAGGGCTGCTTTTTTAGTTTTTCTTTGGATCTGGTAATTCTGTTAAGTATTCTAATTTTGTTCCGTCTGCATATTCAACAGCAGTTACTTCAATATTCCAAGAAGTTTTAGGGAAGTCTGATTTAATGATTGCTGCATCTTTTTCGATAAAAGGATTTAAATCGACTTTGTAATATCTTGTGATGATATTATTAGGTGATACCTGGCCTTTAGCAGTAAAAGATTTTGTTAATAGATTTTCTTGATTTGGACCAGTCAAAATAATATTAAAGTTTATGGAAGAAATGTCTTTGTCGGTCTGGTTTTGTAATTTAGTATCTATTTCTAACCAGTGACTTGCAAAAAAAGGATTATTATCTGTTGACAGAGACATTCGACCATTGGCTAAGATGACGCTTTTACTAAGTTTTTCTTTGATTGGTTTATTTAATTCAGCTAATTTTGCTTTTGTTGCATTTTCTACTTCGATTATAAATGAAGTTAAGTTAGTTATTTCTTTTAGCTTCCAGGTACCATCGTCAAGTTGGTTCATTTTAACTTTAATATCAAAATTCTTGTCTAATTTATAATGGTGGATAGTTATAGCAACATCAGCAGAGCCATTTTCTTTGCTTATAACAGATATATCTCTTATATCAAGACCTTTTACATTGGCTTTCTCTTCAATATTTTTAGCCATCTGCTTTTGTTCAGTATTTGCTGTATTATTATCAGTATTTTCACCTTTAACATCAGCAATAGTTTCTGCTTTTAGTTGAGCTACAACACCCGGCTTCATCATTTGAATGAATCCCATTGCAAAAGGATTATTTAAAATATCATCTTGGGATAATTTTGCTTGAGCAGCAATAAAATCATCAAATCCTTTATTATAAAGGGTGTCTAAATCAACATGTTTTTCAAATGTGGCAACATCATGTTTTTGAATAGATTCTTGAATAATCTTTATAGAGTATGCTGGAGTTTTAATGAAGTACAAGAAGTAATATGCAATAGCACATAATATTAAGATTATTAACCCTAACCCAATTTTTTTCTGCTTATCAGTCATCATAAACATCTCCTAAAACACTATTTGTTTTTTCTATTTTCTTTTAAAATATATTTTACTTTTTCATGAGTTTCTGATAGTAAAGTTAGTAATTCTAAACTTAAATCCTTATTAGTTAGAATATTAGGAATGTTAATCCAACGAGGTTCAATTGATATATTAGCACAGATTGGTATTGGTATTGTTTGGGTATTTTGAATGTGTTTTTTTGATAAAGGATATTCAGATATCGAATATTTTTCTATTAGTTTTGATTTTAGTGTATTAGCAAATAAATCTGGATGAAGCTTAATATATCTTTTATTTTTAAATCCGATGGTACTAGATATATTTAAAATTTGGTTAATTGATAAATTCATATTTAATTCGGCCATACAATCAAGGTGTAATATATCAGTATTATCTGTATCAATTGATATTAATTTTTTTAATAAATCTTGACGATGGTTTGCCAGAGCATAACTATAAAGAGCATTTGAAGAATAGCTATGAAAAGAATTATTTATGTGTTTATTTCTAAGTCTGAGTATTAAATTAAAAGCTTTTTCAGATTTATTAGAATCGAAATATAAGAAACGCTCTAAGCCATAATAGAAAATAAATACATATCCAATATCAATAGGATTATCAATATTAGAAAGCCAATTAAGATAAGTAGCTTTTTCATCTGCGGATAAATCTTTGTATGTTGGGAAATATCCTATCTTGGGAACTGGATGTAAAGGAGTTCCTATAGGTAATTTTACAGATATTGCACTGGGCTCAGTTTGACCATATATTGAGAATGTAAAGGAAATATTGTTAAATGAACTATAATTTTGTTTTATAGGTTTAATTTCATAGTTTTTTAATGGACCATCATAAAACCATAGCAGGTCTATTATTTCTTTGGGTATTTTGTTGATTATATTATTTTGTTGTGTACGAGTTATGTCAGTGTTTTGAAGTATTAAAGATGTTGATGTTTTGTCTGTTGTTTCTATACTATTCAAGAAGTTATTAAATAATGTATTAGCATATTGTAGTGTTGATTGAGGCAGATCTTGTATAGCCTTGATTTGGGCTAATGTTTTATTGATATTATTAATTTTTGCTTTTTGTGATTTTAGAGTTTGAATGTAATTGATTTTATCATTATAGATTCTGTCTACAATTTCATTAAATAAATTGATTCTATTTTGTTGTAGATTCTTTAATATATTTAATAACGATTTTTTATCAATATCGCATAAAGAGAGTTCATTTTCATCACAAAAATTAAAAATGTTAAATTTTTCAATTATTAGATTATAACGTATTATAGCTGTTTCTAAGTTTTTGGTATTATCAAATATATCAATACTTTCACATAAAATTTTATAATGAGCAAGTATTTCGTTTTGGTTAAAGGAAATTTTGTTATTCCAATCAGTTTTTATATTATTTGGTATAGCTGTGCAAATATTTAATAATTTTTTGAATTTATAACGATTTTCGATAGTTAATTGCTGGTATTTGCCGATTAAAGACCATAATCTCAGACAAGATTCTATTTGTGCATGTTCTAATTGTTTAGGTGTAAAATTGTTAGATGATGCAATTTCGTATAAATTTTTTGCAATGTTTATATCGAAAGTATCGCTCATAATACTTTTGGCAAGTATATCGGCATACTGATATATGTATTCGGCTTTATCGTTATTAGTAAAATTTCTAAACATTTTCATCACCGTATTTTTTACTATTATTTAATAATTCCCGTCAAATAATTATGAACATACTTAGTATTTGGTTTCTGTTTCTGAATGATTTGCTGCAGCATATTAATATTAACATCGTGATTATAAGATAATAGGCAGGCGGCAAATTCATTAGCTTCTGCTTCACGGCTGCTGCTTCGATAATAGGGAAGGTTTGCTTTCATCAGCATTCCGTACCCTTTATGAAGTCGAGCATGTCCTATTTCATGTGCAACAGCAACCAGCTTTTCAGCTTCAGACATATTGCTATTGATGACAATAGATTTTCGCCGGCGTGGACGAATGAAAAAACCTCGTATCGACGGTGGAAGGTCGAGTTCGTATATATCTATATGTAATTCCTTGGCAAGCTGATAAGGATTATAGGTATCATACTTTGCGACAAGGTTTTTTACTCTGAGCGGTATATTCATTTCTAAGCAAGCGTAAGCTTATTATTTAGTAGGTTTGCGCTTATTTTTTTCTTTTGCTTGCCAAAATACAAATTCCAGTGCATGACGGAGTTTTTCACGGTCCTCGTCATCTAACTGATGAAGCTCACCATCAAACATGATTTCTGTATTATTTAAAAATTCGCTGAGGTCGCGTTGGTCTTTTGCGGTATGTTGGGCGTTACGGCCAAGTAATTCATCTAATGTAATGTTGAAAATGTTGCACATCATTATTTTTATTTCGTCATTTGGCCTGCGTTCATCAGATTCATATTGTGACATAGTGCTTTTAGCTATTTTCAATTTTTCTGCTAATTCTTTTTGGGTAAGATTACTTTTTTCTCTAAAGAAAGTAATCCTTTGGCCCAGGCTTGTGGTTAATGTCATATTTATCACCTTATAAATAATTCGCTATTTGCGAATATTATATCATTTAAGTTTGCTACAATGTAAAATAATTCACAAAATGCGTATATAAATATTGACAGTTTGCAAAATGCGAATTATAATTGAAATATAAAGTTCGCGTAATGCGAACAAGAGAAAAGGAGGCAAAAGGATGTCATTAGTAGATGAAAGAATCGCAAAGGGATATTCCCAAAAAGAAATGGCTAAAAAGCTTAATTTACCTTACAGTACATACAATGAATATGAAACTGGTAAAAAAAGCATACCTTTGGAGGTAGCTTTAAAAATATCTAATATTATTCAAAAACCAATAGAGGTTCTTTTTTTGCCCATTCGGTTCACAGTATGCGAACGAGATAAATGAAAATAAATAGGGGGTAAGTCGTTATGGAAAAGTTTTACTTTACATTTGGCAGAGAGAAAGAACATCCGTATCAAGGCGGCTGGGTAGAGATTTTGGCAGAAAACAGGGAACAGGCAAAAGAGATTTTTAAAGCCGAATACCCGAACAGACCTGGTTCCAGCTTTTTGAATTATGCTTTTGATTACACAGAAGAAAGATTTCTTAAAACCTCTATGGTTAATGGTAACCTTGGGGCAAAATGCCACGCTGTTCATAAGTTTGATGATTACAAGCAGGTATGTGTTTGGCCGGGAACGACACTTGGTGATTCTACACCGGAAGATTTTGTTGAGAATATGCGAGAAAGATTTGGTATCCGAATCATTTTTTGTGAGGTTGTTCAAACTTATTCCGGCAGATATGATTTGTTTTTCAGAATCAACGGATATGACGTTGGTAAATTTGCTATTAAAAGAATTCCGTATGGAATCCGCTGGTGGGAAGACATTCTTGGCAATGGCAGAGGATGTGAATATCCTCCGGAAGTTTTAGAAAAATATCCCAATACTTGGGGACCATTAGATGAGGATGATGAAAATGAAAACTGCGAAGCTGATGATTAAACTGGCGTTGGTTATTGCCGTTGCAGCTTTTTGCTCCGGATATTTTGGTAAAAGTTATCAGCAAAATACTGCTGAATATGTCGTAAGAGAAGGCGATACACTTTGGTATGTTGCCGGCCAGTATTTCGGCAAAGAAGAACGTACTGACCACTTTGGAGAGTTTCAATGGAGAATTCGTGAGGACAATGCAGAACTCTTTGCCGATGGCAGGCAGTTACAACCAGGAGACGTGGTTAAGGTTAGATATTACACCGTAACCACTAAGCAATAATGAGTTTAAACTCATGAGTTTATTGTATCAGCGAAAGGAGGTGGAGATGATGTTGAAAGATATACTGGCAGATAGTCATATGTCGCAAATTTGCGTCAGCGACAGGGCTGCTATGCATAGAACGACCGTCAGCAAGATTATTTCATGTCCGGAAAATGCACATCCGATAATGTTTCTGCGTTTGGCCGAAGCATACGGTTTGCTGAAATTTAGGCTGCTGCACTGGTACTGCATGAATGCATGTCCTATCGGTAAAGCTTTAGCCGTTCCCGAATATAGGGAAGTTAGCCTGGCACGTTCGGCCTGCGGTTTGTATGCTTCTGTAACGCAGCTGAATACTGCATTAAGTAAGCTCCTGTCTGTTGCAGCTGATGACAGAGTGGATTGCAGCGAAGAAAAAGACCTCGCAAGCGTTCTGAAGAACATTCGCGAGGTCAAGCAGGCTATATCAGATATTGAGTTATGGGTAAGCTTAAATCCTAACTTGCTCACAAAAAAAGAAATCGCCAATGCGGTAACATTGACGACTTCGGTTGGTTAATTGTACAGGGAAAAGGTTGAGGCCCTTTTCTATAACCAAAGATATTATATCACATCAAGGGGAGGTGCTTCAAGTGACTAATGAAGTAGAAAGTGCATCCGCTTCTTACTATAACGTCAACGATATTATGAGGATTTGTTTTGTGGGCCGCAGCCGAGCCTATGCAATTATTAAACAGCTCAATGATGAACTCCGAGGAAAAGGATATCTGATACCGCGTGCCGGCATAACACCTAAAAGCTATGCTGATAAAAAGCTGTATTGTGGTGCCGCTAAATGAAAACCTACCATAAAGTTTGCCGTGTTTGTGGACTGCGATGGATTGTATCAAAGCGCGTAAAGAATAAACGGCGGTATGTATGCCCACGGTGTGAGCGAAAGTATTTTAATGGTGGCAAAAATGGTTAACACTCAAAGATATACTTTACAAGATTTAAAGGAGATTATGGAGCTTCGGCTTGATAAGCTGCGTTATTTATCCTCTGATGATATGACAGAAGAAAAGGCTGCAAAAATTGAGATTGAACTAAATGATTTATTGAGAATTTTTAAGGAGCGAGAAAATGGATAACACTGCAAAAAGTTTTGATGAGGAATATATGGATTATTCCCAACCAGCTGAAATGGCTGAAAAAGAAAAATTTACTGTAAGGGATATCAGTTCTGCCGAATGGTGTCTAAAACGTATTGCATGGCACCAAAAACATAAAGCTGATGCTTTAGCGTTCGTTGAATCTGAAAAGGCAAAACTGGATGAATACCTTGCAAAAGTTAATAGCGAAGAAAATGGAAGTATTGAGTATTTTACAGAACTTCTAAAGCCTTTTGCTATGGAGCAATTACAGGGTAGCAAAAAGAAAACTGTTACTTTACCATCCGGCAGCTTGAGCTTTAAGAAACAATCACCGGAATTTGTCAAAAATGATGAAGAGCTTTTGGCCTTTGCAAAAGAATCCGTGCCGGAATTTGTAAAAATTAAGGAGACCGTCGATTGGGGAGAGATGAAAAAGACCTGCCAAATTGATAACAGTCGCTTGGTAACAGCAGATGGTGAAATTGTTCGTGGTGTTACTGTGAATGAACGTGATGATACTTTCACAGTCAAGATTAAGGAGAAATTATGATATGAGCTACAAAAGAGCTGAAAACGATTATTTAACACCGCCGGAAGATATGCGCCCTGTCAAAGCGTGGTGTGACTGCTGCGGTGCGGAAATAAAAAAGGGCGATGAAGTATATACCTCACCTTTTAAAAACGTCTGCAAGAGCTGCTTAGATGATATGTCAGCTATAGATTTTATCAAGGATGTACTTGAAGAAAAGCTGGAACGAGCTTAGGAGGTTTATTTATGTTTAGAAGAGCTGAAAGGCGAAAAGCCTATTTGAAAATTGCTTTATGTGGTGTTTCCGGCAGCGGCAAAACATATTCTTCTCTGCTGTTGGCAAAAGGATTAGGCAATAAAGTTGCCATGATTGATACAGAAAATGGTAGCGGGGAGATGTACTCTCATTTGTACAAGTATGATGTTTGTCCAGTTAATCCGCCGTTTAATCCTAAAAAATATATCGAAGCCATACAGGAGGCCGAAAGTCTTGGGTACGATGTACTGATTATAGATAGTTTTTCACATGCATGGTCCGGACAAGGCGGTATCTTGGAAATGGTTGATAAGAAAGCTGCTGCCAGCAGAAGTAAAAATAGTTTTACTGCATGGCGTGATGTTACTCCAGAACATAATAGGCTTGTTGACACTATTTTACACAGCAAGATGCATATTATTACTTGCATGAGAAGTAAGACTGCGTACGAAATGCAGGATGATGGCACCGGTAAAAAGACGCCTGTAAAAGTAGGCTTAGCTCCTATTCAGCGTGAAGGTGTTGAATATGAGTTTACTATTGTGTTTGATATTTCTGTTGAAAAACATCTTGCTATAGCATCCAAAGACCGTACAGGTTTATTTAATGATTTTATAGACCGCTTAACACCAGATGTTGGACAACAAATCAAAGAATGGGCTGAAAGCGGTGCAGACATAACAGAAAATAAATTTGTAAGGCTGACAGAAGATGGCCATTGCTTTGTTAGAAGAAGAACTGGATTTACCGACATTGAGTTATTAGACGATGAAATGTTAGGAAAAATGCTTGATACTCCGTCATATGAATTAGCGCATAAAGCTATTAGTGAACTGTTGAATAGCCGTAAGGCTGCTCAAAGTGAAGTTGAATCAGATAACCCGCAAGTACAAGAAGCAAGTGCTGATGAAGCGTCAGAAGCATTTGTTGATGCCGAGAATCTTCCTTTATCGGATGATATGTTCAAAGATGATGCGATAGATAAATAATCATGAACTATATCTCCCAACTCAATGGCTTTTGGCGTTGGCGGCAACTGAACATCATTTCTCCTAAAGCTATGTTGCTGTATTTTGCAATTATGAACTATGCAAATATGAGTGGCTGGCAAGAGCATTTTACGGTGCCGTCTGATTGTTTGATAGCCATAACAGGGCTTGGGAAAAATGAATTATCAATCTGCCGCAAAGAGCTGGTCGAACACAAATTGATAGATTACGAGCGTGGTTATCGTGGGCGGCCAGCTCACTACAGATTATTTCTATTGTATTCGGATGGCAAAAAGGCTGAAGGAAATACTCCTGTATTTGGGACTAATTCAGAAAATAGCATTATAAATAGTACCGTATTTGGGAATAATCTGACGAACAAGATTGATATTAGTACCGTATTTGGGACTAATTCAGAAAATAGTACTGGAAATACTCCCGTATTTGGGACTAATTCCGGGTATGTAGTAACTACTTTAGATTTAGATATATATAAACAAAATAATAATTATATATATATAAATAATATATATAATACAGATTTTGCGTTTACGACTGATATATTACCAGGAAGTAAGGCTGTAGGACACGCTTGCAGCTACGATGACCTTTCCTTGACTGCTGGAGGACCTGGTGATGAAGAAAAAGGAAGTACAACGGACGGACCCGCTGGCAGCGTCAATCGTTGTGTGAATTTTTACATTTCTGCCATTCACCCTTTTTTCAGTACGGAAGAACGGTATATGGTTTATACCTTGGTTAAGGAATTTGGAGCGAAAGCTTTTATCGGAGCCGTAAAATATGCAAAACTGAAAAAAGTACGGCATAAAAGCACATGGAAGTGGTTGCAGACTGTATTAGACAATGGCGACTGGCGGAAAGGCTACGAAAATACTGAAAATCAAAAAAAGCCGAAACATGTATCGCAGATACCGGTAATTACTCCGGATGAAATTTTTGACAGGTGATGTTATGAGCCGAGAATGGATTTCAAAACAGGATGTGCTTGATGGCATAAAAATCTTGATGAGTAACGGCAAAAAGTTGCCGTATGCAGAACGGATTAAAGAGATTGCTGATTCGTTTCCGGAAGGAACGGATGCTGCAACAATTCGCAAAGCTTGTATTGAAGAGCAGCGGAGGCAGGTACAACAGCTTGCTGAGGTTTGGCTTGATATTTTGGTGCCAAAGCCAGAGCTAAGAGCCGGTGTTCCTGTTATGGATAGGGAAAGATGGCTGTTAGCAGTTAAACAAAGCCTTAGGATAAAGGATTATCACAAGGTTTTGGATATGTCTATCGTCGGGCAGGGCATTGATGAAGCAGACGGGATTATCAAAAAGGCACGAGAAGCTGCCGCTTACGAGGCTCAACAGAAAGCTAACGCCGAGTGGAGAAGCTTCGGAGATAAGTTTGAGGAAGATGACCGCTACCGCAATAGAATTTTAGCTCATTGGACAAGCGCACGACTACGCAAGGGCATTTATAATTTTGATTTTCCCAGCGTAGTAGGTGATAAGCCTCCAGACGTTCTTCAAGCTAATAAAAAAATGCTGATTCGTGAAGCAAAGCTAATGTTCCCTGGCATTAAGGAAGATGATGTAATGAAGAATCTTATGCTGATTGGCATGCAACACGTTAATGAACAGCATTGTAATAATTGTACTGGATGGGAAAAGTGTTATATGAATGGCCATAAATTAGGCCTTGATTTCGAGGAAGGACGCTTTTTTGTTACGGCTGCAGCACGTGTCTGTCAGAAGTATGTTGCTGCTAAAGAGGCTGCGAAACAGCAGGAGGCTGCGCAGCAAGCAAAAATTCAAGAATATTTGAAAAAGCTGGGGGCATAGTATGAATAAAGTGATACTTATGGGACGTTTAGTACGGGATCCGGAGGTCCGCTACACCCAGACCGGTAAAGTAGTAGCACAATTTACACTTGCTGTTGATAGACCTTTTACTAATCAAGATGGTCAAAGAGAGGCAGATTTTATAAATTGTGTGCTTTGGGGAAAGCCGGCTGAACTACTTGGCAATGGAGTACACAAGGGACAAAAAGTTCTTGTTGAAGGTCGTCTGCAGATTCGCAGTTATGATGCAAAAGATGGCTCAAAAAAATGGATAACGGAAATTATAGCAAGTGTATTTGAGTTCTGTGAAAAGAAAGAAGAGACTTCTGCTAACTATCCAAGTGGTACTAGTACTTCTTATGCAGGACAAGGAAGCAATATGGAATCATTTGGTAGCGCAGTACCTTTTGATGAGGAGATACCGTTCTGATGAATAATGCAATTAAAGGTAAAAAGAATAGGGTAGCCGGCGAGCTGTTTGAAAAGATGATAAGCGCCAGCTGTGACTGGTACCTTTCTGAGAAGGTGGCAAAAATTGAAAAGCAAAGTGAGCCGATGAAAGTTATAAAACCTCTATCGCTTGGAAGATTTGTTGCGTGCTTTGCAAAGAAGTCTGGTGTTGACTATAAAGGCACGTTGGCTGGTGGTAGGGCTGTATGTTTTGAAGCAAAGCATACTGATACAAAGATTATGCCGCGCAGCCGATTAGAAGAATGGCAGATAGATTATCTGAAAGAGCATATGGAAATGGGAGCTATAACTTTTGTTTTATTGTCTTTTGGGCTGGAAAGGTTTTACAGAATTCCATTTGAATATTGGCTGAACATGAAGCAGATATTCGGTAAAATATCTGTTTCTGAGAAAGATATCCAAAAGTTTAGAATACCGGCTGTAGGTGGAAAAATTAAGTTTTTAGACAATATAGGATGTTGAATTATGGCAAAGGTTGAGGCTCTTTCAAATATTCGATTTCATAGCAGTCAAGAGAATTTGTGTTTGCCGAATGGTAAATGTAGTGACTGTGGTAATTGGTGTATTTATATAATTTTAAGAATGTGGGTGCGTATTATGAAAAATAAATGTATGAAGAAAAATATTTTTGCTAGACAGAATTATAGGCAGACTTTTAAAAAGTATGGCTATGAACCGATTTCTGGTGAGAAGATGAAAGTTAGAAAAACGAAGTAGTAATAAAAAAAGAGCCTGCCTCTAAGACAAGCCCTAAACTGATTTTCGCTTTAATATTATATCAATTTATATCAGTTTTCGCAAAGGGGGCAGACTCATTATGATAAGACAACCAGGAGAACTTGAAAGAATCATTGAACAGACTGCTAAATTGACGGCCGAAAAAATATATGCCAAGATGAGAAGCGATAATGCCAAAGAACAGGACAGTTTGTTTGATAAAAGACTTTATAATACAAAGCTTTTGTTGGAGCATTATAGATTATTCAAAGAGCATGCTGAAAATGCTGTGTTTGAGCTTACGCGTTTAGATGAAGCAGAGCTGACAGCTATTGAGATAATGGATTCCATGTGGCAGTCTGCCGGTCCGAGCCGCGGGGAAATAGCAATAGAGAGTATTGCCAACAGTACGTTAAGAACTCAAATTGTAATAAAGCATATCGACGAGATGCTCGGTATCTATGAGGCCTATTGTTATCGCAGCGGAAAGCCGGAAAACGAACGACGCTGGGATATTATAAATAACATGTATATTAAGCCATTACAAGGTAACAAAACTAAAACCGAGTTATACGAGGAGCTTGCTGAAAAACACTTTATTAGTGACAGGCAAGTCAAATATGATATTAATATGGCTTTAGAGCAAATAACAGCATTGTTATTTGGTATTGATGGTGTTAGAAGGTTGGAAATGAAGAAAAGAAGATAAATAAAAGGCACTTGCATTAGCAAGTGTCTTTTTATTTTTGGTTTGATATAATTATTTGTATAGATGAAAGATAGGGAGTTTTACTATGAATTTTATTGAATTAAATGATAAAAATAGAAAAAGAATGAATAACCTTATAAAAGAAGATTTTTCTTTTGAATGGGAAGATAAGAATCTGTTGAATATATTGAGTGGTGAATTACCAAGTATTTCTATGCGACGATATAATGAGGATATCGCAGATGAAATAATAGCATTGGAAGCATTGATTAATGAATATGATTTTTTTAGATGTAATAATGATAAAGATTATATTAATAAAATAAAAGATGCTATAGATAGAGTTAAAAATAAAGATGAATACTGGATTGGGTATAGTTATTTAGAAGTTGATGAGGCTATAAAGAAACAGAGATTTTGTATTATTGAAGGGGTAGCAGGTATAGGTAAAAGTTATTTTATTTATTTGTTAGAGCAGAGTTTATCAGAAAAAAATATTCCTCACTTATGTGTATATGGCAAAATACAGAAGAATGTATCTGATATAGATTTTGAAGAGATTATAAAAGCACATTCTGATAAGTTTGTGTTTATTTTTGATGCTATAAATGAATTAGAACAAAGAGAGCAGATTGAATTATTGAACTTAATAGACTCGTTAAGACATTATAAAAATATACGTATTGTTCTAACATATAGATCACATTCTATGGATGAAAAGATTGTTGAAGATTTTAAAAGTCTAGCTGAATTCCATTATTTATTTCAGGGTGTGTCATTTGAATCAGCTTTTGATATGTTAGTATATTATAAGATTCCAGATTTATACAAATATGAGGATATATTATATTCTAGAAATCCATTATTTTTAAATATGCTTAGAGTTATTTTAGATAATAAAAAAATAAAAGAAGATGATATAAATAGCACTGCATCTATAACATATATTCTTGAATCTTATGTAAAAGAAGCATTAAGTAAGTACGGGATAAATAAAGGACCTAAATTTAATATTAAGAGTTATTGGTTAGATATTAAACAAATTGCAAAAGAAATGTATTTAACAGAGAAAAAATACATTGAAATAAATAGACTAAAATCTATTGTTCAAAATAAAGATTTTTTTGATGTTATTAAATCTATAGGAATATTCGATTTTACAGTACATGATGATAGAACAATTTGCTATTTTTCTTATGATTATCTTACAGACTTTTTAATTGCGAGATCTTTATTTGATAATTTTAAGGATAAATCTATAGATGAAATAGTTGATTTAATTGAAAAGAAGAAATCTATATTTTATGGTGCTAATGAACCTTTAATCTTAATTATATTTGATAAGTACTCCCATGATTATAATATGATACATGATATATTAAAGAGAACTGGTTTAATTGCTGATTTGCAGTATGAAACTATTTTAAAAGTTGTTTTTAAGACAGATGATCATATAAAAAATTTTTTAGGTGCTTTTCATCCACGAAATAGTTCTGAGTTAATTAAAATTTTTGGAGGTTATATTAATAAGCCTTTTAATTGTATCAATTATTTAAACGATTATTATTTTTACAATAGAACAGCTCAATTAAGTGAATTAACTGAAATATTAAGTGGTCAATTCTTATTAAATGTTAAATTACGGTTGAAAAGTATTTTGTATCTAACCTTACTGCAAGATAGTGATAAGGATAGAAATAAAGAAGCATTTTACTTTGCCTTATGGTGTAGTTCTGCATCAAATCAAGATGTTAGATGTTTAGCAACAAAATTATTATATGAGATTATAAAAAAAGACAGTGGATATTGTTCAATATTAATTTCGAATTATTTTAAGGTTATAGATCCATATATAAAGGAGTCAATAATCTATGTATTATCTAGTTGTTTAAAACAAAATTATCAAATTTGTGAGTTTTTTAATAATTTAATTAAAAGTCATAATTATCTGAGTGCTAATAGTATAAAAAGAATATCTAAATATCTGAACAAAGAATATTCATATATCCATTGGAGTAGAGAAAATTTATATTTTCCTCAAAAAAGAAATATATCAAAAGTTTTTGACTCTATTTTGATGAAAACAGAACTTGAGGATAAAGAATGGCTACCATTTAAATATTTATATAAAGAGAGGATAGAAGTATATACTAAATTTATTGCAATTGATAAAAGAATTATTTTTAGAATTAATTGTTATTTAAATGAAAAATTTGCTTGTGTTAAGCATGGTGAATGTCGTGGTTCCATGGATTTTGAAAATTATATTATTAAGAATATTTTTAAAATCAATGCAAGAATGACATTGGATATTTATTCCATATTAAGTTCTCTTGAATCTGTTTTCAAGGAAATATACACATTATTTGAAGAAAAAATACACGACATTTAATGTTCAGTATGGATATTATCAAAATTCAAAATTTAGAAAATTTATGGATATAGCTGTTGGTTATCTATATGGAAGTTTGATGTGCAATTATTATACGAATCAATTTAGCTCATTTAACACTGAAAAAAATATGATAGGTTATGAGGTATATGATCCTTTGCGATATGATGAAAAAACGTGTATAACTGCACCAATACCAGTTTATAATGAAAATATAGAAAAACTTAATGATTGTATTATTGAAAAAATTGATTTTTCTATGGAAAAAGATCAATATTGGGTTGATGATTTAGAGTTAAGTGGACAAAATTTATTAAACGTATTGACACCAGTGACTATGAAAAACACTGAATGGATAATGCTGGCGGGGCAAATAAAACTATATGAAAAGAAAAAAGAAATTAAGCAATGGGAAGATATTTACTTTATATATTCTTGTTCTTCAGATGATGTGTTTATTACTAATGACGGGAATGCACGTTATTTGACTATTGAATTAGAATTGTACGAGGGGTGTTTGGAGGAATATCGATATTGTGTTAACAAACCTTGGTTATGCAAAAAAGGTAAACTTTTAAACAGTGAAACAGACATTATTGATGAAACACATTTAATTTTGCCACCAGCTGATATAATTAATTTTTTTGATTTACATATTGAATATTCTGATATGTCATGGAGAAATAATGAGAATGAAGTTGTAGTACTATGTAATAATAATAAAAGTTCTTATTACAAAGATTTTATTATTGGTTCAATTTTTATTAGAAAAGAATATTTTGATAGATTTTTAGAAGAACATACTATTAAATATTTCTCATATACGGAGAAGCGTTTGAGGAGTGGATTCAAAGGGAGTTCTTCAGCCCACTTTGAAGTACAAAATGGCAATATATTAAAAAATATAATGAGGGATGATAATAGTAAAATTGCAGAAGTAAGTGAGCAGTGTATAAAATGTGAACATAAATTATACCGACCAAGAAGAGATATTAACTGGGATGAAGTAGAGAAAATTATTTTTGGTAGAAAGGAAAAATATGAAAATAATAAAGAATAATTTAGTAGCAATAGCTATGATTTCTTTTACTATAGCATTATTGATGCCTATAATAGTAATGGTTCTATATGTTTTACCGTATCCATATTTCATGAATGGAGTTATGAATGTTGATAATGTTGGCTCAACTGCTGACTTTCTTGCCGGAACAATGACACCATTTCTAACGATTGCAGCTTTCTTTTTATTGCTTAAGGGATATTTTATGCAAAAAGAAGAATTGGCTCAGACTCGTGAAGAAATGAAAAGAAGTGCTGAAGCATTAGATCAGCAACGTAGAATTATGGAAGAAGAGAAAAATCTTTCAGAAGCTCAAAAAGAGTTGGAAAATTTTATAAAATTGTTAGAACGCTGGGAGCCACTAGGAGACAATATAAAATTTGAGATGCCTAAATTTAAGATAGATGTTTTAAGAGGTCGTCTATTATATGATTGTCAAAACTTAGATGAAGTGACTCTTAGAGAATTTTTTGTGATTTTAGGTCATATTTTATCTAAGGCTTTCGATGGGATAACTTTATGGAGAGATTTATCAAAATTAAAATTTCAAGATTTTTATGCTTCTGATATGAAGACATTTACTGATAATGTTATAACAGCTAGAGCTTTTAACTATTTTGCAAGATTCTATTTGGTTTTAAAATATATTGATGCAATGAAATATAATGATATGAAAATTTTGGCTTTAAATAATTTAAAAATGGCATTAACACCATATGAAAGATATATTTTTTCATATGCAGTAATAGAATTAGATATGTATATTTTAGATACTGATGATAAAGATTTTAAAAATTTAGTAAAGAAGTATAGTGATATTTTGTTTTTATGATTAGTAAGATTGATATAGTTTAAAATAAACTTAATGAAGGTGAGTAATTTATGTCATTATATAAACCATTTACAACGCAATATGGAAGGTGCGCTGTTAAAGCTTATGAGTTAATGCAGGGTGGTGTTGATCCAGAAGTTGCTTGGGATAAAGCTGCATATGAAATTATACCTTCAAAAAGTAGTAGGATAAAAAGTTGTCCTAAATATTTCTTCCTTGGATTATTTGGTATAAAGAGAGGGAGAGGGGTTAATACAGAATATGCTATAAAAGCATTAAATATTCTAAAAAATAGGAATATAAATTTAGATGAAGTTACTGTAAAAGAATTTTGGAATAATGAGTTAAGTGATAAAGATTATAATGGGCAAGTACATATTCTTTTTGATTTAAAAGCCAAAGGATATCTATAATCTATTTGGAAAGGTCGTTTTATGATGATTAAAAGTTGTAAAGTTATATGGGGAGATAATAAGATTGAGGGAGAAATTCTATCTTTACAAAATATAAACAAAGTTACTGTAGCTTCAGCGTATATTTCGGAATATGGATTAGAATTTATTGAAAATTTAAAAGAAAAAAATTCTTTGGCTAATGATAATATAGAACTATACATTTCCTCTGAATTTTCATCAGAAAATCCGTATGAATTACTCAAAAAAGCAAATGAGATTTGTGATGTATATATAATTGCTGATAAGTTTTTTCACGCTAAAGTATATTATTTAAAGGCTTCTAGTGGCTTGAATAAAGTTGTTTTTGGTTCATCAAATATGACATTGGGTGGATTTAAAAATAATTTGGAATTCAACGCAAGTGGTGCTGTAGGAGATCCTGGTAATATAATGGCTGATAATAATAACGAGGTAGAAAAATTCTTTGAGTACTGCAGAAAGATTGCAAGAAGAGTGGATGAAGACGTTTTAGAAGTGTATAGAAGTTTATCAGATGAGTTTGCCAAGATTAAGAATCTGAGAATGGATGTAAATAGTAAAATAGTGAATAATATTGTCTATGAAAAAGATCCGTTCTCAAAAAATGATTATGACTTTAGTGATTATTATTTTAGATATGAGGATTATGAGACTCTGTTTGATAGAAATATAAGAAAAAAAGGAGCTGAAATTAATAGAAAAAGAGAAATTGTTAAGAAAAAGTTACTTTATATTCATGAAAAAATATATAAAGAAATTTTAAAGTTAGGATTAGAATGTCATAAAAATAAAGAACATATTACATCTCAAATTGCGTTGAATCAGTTTAATGATTATAAAGTTGATTGGATAGGTGTAAGATATGGTAAAAAAGAAGCTGAAATAGAGTCTTTAAACGATAGAAATCAATTTTCCAAAGATGTTTGGGGATTTCAAAAACATGCATGTATGCAGTTTGCTTTGGGGCAAAATTGCTTTTTTATTAGCTTATTTTTTGCAGTAAAGAATGATGCGGTTGATAGAGCACATTTACATGATACTTTAGCTTTGAGGGATAAAAATGGAATATTAGCAAAGAGCATTGTTAGTGAAATAGAGAAGTTACAAGGATTAGGATTGCGATGGTATTTTATAGACGACCAATGTACATCTTGTTTTGATTTTGATAACGATAATCCTGAAGATTTTATTGAAATTTTTAAAAGAGAAGATAGAGATGGAAGATATTCATTTTTAACTCATGAATATTCTGTAAATGATGAGAGAATAAAATCTTCGGAAAGTATAGGTAATGAAATAATAAGAATGGTTAAATTATTGTTACCTCTATACAATTTAATGGTTTGGAAACCAAGCCTTTAAAATTTGATAAATTTATAGATTATAACAAAGGCACTTACAAATTGTAAGTGCCTTTGTTATAATATTAGTGTAATGGATTTAAGCCAGCAATAGTGGAGCCAATAGTCCAAACAGGTTATTTTAGTGAGGAATCTGCAAAAGATTTCATTATGTGCATTACCGAGGCTACAATCGAACAAACAATTGATATGTTAGTTGATTATGGTGTGTTTATTAAGAAAGGAATGATGCGTATGATGAAAAAACTTATAATTACCATGGTAGTTTGGTTTAGTTGCAGTGTAGCACAACCTGTTGTGTTGGCTTAAGTCCATTAATACCCTACTAAATTTTTAGTAGGATTTTTTTATTTTTACTATATTAGAGGTAAGTGAAATGTTGATTAATGAAATTTTTGAACAAATTTTAGAAAAAAAAGAAAAATATTATGTTTGGAGTATTTATTTGGATAAATATAATACTCTGGATAGAAGTGAAGATATAGATATTTTTAAGATTATTTTGTATATTATGGATCTAAAATATGATTATAATAGTAAAAAGTTACTTGATTTAGAACAACAAGAAACTTTAGATAAAATATATAATATTTCACTTACTAGAGATAATATAGATAAACTTATATCATTTGATTATACATGTCTACCTGTAGAAATAACTGCAAAGTTGAACTTGTTTTTATGGGAGTATATCAAAAATTCACTTGCATTTGCAGAAAAAGCAATTAAGGAATATTATATCTTGTATGAAAAAAATTTTGACATAGATGAATGGGTAGATTGTTTTGATTATTTAAAAGTAGTTGTTAAGTTGTGTAGGCGTATTGGTGAAAGTAATGAAATTGCTAGTGAGTATTTAGATAAATGTTTTAATAGCTTATTGTCAATAAATGGTGAAGATAGGTTATACTTATCACTAAGTATTATAGAATTACTCATAGAAGTTAAATACAAAAAATTAAATGATATTACTAGCTTATTAGATAGAATTATTAAGATATCTGAAGATGAAAAAGATATTTGGAAAGTAGAGTCAGCCTATAGAGTAAAGTGTGAATTATTAAAACATTTAAAACTTAATGCTCAAATTAAAGATGTAAAATTAGATTTAGCTAAATTTTATGAGAAGTTATTAGATTTTGAGGATGACAATTTAATTCATCAGAATATAGATGTTTTAAATAAATTAATAAAAATATATAAAAATGATGGTTCAAGAAGTAAGAGTGATTTTGAACGAATTAAAAAACTACTAGTAAATGAGCAAAAGAAAATTATAAAGACTATGAGCCACTTCACTCGTGAAGTTGATTTATCAGAACAAAGAAAATATTTTACTTATGTAACTCAAAATTTGAATATGTTACAATGTTTGATTTTTTTAATGGATAATTCTATATTTTATAATATTAGAAAATTAAGAGAAGAAATGATAGAAGAAGTACATAGTTGTCCTTTTACTTATTTGATAAATAATAGTTTTTATGATACTGATGGTAGGTGTATTTATAAAATACCAGGTATTAATTTTGAAAATGAAGAAATTGTAAATCAACACTTATATCGTTTTTTGGGAAGACATGAAGGATTTTTAGGCGATACTGGATTAAAATGGATTTTAGAATACATTAGATCTAATTTTGAATTTGATTTAAAAAATACTGATTTTATAGTTAGTAATAACTTATTGATACCTTCGAGTAGACAAGATACTATAGCGTTCGCGGTATATTTAGGTTTTACAGGAAGAGTCTATGAAGCACTGCAAATTTTGGTAATACAAATGGAAGAATGTTTTAGAAATTTAGCTAAAATGTTGGGCGGAGTTCCATATGTGTTTAATGATGATGGGACATCTGATGTTAAAACAATAGGGTCGTTATTAGAAATGGAAGAAATAATTGATATTGTTGATGAAGATATAGTATTTTGTTTCAAAGGATTATTAAATGAAAAAGCTGGATCTAATTTCAGAAACCAAATTGCACATGGAATATTGGATAGAGATGATGCAGAACGAGGCGATGGAATTTATTTGTTTTGTGTAATTATGAAGTTTTTAATGTACTTTTCTAAAAAAACAGTAGATGTGTTTGTAGATAATAGAGACTATATTCAGAGAATTAAGGATGAATTTAATAACGATGATATGATGTTGTTATCTTATTTAGTAGAATTTTCTGAGAAAAATCAAAAAATAAGATACAAATTTTTGGATTTTGAAAATTTAAATGGTGAAGCAGATTCTATTCAGAAAGCTAGAAGAACGGCTCAGGGTATGTTGTTTGAAAAAATAAATGAATATAAAAGGAATAATATTGAAATTCCTGCTCCTACTATTTTAGAAGTGGTGCCAAACAAAAGAGAAATTATAAGTGTTGTTGTCAAAAAATGACTTCATTTTTATTTCATTTACACTTCATATCCTAAAATGATACAATTAAGATGCGAAAATTGAATATTGAAAAAACCGCTTGTTTGTCTGTGGCAGGCGGTTTTTTCTTTGCCTTTTTTCGTAAACATACTGCTTAAAGGAGGAATGATAATGGAAGCAGTAATCATTTTAGGGGCATATTTTGTAATTATGATGATTGCAAGTTATTGCCTTACACAAAGGGAAAGCTCATTGAAAGGATTTATCGTTGGAAACCGGCAGATGGGGACGGTAAAATCCGCAATGAGTATTGCGGCAACATGGATATGGGCGCCAGCATTGTTTGTATCAGCAGAAAAAGCCTATAGTAATGGGTGGCCAGGATTGTTTTGGTTTTTGGTCCCTAATATTTTATGCTTATTGGCTTTTGTACCATTTGCCAGACGAATACGGCAGCAGATGCCGGAGGGAATGACACTAGCAGGTTATATGGCGGAACAGTACCAATCACAGACTGTAAAAAAGGTGTATATCGGGCAGCTGGGCCTATTAGCCATATTATCTACGGCAGTGCAGCTTTTAGCTGTGGCAAAATATTAGCCGGGATGCTTGGTGTAGGATTTGTGCCGACTATGGTTATTTTGGCCGGAATTGCATATTCTTATTCGCAGTTTAGCGGAATACAAGCTTCTGTGATTACTGATGCTGTGCAGATGATTCTTATATTAGCTGCCTGTGCTTTGCTTGTGCCTTGGGCTTTGAGCATGGATGGAGGCATACAGAATATGTTGTCCGGATTATCTGGAATTAGTGGCGATTATAGCAGCCTTATTTCAGAAAGCGGTATTGCATTATTCTTTGGCTTTGGTTTGCCTGCAGCATTGGGACTGATGGCTGGTCCGTTTGGTGACCAATGCTTTTGGCAGAGGGCTTTTTCTATCAAAGAAAGTAAAATCAAAAAGTCTTTTGTCTTGGGAACAGTATTCTTTGCAGTAGTCCCTTTATCAATGGGAATTTTAGGCTTTATTGCGGCCGGCAGTGGGCTTGTTGCTGATAAAAGTATCATCAATTATGAGCTTGTAGCTCAGCTGTTTCCTGCATGGGTAACAGTTCCGTTTCTATTTATGATTATTTCCGGATTATTGAGTACCATAGACAGTAATCTGTGTGCTATTGCTTCATTGGTTCCGGAATTAAAATCAGACACGAAGCTCAAGCATATTAAAATAGCAATGGCAGTGCTTTTGGTATGTGGAATTATCATTGCTGACATTCCTGGTATCACCGTAACACATCTCTTTTTGGTATATGGTACATTGAGAAGTACCACAATGTTGCCGACGATTTTTACATTACTTGGCAAGAAATTAAGTCAAAAGGGGATATGTTACGGTATTTTATTTGCAATGATTGTAGGGCTTCCTATTTTTGCCGCAGGAACGATTTTAAATGACAGCTTATATAAAACTATAGGCTGCATTTTCGCAACGTCTATGGGCGTTATAGTAGCGACAGTATGGAGGTGTTTTGTGCATGAATAGAATAATTGGCCGTAAGAAATTCAGTAAGCATGAAGACTGGCTAAAAGTATATAAGAATCCTGAAGCTTATGTATCACTGGCCGAAGTGCAGGAGGCAGAAGCCGCTGCTCTTAAAGATATCAAATCAAAACTGCAGCGATTCAGTAAACCTATTTATGGATATAGCGGAGGCAAAGACAGCATAGTTTTGGCAGAATTATGCAGAAAGGCCGGCGTTAATGTTGGTATTATGTCCATTACAGAGCTGGAATATCCTGCTTTTGATAAATGGGTTAGGGAGAATATCCCTGCCAATGTAAAACTTATATCAACTGGACAGGATTTGGACTGGCTGAAAAAACATCCGAAACGATTTCTGTATAAGAAAGAGGATAGAACGGATGTACAATCTCCGGAAAACAGAAAAATCCAGCATCGGTTTTATGATGAATACGGAGCTGATGTTATTCTTCTTGGCAGGAGGAAAGCAGACGGCAATTTTTCCGGAAAAAATGGAAGCAACATTTATTCTGATCCAAACGGTAGAACAAAGTTTAATCCTATTTTAGACTGGCCGCATGAATTACTGCTTGGGTATATTCACTATAATAACCTGGATATGCCGCCGATTTATGACTGGCCGGATGGCTTTATTCAAGGTACACATCCTTGGTTTTACCGAGAGGTAAGAAAAGATATTGAACAGACATTGCGGGAAATACATGGCATTGATAGTACACTTTTGGCAGAAGTGGCTGATGTTTTTCCTGTAGTAGCTGATTTTTTGAAGAAAATATAAAGTAAATCACTTTTGGGGGTAGTGAATAATGAAAACTATTGAGGTATCCGTAAACGAATTAAAATTGGCAGAAAAAAACGTAAGACTTCATAACGAAGTACAGATTAAGGAGTTTGCCCGTTCCCTTGAGATGTTCGGGCAGCTCCGTCCTGTAATCGTTGATGGCGATTATAAGATTTTATGCGGCAATGGGCTTTATCTTGCGGCAAAAAGGTTAAATTGGCCGAAACTCAATGTAGTTGTTATGGCTGATTTGACAGAAGCTCAAAAGAAAAAGCTCATGATTGCAGATAATCGTATTTTTGAGCTTGGCTCTTCAAATTTTGAAGTCATTGACGAATTTTTCCAAGAATTGGCTGGGGATTTAGACATTCCTGGCTATGATGAAGAAATGCTTCAGATGATGGTAGGCGATATCGAGGCCGTTAATGAACAGATTGAAGAATATGGCAAATTAGAAAAGGAAAAGGTTGAAGAAATTACTAAAAATCAAGATACGCTTGAACAAAAAATTGAAAATGAAAGGAAAATTGGTAATGAGGAAAGTATTACAACCCAAAAACCACAGGAACAACCGCAGGCAGCGGTGATTGAAGAAGAAAATTCCGAAAATCAGCAAAAATACGTTATCTGTCCCAAGTGTGGTGAGAAAGTATGGGTATTGTAGCATTGGAAAGCAGTATTGATGTTGTTCGAGCTGCCGAAAAAAGAATACTCAATATTTTTTCTAATAATGTTCCTGTATATTTTTCTTTTTCTGGAGGAAAAGACAGTTTATGTCTTGCAGATATCATTTTAAAGCTCATTCAGAAAGGAAAAATTTCTCCGAAGCTGCTTACGGTCATATTCATTGATGAAGAAGCGATTTATCCGTGTGTTGAAAAGCTTGTACTGAAATGGCGTAAGAGATTTTTAATGGTTGGAGCAAAATTTGAGTGGTGGTGTATTGAATGCCGCCACTATAATTGCTTTAATGGTCTTGAGAATGATGAAAGCTTTATTTGCTGGGACAGAAATAAAAAAGATGTATGGGTTAGGCAGATGCCGCCTTTTGCTATTACGGAACATCCATTGCTGCAAAAAAGGTTAGATACATATCAAGATTTTTTTGCTCGTTATTTACGTACTGGGATGAATATCATCGGCACGCGTGCTGCTGAAAGTTTGCAAAGAAGGCATAATTTTGCCAGGATGAAAAATAATGGGATGAATGCAAAGTATCAAACATTCCCTATTTACGATTGGAAAAATAATGATGTATGGCTTTATTTAAAGAATAATAACATCGAAATTCCTGATGTATATATGTATTTATGGCAAAGTGGCATAGGTAAAGGAATGCTTAGAATATCACAGTTCTTTAGCATAGATACAGCTCGATGTTTGGTAAAGATGAACGAATACTATCCGGATTTGATGGAGCGTGTTATAAGGCGAGAGCCTAATGCTTATTTAGCAGCTCTTTATTGGGATAGTGAGATGTTTGGCAGAAGCACTGCAAAAAGAAAGCGATTAGTTAAAGATGAAAAGAAAGATTATAAAAAGCTATTGGAAGAGCTTTTGAGTAATCTGTCGAAGAATTTTAAAACAAAGCATTCTTTATACGTTGCCAAACGATATAAGACTTTATACATGAAGTTTTATTTTGGCTTTGATGAAAAATCATATAAGCGCATGTATGAAGCATTGATTGCAGGAGATCCTAAATTGCGTACATATAGGGCATTGTCGATTGTTGTTTCATCAGCAATCGTAAAAAATGGGAAGAAGGACAGTGAAAAATATGGATATTAAAGCACCTTTGCAGAGTTTGCAGTGGATACCGTATGGTAAATTGAGGCCGAATGATTATAACCCTAATGTTGTTTCAGAGGAAAATATGAAGCTGCTTATGCAGTCTATTTTGACTAATGGATGGACGTTGCCGATTGTCGTACGTCCAGATTTTACTATTATTGATGGATTTCATAGATGGACGGTAGCTCAACGTGAGCCGTTGAAAAGCATGCTGGGCGGGCTTGTTCCGGTTGTTATTGTAGACCATAAAGATAAATCTGAGGATGTTTATGGAACGATTACTCATAACAGAGCTCGTGGTACACATTTGTTAGGACCGATGAAAGCGATTGTCAAAAGGCTAATTGCAGATGGAAAATCTACGAAAGAAATTGAGAAGCAAACTGGTATGAAAGCAGAAGAGATATTCAGACTTTCAGACTTTAGTCGTGAAGAGTTCCTTGCTATGATGTGTAACGGAAATCGGTATTCTCAAGCCAGCATATTTGTAAAACGGTAAGTCAAACAAAGGAGGTGAGCTTGCAGTGGCACGAGCTCCAAGTGAAGAACGACAGAAAGCTCGGCTATTGTGGCTCCAAAGTAATAAAACAGCGACAAATACAGAAATAGCCAAGCGATTGGGAGTATCAACCAAAAGTATACAGCGGTGGCGAAAAGAGGACTGCTGGGAAGTGGACACTATTTCTGAAAAAAGGGACAAAAAGGACATGGACATTATGTCCAGCCCGAAGAAGAAAAAAAGCAGTAAATTTCCTCGAGGAGCGCCGCCTGGCAATAAAAATGCCGTTGGGCATGGTGCTCCAAAGGGAAATATCAATAATGTTAAAACAGGACGATATTCTAAGCGGTACTGGGACTGTATTACTGATGAGGAAATGGAAATAGCAGAGGAAATATTTGATTCTGACAGACTTGAAGAAAGAATGTTAGAAGACCAGCTTATCTTATTCAGCATTCGTGAGCGACGTTTAATGCAAATGATTAAGATGATTAAAGATAAGAAAGATAAGAACGGTGATGATATGGGATTGCTGCCGGAAGCCAGTATGTCAGAACTTCTTTATATGAACCAAGAAACTGGCGAGGTATACACTAAACCTCAGCTGTCAAAAGTTACCAGTAGAGCAGTACCTAAAGACAAGAGAATACTTCCTATTGAAGCAGAATTAACGAAGCTACAAGAGAAGAAAACGAAGTGCATTGTTGCGTTAGATAATATTCGCAGCAAACGTGAAGAAAGAAAAGATAATGGCAGTGATGAAGAAAAGATTATCTTCTATTTGCCGGAAAATGGACGTTAAATTTTATTAAAGAGAGGTGATTGCCAATGCCAGTAATATTAAAACCGCAGCCTGGACCGCAGGAGCTGTTTTTGTCAACACCAGCTGATATTGCATTATATGGTGGAGCTGCAGGTGGCGGCAAAACCTACGCTTTACTATTGGAGCAGCTGCGGCATATCAATAATCCGGAGTTCGGCTCTGTAATTTTCCGTAGAACATCCGGACAGATATTCAACGAGGGCGGCCTGTGGGATAATGCTTTAAATATGTATAAAGACATGAATACCAGGCCTGTAAGAAGTCCTCGAGCAACAATAATCTTTGATACGAAAGCCAAAATCACTTTTACACATTTACAATATGAAAAGGATAAATTTGCATGGCAAGGCTCGCAGATACCCTTGATATGCTTTGATGAACTGACTCACTTTACCGCGGGTCAGTTTTTTTATTTGCTTTCTCGTAATCGTTCAACCTGCGGTGTTCGGCCGTATGTCAGAGCTACTACCAATCCGGACGCTGATAGCTGGGTAGCGCCGTTTATTCAATGGTATTGGGACAAAGATACAGGTTATGCAATTCCAGAGCGAAGCGGAGTAATTAGATACTTTGTTCGTCTGGATGATGAAATAAAATGGGGCGATAGCCAGGAAGAACTTTTGCTGAAATATCCTGGCATTATTCCCGAGCAGATTAAAAGCTTTACTTTTATAGCTTCTAAACTTTCTGATAACAAAGTACTGATGGATAAAGACCCAGGCTATTTAGGTAACCTGCTGGCACAAAACAAAGTAGAGCAGGAACGCCTACTGAAAGGAAACTGGAAGATTAAACCTGCAGCCGGCTTATACTTCAAGAGCAGTCAAGTACAGATTGTTGAAGCGATACCGCATAACGTAGTTGCATGGATTCGTTCGTGGGACTTAGCTGCCACAGTGCCAACGCCGGATAATCCTAATCCGGACGCTACGGCAGGGGTTTTGATGGGACGTCTTGATAATGGGATGTATATTGTAGCAGATGTTCAGCGAGTACAACGAGCGGCTCATGAGGTACGCCAGCTAACTCGGAATATTTCTACTATCGACCGTGCTAAGTATAAATTTGTTCGTATCACGATACCGCAAGACCCTGGCCAAGCTGGTAAAGACCAAGCAGCAAGCTATGTCAAGCATTTATCGGGTTTTTCTGTTACGACCGTAAAGCCCACTGGTGACAAAATAACAAGAGCGGAGCCTTTTTCGGCTCAATGGCAGGCGGGAAATGTTTTACTTTTGGCCGGTGATTGGAACGAAAGTTACCTGGCAGAGATGGAAGGTTTTCCGGATGCAGCTCATGACGATATGGTGGATGCTTCCAGTGATGCTTTTAATAAACTGCAGGATGTAACCGATTGGGGAGGATTAAGTGGATAATGAGTAGGAAAAATAGAAAAAAGCAAACCATAAGAAATGATTCTTTTTCAGAAGCTTTTATTTCCAAGGGGATAAAGCAGTACAGGGCCAATAATACATATTTTGAAGGACCTCTGATTAACTATAATCTACTGCAAAGACTATGGAGTAATCGGCTTGCGCAGCGTATTTCATCTTTGCCGGCCGAGGCTGCACTGAAAAACGGCTTTATTATTGATGGAGATAAAGATAATCTTATTTTGCAGTCATTAGATGAACTGCAGGCAGAAGCAAAACTGATTGAAGCGTTGACATGGGCCAGACATTACGGCCGCAGTTGTATATTCATGATTATTGATGATGGCGGCAGTGAAGAAGATGAAGTAAACTATGATAACATTCGCTCTATAAAGAGCTTAGAAGTGTATGATAAACAGTGTATTATAGAGGATAGTACAGGTTTACTCATAAACGATGATCCGCTTGATGATAATTTTGGTAAGACGGAATGGTATCAGATTATCCCTCCTGGCACTGGAAAGACCTACTATGTACATCATAGTAGGCTTTTATTATTTGATGGTGATTTGCTGCCTGCCTATGAAAGAATTGCCAGAGGCGGCGGTGGTATGAGCTGCCTTGAAGGTGTTGTAAAAGCAATTTATAGGAATGATACTGCACAAAGCACTGCACTTAATGCGCTTGAACGTATATCGACAGCACTTCTGCAGCTGAATGGTATTAAAGATTTATTGCAATCTGATGAAGGTACAGCTATTGTGCGTAGGCGCCTTGACCTTATTGATATGGCAAGAAACCTATTAAATACTATTGCTATTGATACTGAGGATAAGTACCAGGTATTTAACATTCCTATTACCGGCATATCTAATCTACTGGATAACTTTGGGCAATATATCTGTGCATTGACTGGTATTCCGTTTACTGTTCTGTTTGGGCGTTCTCCTGCAGGCTTAAATAGTACTGGTAACGGAGATTTAGAGAACTACTATAATGATGTTGTTGGTAAAATCCAAAAACGTGCTTTAAAAGGACCGCTTGAAAAGTTGATAAAGACTTTGCAGCTGAGTAAAAATGGCCCGACGAAGGGAACAGAGCTGGATAACTGGACGATAAAGTTTAATCCGCTTTGGAGCCCGAGTGACAAAGAACAGGCTGAAACAGAAAATACACGTTCTGATGCTAAGAAGACAGAAGTAGATACTATTTGTAGCTTGCTGGACCGTCAGCTCATGGATGACAGCGAGGCAAGAAAGTATTTAGCTGAAAAGACAGATTACCCGATTAAATTGAGTCGTCTGAACTTGAATGATGATGAAGATGAGTAAGACGCCACAGTACTATGTCCCTAATCTTCGGCCAACATATCCGGAAGCAGCAGAACGTGATTATTACCGGCTTTTGAGGGCTCTTGTTAGAGAGCTGAAAAAGGCAACAGAGGAACATCTTAGTCAGATAAAGACCGAATTAAGGCAAGATTCAACAGACGATATCATAGCCAGTATAGTTGCTGCCTTTGATAAAGGTGGTGCCAAAGAAGAAGTTATTCGGGAGATTAACCGAATTATGGCTTCGGTAGATAGCACTACAAAAGCAAATATACGAAAAGCTTTTAAAGCTACAATGCAGGTAGATGTCTATGTTGATGATTCTGAACTATTAAGCACTGTACAAAAAGAGTGGTACAATCAACAATCTAAACTTGTTAACAGCATTGTCAGTACTTATACGGATAAGCTGCAGACTATTGTAAGTAATGCTGTGCAGCGTGGTAGTCTGTATAAGGATGTTCAGCAGGAAATTAAGAAGCTTTATAACACTACTGATACACGAGCTAAATTTATCGCTGTCAATGAAGTAGGAAATCTCAATGCAATAACTACTAAGGTAAGACAGCAGGAAGCAGGTATCAGTGCTTATCGTTGGAGTACTTCTAAAGATGAACGTGTACGGTCATCTCATAAGGTTAATGAGGGTAAACTTTTCTTCTGGAACAGCAGCAAAGCAGGAAAAATAAATGGCATGGATGTTTTGCCTTCGCCTGCGTTTCATCCGGGCATGGATTATAGGTGCCGTTGTGTAGCGATACCTGTTATTGACATGGAAAGCTGGAATACACGTACAGTTATACCACTTGGAGAGGTAAAACCCGATAAAAATACTGTTATAGCTCCTTATCGTACTCAAAACTTCAAATTCTTTGAGAGAAACGAAGTTGATAGTATTGAAGAAATGTATAGACCGGCTGAAATCAATTATTATAAAGATCTAGGCCTATCTGTTATTGTGCCTACCGATTTAGACAAAAAGAAACAGATATTAGATAAAAAAACAATAGTGCAAGTTTTAAAACAAATGCCCAAAGCATTGGTGAAAGAAATTAAGCAGGTAAGATTACTTGATGTTCTTTATCCTGAAGATGTTAAAGCTATAAAGATGGGTAAAAAAGTAAATCCAGCATTGGCTATTGCTTATAATAAAAATAAATCCATCACTATATGGCAAAATACAGGAGAAAATTGGGGACCACATGATATTTACTATGTTTTATTGCATGAAAGTGGGCATATTTTAGATTTTAGTAATCAATTTATATCGTTAAGTGATGAGTGGATTAACGCAATGTTAGCTGATGCAGCTTTAGGTTATGAGTATGTTACTGCCTATGGACGTACTAAGATTGAAGAAGATTTTGCTGAAAGTGTGGCAATGTATTATACTCATAAAGAGCAGTTTAAAAAAGCGTTTCCAAACAGAACTGCGATTATAGAGAGGTTGATTTCTGATGATAAAGCCTAATAAATATCAAGATATTATAATAAAAGATGATGGTAGCGGCTATTATATGATAAATTATTATAATTCTCATAATGAAAAACCATGTTTGCCTAAAGAATCTGATATGACAATCACTATAGAATATGATAATAATGATAATTTTATTAGTAGCCGACATGGGTATGCTTCTGGAGCTTCCATTATTCCGAAAAACTTGCCTTGGCTTAAATAATAAAATGGGGGATGAGTGAATATGAATTTAGAAAATAAACTTGCTGAATATGAAGCAAAATTCAATGAGATTTTCCCTGTTTTTCAAGCTCCCGATGATGAAAAAGAGGTCATTGCTATAATTGATAATGCTTTAAAGACTGGTAAGCCTTACGAGTCGGAATTTGAAGAGGATGCTATCTACTAAATTTTATAATTGATAAATTAAGCACTTATGCGAAAGCATAGGTGCTTTTTTTATACCTAAATTCACTGAAAGGAGGTGAAAAAGAAAAATGAAAACCGTAAAACGCTATGACAGTATGTATTTGGTAGCTGGTGCAGTAACTACAGCGGAAGGTTACCTTTTGGACAGTCCTGTTGTCGCTCGAACAGGCATTTATATCTATAAATTGCCTGATGGAAAAGAACGCAGGGAGTATCGTCCTCCGGAAGAAGTATTTGCGAATGATGCGATGGAGTCGTTTAAAAATAAGCCTATTACTGTTCTTCATCCAAAAGGCGGCAAAGTGACATCAGAAAATGCACATAAACTTGCAATAGGGGTAATTACATCTTCTGCATACCGAAAAGGTGATACTAATCTTGCTTGTGATATTGTAATTCATTCTCCACAAGAGATTAAAAATTACAGAGAATTATCCGTGGGCTATTCGGTAGACCTGGAAGAAGCTCCTGGTATCACCCCTAATGGTGAACATTATGACGCTATCCAGCATAACATCAGATGCAATCATTTGGCGGTAGTACCCTCCGCCCGTGCTGGCCGACAGGCACGTTTAAATTTAGACGGTGATGAAATTGTAGAAATTGAAGGTGAAAAAATGGCGAAAATCAGAATTGATTCTAAAGAATTTGAAGTCGAAGAATCCGTAGCTGCTCATATTTCTGCCTTAACTATGAAAGCAGATGCAGCTCAAGCTAAATGCGATACAGTAACTGCTGAACGTGATAAACTCAAAACCGATATGGCAGATACAACTGCTAAACTTGACACTATGACTGCGGAGCGTGATTCCTTACAAGCCAAGGTAGATGCTGCAGAAGCTGACAAAAAACAGGCTGTCGATAAAGCCGTTGCAGATGCTAAGAAAGAAGTGAAAGAACGCGCCGAACTCGAAGAAACAGCTAAAAAAGCTAAAGTTGAAAAGACTGACGGCCTGGATAACAAAGCATTAAAGGTTGCTGTTATTAAAGCTGTTCGTGGTGATTCTTTCAATGTTGAAGGTAAATCTGATGCTTATGTTGATGCTGCATATGACCTTGTCAAAGAGGATATGCGCAACGATAGTCTGGCTAATCAGATGAAAAACTTCAAGGGCATTCATGGCGACGCTCCTGTTATCAAGACAGACGCTGATGAAGCAAGACAGAATATGATTAACCGTATGATGGGTAAGGAGGATAAATAATATGCAACTGAAATATGGTGAAATGGCTCCGGGCTTAATCGGGCAGATTGCAGACGAAACCTGCAAAACTATTGTAACTTTTGCCGCTGAAGATGCTCTTGATCCGGGTATCCCTGTTGTGCGTGGGACTGCTGCTGACAAACAGGTAAAAGCTGCAACCACCGGAACTACTGCCAAAGTTATCGGTGTTGTAGTACATCAGCATAAAGAACCTGCAGACCCGTATTATCCTGTTGGTAGTGCTATTGGGGTAATGACCAAAGGCAGGTTATATGTTTATGTAACTAAAGCAGTAACCGCAGGTAAAACTGCAAATTATAAAATTGCTGAAAAAGGTTTTACTGATGAAGCTGTTACAGAAGGTATCGAAAAAGTAGGTGTTCCCTGCAAATTCGTTACTACTACTGCAGCCAAAGGTATTGCTGTAATTGAAATCGGCACTACTTTGGAAGAATAAATAAGGAGGCTTAAAATTCATGGCGAAAAGATATGATGATAATGATTTGCGTGCAATCGAAAATGCATGCCTTTTAAAATGTGACGCTGGAGAAACAATGTTTTTTGCAGAAGAGTTAAATGCTGTCAAAGCGAAAACTTATGATGTTAAAACTCCGGCAAATAACGCTCTTATGGTTTTCCCTGTAACCAGTGAAGCTCATCCTGGCTCAAGAACTGTAAGCTTTGACAGCTACGACGCTGTTGGTATTGCAAAGATTATTACTAATTATGCTGATGATCTGCCTCGTGCTGATGTAAAAGCTACAAGAGAAACTGCTAAAGTATATCATTTTGGCATTTCTTATGGTTATTCTACCCAAGATATTCGCGAAGCTCAAATGGCTAGAAAACCGCTTTCTTCCAAAAAAGCTGAGGCTGCACGTCGTGCTAATGACGCGGCAGTTAACAAAATGGCTTTTTATGGCAGTAAAGAGTATGGTATCGTAGGTGTTTTTAACCATCCGAATATCAGTAAATATGTTATTGAGAATGATGGTGATGGAACTTCTACTGAATGGAAAAAGAAAACACCTGAGCAGATTATCCGTGACTTGACTGACAGTGTAGGCAGCATTGTTGAGATTACTAACGGTGTAGAAATTCCGGATACCATTCTGATGCCTATTACCCAATATAATCTGATTTCTGGTACTTTAATGCCGGATTCTAGCGGAAAAACTATTCGTACTTTCTTTCTGGAAAACAACCCTTACATCAAAAACATTATTGCTGTTCATGAAGCAGCAGGCGCCGGTAGTGACGGAAAGGACGTAATGTTTATTTACCGTAAAGACCCGAATGCTCTTTCTTTGGAAGTACCTTTGCCGTTCGAGCAATATGCTCCGCAAGCTGAAAACTTGGAATTTGTTGTTCCGTGCGAATCTGCTACTGCTGGTGTTTTGGTATACTATCCGTTATCTGCTTGCATTGTAGAAGGTCTGTAAAACATATAAGCTCCCTTTTTAGGGAGCTTTTTATTTTTAGGAGGTATTAAGTTATGAAAGTAGAAAATCGTGCTTCTCGTTTAATTACCGTTGGTGGTATCAATCTTATTCCTGCACAGGTTACTGAAATTCCAGACAAGTATGCTAATCATCCTATTATTGCAGCGATGCTTAAAAATAACGAGCTGGTTGATGTTGCTGCAGACAAAACGAATGCTGATAAAGCGCCGGCTGATGGTGCCGATGAAAATCAGCCCACAAAAGACTTTTCTAAGATGACTGTAAAAGAAATTGATGCTTTTGCTCAAGAACATGGTATTGACCTCACCGGCGCCACCAATAAAGAAGAAAAAATTGCTCTCGTACAAGCTGCTGTTTCCGGTCAATGATGCTATGGATGATGAAAAATTTCTTAAAATATTTCGAGTGCTGGCGCCGGATTTACAAAGTGCAACTGATGATGTGGTATTGGCGATGCGAAACATTGTATCTCCCACGATATCTAAAAGTAAATTTGGCGATTTGTATGAGCAGGCGCTTGCATATTTAATTGCCCATAAGTTAATAGTTCAGAATATTATTTCTGAACAGGGAGCTGCTGCCACCGAATTAACTGCTGGTGGAATTATATCCGAAAAAGAAGGAGATTTGAGCCGTAGTTACGGCTCTAAGCAGAGTAATGTTGCTGGCGGTAGTTGTTATATGGACAGCTTACAAAAAACGGCCTACGGGCAAGAATTCCTTAATATAAGGAATATGAGAATTGTATCAGCTGCTACAAGGTTTGGTTGATTATGGATGTAAAAGATATAGACCTCGGTTGGAATAAGATTATTCAAGAGTTGCAAGAACTTAAAGATAAGGAAGTTGTTGTAGGTATACAAGCTGATGAAGTAAATTCTGATGGTAAAAATTTAGCTTATATCGGAGCGGTTCATGAGTTTGGAAAAGATATTGAAGTAACTGACAAGATGCGAAGTTATCTTCATGCTCAAGGATTACACTTAAAAAAGACTACAAAGGTTATAAAAATACCTCAAAGGTCGTTTTTGAGAGAAGCTATTGATGAGAATGAAAGTGAGATAAATAGCTTGGAGGATAAGCTATTAGATCAGGTTATAGCAGGACGAATATCCAGTAAACAAGCATTAGAATCAATAGGTAATACCGTGCAAGGATTAGTGCAACAGCGTATAGCTGATGGCATACAGCCAGGACTTCATCCTTTTACCATTCAGCAAAAAACGATACATGGTAAAAAAGGTACAACTCCTTTGATTGGTTCGGGGCATTTGAGACAGTCTATTCGATATAAAATAAGAACACGTGGAAGTGGTGATGAATAATGAGCTTCAGACGCAAATTAACTATATACCGGTATGAAGGCAAGCCGGTATTGCAGGATAATGGCCGCTATACTATGCCGGAGCAGATAGAAGTATCTGTAATGGCTAGCGTTCAGCCACTTAAAGCAACAGAAATGGAGGCACTGCCGGAAGGACGTAGAGGTGCAAGAGCAGTAAAGGTTTATTCATCTGTTGAACTCTTTATGGCTGACCAAAAGAGCGGGCAGCAGGCAGATCAGTTTGACTGGTTAGGCCGGCGCTATGAAATTGTGGCTTCTGACGCATACCAATGTAACGTGATTAACCATTATCGAGCTTATGCAGTGGAGGTGAATAGCCGTTGAGTGTACGCAGCACAGTAACAGATTTTCTTATCTTGGAACTTAAAAAATTATATCCCGATTGGCCTATCATACAGGCAAAGCAAAATGTTCCGATTGAATATGATAAGTATTTTGTTCTGGACCTTCTTGCAGAAACTACCTTAGGTAGCGTAGAAAAATGGGACACAGAAAATGAAAAGATTAACATATTGGGCGTTATTCAATCAACGGTAAATATCCAAGCGTTTGGAAGTGGCTGCATTGAAGCATTATCTGAGTTATCCATCTTATTAGAAAGACCTACTGTAGTTGATGATTTTCATGCAGCTAATATAGCTGTTAATACAGTTGGAAATGTTAATGATATTACTGCTTTGCTTGACGATAGCAGATATCAAGAACGTGCAAGCGTTGATTTAACTGTTTCATATGACCGTAAGGTTTTGGATGACCCAGGCTGGTTTGATAGATTGCAGGTTCAATGTAAGCTTTCCAATTTACCAAGCATTGAGTTTGATGTGGTTTTAAGAAAGGAGCGATAAAATGGCAAATATAGACAGAATTATCAAGGTAGATATTTCCCTCAATACAGCCGGTATCAGCAGCGAGGGCTTTAGTACCATGATGGTTTGTGGTCCGCACGCAAATTCTCTTGAGAGAGTTTTAAGCATAACTGATGTAGATGAACTACTAGAATTGGGCTTTAAAAGTACTGACGGTATTTATCAAGTAGCAAGCGACGCTTTTGCACAGACACCATCTCCGTCTGTTGTGAAAATTGGCCGTTGGCAGTGTGATACTGTTAAAGCAAAATTAACAAAGGTTGCTCAGGAATTAGAATATGCTTTAACTATTAAATATTACGATGATAAATTCCAAACACAGAAGTTTGAGGCTAAATACACATCTACTTCTGATGATATGGCAGATGCTATTTTGACTAAGCTTAAAGAGGCCTTTGAAGAGGTCGATATTAAATCTATATTTACCTATTCTGTTGTAAGTGAAGAACTGGTTATTAAGGCCTCCGATGCCAATACTAGCTTTGTTGTTGAAGCTGGCACTAATACAGAAATTAGTTTGGCGGAGCCTGCACAGAAAATTGATGTAGCACAGAATATGTCTAAAATCTGTGATGCCGATAATGATTTCTACGGTATTGTATGTACTGACCGTAGTGATGCAACAGTATTGGCAATGGCTGAATGGGTGGAAGCTCACACTAAGCTGTATGGTGTTTCTTTGAGTAACGAAGCTGTGAAAAACGCTGAAAGTAAGGAGGACATCGCAAGTCAGCTTGTCAATAAGAATTATTTCAGAACTTATTGGTTTTACCATGAACTGACTGATGAATATCCGGAAGCTGGCATCATGGCGCGTTGTTTTGCCGTTCTTCCAGGCGGTGAAACATGGGCAAATAAGCAAATTGCCGGTGTAACTGTAGATTTGCTGACTGAAACAGAATATAACGCAATTACAGCAAAGAACGGCAACACTTTCGAGAAGTTCAGAAATGTTGCAATTACCCAAAATGGTAAGGTAGCAGCTGGTGAATGGATTGACGTTATTCGTTTCCGCGACTGGCTTGTCGAAACTATTCAGACAGAAGAATTCAGCATGCTTATCAATCGTGACAAATTGCCTTTCACGGATAAAGGTATTGCGCTTGTAAAAAATACATTGAATTCTGTATTGGCACTTGGGACAAAACGTGGTGGTATTGCTGAAACAGAATACGATGACAACAAGAATCCGAACTATGGTTACTATATTGATGTACCTTTGGCAAGCAATATTTCCGCAAATGTCAAAGCTCAACGTGTTCTGCAGGATGTTAAATTTACGGCAAGACTTGCAGGTGCTATTCATGCTGTCGAAATAGTTGGCTCTTTGACTTATGAAAAACTTTCTGATTAAGGAGGAGTAAATGATGCCGAAATTAGCAACGTATGACCCGAAAAAGGTCAATGTAATCTTTGGACCGGTAGTATTAACTGGTTTTGCTGATGGTACATTTGTGAAAGTAGAAACTGACGGTGATGGCATTTCTGCTTTAGTAGGCTGTGACCAGGAAATCGTGCGCAGTATTGACCCAGGCAGCATTCTTAAAAAGATAACTGTTACATTACTGCAGTCTTCTGACAGTAATGACGAATTAAGTATTATTCATGATGCTGATAATCAGATAGGAGCTGGCGTAATGCCTATGTCTGTACAAGATTTGTCCGGACGTAGTTTGATGATGGCGGATCAGGCGTGGATTACAAAAAAACCTGCTCTCAATCGTGGCAAAACTGCTTCTGATGGTAACTGTGAATGGGTATTCTATGCTGTTGTTCCGGATGAAGCGTTTTTGGTAGGAGGTCATAGCTAATGGATTTAAACATCAAAGAAAAAGAAATTAACGGTACTACGTACTATGTTCGTCCTTTTCCTCCGTTGGAAGCTTTAGGCTTGCTTGGAGACTTGCAGGTCATTGTTTCCAGTGGTATTGGTAAAGCGGTTGATGAAGACGGTAATAATACTAATATACTTGATATGAATATCAATTTAGGCAGTGTTATTGCAGGCATTGGCCAAAATCTTAAAGGTAGTAAGCTTGTTGAAATGGCGCAGCGTATTTTACATGAGAACTATGTCAGTGTGAAATGTGCAGATGCTAAGGAGCCAGTACGTCTTGATAAAACTATGTTTAATAAGCTGTTTTCCGGGCAGCTGAAAACACTTTTTAAAGTCATGTATTTTGTGTTGGAAGTAAATTATGCTGATTTTTTCGAGGACGTTCCCGACCTTACTGGACTGCTGAAGAAACTGCAGGAGAAATAAAGGTACCGGGAAAGTTATCTGATGATATCAGCTTTGAAAGTATAGTATGGAGGCCAGTTGTAGCCGGTGTCATAACCATGACTGAGGTTAAGACTGGCCTTGTTACTTTAGTAGACCTTTTAAAAATCAATGCTCTGCTGGATATGAAAGCAGATATTGAATATTACTATGCTAAACATCCTCAAAAGAAGGAGGGTGATATTTTTTGAAGCTTAGAGAATTGCTGATAAGCGTTGGCTTTGATGTTAACAGTACTAAATTTAAAAATGCTGAAACCAAAATTAACACAATAAAGAAAAACTTATCAGATGTGGGGAAAACCTCAAAAGAGGCAACGGATACAGCTGATAAAGGCATGAAAGACGTTGCTGCCTCTACTGCTAAAGCTTCGTCTGAAGCACATAAGGCTAATGATAAATTTGGCACGCTTTTAGACAGGTTTAATAGCCTTGCTGCGTTCGCAGGTATAACATTATCCTTACACTCTATTCAACAAGGTATTGACGAATGGAAAGTTATTTCAGACCAAGTGGATAACGTAACTGCTTCAGAAAAAGAATCTGTTGAGGCACAAAAGGAATTATATGCAATTGCCCAACGTACCAGACAATCCTACCAATCTACATCCGAACTTTTCACATCTGTTGCAAGAAATGCCAAAGAACTTGGTAAAGGTACTGGGGAAATATTAGCATTTACAGAAGATGTTTCAAGAGCAATGATTCTCGGCGGTGGTAGCCAGGAAAGCCAAAAAGCTGCCTTGATACAATTGGGTCAAGCCCTCGGCTCCGGTGTTCTTCGTGGTGAAGAATTAAACTCCATCATGGAGCAGGCTCCGCGTCTGGCTAAAGCGATTGCAGAAGGCATGGGGACTACTATTGGCAAGCTGCGACAAATGGGCTCGGAAGGCAAGTTGACGGCTGTTGATGTTTTTAATGCTATTCGGAAAAATTCTGAACGGCTAAAGTTGGAGATGGGAAATTTTTCATGGACAACAGAACAGGCGGCAACCAAAATGAGTAATGCTATGGGAAGATTTTTCTATGGCATAGAGCAACGAACGAATGTAGTTGGTATGTTGGCAGGTAAGATTGCTGATGTAGCTGATTACATAGAAGATATTGATATTGATAAATTCGTAGCTGGTTTTAGATTGCTGACGATTTATGCTGCTTCTTTCTTTGTAGTTTCTAAATGGTCTGCATTTATGCGTATGATGGAAATGGTACGCGGTATCATTTTAGGCATTAGAAATGCTTATTTGGCTGCATCCGGAGCGCAAGTGGCATTCCAAGTCGCTGGTGCTAAATCTGCTGCGGTGGCTCTTTTGGCTATGGGTAAATTTTTACTTATAGCTGCGGCCATTACTTTAGTCATTTTGGCTATACAAGATTTCTATGTATGGGTACAAGGTGGCGATAGTATCATCGGCAGGCATCTCGGCAATTGGGAGAGCTTTGTCGAAAGCTGCAAAGAGCGATGGAATGACTTTACCCAAAGTGTTCAAGATTTTATGAATATGAGGGTTATTGATATCATAAAGGCTGCTATTGGTTGGTTAGGTAATTTACAGGATAAATTAGCTAACCTTAATGTACGTGAAAAAGTAAGTAACTGGTGGGATGAAAATGTATCTCAACCGGCTGCTGATGTGTGGAATGGGATATGGAATGGCGCAACAGCGCAGGGGCCGGAACTAACTTCATCTCAGCACCAGGCTTATGTCGCTAGAGGATTGATACCTACATCAAATAGTAGGCAATATAATAATAATTCTACTCAGACCAATTACATCAATGTCACTACTCAGCCTGGAGCTAATCCAAGAGAGATTGGTACAGAAGTAGCGACACAAATTCCTGTTGGAAATGGGGACTTTGCTACAGGCATAGATAATTCATTTCCGGCTACGGAGGTGTCATAATGCTTGCCGACATTTTAGGTGCCAATCCTTTGGCGCCTACACAAATAGCATCCTTATCAGTAGATATAGTACGGTCAGCAGAATATCAGTATGACCAATCGGTAACTTCGCATCCGGTTGAGGCAGGATATGATATTCACGACAATATCATAAATCAGCCTATGAAGGTGACTATGACTGTTGGAATATCTTCGCATCCGGTTACTTGGTTTTACGTAAACGGCATTGGGAAAAGTAAATTTGCCAATGGGCTTGCAGCACTTGAAGCCATAAGGGATGCAAAGCAACCGATTACCATCGTTCGTCCAGATAAAATACTCACTGACATGGTAATGACAAGCTGCCGGTATTCCAAAACGGATGAAAGTCGCTCTATTATATGGGTTGATTTATCATTTACTCATATAAAGAAGGTTATAGTACAAACTGCTGAAATTCCGAAAAATATTGTTGATGAATCTGCCAAAGAATCTGTTGGCGAAACAGCTGCGGATGGAGGTAGTGCAACGCAAACTGAAATTTCTAGTAATTCAGATATTGCAGGTAAGGTTGATGAGTTAAAAGAAAATACTGGTATGAAATCTATAGCAGTGCAGTTAATGTATTGATATGTATTGTATTGGGATAAATAATCTAATATAATTAAAAATCATATTTAGTTTGAAGGTGATTATTATATCTATGTTTATGTCCGAGGCTTTGCCTAAGGAAATAATGGAAATTAATGATATACAGCAGGCTTTTGCTGGAATTTGTTATAAAAAATTGCTTATTGATGGCTATTTTGATATGAGTATGTATATATACGGAAAATTAGATAAGAACGATATATATGCAAAGCTTGTAATGATTAATTCTAAATATGCAGGGCTATATCAGGACGATTTTCCCAATCTTGAAGACGCTCTTTTTACTTGGAAGGATAAAGTGAAAACTGATTATGAAAGCTATGTTGTACTTCAAGAAATTGAAGAAAAAGCTATTATTAATTGGGTTTATAGGGTTTTGCCTTCTGCAAAGATTTGTGAAGAGTTTACTAAAGATATCTTAATAGGAATCAAAGAGATAAATAATATCCAACATGATATAAAAATCGAGAAAGGGATAGTATATAATTCGGATAAGATAGAATTACACATATGTAGTTCTATTTCTGAAATAAATAACATTATTTCAGAAATAGATATTGAAGGAAATATATTTTTTCGTGGACATTCAGATCCCAATTATATGCTTCAGCCATCAATAAAACGTTCAGCTTCATTAGTAAATAATGAACATAAAATGTATCATGAAATACTCATTAATTGTCCTGACGAATTTGACAACTGTCATAGTCACATAGAAAAGCTTGTAAAAATGCAGCATTATGGATTGCCAACACGGTTACTTGATATTACTAGAAATGTCTTAGTAGCGGCATATTTTGCTTGCAGAAGTAAAATTACAGGATATGGTGAGATTGTGTTGATTAAGGAAAAAGAAGCTAATATAAAGTATCCTCAAAGTGACGTTGTAACAATATTAGCTAGTTTGCCTAACTTTTCTAAGATACAGAAAGACAACTATAAAAGATATGCTAAGGATGGAGGTTTAGATAAACGAGCTTTTAATAAAAAAGTACACAAGCTTGTTAATGAGATTAGGTTAGAGAAGCCAGGCTTTGTCGCCGAGATTGAGAAAAAAGATATTTTAGATAGTTGTATTGTGTTTACTTTAAAAAATAACAATAGAATTATAAGGCAAGATGGAGCATTTATTTTATGCGGATTGGATGATGAAATAGGCTTTTTAGAAAAATTTAAATATACTAGAAATGGTAAAAAAGTAATCATCATTATTAATAATAAAAAAGAAATAAAAAAAGAATTGGAAAATTTTTCTATTAATTATTCTACTTTATTTCCAGAGATTGAATGTGTAGCTGAGTATTTAAAAGGGAAGTATGATAAATAAAAAAATTGTTGTATTGAATGTTTAATTAAAAAATTTTGTTTATCGTATATCTGATTGTAAATATATCCTAATGAGAAAAGGCACTTACGTTTTGTAAGTGCCTTTTGATATAATGAAATATATTATTTTTATGAGGTGCTATATGATTCCACTTTTTCAGGCTCTAGGTTTAAATGTGGTGTTAATAATTGCTTTGATGTGTTTAGGTTACTTTTTTAGAGAGGGAATAAAAAATTTCTTTGCTGAAAAAATCTTAGAAAAACAACAGGAATATGAAAAGGATAAAAATGAAGCACAACAAAAATATAATGATGAGAGGGATAGAAAGCAGCAGGAATTTCAAAGTAAATTAAGTGAACAAAATGCAGATTTGCAGAAAAAGATTCAAGAAGCTTTAGAGGAGCAAAGAATAGAATTTCAGAAAGAGCTTCAAAGAATAGATTACAAGAATGATTATTATAAGAAAATTATTGATAAAAGAATTGATGCATATGAAAGGATAAGTAATACTGTACTTAAGGGATCTTTATATGAGAATATAAATCAAGAGCTGTTTTATGGCTTTTTTATGAATGGTGATAAATTTCATGAATACCATACTCAACTAATAGAATTACATAAATATTTAATCTGGTATAATAAAAAAATATTAGATTTACTCAATAAATATATTTATTTTATAGGTTGTATTAACGAGTATAGAACAGGTAATAAATTAAACTTATTACTATTCCTGAAAAATGATGAGTTGAATAAAAATGAAAATATTCAGTTCCTTGAGATATCAGCTAAAATAAATAAGGTAGAAAAATATTTAGAGGAACCTGTTTTTTCTAAAAATGACAAATTAATAGAAGCGTATGAGCCGAAAACCATAGGTATAGGAATAGCTTTGTATCCTATTCTCAATAGTTTGCATCAAGAACTATTAAGTACTATAGATGAAGATTTTAAAAACTTATATGATATTGAGAAATTTTTTAATGATATTTAGAGAAAGCGTTGCATTGTGCAGCGCTTTTTCTTTTTAGGAGGTGATGCCTATGTGTGTATTAGGTTTTAAGAGTGAAAGGAGGTAATTTATGCAGAACATAACATTCAATGATGCAAATGATATCGTTGTAAGTGTCAATTTGGATGATAAAGCCTATAAGCTTCGCTTCTGTTGGAACTCTATCGGTGCTTTTTGGGCATTGCAGCTATGGAACAGCGATAAAGAGCCGCTACTATGTAATTTGAAACTTGTACCTAATTTCCCAATACTGATGAATCATCATAGACCTGGAATTCCTGCTGGTGAATTTCTTGTTATAACAAACGATAAGAAGCTGACACGTCAGAGTTTTGCTGACGATTCAGCTTCTTTTGTTTATGTAACGGAGGAAGAATGGCATGGCACAGTTTGACAGGATATATAAGCTGACGATAGGTGTTCAAGGCTCCGATGGAATAATCATTGAGGCAGGCCCAAAAACTGATGGTCTTAACATCACCTTTGACATTGATAAAGACCTTACTCAGCAGACCAACAAGAGTAATATCAAAATATATAATCTTGTATCTTCAACGATTAACAAAATCGAAAGGCCGAACAGCATTTGTCTTTTAGAAGTAGGCTATGGTGAGGATATAGGCCTTCGTAGGATATTTGTTGGCTATATTACAGATGTATGGACGCATAAAGATAGTACAGAAACAGTCGTTGAATTAGAACTATCTGATGGACAGATACCTATACGAGATTGTGTTGTAAGTTTATCTTATGCGGATAATGTCAGCCGTAAAAAAGTCATTGATGATATTGCGGCTGAAATGGGAATTATGGTTAGGTACGCGGAAGGACTAACATTTACTACTTTTGCCAATGGATTTTCCTTCATCGGTGCCGGCAGAACGTGTTTAGATAAAGTTTGTGCTGGCACAGGCCTGTCATGGTCAATACAAAACAATGTTCTGCAAATCATTGAGCAGGGTGGAAGTACTAAGGTTGAAGCCGTTAAGCTGAACGTAGATAGCGGCCTCATCGGCAGTCCGGAACGAATAGTTAAGGGCGTAAAAAGAATTGATAAACAGAAAACGCGTAAGGTTAAAAAAACCAAAGCAGATAAGAAGGCTGGTTGGCGTGTTAAATGTTTGCTGCAGCCGACGCTGAATCCTGGTGATTTAGTTTATGTGGAAAGCGTTCCGATAACGGGATGGTTTAAAATCGAAAGCCTTAAACATATTGGCGAATATCGAGGCAGCCAATGGTATACGGTTATGGAAGTTTATGAGATTGGTGGTGATTCAGCATGAGTAATAAAGCTATTGAAGCTTTAAACTCTATGTTAAAGCAAAAAATTTCTGAAATTCATACAAGTATGCCTGGCACTATAGTTTCTGTTGATTATGGTACTTGCAGAGCAACAGTAAAGCCGACATTGAGCTATCATACTGCCGATGGACAGCAAATGGCTTATCCATTGATTACTGGGGTACCGGTATTCATGCCGCATGCTGGCAATGCTCAAATTACATATCCAGTAAAAGCTGGGGACAGCTGCTGGATAGTATTTGCTGAACGGAGTATTGATGAATGGCTCGGTAAAGGAAGTGCGGATAATCATGATCCGCGGCAATATGACCTTACAGATGCAATGTGCTTCGTTGGTCTGATGCCGGCACAAAGTATTTCTGATAAGAATATTGAGCTTTTGAATGGAAGTACATCAGTGAGCATTACTCCTGAAAACGAAATAAATATCGTTGGTAATGTCAATATCGACGGTAATATTTCATGTACTGGCAAGAGTAAAATGCAAGGCAATATCGAGTGCCAGGGAGATATTCAAGCTGATGGAGATGTTACTGGCAGCGGAGTATCTTTGAATAGCCATACACATGACTGTCCTCATGGTGGCAGTACAGGTGGTCCGAAGTAAGGAGGTGTGGCGTTGGTTGATATTGCATTAGATGCAAAAAAACATGACATTATCATCAAAGATAACGATATGTTGATAATTGATAATGCCGAACGTGTAGCGCAGCAGATAAAAATACAGCTGCTGACGCTGCTTGGAGAATGGTTTTTAAATGTTAATCATGGTGTGCCGTACCTCGAGTACATACTTGTTAAAAAGCCTAATCCAAGCCTTATTCGGCAGATATTTAGGGAACAAATACTTTCGGTGAGTGGTGTGACAGATGTGTCCATTAAAGACCTGGAGTATGATGTTCAGTACCGAATAATGACACTGGAATATGAAGCTGCAACGGATTATGGACTTGTGACAAAGAGGGAGGTGTTAGGATATGGCCGTTAGTGATAATACACAATATGGCGTAACGCCCCAAGGTTTTAATCGTATGAGATTGCCGGAAATTCAAAAGAATCTCTTTGAGCGTCTGGAACAAAAGCTTGGGCAGCCAGTAAGCCGTAGCCCAAATTCGGTTATTGGAATACTCATTGGTCTTGTTGCTGAAGAAAGTGACAGGCAGTGGCAAATGGAGGAACAAGATTATTATGACCGTTCACCAATGACCGCTAGTGAGGGAAGTATTGATAATACCTTGGCTTATACTAACGTGTTACGTAGAGCTGAGGAATATACTTACCTTTATGCAGTTTGCTATGGAAATAATGGCTTTATAATTCCAATCAATGGGCAAATTAAAGGTAATGATGGAGAAAAATATAATATTTCTGCTCCAAGTCAGATATCCCTTAATAATTGTGTTTCTGTTACGCTGTCCATTCCAGCAGTAAGCGAAGGAATTCAGTTTACGATTATTCTTAATGGTGAATCCCATTTGAAATATACGGCAAATGGTAGTGATAACGTATCAGCCGTGTATTCGCAGCTCATCAGCCAGCTTACATCTCTTAAATGTGGATGGAGCGGTAGTGTAAGCGATGGTAAGCTGGTACTGCAGCAAACTGACAGGAGGTATGGCGGTACATGCGTTCCGTCTGAATCACTGACAGTAGAGCAGGTTGGTAGCCCTATAAGATTTGTTGCTGAAAATTATGGACCTATTGAACCGGTTATCGGAACAGTAACCAGTATAAATACCAATTATGATGGATGGAAAGCTGTATCAAATGAATCTGAGGCTTATGTTGGCCGAAATCCGGAAACTACTACTGAGGTAAGGCAGCGTTATGCCGCAGCTGTCTATAAAAACAGCGTTAGTATGAAAGAAAGTATTCGTGCTGCCTTATTGGATTTGCCGGATGTGCAGAGCGTTACTGTGTATGAAAACAGAAGCGATGATATTGTCGATGGTATGAAGCCTCATAGCTTTGAGGTCATTATTCATGGTGGTGATGACCGCGAAATTGCTCAAACCATACTGAATAAAGCGCCGATAGGCATTGATAGTAATGGAGATATAGAAGTCGAAGTTACTGACAGTGAAGGTACTTTAGAAAGAGTATATTTTAATCGGCCGGAAGAAGTACCGATATGGGTACAAGTTACTATTCACGAGTACACGGAAGAAAGTCTGCCTGGTGATTTGGTCAATACTGTTAAAAAAATTATTGCTCAAAACGGCAATGCCTTGCCTATGGGAAAAGATGTTATTACGCAACGATTTTATGGTCCGATTTTCTCTGCGGTTGATGGTATTGGGTATATTGATTTAAAAATCTCTACCACTGATGGCAGCTATACAACAGAGAATATTCCTATCGAACGTGGTCAAATTGCTGTTTTTGATGAAAGCCGTATTTCTGTTGGCATGGAGGTAAAACATGGATAACAGTACGCAAAGAATGCTGGATTTATTACTTAGCCAGTTTTATGACAAGCCTGTAATTAAGGCACTGCTTGAAGTAATCGGTGAAGAATTTGACAGGCATACCAAAATAAAGCAGCAGCTTCGGGATGAAATATGGCCGGCAACGGCAGTGGGAAAGCAGCTTGATATCTGCGGTGAAGTAGCTGGTGTAAGCAGAAAAGTAGAAGCGGCCATAACCGTTGATTTCTTTGGATTTCCTGGTCACGGTAATAATGGCTTTGGTAGGGCAAGGTTTTATCGTTATGGAGAGCCGTATTTATCTTCTTCGGAACTGCGTGATAATGAATATCGCTTGGCGATTTTCTCAAAAATTGCAAAAAATACTTCTGACGGAAGCCGCCAGAGTACTTTGGACAGCATAAAGCGTATGTTCAATATTTCTCGTGTTGTAGCAGTAAATGCCGGTAATGCTAAGATGCGTATCGGCATCGGACGTACAGTAACACAAAACGAGCTAAACCTTATCAATCAGCTTGACCTAATAATTCGTGGAGCTGGAATAGGGATTATTTATCTTTATTATTTCAATGACGGAAATACCTTCGGCTTTAGCCGCGGTGGAGCAAATCCCGGCAATTTTGCTGGTTTCGGCAAAGGGATTCTTGCTCGAATTCTACAAATAGAAGGGAGTTTAGTGTGATGGCAATAGAACAACCGGATTTTTCAAAAATATTCGCTGATGGTGCTACTATTGGCGAGCTTTTAAATATGCCTGATGAAGAGTATCTTCGTGGTTGGGGATATCTTGGTCAAAATGAGCCGCCGCCAATGGAATATTTTAACTATATTTATAACTTGCAAGATAATAAGTTAAAATACCTTTTTATATCAGCTAACATTCGTAAAAGTAATACGCAATACCATGTTGATGATATTGTTACCAGCCCTAATTTGCAAAGTAAATTTATGTTGGTGTGCATTCAAGAGGGTACTACGGACAGTAATGAGCCGGTATTGGATGCTGCCGAAGAAGGGCAGGAGATTACAGATGGTACAGCGAAGTGGCGTGTTTTCTCCAAGCTGGCTTCTGGTATCACTGTAGGTGAGGAAGAGCCGGTAAATGCCCGTGATAACGCTGTTTGGCTTGCTCTGAATGGCGTAGATAATATTGCACAATTAAAGTATCAAAAGGATGGCGAATGGAAGCAAGTATATACTGATTCCATTTTAAATGCAGTCAAAGACTGCCCAATTAAGAGCCTGCTACGAAATACTAAATATAATGTTAGTGACATTGTCGCTGATAGCACCTGTAAAGGTGCTTTTTTAGTTTGTACTGGTAGCGGTACAACCGGTGCCTCAGTTGCTTCTGGACTGGCTACAGCATCTGAAGGACAAGAAATTACAGACGGTACAGCAAAATTTACTGTACATTTCTTTAAAGAGATTGTTTCTTCCAAGAACGTTATGAAAGGTGCTACGAGTAGTGGGGAAGGTAGTGCAGGGCTTGTTCCTAAGCCGGTAGCAGGTGACAATGAAAGAGTTTTGTTTGGCGATGGGACATTTAAGGCAGTACCTGTTCCGGATATAGCTTCAAAGGATGAAGCCGAAGCTCAAGAATCACAGGATAATACTAAGATGATGACGCCGCTCCGCACATTCCAGGCAATTGTGGCATATTTCACAAAGTTTTTGGCAGCAGCGGTATTTACAGGGATTGTACGTATTCAAGATGCCGGTAAACCTTCTGCTAATGCCAACGATAACTCTGTTCCTACTACAAGCTGGGTGCAGGCGTTGATTTTAAGTAAAGTAATCAATTCTTCTGCTTTTAAAGCCTACATTGTGCAGGATTATTTACTTGAACAAAACGGCTATATTAAGTTCGGCAGCTGGCTGGGAAATTTAATTCTACAATGGGGATTAACTGCTTATATTACAGGCGAACAAGAGCAAACTTTAACTTTTCCATTGGCTTTTTCTACCTGTTTATTAGCCGGATCATTTACCCAAATACAATCATCCGGAAATAGCGATTGCTGGTTTCAGACAGTTTCTTATTCTTCTAAAACCTGTATTGTTCGTAGACAAGCAGCGAACGAAGGCATTGCAAGTCGCGCATTGATTTTTGCTATTGGTAAGTAACTTTAAAATCCAATAATGAATAAAGCTACAGGATACGGTACCGAAGATTGCCCGTTTTCACCAGTGTTAATTTTAAGTCTATAAGTATCTTTATGACTGATATAGGACGTTAGTGCGTGTTTTGGGCTGTCAGCATTGTTAACTACAGCAAAAGCAGCATAGTTTTTATTGCTCATTGCAAGTGGAAACGTAGTATATTCCATAACATTTTGAGCTACACCAGAATAAATTCCCCATTGTAGAGTTAATGAAAGGATGATTAAAATGAGTAAAAATTATCAAGGTTACTATTTGGTATTACCGGATGAAAAAGGTAATAGGAAAGATACAAAAACTGCAGCTGTTATGACAGAAGCAGAAGTAAAAGACTATCAAGATAAAGGCTATTTCTTACTTGAAAAAGAGCAATTTTGTCTGCTGATTGGTAATCGAGGTGGGGGTGAACATATTATCAATCCGAGTACTGGTGAAATTACTGAGGCACCACCATATGAGCCAACAACAGAGGAAAAACTGGCAGCGTTGGATGCAGAGTATGCAAGTAAAATCGGTGAAGTAAATGATGCTATTTTACTTGCTGTTGCTGAAAACGATACAGAACTGCAGACTGAACTTATTGCAGAAAAAGAAGGTTTAAAAGCTGAATACGAACAGAAAAGAGGTGAATTGTAATGCTGGCAAAAAGATGTTTTTTGTGTGGTCATAAAATGGCTGAAAATGGCTTGTGTACTAATGTGGACTGTATTCGCAGTACGCCGGTACCTGGCACTGCTGTTGCAAACGAATTAGAAGCTGAAAAAGAAGCCGAAAACACCGAAACTCAAGGTAAATAGCGGCTTTTCGCTGTTATAAATAAATGAATATACAAGCAACAGATTAGCAACGCCGGAAATGTAGTCTGTAAGCATGTTTCAGAAAATACCAGGTAATCTAATAATAACCGGTTAGCAACACATGAAGCCGCTAAATAAGGTCCATAGCGCGTTTTAATTCGTGAAGGGATTTATGGGTATAAACACCTTTGGTAACGCCTTGGCTAGCGTGGCCAAGAATACGTTTTACGGCCGTTTCGTTGGCACCAGCGTTATCCAACATAGTCGCGCAAGTATGCCGGCATTCGTGAGGTGTATGCTTGCAGCGTGTTTCTGCCATAACCTTATCGAATAGGCTGCGGAATTTATGATAAGTGAGTTTATTACCTTTATCGTCAGCAATAAGCGTTTTTCCTGGTTTTCCCATCCAGTATTTAAAGTAAGGCAGTACCTTACGGCTAATCGGAACAGCTCTGTTTCTACCGGCAGCGGTCTTGCTTTCTCTTATGATGTAATATCGCTGCTGCAGCTTAACGTCAGATTTTAGTACAGCTAAAAACTCACCAGAGCGAGGCCCGCTGTAAATCATCATTACAACAGCCTTGGCCCATGATGATAACGACTCATCACTGTTGGCCAGAGTTTTAATGCGATTTATCTGTCTGGTATTAAATGGCTTCTTAGGGTAGACCACTACGCGTTGATCTATGTCTATGTACTGCGAGATGTCCGCAGTAGGCGGTATAATTTCGTATTTTACGGCATAGGTGTACATGTGGTGAAGCAGCTGCCTACATTTCTTTTGGCTGGCGTAGCTGGTACCGGCAGCGGACATGTTACGGATAATTCCCTGCAGGTCGCCGATTTTAAGTTCGGCAAATTTTTTGCGGTACAAAGGATGACAGTGCTTATATGCAGCAACATAGTTTGCGCAGGTAGTTTTGGCCAGTTTTGGAAAGCGTTCAGCTGCCATAAGGTCATAAACTTCTGAAAATGTTATCAAAGAAGGAGAAAATAAAGATGGATTTTTGTTGTACTCGACTAAAAAGGCGAGGCCCTCCGCATATGTCGCAAACTGGCCAATAATTTTTTGTCGACCGGATATAGTCTTTTTTACAACGTATGGCTGACGTCTGTTGCTGTCACCGTAATAAACGACAGAGCCGAAGCCGTTGGGAAGTTTTAATCTTTTTTTCATTTAAAAATCACGCTCCTTACAATGTTATTGTAAGGAGTTTTTTATTGGAGGTGCAGATGTAAAATGAATACTTTTTTACAAATAAAAGATAGTATAATTGATTTTTTGCTGCAACTGAAACCGACAGGGGCAGAACAATATCTTATGTCTATTGGTGCGGTCATTGGCCTTGTATTTAGCGTTTCCATCGGCGGTATGGACAGCATGATTTATGCTTTGATTGCCTTGAGTATCGTTGACTATATTACCGGTATGTTCACTGCATTTAAAACAGGGCAGTGGGACAGCAGCACCGGCTTCCGCGGTATTTTAAAGAAGTTTGTGATTTTCGCTGTTGTTGCTCTTTGCAACTGCATTGATACAGCTATGGGTATGCATATCCTGCGGCAGATGGCAATTTGCGCTTATGCCTTAAATGAAGCTGGCAGCATTATTGAGAATGTTGACCGTGCCGGTTACGGTCAGTATATTCCTGATGTTATCCGGAATGCGTTGGCACGGTTATCCGAACAAGCCGAAGAAGGAAAGTTGAAGGTGAAATAATATGAAAGTGTTTGTTAATCCTGGCCATATGCCTGGCGTAGATCCAGGCGCAGTAAATGAAAAGCTTGGCATCAATGAAGCTGATACTGCTTTAAGTGCCGGTAAGCTGGTACAGCAATACCTGGAAGCTGCAGGCTGTGAAGTAAAATTATTGCAATCCGATAACTTAAACGGTGAATCACCAAGATATCCTAATATCTGCCATACAGCTAATCACTGGCCGGCAGATATTTTTATTAGCCTGCATTGTAACTCTGTAGCAGATTCTGCTCCTAATGGTACAGAAGTTCTGGTTCATAACAAATGGAGCAGGGCTGGAGAGCTGGCACAGTGTATCCAGCGGCGCATTGTTGATACGCTTCATACTACAGATAGGAAAGTCAAAGAGAATCCTAATCTGTGCGTATTGGAAAATACAGTTATGCCAGCTGTATTGGTTGAAATGGCGTTTATCAGTAACGATGATGATGCGCAGCTGCTCATGAATAACCTGGATGATTTCGCGCGTGCTATTGCGTGTGGTATCACAGACTTTTGGCAAAGGGGGTGAAAACATGGAAAATATTAAAGCTTATGTAATTAGCAAACAGTTTTGGACTGGTATGGTTATTGGTTTTGCTCTTGGAGCAATGCATCACTATTTCGGACTGTAATTAGCTAAAAAAAGCATCTCCATATTTCGTTTCTGAGCTTGTTTTTATGAGTGGTGTATACGAAACTATGCACTAATAAAATCAGATCATAGCGAAAATATGGAGATGTTATTCATTTTATGCACTTTTTATGAGGTAAATATGAATGTTAAGAAAAAAACTAGTAATAGCTTTTTGTGGATTGCTCTGCTTGTTGTCATGGTTTTGGCCTTTATCGGAAACTCATGCTTCAGAGATAAAGCAGCAGACGATAACAGTACAGATAGAACAGTGGAATACATTGAAACAACATCTGCAGGAGCAGCAGATGACATTGCTGATGCTGCAGGAAGAAATAACGCTGCTCAAAACGCCATCAGCCGAGCTGATGCAGAACTTGAAATCAGCCAGAGAGCAGCTGCAGAAAGCGCAGAGCGAATTGACAGAATCCAATCGCTCGTTAACGAATGCGTCAGAAGAAATCAGGAAAGTATCAGCCTTATGCAGCGAATTGAAGGTACAGCTGGAGAAGGAAAGAAGTAAAGCAAAGTTGAAAGCAAGGCAAAATGCTTTCTGGGGATTTATTGTAGGGTTCTTTGTAGGTTATGTATATAATGATATTAAATAGAAAAAGCCTGTCGGTACTATAGAAGTATCGGCAGGCTTTTTTTTATTTAAAGTGTGAACGAAATTAATGAGAGTGACGAAAACGTAAATTTAGATTATTAGAAATCCCAAAAAATACTAAATACAACAAAATGGGATAAAATATTGACTAAAGCGAGTAAAATAGTATAATATAAATATACCAAAAATGATAAAATATAGAAAGTTGGGATAAAATGATTTACGAATATTTTCCGAAGTTGCTTAGAGCAGCATTAAATAATGACAGAAAGAGCATAGAAGCTATTGCCTTAATGGTAGGCAGAAAGTTAAAAAAAGAAAGCCCAGAAATTTCTACAGAAATAATGAAAATTTTATCTTGCGTGAATACAGGAACAAATGTGCTAAGAAGTATAGATATGTCTCCTATTCCAGTGGATAGAGAGACTAGAAGTCAATTAGTAAAATTAGAGGAACCTTTAAAGGTCGAGGCACCAATTTTACAAGAACATGTAATGAAAGAACTTTTACAGTTTCTGCAAGAAAGACAAATTATTGATAAATTTTTAGAGCAGAATATTGCACCGCCTAATAGTATATTATTACATGGATATCCAGGGGTAGGAAAAACTTTAATTGCAAAGTGGATTTCATATAAATTAAACATGCCGATGATTACTTTAGATTTAGCAAATTCTATATCTAGTTATCTTGGGAGAAGTGGTCAAAATATAAAAAGTATTTTTCAGTACACTAAGGAACAAAATGTAGTTTTGTTTTTAGATGAAATTGATGCCATAGCAAAACGTCGTGACGATGCTACTGATTTAGGTGAATTGAAGCGTCTGGTTAATGTTTTGTTAAAAGAATTAGAGGATTGTCCGGTAAGTTGCGTTATTATTGGAGCTACGAATCATCCGGAACTATTAGACAAGGCTATTTGGAGAAGATTTGATCGTAATATATGCGTGCCAATGCCAGAAAGTGAGCAGAGAAAGGAACTGTTTAATAGAAATCTAGGAGAAAAAATAAAGGAAATAGATGATAGTGTTATCAAAATATTAATTGATGGAACAGATTCGTTGTCAGCTGCTGATATATGCAAAATGTGTGAGCATATAAAAAGAAGAACTATATTATATCCTGAAGAAACTATAACGGTGGGAGCGCTTACTGAGTATTGTGAGTACGTTGGTGTAAAAACGAAAGAACAAAAAATAAATTTATGTAAAATCTTAAAAAATAGTGGAAAAAAAATGACGGTTAAAAAGATATCAGAAATAACACAGATTCCTAGTTCATCAGTTGACAGATATCTGAAGGAGTGATTATGGTATGATAAAAAAAGAAAAATATCCTATTATTGGTAATGGACAATATTATATTGAACCTTTGTTAAAAAAAAGTTTTTCAAGGGATCCTGCTTTTCCTCATGAATATTATGAGGCAAAGGAAAGACTTAGTGAAGATATAGAAAAAATACAAGATACCATTTCGGGTTCAAATGAAATTTTTATGGATAAAAAATATTTTGTGTGCGACTCGAACCAAAGTTTGAAGCGAAATCATATACTCCTAATTCCTTGGTAGCCGATTCAAATATGAAATTAGTTGGTGGAAGAAAATATACTGTAGACTCTATTGTTGATACTAAAGGTAAATTGTACTTTGTGCGAGCAAGTGATAGTGATCTTGAAGAACTGAAAAATAAATTGACGTCAGATATAAAAGATCATATAAAAAAATGGAAGAATCAAATTTGTACTATCAAGAGTATAGATTTATTGCGACCAGATGAAAAAGTACTTGGGTTTGATAATTCTTGGACTGAAGGAACAGTAGAAGTTGTAATTCATCCGTTAGGGACAGATAGTAAAAAAGCTATTGAAGGTTTTTTTAAAGCGACAGGTCTCCAAAAAGAAAAAGCCGAAGTTAGGTCATACGATGATGGGCTGACATTTGTTTGTGCTTATATGGATAAAAAAATAGTCGATAAAGCAAAAAACTATAATCCATTGCGAAGTATAAAACCTATTAATGATGATTGGGATGATTCCTTTCGGATGAGTGCAATGGAAGGACCAGCTCCGAAGCTCCCAAAAAAAATATTTAAATCTGATATAAAAATAGGTGTTTTTGATGGTGGTGTACAAGAAGGAATAGAATTGCTTGCCCCGTTTGTTACTAATTATGATATGGTTGAAGAATCTCCGATAACAAAAGGAATAGAACATGGAAATGGAGTATGTGGAGCGGTATTGTATGGCAGTTTGACAGGAAAAACTGAAAAAGATGAGGTTGAAAACCCCGTCGTTTCTGTAGAGTCATTCAGAGTTTTTCCTGCAAAACGAACGGGAAATGAAGAAGCTGACATGCAAATGTATACTACTATAGATATTATTGAGAAAGTTGTTCGTGAGCGCAAAGATATTAAAGTATTTGGATTGTCGGTTGGACCTAAGGGTGCGATATTGGATGATGAGATTAATAGGTTTACTTATGTTTGCGATAAATTAACGTATGATGTTGATGATGGAGAAGATAATCCACTCTTTTGTATCGCTGTAGGCAACGATGGAAAATTAGATAGCCCTTTAAATAGGATTCAAGCACCTTCTGATATGGTAAACGGGATAGCTATAGGAGCATATTCGCGTGATATAGGTAATTATAAATATCGTGCTCCATATAGTTGTATAGGCCCAGGTAGGGAAGGAGCTAAAGTAAAACCTGATTTATTGGAGTTTGGCGGAACATGGGATCGACCATTTATTGCAATTAAATCTGACAAACTAGTTGAAGGAGTTACTGGAACAAGTTATTCAGCTCCAGTAGTAGCAGGTAAAATAGGTCGTTTGATGGCTGTTTCTGATCAAATAGTTCCTCATTTGGGTAGAGCATTACTAATTCATCATGCTGAAGCGAATGATACAGAAAGTAATAATGAGATTGGATTTGGATATTGTACAGAGAATGTTGAAGAATTATTAAACTGTTCAGATAATAGTGTAACAATTTTGTATGAAGGGGAAATTACTTCTTCTGCTAGTGTCAGATTACCAATATTTATGCCAAATATGAATAAAAGTAGGTGTAATGTTGCTATAAAGTGGACAATATGCACGGTAGTAAACCCTAATCTTAATGATACTGATGCCTATACTAATAATTGTATAGAAGATACATTCTATCCAAATGACATGGTCTTTGCTTTTAGGAAAGAAGGCTTTCCTTCTAAAAAATTGAATCTTCTTAAACTAAAAGATATTGAATCTGTAGAAAATTTAATTGCTCAGGGATATATTAAGTCAGATTTGCCTGTATCAAAATCAGCAAAGCAGAGTTTTCGAGAAGCAGATCTTAGAAATAACGATTTTAAGTGGGATACAATTATTAGAAAAAATGTATCAATGAGAAGTAGTTCATTGGTTAATCCGTTTTTATCACTTCATGCTATTGGTCGTGATGAATATGAGCATGAAAAAATTAAATATTTTGTTGTTGTTACAATAGATGTACCTAATTTCAAAGGAAGCTTATATGATAATATATTGCAAACATATCCTAATTTAACACCTATCGCAATTCAAAATGTAAATCGAGTGATGACACAAATAAATTAAATTATGGTAATTTAAATATATTATTATATAATTATAAAGATTTTAATTAGTTGCAACAGAACAATTTCTATGCTATCCTTCTAATCAATTCATCGCGGCTTATTTCAATTATTTTTCTTGTTTGCTCCTTATCAAGACAGGAGCCTTCGGCACCAGAAGAAGATTTCAAATGTTGAAGCCGTAAATAGAAATTACGACAGAATTATTTTCAATACGATATAGTGGTACAGTTGCCTAAAGAATAAAATTCTGGTCACAAATAGGGCGCAACGCCCGTATTATAACTATGTAATTATGCGGCTTTTTAGTAAAAAGTGGTTGAAAGCTTTACTGGATGCGGGGTTTGGGCGTTTTAGTTGCGTAGCTGTTGTTCGAGTCCTACTCGAGGAGCCAGTAAAAAACGCTGTAGCTTAGGCTACAGCGTTTTTTGTTTTGTATTGGAATGGCGGGCACAATTTATCAGCGTGTTTTGGGCACGATATGGTCACGATTAACCGGAAATCTCATAAATCCTGGCTACTTGTTCAGCGACCATCTTATCCATATTTGGTATTGCGTGGCCATATAAATTGAGTGTATGCGATGGCTTGGAATGGCCAAGTCTTTTGCACACTTCAAGTAGTGGAACGCCGCCGGCAAGCAGATGGATAGCATGCGTGTGTCTTAGGCAGTGAAACTTTTTATATTTTTTAGTATTACAGACCAGGCACGGCGCATATTGGAATGCAGAAATGGCGTTCCTGCACGGGTTCTGAACACATAATCCTGCTATAGGTACACGGTTATAATATGATTTGGAAAATAAGAAAGCCGAAGTATGGGCAACCTATTCATGGTAATATTAAAACAGCCTTATCCATTTTGGATAAGGCTGTTTTTTTGTTTTTCCATGCGATTGGCAGTTCGCATGGTGGGGGTAGGTATCCGGACCCCCACAGACGAAGTCTTTGGCAGAGACTTTAGGGGTCGTCTGACACCGCTATTATATCATTATTCTTGTTGAGTTTAAATTGAGTTTAAGAAATTTGAGGAATTGGTAAAACAGCAAAAAATATATGGATTATGTGGACGTGATAACATATATTAAGATTATGTAAGATGATGTAAAGTGTCCTAATAGACCAGATAGATTTGTTTGGATAATGAAAACACCGAGATGAAATATCTCGGTGTTTTTTTATATAAAAAGAAAATAAACTTCTAATGGAAAACAGTTTTTTGTTGCACTCTTTTGATAAATAGCCTATAATGTAGTTGTCAAGGTATATAATACAGGAGGGATATTTATGTCCAAGCATCAATTTACTGATATCCGTGTAGCTATTGAGCCGGATAATCCGTCTGTGCAAAGATTGGAATTTAAGTGTATTAAATGCGGTGCCTGCAAAACTGTTTGTACTAATGAAATAGGTGTATGCGGTACTTATGATTTGCAGTTTACCAATGATGTTCCTGTCTGCATTAACTGCGGACAATGTGCTAATGTTTGCCCTGTGGATTCTATTACAGAAAAATTTGAAATTTATCAGGTGGCAGAAGCTTTAAGAGACCCTGATAAAATTGTTATTGTCAGCACTTCACCGTCTGTGCGTATTGCATTGGGTGAAGAATTTGGCATGGCTGACGGCAGTTTTGTAGAGGGTAAAATGGTGGCCTTGCTGAAAAAACTGGGCGTTGATTATGTGCTTGATACCAATTTTGCTGCCGATCTGACTATTATGGAAGAAGCAAGCGAATTGGTAGAACGTCTGCAGCATGAAGATAAGAAGCTGCCGCAGTTTACCAGCTGCTGCCCTGCGTGGGTTAAATTTATGGAGACATATTACCCGGACATGCTGGAGCATTTATCAACAGCTAAAAGCCCCATTGGCATGCAGGGACCGACTATTAAGACTTATTTTGCTAAAAAGATGGGTCTTGACCCGAAAAAAATTGTTAACGTAGCACTTACTCCCTGTACTGCTAAGAAATTTGAAATTCGCAGAGATGAAATGTGTGCTGCCGGTAAATATCATGGCGATGAAACTATGCGTGATATGGATTTTGTTATCACTACCCGCGAGCTGGCTATGCTGGCCAAAGATGAAAACATCGATTTTATTGCTTTAGAAGATGCTTCTTTTGATGAATTCATGGGTCTTGGCACAGGGGCAGGCGTTATTTTTGGTAATACAGGCGGTGTTATGGAAGCTGCTGTACGCAGTGCCTATGCTTTTATTACCAAAGAAGATGTTCCGGCTGATTTGCTGCAGCTTGAGGCTGTTCGGGGCATGCAGGGTATTCGTGAAGCTGAATTGGCTATTGCTGGCAAAAAGCTGAAAGTTGCTGTTGTATATGGCACTGCAAACGCGCGCAAGCTGGTAGAAGAAATTAGAAACGGTAATGTACATTATGATTTTGTAGAAGTTATGACCTGTCCCGGTGGCTGCATCGGCGGCGGCGGACAGCCGAAAGACAGAGAGTACAAGGGGGATGCGTTGAGAGAAAAACGTATCCAGGGCTTGTACGCACGTGATAACAGTGTAGCATTGCGCAGCAGTCATCTGAATCCGCAAATTCAAAAGGTATATGAAGAATTTTACGGTGAGCCGCTGAGCGAATTGGCTGAACAAATGCTGCATACTATGTATCAGGATAGAAGTGCTGATTTGGGAGGACATTATATAGCTCCTGCTGCTGAAGAAAAGGCAACTGCGGCTAAAAAATATCGCTGCAAGGTATGCGGTTATATTTACGAAGGTGACAGTCTGCCGGAAGGCTATACCTGTCCTATTTGCAAAATGGGCAGTGAAATGTTCGAAGAGATAAAAGAGAATGCAGCTGTAACTAAAAAATATCGCTGCAAAGTATGCGGCTATATTTACGAAGGCGACAGTCTGCCGGAAGGTTATACCTGTCCTATTTGTAAAATGGGCAGCGAAATGTTTGAAGAAATAGAATAAGATTATAAGAAAAGAGTACCGGCTTATGGCGGTACTCTTTTTGTCTGCATTTAAAAAGATAAGGATATTTTATTGTTTTTAAATGTTGTAATATAATATTTTTTAGGCATGGATATTTTACGGTTAGTTTGAATTTTTGACTGCTGCATTAAGGCAATGATTTTATGGGTAAAGTGCCACTTTTTGTATTCGCTGCAGCGAGCATGACAGCCGATGTTGCGTTTATCGCATTGATGGCAGGCAGCGTCAGAAAGATTATTAAGCAGTATGTTTGGCATCAAAGTATTTTTACTCACGGTCCAAAGCCTCCTTATTAAGCTATAATTATAAATTTTATTTTGAAGTAGAAAAATCCTTTGCGTTTATGTTAAACTTATTTAAAATATTAAGAGATTTGTTATAAAAATGTAAAATAATCATTTGGGAGGATAAGATGAAGATTATAATTTCTCCGGCTAAGCAGATGCGAGTGGATGAAGATGCTGCTGCCAGCAGAATTCCGATATTTTTACAGCGTACAGAAAAGCTGCTGGCTGCGATGCGGCAGATGGATTATACGCAGCTACAGAATTTATGGCAGTGCAATGATAAATTAGCGCAGCAAAATTATGCACGTATACAGAACATAAAGCTGCAGCAGGGAGTTACACCGGCGGTATTAGCTTATGATGGATTACAGTATACGCATATGGGGCCGCGTGTTTTTGATACTAAATCCTGGAAATATGTATGTGAGCATTTACGTATTCTTTCAGGTTTTTATGGTATTTTACGTGCCGATGACGGGGTAGTGCCATATAGATTGGAAATGCAGGCAAAACTTAGATGTGATGGGTGTGAAGATTTGTATGCTTTTTGGGGTGAAAGTTTATATAAAGAACTTACTACTGAGGATAAAGTTATCTTAAATCTTGCTTCTAAGGAATACAGCAAAGCAGTGGAACCGTATCTTGAGGAAGATGTGGAGTTTGTTAGCTGTATTTTCGCTGTGGGAACGGAAGAAAAATATAAGGTGAAGGCTACAGAAGCTAAGATGGCCCGCGGTTATATGGTACGCTGGTGTGCGGAAGAAAATATCACTTCTGTCAGCGATGTAAAAGCCTTTAACGGTTACGGTTATAAATTTTGCCAGAAGCTTTCTGATAGTGGAAAATATGTGTTTATAAAGCCTGAAAAGCAGCGTATATAGTAGTAAAGGCTTGCCATAGGCGCATGATAATGTTATAATATTAGCAGAAAATATAACTGTTATTTTGAAAGAGTGGGTTAAATACCCGCTCTTTCCGCTTATTAAAGCAAAAATACAATTTAATATCGTGGAGGTGATAAAGATGCAGGCAAGAGAAATAGAAGCATTGATTACAGAATTAATGGAGCCTATTCTCAAGGATACGGATATTACACTGGTCGATGTAGAGTATGTCCGTGAAAAAGACTGGTATCTGCGTATTTTTATCGACAAGCCTGATGGAGTGGAAATTGATGATTGCCAGCTGGTAAGTGAAAAGCTTACTGCTGTGCTGGATGAAAAAGACCCTATTCAGGATAAATATTTTCTGGAGGTTTCTTCTCCTGGTATCGACCGTCCTTTGAAAAAGGATAAGGATTTTGTCGATGCTTACGGCAGCAAGGTAGATATTTCTTTCTATGCTCCCTGGGAGAATATGAAACTTTTAGTGGCAGTCCTGGTTGGACATGATGATGAATTTGTAGAAGTAAGAAAAATTATCAAGGGCAGGGAATTTAAGAATCCGGTCAAGATAGAACGTAAACTGATAGCTAATATCAGACCGCATATTGATTTTTAAAATATTTAGGAGGCGTATTAATTGAATGCAGATTTTATCTTAGCAATACAAGAATTGGGAAAGGAGAAAGGTATTGAACCTGAACTTCTGTTCCAGGCTGTGGAAGAAGCTTTGGTAACTGCTTACAAAAAGAATTTTGGTTCTGTCCAAAATGTAAGAGTAGATATGAATAAACTGAGCGGAGAAATCCATGTATATGCTCAGCGCGAGGTTGTTGAAGGGGAAACAGAAGAAGCTAATGAGATTTCTCTGGCTGATGCACATGAAATCGACAGCCGTTATGAAGTGGGCGATATTGTTGAAACAGAGGTAACTCCTAAAAACTTTGGCCGTATTGCTGCACAGAATGCAAAACAGGTTGTTGTACAGCGCATTCGTGAAGCTGAACGCGGAATGGTTTACGAGCGTTTCTCCAGCCGTGAAAACGATATTGTTACCGGCGTAGTACAACGCATTGAAAATAAAAATGTTTATATTGATTTGGGCAAGGTAGAAGCAGTGCTTGCTGCTACTGAACAGATTCCCGGTGAAGTTTATCAGTATCATGAACGTATGAAGACCTATATCATTGAGGTTAAACGTACCAGCAAAGGACCTCAAATAATGGTTTCCCGTACTCACCCGGGACTTTTGAAAAGATTGTTTGAGCTGGAAGTACCTGAAATCCATGATGGTGTAGTGGAAATTAAATCCGTTGCCAGAGAGCCTGGTATGCGTTCTAAAATTTCCGTTTATACCCAGGACGACAATATTGATCCGGTAGGTGCTTGTGTAGGTCATAAAGGCATGCGCGTACAGACTATTGTCAACGAGCTGCGCGGTGAAAAAATTGATATTGTTAAATACAGTGAAGATCCGGCACAGTATGTTGCTAATGCTCTCAGCCCGGCTAAGGTTGTAAGCACTCAGGTAGATGAAAATGAAAAAATCTGCCGCGTAGTAGTACCTGATTATCAGCTGTCTCTGGCTATCGGCAAGGAAGGTCAGAATGCACGTCTGGCTGCTAAGCTGACCGGTTGGAAAATAGACATTAAGAGCGAATCTCAGGCTGCCGCTGAAGCAGATACGGAGCAGGAAGATTATGATCAAGACTAAGAAAATTCCTCAAAGGAAATGCGTTGGCTGCAACGAGATGAAAGATAAAAAGTCGCTGCTGAGAATTGTTCGTTCTCCTGAAGGTGAGATAAGCCTTGACCTTACAGGCAAAAAGAACGGTCGCGGTGCGTATGTTTGTCCTGATAAAGCCTGCATTACCAAAGCAGTAAAGGAAAAACGCTTGGAGCGTGCTTTGGAAAAGTCTATCAGCGACGAAGTATATAACAAACTGCTGGAGGATTTTGACCATGGGCAACAATAATATTGCCTTTGCTCTGGGCCTTGCACAAAAGGCCGGTAAACTGGCCTCCGGTGATGTAGCGGTGCGTATTGCTGTAAAATCCGGCAAAGCAAAGCTGTTGCTGGTTGCAGCAGACGCAGCGCCTAATTCGAAAAAAGATATGTATTATCTGGCTGAAATGGCGGGAATACCGGTTTTAGAGGTGTTAAACCGTGATGAACTTGGTGCGGCAATCGGTAAAGCCAAGAGAACTGCCGTTGCAGTTACAGACAGAAACTTTGTAAATATGATAAAAAGATAATCCCATAAGATCTGATTTGGAGGTGGATGAATGGGTAAGAAGAGAATATATGAAGTTGCCAAAGAGTATGGCAAGTCCACGAATGAAGTTTTGGATCTTTTAAAACGTCACAACATTGAAAAAAGCAATTTTAGTGCAGTAGATGATTCTGATTTGGTCATTATTGATAAAGAATATAACAAGAAACCGCCTGTTCCTGCAAAAAAAGAAGTTGTAAAAAAAGAGCAGCCTGTAAATATGCAGAAACAACAGGTTAAAAAGCCGGAACAGAACGGTATGAATAAAAATGTTCCGCAGCATAATCAAAATACTCGCAGCAATGAGGGCAAGATGCAGCAGCGTAATAACAATAATAACCGTAATAATCAAAATGCACAGCAAAACCGCGGCGGTCAGGCAGCACACACTGATAACCGTAAAAATCAGGATGCGCATAATCGCCAGCAGCGTTTTGGCAACAATGCGCCGAAAAACCAGCCTGCCCGCAATAACGATAACCGTAATGCACAAGGCAATGCGCAGCATAATCGTCCGAATTTTAACAATGGTGCTTCTGATAACAGAAACAACAGAAACAATAATTTCAATAATAAAAACAACCGCAAAGATAAGCCGCAGATTAAAGGCTCCTATGCAACTAAGGAAAGCAGACCTAACCGCAGTGCTGGACATCAAATGAATCGCAAACGCCCGGCAAATAATGCTCCGAAAGTACAGCAGCCGGTTGTAGAAGTACCGAAGCCGACTTATGTTGAAATTGGTGAAAGCATCAATGTCAAAGAATTTGCATCTTTGATTAAACGTGAAGTAAACGAAGTAATTAAAGCTTTGTTTATGCTGGGCGTGATGGTAACTATCAATCAGGATATTGATTATGATACTGCACAGCTGATTGGTGAAGAATTTGGTGTAGAAGTGGGCCAGAAGGCTCCGGACGAAGATCCTACCGAAGTACCGGAAGTAGAAGATGATCCGGCAAAACGTTTGCCGCGTCCGCCTGTAATTACTGTTATGGGTCACGTTGACCATGGCAAGACTTCTTTACTGGATGCTATCAGAAAAACTAATGTTACTGCTCGTGAAGCCGGCGGTATTACTCAGCACATTGGTGCGTATAAAGTAAATTATCAGGGTAAACAGATTGTTTTCCTTGATACCCCTGGCCATGAGGCGTTTACTGCTATGCGTGCCCGCGGCGCACAGGTTACTGACGTAGCTATCCTCGTTGTAGCAGCAGATGACGGTGTAATGCCGCAGACTATCGAAGCAATCAACCATGCTAAGGCTGCAAAGGTGCCCATCATTGTTGCTATCAACAAGATTGACCGTCCCGGCGCTAATCCGGACCACGTAAAACAACAGCTGGCAGAGCACGAACTGATTCCTGAGGATTGGGGCGGCGATACCATTATGGTACCGGTATCTGCTCACCAAAAAACCGGTATCAGCGACTTGCTGGAAATGATTTTGCTTGTTGCTGAAATGCAGGAACTGAAAGCAAATCCGAATTTGCCAGCTCATGGCACTATTATCGAAGCTCAGCTGGATAAAGGCCGCGGCCCTGTAGCTACCGTGCTTGTTCAAAGAGGTACCCTGCATATTGGTGATACCATTATTGCCGGAACTGCTTACGGTAAAGTACGTGCAATGATTAATGACCGTGGTGAAAAAGTTAAAAAAGCACTGCCGTCTACTCCTGTAGAAGTACTTGGCCTTAACGATGTACCGCAGGCAGGCGATATTCTTGACTCTACTGATGAAAAGACTGCCCGCAGCGTTGCTGAAAAACGTATTGCTAAGAAACGTGAAGAAGAAATTCAGGTTAACTCTAAAGTTTCTTTGGATGACTTGTTCCAACGTATTCAGGAAGGCGAGCTGAAAGAACTGAATATCGTTGTTAAAGCAGACGTTCAGGGTACTATCGAAGCATTGAAAGCATCTCTGCAGAAAATTAAGAACGAAGAAGTAAAAGTAGTAGTAGTTCATGCAGGTGTAGGTTCCATTACTGAATCCGACGTTATGCTGGCTTCTGCTGCCAACGCTCTGATTATTGGTTTCAATGTACGTCCTGATGCTAATGCCCGTAAAGCTTCTGAAACTGAAAAAGTAGACGTACGTACTTATCGTGTAATTTACGATGCACTCAATGACGTTGAGGCAGCTATTAAAGGTATGCTGGCGCCTAAGTTCAAAGAAGTTATTCAAGGTCGTGTGGAAGTACGTCAGCTGATTACTATTTCCAAACTTTTGATTGCTGGCTGCTATGTACTGGAAGGTAAAGTTACCAACAGTTCTAAAGTTAGAGTAGTACGTGACGGCATTGTTGTACACGAAGGCGAAATTGAATCTCTGCGCCGCTTCAAAGACGATGTCAAAGAGGTTGCTCAAGGCTTCGAATGTGGTATTACTCTGGATAAATTCCGTGATCTCAAAGAGGGCGATATCTTTGAAATCTACAATATGGAAGAAATCAAAGAAGAATAGGCCGAAGCAGGTGTATTATGGCAAGATTAAGAGTTGAAAAAGTACAGGAAGCCATTCAGCATGAAATAAGCAATATGCTTTTGCATGATGTCAAAGATCCGCGTATTCAGTTTGTTACTATTACCGGCGTAGAATTGACAGATGACATGAGCATAGCTAAGGTTTATGTAAGCCTGTATGGACCTGAAGATAAACAGGAAGAAACCTGGAAAGCTTTAAATAAAGCACTGGGCTTTATGCGCAGTGAAATAGCGAAACGCATTCGTCTGCGTTTCGCTCCCTCCCTGATTTTGGTTAAGGACACTTCTATGGAGTACAGTGCTCATATTCAGAGCATCCTTGACAAGATTAAGCAGGAGGAAGGCGGCACAAATGAGCAGTAAAATCAGTCTGCAGGAAACAGGTAATCTCCTGCTGCAGGCACAAAAAATTGTTTTGTGCTGTCATGTCAGTCCCGATGGAGATACATTAGGCTCAGCGTTGGGACTGATGCATATTCTGAAAAGACTGGGTAAAGAAGTTACTGTCTTTGTTGATGATGAAATTGGTAGAGGTTTTGGCTTTTTGCCGGGCATTGAATGCTGTCAGCGTCCGGAGTGCGGCAGTCCAGTAAAGGCAGATATTCTGGTTGTTATTGATGCAAGTTCTTTTGATCGAATTGGTATCGTGGGAGAGGTTGTGCAGGCTCCGTATATTCTGAATATAGATCATCATATTTCCAATACGGAGTTTGCCGACTATTTGTATCTTGATACTAAGGCTGCAGCTACCGGTGAAATTATGTGTGATCTGTTTGAAGCAATGCAGTGGCAGCATGATGAAGCAACGGCACTTTGTCTGTATACTGCTATTTCTACAGACTGCGGCTCTTTCCGTTATTCTAATACAACACGCAAAACTATGCAGCGAGCTGCTTTGCTGCTTGATTATGGTGTACAGCCAAGTATTATTTCTGATAATCTTGATATGCGTACCCGTGAGACTGTTGAGCTTTTGAGTAAAGTATTGCCGTCTTTAACTTTTGCCTATGATAATAAGGTTGCATATATTGCTATTCCACATGAACTATATGATAAGGATATCCCAACTGACAGTTTTGTTTCTTATCCCCGTTATATCGAAGGTGTCGATATAGCTATTATGTTTAAAGCAGTGGAAGAAAACGTTACCCGTGTAAGCATGCGTTCCAGTCGTACTGATGTAGCGCAGATTGCGCTTAGCTTTGGCGGCGGAGGACATATTCGTGCAGCCGGATGTACGATTTATGCACCTTTGGAAGATGCCAAAAAGCAGCTTTTGGATGCAATAGGAAAGGCCTTATAATGGACGGTATTTTAAATGTTTTAAAACCGCCTGGAATGACATCCCATGATGTGGTTGCTTATTTACGGCGAGTATTGAAAACTAAAAAGGCTGGACACGGAGGAACTCTTGACCCTGATGCGGCAGGAGTTCTCCCTGTGTTTATAGGCAGTGCAACCAGATTATTAGAATTTGCTGTTGAGGGACGCAAACAGTATCTTGTGAAAATCACTTTAGGCCAGCAGACTGATACAGGTGATGACAGTGGTACGGTTATTAAGACTATGTCGGTGCCGCAGCTATCCAAAGATAAAATTCTGCCAGTTCTGCAGCAGTTTACCGGTAAGATAATGCAGACTCCGCCTATGTATTCTGCTTTAAAAGTTGACGGACAAAAACTGTATGCTTTGGCACGTCAAGGCATCAATGTAGAAAGAGAAGCACGTCCTATTGAGGTATATAAATTAGAATTGCTTCATCAGGGAGATAATTCTTTGACTTTAGCAGTAGAATGTTCTAAAGGAACATATATACGCGTACTTGGCGAAGATATTGCTGATGCCTTAGGCACTTGCGGCACAATGAGCTTTCTTCTGCGAACACAGGTTGCGGGCTTCAAAATTGAGGATGCCTTTACCTTGCAGGAAATTACTGAGAATCCAGAGAAATGCCTAGTGGAACCTTTATCAGCTGTAAGCAATATACTTCAATTAGTATTGACAGCAAGGCAGGCAGCACGTATTACTAATGGTGTGCGTACTACTGTTGCAGGTACACCGGATGGCAGATATGTACTTATGGGGCCTGCAAAAGAATTTTTAGGTATAGGCAGCTGCAGTGAGGAAAAAATACAAGCAGAAAAGATTTTTTCACGTTATATAATGCAAGAGGAATAAAAGATGGAGATTATTACTTCACTGGAAAACTTTCACGGCTTTGACCGCCCATGTGTTATTGCTCTGGGAACTTTTGACGGACTTCATTTAGGTCATCAGGATGTTATCAGTTCGGCGGCAAAATATGCAAGGGAACATAATTGCTATTTGGCTGTTTTTACTTTCAGAAATCATCCTTTTTCTTTAATTAAGCCGTCAGAAGTACCGATGTCTTTGATTGGCAGTAAAGAGAAATATGCTTTACTGGAAAAAATGGGTGTTGATCTTTTAGTGGAAGTACCTTTTGACAGGCAGCTGGCAGAATTATCTCCGTCCGCTTTTTTGCAGCAATTGACTAAGTTAGGATTTGAATGCCTGGCTGTAGGTGAAAATTTCAATTTCGGCTGTCATGGGGATGGAAATATTGCCACCTTAAAGCGATTTGCGTCTGAAATGGGTTTTGAGCTTATCGTAAGACCATTGGTAAGCGATAACGGGATTATAGTAAGCAGTACAGAAATCAGGCATTTGATTAGTGCAGGCGATATTGCAGAAGCTAACCGAATGTTAGGCAGAAAATACACTTTATCCGGTGTAATTGTTAAAGGCTGTCAACGAGGTAGACTGCTCAATTTTCCAACGGCTAATATAGAACTTTCTGCGCAGCAGGCAGCAATACCTCATGCAGGTGTTTATGCTGTGCGTGTGTTTGTTGATGATTCAAATTATTATGGTATGGCTAATATAGGCCTTAATCCAACTTTTGGTGATGTGACTGCTGCAAGATTGGAAACACATATTTTTGATTTCAACAGCGATATTTATGGCTCATGCATGCATGTGGAGTTTCATAAATTTATCCGTAATGAATGTAAGTTTGCATCTGTTCAAGAACTTTGCCAGCAGCTTGAAGCTGATAAAGCTTGTTGCCGGAAGTTTTTTGAATTATAAAGATTGTAAAAAATATAACAAATATCTTGCTCTATGATGAGCAGGTATGATATACTATTAAAGTATTTGAACCAAAGCTTGGAAGTACGCAACTCCGACGGCTGCTATGCTTTGGGAATTGTAAAATTAGGAGGAATTTTTAATGTTAACTAGCGAAGCAAAACAATCCATTATTCTTGACAATGCTCGTCATGAAGGCGACACCGGTTCTCCGGAAGTGCAAATTGCAGTTCTGACCGAACGCATTAAATACTTGACCGAACATCTGAAAGAACATAAAAAAGACCATCATTCTCGTCGCGGCCTGTTGAAAATGGTAGGTAAACGTCGTGGTCTGCTGAACTACCTGATGGAAAAAGATATTGAACGTTATCGTGCAATCATCGCAAAACTCGGTATCCGTAAATAAGATTTTTCAGGCTTGCCTTATGGCAAGCCTTTTTTATTTATGTTGTTGCTTGTAAAGACAGTAAGGACAGGATATAATGAAATAAAATTATATTTTATTAAGGACGGTGTATATAATTATGAAAAAATTATTATTAATGATAAGTTTATTAGTTTATTTGCTTATCAGCTCTGTTGCTATGGCTGCAGGCGCTTCTAAAGACTTTGCCAAAGAAGAAGCGGCTGCTGATCTTTTTATTAAAGGATTGAATGATGCAACTGTCACTTATGAAGTTGTTTCAGCTAACTTTACACCGGATTTAAAGAAAAATTTTACTGCTGACAAATACGAGGCTATGCTGCAGCAGGTAAAAGAAAAATTTGGTAAGAATAAAGAAGCTAAATTTGCTGTTCTGCAAAGATTTGATAAAGCTGACCGTGTAATTTATGTTGGTTCTTTCAGTAAAGAAAATCTTGCTCAGATGGTCTTTGTTTTTGATACTACCGGTAAAAAACCATTAATGGCAGATTTTGCTTTAGTTCCTGTTCAGGCTCAAAAGAAAGAAGAAGCTAAATAAGTTTTATAGTTTATGATGACAGCTCACATATTTGTGAGCTGTTTATTTTTTTACAGAATTGTGTTTAATAGTTTACGCTTATAAATAAATATGATACAATATATAAAATGTAAAATTTATGTAATATGGTGCTATTAATGCAGAAAGAATTTGTTATTAAAAATGGCTATGTCACAACAAACAGTTGATAAATAGCCATTTTTATAGGGGAGTATCAGA
>UQLS01000005.1 GCA_900541915.1 uncultured Phascolarctobacterium sp. | reverse complement strand
TCTGATACTCCCCTATAAAAATGGCTATTTATCAACTGTTTGTTGTGACATAGCCTTATTTTTTTACTTCAATGACAAATTCATTTTCGCCATCGATAATATAGTCAAAAGCAGTTTTTTGTTTATATGGACTGCCTTTGAGCATACCGGCAAAGCCTGCGTCATCGACTGCGTTCTTTTCCGGCTGCTGATTCAGCTGCGGAGATGCAGAAATATCTACAATGAGCTCGTTATTTTTATCTGCTTCATTAAAGTTCTTAATAAAATCTGCCAGCTTGTAGCGCACATCTTTCTTAGGAGCAGGCAGGCCTTCTTCCTTCTGCTTACGCAGCAGATTTTGTATCCAGGCCAGAGAACTGCCGCCGCGTACACTTAAAGCCAGCTTACCGCCCGGATTATTTTTCGGCACGGTAAAAGTAATAGTTTCCGTAAACTCTTTACCGCGATAAGGCTTCAGCACTACGTCAATCAGGAGCTTTTCTCCCGGTTTTACTTCTCGCTTTTGCGGCGTAACACGGATGATTTCGGCAACCTGTACATCTTCGCTGACCTCGGCAGTAACATTAACGCCATAAATATCAACCTGTTCAAATTTATTCTGTGTCAGGATATTAGCCGCTTCTACCAGTTCTGCATTGATAGATTTCAGCAGATTCTCGCCCGCATAATACATATTGTCACGGTCAATAAGTACATTTTGTCCGCTGCTGTCCACACCGCTGATTTCAAAATGCAGCTTTGCTGTACCGCCGCCGTTGCGGTCTACGGTCTTGCTGACCGTATTAAATACAGCAGCATCTAAAATAACCGGCACCATCTGTTCATCTTCTATAATATTGATGCGGCTGCTGCTGTTAATGCCGCGGCTGGTGTCGCTTACTGCGATAAACACCGGTACAGATTTTGGCACGCTGCCGGTAATACCTGCAATACCACTGGCTCTGTCCTGATTTATGGTACCGATAACTTTGCCGATATTACCAACTTTATAGCTGCTCTGCATATTGGGAATGCAGCCTAAAATCCAGACCTTGTTCATAAAGAAACTGCTGTCGCCGCGCTGCATAAAAGGATGACCGAAGGCAAGGATATGACCTTCATCATCCGTCCAGGTAACAGTGCCCAATGCCCCCAATGACATATCGCCCTCCATGAGGGAAACACCTACGGCACTGCCAGGCTCCAAAGCTTCTCTGCCAGGCGCATCGCCGCTGCTGCCGCCATTAACAGCAGAAAGCCCTACCCCCTGTAATTTCTCCTGTAAATATTCCATCCCAGCCGGTGTAAAGCCGCCAGCTAAAAGAGAAGTTCCCTGAGGAATAAAAGAACTATCATGCGCCAAAGGACTATCCAGAAGCTTCAGCATGCTGCCGATAGGAGTCAAAAAGCAATAATGCGGATCATTAAAGGCTTTGCCAAAAGCTACTGCTCCTACCAGTCTTCCATCTACATAAACCGGACTGCCGCTCATTCCCTGCGCAACGCCGCCCGTCTTATCTATCAAATCGCCATAAAGGCGCACAAAGATACTGTAACCGCTGGCTTCACTGCCGTTAACACCTAATATCTCTACATTAAAATCTTCAATTTTATCTCCGCTGATAACAGTTTTGCCAATGCCCTGCATCCCCGGCTGTAAATCCTTCACCGGCATCAGCGGTACATTAGCCGCCGCTGCACAGCTGCAGCAGCAAAGTAAAAATGCTGTTATTAAGGTTTTCAGCTTCATAATTAACTCCCTATATATCACAAAACCGGCGCAGCAAGACCCACGCCGATTTTAATTTACTTACATTTCTAAAATAACTACTGTCTGTTCCGGTACCACCGTATCTCCCGGCTGCACCAGGACCTTGCTCACAGTACCGTCACTGCTTGCTCTGGCAGCTGCAATACTACCGCCAGCAACAGACTGCACCTTAACCAGTACATCACCAATCTGTACCTTTTTGCCTGTCTGCACCAGTCCTTCTTCGCAGACTACGCCTTTCAGCACTGATTTTTGCTCCACAGCCTCAGACCTGTTATAAAAATACAACAATCCTGCAGCTGTTACAGCAGCAGCTATGCAGATGGCAGCCAGTTGTTTAGACTTCAGCATGGGCACCTCCTGCAGCAGCTTAGTTATTTTTGTATAAAATAATTATACAACCTCAATATCCCTTTGACAAGCAATGTTAGTAGCGCGGAAACAGGCCTGCACCAATGCTGACAGCACGTTCTCTGCCGTCAGACGGCTTATTGACAATGCTCTTATTTACGACCATGACACTGGAACCGCCGCCGTCAAAATTAACGGCATCACGCGCACCTAAACGCAGAAAATATTGCGCCAGTTCTTCTAAAGTAAGTCCGGAAGAAGCACTGTTGCGTCCATCTACAACCAGCACCAGCAAGGTACCGTCTTTCTTTACGCCAATAGCAGTCCTGGGAGCACGTCCACGGGCAATATCTGCAGCAATATTCTCTTCTCTGCTGCGGACATTTACTCTGCCATCTTCCAGCAGCAGCGGGCCGCCGCCAATGACAACGCGTGCTTTATCAGCTGCTTCGCTGCCGAGAGTTTCACTTACGCTTACTCTATCGCCAACTCTTACACCCGCTAAAGCCGCAGCATTAGCACCATGACCGGAAATAACCTGTGTTCCCGGCTCAATACTCATATTACCTGCAGTAGAAACAGCAATAACTCTTCCGTTGCGCAGCTTAATTTCTCTGCCAAACTGATTGGTACGGGTAGACGTTGCATAGTATTCGTTATACAGCACCAAATCCTCAGCAATACGCGCTCTGTTCATACCTTTTAGTGTCAGAGTTTTACCGCCGGGCAGCTTAACCATTCCTGTATAAGCAATATCTTTGACTATATTCTGATTTTTACCGTCGCTTACATAACCACTGTGCGGAGCAGCATCCATAGCATAAATCTCGCCTCTGTCCTTAACTACGCCGATTACCCAGCCGTCGCTGTCGAAATAAGACGCATTAACTGCTGCCAATAAACCAAGCTGAGCAGCTCTTTTAGATACATAGCCGCGTCCGTTATAACTGCCGGCAGCAGAAAAAGGTCTCAGCTCATAATCTGCTTTCTTATCTACACTAAGCAAATATCCTTGAATCTGTTTTCCGTTCAGTTCATCCTGCAGATAAGTATAGGTTACGCCTTTAGCCAGCTGTTTGCTTTCTTTGATAATATTGATACGGAAGATATCTATTACAAGTCTGTCTGGACCCTTTAATTGATAAATTTTATATTGGCAGTCCTTAGCCAAAGTAATCTGCAGCTTGCTGCCTTTCTTTCCTTCCGGCTCCAGCTTAACTTTTTTGATAAACGGATCCTTGACTACAGGCTGCTGTTTTTTTGCCGTACTGTCCGGCATTTCAATGATGAGTTCTTTACCGTCTTTTTCGGCTTTATAGTTAATTGCTTCTTTACTGTCTAAAACCAGGCGCACTCTTGCCGGGCTGATACTGCTTCTGATGCTTTCGATTGGCGCTGCATCTGCCAATGACGGTATAATATAACATGCGGCAGCCAACACTACACCGCAGAACTTACCTATATTCATAGTGGACCTCCTGAAAAATAAAATACACAGCTACAAGCTGTGTATTTATGCAAAGCTTAACCTAAATTAGATGAAGTATAAATAGAACCCGGATGCAGCTTATCAAGGCTTTCCAGTGCTTTGCCAGTGCCAAGAGCTACGCAGTCCAGTGCATTTTCTGCAACATGGGTGCAGATACCGGTTTCTTTCTCCATGATTTCTGCTAATCCGTCCAGCAGCGCGCCGCCGCCAGTCAGATAAATACCGTTATCTACAATATCGGCTGCCAGTTCAGGCGGGCATTTTTCCAGAACGCCGCGTACAGTAGCAACAAGAGAAGCCACTGCATCTTCCAACGCCAGACGGCAGTCTTCAGAAGTAACGCTGAAAGTAGTAGGCAAACCAGTAACCATATCACGTCCGCGTACAGTAATAGAACTGCTGCGGCCATTTTTAGAAACAGTAGCAATATTAATCTTAATATCTTCTGCAGTACGTTCGCCAATCAGGACATTATGAACCTTCTTCACATAACGGACGATAGCTTCGTCAAAGTGATCGCCGCCAATGCGGATAGAAGAAGATACAACAATGCCGCCAAGACTAAGAACAGCTATATCAGTAGTACCGCCGCCAATATCAACAACCATGTTACCGCGGGGAACAGAAATATCAATACCTGCACCCAGTGCTGCTGCCAGCGGTTCCTCAATCAGATAGGTTTTAGCTGCACCGCCTTGGGTAGTAGCTTCCATAACAGCACGTTTTTCTACGGAAGTAATACCGATAGGCACACAAGTCATAACACGCGGTTTAAAGAAAAGGCATTTGCCGGCAACTTTCTCGATAACGTATGCCAGCAATTTCTGGGTAATGGTATAGTTGGCAATAACGCCTTCCTTTAACGGACGGATAGCCACAATATTACCAGGAGCACGACCCAGCATTTCACGAGCTTCATCACCTACAGCCAGTACCTTATTGCGTGCTTTATCAATAGCAACTACAGAAGGCTCTTTTAAAACTACACCTTTTCCCTTTACATATACAAGTATATTTGCAGTACCTAAATCAATACCAATATCAGTACTTTTAAACATTTTCTATCTCCTGTCTTCCAACTAAATCTCAACGCGCTCTATATCAGCGCCCAATGCCCGCAGTTTTGCCACGATATTTTCATAACCGCGATCAATATGATGCAGGTCACCAATCATAGTTACACCCTCGGCAACAAGGCCTGCCAAAATCATGGCAGCACCGGCACGCAGGTCAGTTGCACGTACATCACAGCCGGTAAGCTTAGCCGGCCCTTCGATTACAGCGCTGCGGCCTTCGGTTGTAATATTAGCACCCATGCGGTTCAGTTCTACTACATGCATAAATCTGTTTTCAAAAACAGTTTCAGTTACCTTGCTTCTGCCTTCCGCAATAACCATCATGGCCATCAGCTGTGCCTGCATATCCGTCGGGAACCCGGGATACGGCAGAGTCTTAATGTCAACGCCTTTTAAAGTACCATTGCCGATAACACGTACTTTGTCGATGTCTTCGATAACAGTTGCACCCGCTTCACGCAGTTTGGCAATCAGCGGTTTCTGATGTTCAGGCAGTACATTTTCAATCATCACATCGCCGCCGGTCATAGCAGCAGCAATCATATAGGTACCTGCCTCAATACGGTCAGGAATAATAGTATAGTCAGCACCATGCAATGCTTCTACACCTTCAATACGGATAACATTAGTACCGGCTCCGCGCACCTTCGCACCCATCTTATTCAAATAGTTAGCAAGGTCGACAATTTCCGGTTCCTCTGCTGCATTTTCCAGGATAGTAGTACCTTTTGCAAGTGCTGCTGCCATCATGATATTCTCTGTAGCACCAACACTGGGGAAATCAAAATAAATAGTAGTACCAATCAATCCATTAGGTGCACTGGCTTCAATATAGCCATGGCCCTGTTCAATCTTCACACCCAAAGCTTCAAATCCTTTAAGGTGAATGTCAATAGGACGGGCACCAATAGCACAGCCGCCAGGCATGGAAATACGCGCATGTCCTTTGCGCGCTAAAAGGGGCCCCATTACCAGAAAAGAAGCCCTCATATTGCGTACCAGTTCATACGGCGCTTCACAAGAGGTAATCTCTGTGCTGTCTATATCAAGAACATGTTCCTGAGAGCTGTCAACTTTCAGCCCCAGGCATTTCAAAACTTCACTGATTGTATGCACATCCTCCAGCATCGGCACTTCATCAAGATGACTCGGTGTCATTCCCAGAATAGATGCGGCAATAATCGGCAGTACAGCATTCTTGGCACCGCTTGTCTTTACAGTACCAACCAGACGTCTGCCGCCTTTTACTACTAATTTTTCCAAAATAATCCTCCTGTATATCAACAGACTATTTGTATCTATATTCAACAAAATAATTCATAATAATTATTTTATCATTTTTCAGTAGAAATTTTCAACGGTTAAACGAATAAAAATAACCGGTACTAATACCGGCTATTAAAAATTAACTCTTTGACGATCTGCAAGGATATTATAGTAAGTTTCCTTTTCCATCAGCTCACGGCGCAGGCATTTTTTCTGTTCTTCGTCCGTACATTCTGCTATGGTTTGTCTAAGATAAGCAATATCCTGTTTCAGATGCAGCATTTTATTTCCGGCCAGGCCTTCTAATACATCAGACATCTCACAGCCCTCCTCCTTCTTATACTTAGCATACTATACCAGCATGATTTATGCAATAGCTAGTTCCTGCCTTCACATTTTATTCAAAAAAATAACCCCGCTCCTTATGAAGCGGGGTATTTCTGCATTTTCTTGATTACTTTTTACCAGTAAGTTCACAAATGCGCAGACGAGTGAGCGCTCTTTTCAGAGCCATTTCAGCACGTTCTACATCAAGATTTTCGCTCTTGGCAGCAAGACGAGCTTCAGCACGTTCTTTAGCAGCATTAGCACGAGCACGGTCGATATCCTCGCCCGGTTCAGCAACGGTAGCTAATACAGTGCATTTGTTATCCTGCATTTCCAAGAAGCCGCCGCATACTGCGAAGTATTTTACTGTACCGTCAGTAAATTCGCATTTCAGCGGAGCAATGTCCAGAGATGCAATCGCAGGCACATGGTGAGCCTTGATGCCCATATTACCGGACAACGCACGGAAACCAACATAAGTTACTTCTTCAGAAGTAAAAAGCATCTTATCCGGCGTGACAATTTCAAATGCAAATGCTGTAGCCATTATTCTGCCTTCATAGTTGCAGCTTTGGCAACCGCGTCATCAATGGTACCAACCATGTAGAAAGCACCTTCCGGCAGATCATCATGTTTGCCTTCCAGGATTTCTTTAAAGCCGCGGATGGTTTCTTTCAGCGGAACATATTGACCCGGAGTACCGGTAAATTGTTCAGCTACAAAGAATGCCTGGCTGAGGAATTTTTGGATTTTACGAGCGCGAGCAACGGTAACTTTGTCCTCTTCGCTCAATTCTTCCATACCAAGAATTGCGATGATATCTTGCAATTCTTTATAACGTTGCAGGATAGCTTGTACGCCACGAGCAACATTGTAGTGTTCTTCGCCGATTACCAGCGGATCGAGGATACGGCTGGTGGAATCAAGCGGGTCAACTGCCGGATAAATACCAAGCTCTGCGATTTGACGGGACAATACGGTGGTAGCGTCCAAGTGAGCAAATGTTCCTGCCGGAGCCGGGTCAGTCAAGTCGTCCGCAGGTACATATACTGCCTGTACGGAGGTGATAGAACCGGTTTTGGTGGAAGTAATACGTTCTTGCAGTGCACCGATGTCGTTTGCCAGGGTAGGTTGATAACCTACTGCGGAAGGCATACGGCCGAGCAATGCGGATACTTCGGAACCAGCCTGAATGAAACGGAAAATGTTATCGATAAAGAGAAGTACGTCTTGGCCGCCAACATCACGGAAATATTCAGCCATAGTCAGACCGGTAAGACCTACACGCATACGAGCTCCAGGTGGTTCGTTCATCTGGCCGTAAACCAAAGCGGTTTTGTCGATAACGCCAGATTCTTTCATTTCGCACCACAGGTCATTACCTTCACGAGTACGTTCGCCAACGCCTGCGAATACGGAATAACCACCATGAGCGGTAGCAATATTATGGATAAGTTCCATAATAATAACGGTTTTACCTACGCCTGCACCACCGAACAGACCGATTTTACCGCCCATTGCATACGGAGCGATAAGGTCAACGACTTTGATGCCGGTTTCTAAAATTTTAGTAGCTGTTGCCTGTTGGTCAAAGCTCGGTGCCGGTCTATGGATAGGCCAGTAATCAGCAGCCTCAACTTTGGTATCGTCATGGTCAACAGTTTCCCCAAGCACGTTGAAGATACGTCCCAGAACGCCAGGACCTACCGGAACACTGATCGGAGCGCCGGTATCAACTGCTTCCATACCACGAACAAGACCGTCGGTAGAGCTCATTGCAACTGCACGTACTACATTGTAGCCGATGTGTTGCATAACCTCTGCGGTAAGGTGAATTTTTACCTTGCCGTCGTCGGTAGTACCGTCGATTTTGATTGCGTTCAGGATAGCAGGCATGCTTTTAGGAGGAAACTCAATGTCGATAACAGGACCAACAACTTGTACTATTCTACCTGTATTCAAGGTTTTAGCCTCCCTATATATTATTGAGATTGTTTCAATGCTTCAACGCCGCCAACAATTTCATTCAGTTCGCGGGTAATACCAGCTTGACGTGCCTTGTTATAAGACAGCTGCAGGTTTTGTACCAGCTTGCCGGCATTATCAGTTGCAGAAGACATTGCAGTCATTCGAGAGCCCAATTCACTGGCAGCAGATTGTACCAGTGCGGCATAAATAACTGTCTCCAAGTATTTTGGAGCAAGCTCTTCCAGAATTTCATCCTCTTCAGGTTCGAAAATGAAAGAAGCCTTTGCTTTAGCTTTGCCTTCCTCTTTTGCAGGAGGTTCTACCGGCAGGATAATTTCGCTGGCCGGAGTCTGGGACAAAGCAGTTTTAAATATTGTATATACAATATGCAGTTCATCAAAATGCTCGTCAGCAAAATGAGCTGCTGCATCAGCAGCAATATCAGCAGCATTGGTATATGCAGGTCTGTCAGAGAACCCAATATGGTAACTCAGAACCTTATACCCGCGGCGGATAAAGAAGTCTCTTGCCTTACGTCCGCTGGCAATGATTACTACATCATCTTCACATTCGGAGATTTCGGCAACGGCTTTTTTCAGTGCGTTGGAGCTGTATGCGCCTGCCAAACCTTTATCGGAGCATACAACCAGATAACCCACTTTTTTAACCGCACGTTTCTGCAGCAGAGGATGCTTTTTGGGGTTTAAGCCAGAAAGCACGCTGGGGTCGCTCACAACATTTGACAGCACTTCTTTGATCTTTAAAGCATACGGACGGCTGGCAGCAGCTTTTTCCTGAGCTCTTCTCAGTCTTGCAGCAGCAACCATCTTCATAGCTTTTGTGATCTTACCGATGTTACCTACACCTTTCATGTGGCGATGAATCTCGCGTGCAGTAGCCATCAGTTAATCACCTCGCTTCACTGGCAACAAAAGTTTCCTTGAACTCGGCGATAGCTTTCTTTAATGCTTCTTCATTCTCATCACTGATTTTTTTGCTGCTGCGGATGTCGCCGCCGATTTCGGGATGGTTTGCATCCATGAAATCAAGGAATTCTTTTTCGCAACGGGTTACATCTTTAACAGCTACGTCATCAAGATATCCTTTGGTACCAAGATAGATTGCCATAACCTGTTTTTCAACCGGCAGCGGGCAATATTGACCTTGTTTCAGGAGCTCGGTCAGGCGTTGACCACGGTCGAGCTGTGCTTTGGTAGCTTTATCAAGGTCGGAAGCAAACTGAGCGAATGCTGCCAGTTCGCGGTATTGTGCCAAATCCAGACGCAGAGTACCTGCAACGGATTTCATAGCTTTGATCTGAGCGGCACCGCCTACACGGGATACGGACAGACCGGAGTTGATTGCCGGACGGATACCGGAATAGAACAGTTCGGATTCCAGGAAGATCTGGCCGTCAGTAATGGAAATAACGTTGGTCGGAATAAAGCCGCCTACGTCGCCTGCCAGGGTTTCAATAATCGGCAGAGCGGTGATAGAACCGCCTTTCAGCTCAGTATTGTTCAGTTTAGCAGCGCGTTCCAGCAGACGGGAATGCAAATAGAATACGTCGCCAGGATATGCTTCACGTCCGGGAGGACGGCGGAGCAGCAGGGACATTGCACGGTATGCAACAGCGTGTTTGGACAGGTCGTCGTATACGCACAGAACGTCTTTGCCTTGATCCATGAAGTATTCTGCCATGGTTACGCCTGCATACGGAGCCAGGTACTGCAGCGGAGCAGAATCTGCTGCGGTTGCGGCAACGATGATGGTGTATTCCATAGCGCCGTGTTGTTCAAGAGTACGAACGATACGGGCAATATTGGAAGCCTTTTGGCCGATAGCTACATAAATGCAGATAACGCCGAGGCCTTTTTGGTTGATGATGGTATCGATTGCTACTGCAGTCTTACCGGTACCACGGTCGCCGATGATAAGTTCGCGCTGACCACGTCCGATAGGAACAAGTGCGTCGATACATTTAATACCGGTCTGCAGCGGAGTGTCAACGGATTGACGGTCTGCAATACCGTGTGCGGGAGATTCAACCGGACGGTGTTCAGCAGCAACGATTTCGCCTTTGCCGTCGATAGGATCACCCAATGCGCTTACAACGCGGCCCAGCAGGTTTTCGCCTACGGGAACTTCCATGATACGGCCGGTACGACGAACCAGGTCGCCTTCCTTAATCTTGGTTTCGCCGCCCATAAGTACGATACCTACGGAATCAGGGTTCAGGTTCAGAACCATACCGGATACGTTGTGGGGGAGTTCAACCAATTCGCCTGCCATGGCATTTTTCATACCGATTACGGTTGCGATACCGTCACCGATTTTTTCAACGATACCAACTTCTTCAAGATCAGCATCCACATTGTAATTCTCAAGCTTAGCGCTGAGAGCATCAGTCATTTCTTCAGGTTTTTCCAAAGCATAGTCATGAATGTCGATGCCACTCATAACAACTTCCATCTTCTTCAGTTTACGGAGAGCGGAAGCGTCATATACTTTATCGCCAACCTGAACGATGATACCGCCAAGAATAGCCGGGTCAACTTTTTTGTTCAAAAAGATTTCGCGGCCCAGTTTTTCAGTGAGAATTGCAGAAATGGATTGATACTCATCAACAGTCAATTTTTTAGCTGTGGTAACATTCACATCTAAAAGTTCTTTAATAGAACCAAGATCCATTTTGAAGTCGGATAATTCTTGCTTAATTAAAGCAATGTTTTCTTCACTCTTCATATTGTACCAATCACCTCCGAATACCGGCTCTTATTTACTGACTTCGCAACTGACAGTAAAGTGCGTCCGGCCTAATGGGAAAGCAGCAAAATTATTTTTTCAGGATAGAGTCAACAATTTCGCCAGCCAGTTTTTTATCTTCTTCAGAACCTAATTTTTGTTCAACAATCTTGCCAGCAGCAATCATGCTAAGGCTGATAACTTGAACGCGGATGTCGTCCATAGCTTTTTTCTTTTCAAGAGCAATTGCTTCTTTTGCAGTAGCAATGATTTGATCTTGTTCAGCTTTAGTTTCAGCCACGATTTTATCGTGAGCAGCCTGCGCAGTTTTGCGGGCATTGTCAATAATAGCCTGTGCTTCTTGTCTTGCATTTGCCAGTTTAGCGGCATATTCTGCTTTAACAGCTTCAGCTTCGTCTTTAGCTTTTTCAGCAGCTTCCAAATCCCCAGCAATTTTGTTCTTACGTTCATCCATGATTCTTACAACAGGTTTGTAAGCAAATTTTGCAAGAACGAAAACAAGAATCAAAAAGTTCAGGATCTGCGCGATAAGTGTTGCGTTAAAATTAACCAATTATAGCACTCTCCTTTTCGTAAATTCTTGCAAAATAATTATTTAATGAAGGGGTTAGCAAATACAAGTACGATTGCAATAACGTAGCAAAGGATAGGCATGGATTCGATCAAACCTACGCAAACCAGCATGTTGGTAAAGATCTTACCAGCTTCTTCAGGTTGACGAGCCATAGATTCAATAGATTTGCCGCACATGTTGCCGTTACCAACACCAGCGCCAGCAGCTGCACCCAAGCATACGAGACCTGCACCGATTACGGATGCAGCGGTAATGATTGCATTTTCAGACATTTGATTCATCCTTTCAAATATAAATTAAAATTGGAATAACAGATTAGTGTTCGTCATGGCTGGCAAAAGCGAGCGCATAGCTGCCCAGAGCCAGAATGGTAAAGATAAACGCCTGAACAAAGCCAATGAACAAGCTGAACATTACCCACAGTTCAGGAATAACCCACGGAGAAAGCTGGTATAATACAATCAGCAAAATTTCGCCTGCAAGGATATTACCAAAAAGACGAAGAGCCATAGTCAGCGGTTTGGTAACTGCATCTAATAAATGCAAAGGCAAGAATGCCGGACTCGGGCTGATAAAATGTTTAAAGTGTCCAATACCTTGCTTCATAACACCAACCATATATGCACTAAACGCTACTAATAAAGAAAGCGCAAAGCAAGTATTGATATCGTTGGTAGGAGAAGTCCAATGCACACCAATTTGGGGAAGAAAAATACCCAGTTCATTGCTAACTAAGATGAACATAAACAAAGTCACAATAAACGGTGCCATAAATTTACGGCCTTTTGTGCCCAAATTGTCTTCCATCAAGCCATTCAAGAAGTCGAGAATAATTTCCATTGCATTTTGCAGTCCTGACGGAACCATTTTCGGATTCCTGCAAACTAACAGAAACAGTACAAATACGATAGCCATGGTTACCCAGGTCATATACATAGTTTGCATATTTACTTCACCCAAAAAAGTATTCTGAGCGAGGTAATGGATAATTTCACCAGAATTTGCTGCTTCTTTAGCTGCATCAGCTGCTACATTTCCCATTTGTTACACTCCTTTCTTCACGTTCCTCTCATTAGTAAGTTGGTACGCGATAAATAATAAATTGATAATAAAAAATATATGTATAAGAAGAAAGCCGCCAAATGCGCCAGGCACATGCAGCTTCATTCTTAACATCAAAATTATAAAACAGGCAGCCGAAGCGACCCGCAGCCATCTGAAACGTTTCATAATCTTCAGGGCATGCTTGGGAAAATCAACATACGGAAGCGACCGCTTCATCCCTATAAATAAGATGACGAGGTCGACTGTCGCGGCAACTACTCCGCAAAATAAACCTTCCGCTAAGTAATGATACCCCAAAAACTCCACTAAGACAACAAAAAAAAGTGCGGAAAGTGTAATTTTTGTAATAAATTTGCAACTGCCGCTGCGAACTACCGGAGTAAGATCAAAATTCGTTTTCATTTTTCCTTCTTATCTTTTTCTCTGGAGAATATGCTTTTGTTAATCAGATTATAGTATGTAAATGCCAGTGAAACCACGGCCAAAGCTATGCATATTGAACGCATAGTATGGTCGCCGGTCTGAAAATATCTATCCAGCCAGTCTCCGCCAAAATATGCCAAGAGAAAATCAAAGACAGCCATGAAAGCCAGAGAAGAAACTGTAGCCAACGCTTCCAGCATTCGCATATGTTCTTTATCCGGCCCCTGCATGTTCATGATTGTTCCTCTTACAAAATATTTTCAGAAAAATTCACATCTTTATCATATTTTTTACACATATAATTCTAATATTTTTCACTACATTTGTCTATCTTAATTAGTAAGAAATTCAGATAATTTTTGCACATCAAAGCCGTTTTTCCTCAAAACAGCATTGACAATCCTTGCACAGGCCTGTCCGTCACCATAAGGGTTGGCAGCCTCTGCCATTTTTTTGTAGTGAGCAGCATCATCAAGCAATCTGTTGGTTTCGCGCAGAACATCCTCATACGCAGTGCCAACAAGAAGCACGGTACCTGCAGATACAGCTTCCGGACGTTCCGTAGTATCACGCAGTACCAGTACAGGTTTGCCCAGAGCAGGTGCTTCTTCCTGAATTCCGCCGCTGTCAGTGAGCACGATATCTACTTTAGCCATCAGATTAGCAAACGGCTCGTAATCCATGGGCTCAATAAGATGTACTCTGTCCAATCCGCCCAGTTCCTGCTGCACGATTTCACGTACTTTAGGATTTTTATGTACCGGGAAAATTGCTTCTACATCTTCATGGGTTTCCAGCACACCCTTAAGTGCTTTATATACATGACGCATAGGCTCGCCCAAATTTTCTCTGCGGTGAGTTGTCATCAGAATCAGACGATGTCCGCTTTCAAACACTTTATTGAATTCTGCATCTTCAAAAACATAATCCTTTTGTACAGTAGCCTGCAGAGCATCAATAACAGTATTGCCTGTTACAAGAATGTTGTCAGGATTTACGTTTTCTTTCAGCAGATTCTGTTTGCTGATAGCGGTAGGCGCAAAGTGCATATCAGCAATAGCACCTGTCAGCTTACGGTTCATTTCTTCCGGATAGGGAGAATATTTGTTGCCGGTTCGCAGTCCTGCTTCTACATGTCCTACAGGAATCTGTGCATAAAAAGCTGCCAAAGCGCCTGCAAAAGTAGTAGTAGTATCACCATGTACCAGCACGATATCCGGCTTAGCCTCTTCCATAACTTCTTTCAGACCCATTAAAGCACGTGTAGTAACATCGTATAAGGTCTGACCGGATGTCATAATATTCAAATCATAATCGGGCTTAATCTGAAAAAGTTCCAGTACCTGATCAAGCATCTCCCTGTGCTGCGCAGTAACAGCAACAAGAGGTTCAATAAGATCAGGATATTTTTTCATCTCCAGTACCAGCGGGCACATTTTGATAGCTTCCGGACGAGTACCGAAAACAGTCATAACTTTAAGCTTTTTCACTTTTCTTCCTCCCCACTATCTGTCATTAAGAATACCTATCTTCTTAGCTCCTACCGCCACTGCCGTAATAACTACCGCAATGATGAGAGCTGCATAAAAGCCGTCCATTTCTGCCCACAGTACAGCGCCTATACCAAGTGCAGCACTGATAGCATACATCAGCAGTACAGCCTGCTTCTGATTCATGCCCATCGCCAGCAGTCTGTGATGCAGATGGCCTTTATCAGGCTGGAAAATCGGTCTGCCATTACTGTACCTGCGCATAATAGCAAAAGCTGTATCCATAATCGGCAGCCCCAGCGCAATAGCCGGAACAATGAGTGCGATGGTAGCCGCTGTCTTTACAGCTCCGTAAACGGAAACAGCCGCCAGCATATAACCGATAAACATACTTCCGGTATCACCCATGAAGATTGTCGCCGGATTAAAATTGTATCTGATAAAACCAATAATACCGCCAGCCAAAGCAGCTGTCATAATAGCAATATGATAATAACCCATCTGTACTGCTACCAAGATAACCGTAAGCGAAGCAATGGCAGAAACACCTGCTGCCAATCCATCCAGTCCGTCAATCAGATTAACTACATTAGTAAAGCTGATAACCCAGAAAATAGTCAGTGGAATAGAAAGGAACTTATCAAGATAGAAGTAACCGCCCAAAGGATTATTAATCCATTCTATCCTGATATCAAACAAAACCAACACGCATGCTGCCGCAATCTGCCCCAACAGCTTTACTTTGGCAGGCAGCTGATACTTGTCGTCCAAAATACCTACCAATACAATGAGTGTACCGCCAAGCAAAATACCTACGATATCCCATGTAAGCTCAAGGCTGGCCACAACACCAACCATGAACGCAATATAAATAGCAAGTCCGCCTAAACGGGGCATAATTTTTTTGTGGACCTTACGATTGTCAGGCTTATCAATGGCCCCTATTTTAAAAGCCAGCATCTTGATATAAGGAGTCAGAACATAGCTGACCAGCGCTGCAAGCAGGAAGGGAAAACCATAAACTTTTAACATTTTTACCTCACTATGATTCAGCTGTACATCGGCAGCGGGATTTTTTTAATTTCTTAATATAGTATATCAAAAAAATGAGTATTGTAAAAATTTTGTCAAAAAATTTTCACAATGTCTTTACCAAAAGCTGCTTGAAAAAATGGTCATCCGCACCAGGCAGATGACCATTTCAGTCAGCTATTTAAAATGACTATTTCTATTCCCGCTGCTTCCATCATATCCTGCGCCAGCTTATCAGGATACGGATTAGCGTAAACTATGCGGCTTATACCGGCATTGATAAGTATCTTAGTACACACCACACATGGCTGATGAGTGCAATATACTGTTCCGCCGTTCACTGATACACCGTGATAGGCAGCCTGTACTACCGCATTTTGTTCAGCGTGAATACCGCGGCAAAGCTCGTGCATCTGTCCGGAAGGAACCTTAAGCTGTTCCCGCAGACAGCCTACACTTTCGCAGTGCGGTAAATTTTTGGGAGTCCCATTATAGCCAGTTGCGACAATCTGCCTGTTTTTAACAATCACAGCGCCAACGCTGCGCCGCAAGCAGGTAGAACGCTTACTTACCACACGGGCAATCTCCATAAAATATTCATCCCAGTCCGGTCTGTTCATGATTATACCGTCCCGAAAATGCGGTCACCGGCATCTCCCAGCCCCGGTACAATATAACCGTGCTCATTGAGATGGTCATCCAGTGCAGCAGTATAAATCTTAACGTCCGGATGAGCTTCATTCATGCGTTTTACTCCTTCCGGAGCAGCAACAAGGCACATCAGGCGAATATTGGTCAAGCCGCGCTTTTTAAGCTGGTCGACAGCAGCTACGGCAGAACCGCCGGTAGCCAGCATCGGGTCAAGCAGAATAGTATAAGCGCTGGTATCACGCGGAAGCTTGCAATAATATTCCTCCGGCTCCAATGTCTCTTCATTACGGCTCATACCGATATGACCAACATTAGCCTCAGGAATAACACGGGTTGTGCCTTCTAAAAAACCAAGTCCTGCACGCAGGATAGGTACCAGAGTGATACTGCCGGAAAGTTTGTAGCCGTTTGTTTCTGTCAAAGGCGTCTGCACTCTGATATTTTCTACAGGCAAATCTTTGGTAACTTCAAAAACCATTAACATCGTAATTTCATCCAGAATACGTTTAAACCAGCTGGTCGGTGTTTTTACGTCACGAATTTCAGTCAGTTTGGATTTAATTAACGGATGATCGACTACTTTTATCTGCATCAGAATCTTCCTTTACTTTTAGATATTAGGGTACATCGGGTATTTAGCACACAAAGCAGCTACTCTTGCAGCAGCTTCTTTCTGTTTTTCAGCATTGTCTTTATTTTTCAGCACCAGTCCGATAATAGCTGCTACTTCACGCATATCGTCTTCATTGAAGCCTCTGGTTGTAACAGCAGGAGTGCCCAAACGAATACCACTGGTAACAAACGGGCTGGCAGGGTCAAACGGAATAGTATTTTTATTGCAGGTAATGCCAATTTCGTCCAGCAGATGTTCAGCATCCTTACCGGTCAGTCCCTGACCACGCACATCAACCAATACCAGATGATTGTCAGTGCCGCCGGAAACAAGGCGGAAACCTTCTTTAACAAGAGCTTCTGCAAAAGCTTTGGCATTCTTAACAATATTTTCCTGATAAGTTTTAAATTCAGGCTGTAAAGCTTCGCCAAAAGCAACTGCTTTAGCAGCTACAATATGCATCAGCGGGCCGCCCTGAATACCAGGGAAAATAGCCTTGTTGATAGCTTTAGCATATTCTTCGTTATTGCACAGGATTAAGCCGCCGCGCGGTCCACGCAGAGTCTTATGAGTAGTTGTGGTTACAACATCAGCATAAGGAACCGGATTAGGATGTAAGCCTGCAGCTACAAGACCAGCGATATGAGCCATATCAACCAGCAGCAGCGCACCTACGCCATGAGCAATCTCTGCCATACGTTTAAAATCAATTACACGCGGATAAGCGCTGGCACCAGCCACAATCATTTTCGGATGATGTTCCTGCGCCAATTTTTCCAACTCAGCATAATCAATAGTTTCAGTTTCCGGGTTTACACCATAGGGAACTACATTGAAATATTTACCGGAAATATTTACCGGTGAACCATGACTCAGATGACCGCCTTGGGAAAGATTCATACCCATGATGGTATCGCCAGGTTTCAGGAAAGCAAAATATACAGCCAGGTTAGTGCTTGCACCGCAGTGAGGCTGAACATTGGCATAATTTGCGCCAAACAGTTTTTTCGCACGTTCAATAGCCAAAGTTTCTACTTTATCAACGTATTCACAGCCGCCATAATAACGATGTCCGGGATAACCTTCAGCATATTTGTTAGTCAGAATGGTACCCATAGCCTCCATTACTGCCGGAGATACGAAGTTTTCAGATGCGATAAGCTCAATTTTGTTTCTTTGACGCTCCAGTTCTTCATGGATAAAACCATTTAATTCCGGATCGGTTACTGCCAAGCTTGCTAAATTCATTAGTAATTCCCTCCAAATAATTTAATTGCAATTCATCTATTTTCCGGGTAATGAGCCCGTTCACCGCCAATCAGAGGCGGTCTGGTGCGTGCAGCCGTCAGCAGGGCATTGCCTATCTGTTTATGCTGCAGCCTTACAGGTACTGCTATCCGTTTTAAATGCATACCTATCAGCGTCTGACCAATATCCATGCCAAGATGCGCTGTAACAGTTTCTACCACTACGGCATGAGCAAAGCCTTCATAGGCAGCTGTAGCCATAGCTCCTCCGGCATGCGGCATAGGACGAACGGTAACTTCCGTCAGTCCGTACTTTTCCATAGCTTCTTCTTCCAGCACGATAGCCCTGTTAAGATGCTCACAGCATTGTACCGCAAGATACAGGTCATGACTGTCAGTTACCTTTTTCAATGCCTTGAAGATTAAAACAGCTGCTTCACTGCTGCCGCCAGTACCTATTTTATTGCCAATAACCTCGCTGGTACTGCAGCCAAGCACAAAGATTTGTCCGCGCTTAGCTTTGGCAACACTGATAAGTTCCTCGGCTGCTTCTGCCACCTGCCGAGTAATATTCTCTATTTCCATTATTGCTCAGACTCCAAAGCCATAATCTTGTCAACGCGTCTTGCATGTCTACCGCCAGCAAAATCAGTAGTCAGCCAGGTATCGACAATCATCTCAGCCAGACCAACGCCAGTAGTACGTTCACCCATGCACAATACGTTGGCATTATTATGTTCACGGCTCATTTTAGCAGAATAAACATCTGCACATAATGCTGCTCTGATGCCGCGACATTTATTAGCAGCAATAGAAATACCTATGCCGGTACCGCAGATCAGAATACCTTTTTCAGCTCCGCTCTCTCCGGAAACAATATCCTTGCATAATTTTGCGGCAAAATCAGGATAATCGCAGGATTCTTCTGTATAAGTACCGTGGTCAACAACCTCGATACCCTTATCCTGCAGGTATTTTTTGATATGTTCTTTCAAATGGATACCGCCATGATCACTAGCCATTGCTATTTTCATAATCATTCCTCCTATCGGTCAAGGTATCAAACAATTTTATTTTACCATAAAAGACGGTAACTGCGTACCGTTTTTTATACTAAGACCGGCATCTGTAAGCGTTACCAGCTGATAACCGGCAGCCTTGCGCATCCTGTTCATAACCGCAAGCCCTATACCACTTTCATCAATACCCTCTGCTAAAATAACATCGGGCTTGGTACGGTCAAAATCACGCAGCAGATAGAAAAGTTCAGCCGCTAATGCCTGTTTGCTGTCTCCCCAGCAGGCAAGCTGCAAGTCCTGTATTTCCGGCAGCAGTGCTTTCATGGATCTGCTGCACAGCACGCCGACTTTCAATCCTTCTGCAGCAGCCTTAGCAGCCATGGTAGGCAATAACGCTGCACTTTTGCCTTCCAAAAGATACATCGGCGCTTTAGGCGCATAATGTCTGTATTTCATTCCCGGAGCTTTGGGCTTGAAGTTTTTATCTCCCTGCAGCGCCGGGTCAATCTCCACCGCACCCAAAACTTCCGTCAGCATTTCATAAGTAATGCCGCCCGGACGCAAAATAACAGGTACCGGTTCTGTTGTATCAACTACTGTAGATTCCAAGCCTATACCACAGCTGCCGCCATCAAGCACAGCAGCAACCTTTCCCTGCATATCCTCCATAACATCCGCTGCATTGGTAGGACTGGGACGACCGGAAATATTGGCAGAAGGCGCCGCTATCGGACAGCCGCTTGCTTTAATCAGGCTTTGTGCAAAGTTATTGGAAGGAAAACGTACTGCCACAGTCGGCAATCCTGCACTGACAGCATCCGGTACAATTGCAGACTTGGAAACTATTAAGGTAAGCGGACCCGGCCAAAATTTTTCCATCAATACTTTGGCATTTTCAGTCAACCCGCTGGTCAACTGGTTAATGCTTTCCTTGTCTGCAATATGCAGAATAAGCGGATTGTCATTGGGGCGCCCTTTCGCAGCAAAAATCTTGGCAACAGCCTCACTGTTAAGTCCGTCAGCACCAAGGCCATAAACTGTTTCTGTCGGAAAAGCAACTACTTCACCTTTCTGAATAAGCTCTGCTGCTTTAGCAATTACTTCTGCGTCTTCCCCATTATTTTGCAATTTCCAGTAATATGTCTGCATATCTTCCACCTTCTTTAGCTGCAAAAACCATCCTGTCTATTCCTGCATAGTCAAGTCGTACCGCAACAGCTCCCAAGCCATTCTCACGGCACATAGCACAAACAGCTTCACTTTGCCCCATGCCTATTTCAAAAGCCAGCAAACCGTCGCTTGCCAAATATTCCACCGCCTGTTTCGTTATCCTGCGGTAAAAATCAAGTCCATCCAAACCTCCGTCCAGTGCTCCGTGCGGTTCCTGCTGCACGTCACGCGCCAGCGTCTGAATATCAGCCGCCGGTATATAGGGGGGATTGGAAACAATAATATCAAATTTCTTTTCTTTCGGTATCGCACTGAATAAATCAGATAAAATAAAGGCCGCTCTGTCTGCTACGCCTATATTAACGGCATTTTCCTTAGCTGTAGCCAATGCCCCTGCTGAAATATCTACCCCTACGCCTTTAGCCTGCGGCAGATAGTCAAGCAGTGACACAAGAATAGCTCCGCTGCCTGTACCAATATCAAGTATCTTAGGCTGATTGTTTACCTTTTCTGCTGCCAAAATCAAGCTTTCTACCAATAATTCCGTTTCCGGACGCGGTACCAGCGTATGGCTGTTAACCTTAAAGGTATTGCGCATAAAAGCCTTCTCACCCAAAATATATGCCAAAGGCTCATGCTTGGCCCTTCTGGCAACAAAGCCTCTGTACACAGACAGTTCCTCTTCATCTAAAGGACGCTCAAAATCAAGATATAATTTTATACGTTCGCATTTTAAAACAGCACAAAGCAGTATTTCTGCATCAAGGCGTGGATTTTCCACGCCTTTATCTGCAAAATACTGCTTCGTCCAATTTAAGATTTTAATTATAGTCCAAACAGGCTTAGTTTCCACTTTATTTCACCTGACGTAATTGTTCACTCTGTTTCGCTGTAATCAGCGCATCAAGCAGCTCGTCCAAATCACCATTAACGATGGCATCAAGCTTATGCAGGGTAAGACCAATACGATGGTCAGTAACACGGCCCTGCGGATAATTGTAGGTTCTGATACGCTCACTGCGGTCACCGGTACCTACCTGACTCTTTCTGTCTTCAGCAGTAGCCGCACGCTGTTCTTCCTGAGCCTGCTCCAAAATGCGGGCACGCAGAACGCGCATACATTTTTCACGGTTTTTCAGCTGAGACTTTTCATCCTGGCATTGTGCCACGATACCGGTAGGAATATGGGTAATGCGTACAGCAGATTCTGTCTTATTTACATACTGGCCGCCGGCACCGCCCGCTCTGTAGGTATCTATACGCAAATCAGCCGGATTGATTTCAACATCAACCTCTTCTGCTTCCGGCAGTACTGCTACTGTTACCGTAGAAGTATGTACACGCCCCTGTGATTCTGTTTCCGGTACGCGCTGTACACGATGTACACCGCTTTCAAACTTCATACGGCTGTAAACACTGTCACCGCTGATTTGGAAAACCACTTCTTTGAAGCCGCCTAATTCGGTAGGATTGGAGTCCATAACCTCTACTCGCCAGCCGCGTGTTTCTGCATAACGTAAATACATACGGAATAACACACCGGCAAACAAAGCAGCCTCATCACCGCCGGCACCGCCGCGGATTTCCACAATAACGTTTTTATCATCATTCGGGTCAGAAGGCAGCAGCAGGATTGTCAGTCGTTCCTCATAATCAGCAAGCTTAGGACGCAGCTCCTTCAGCTCTTCCTTAGCCATTTCAACCAGCTCATCATCATCACCGGCAGCCAGTATCTCTTCTGCCTCATCACGAGCCTGCAGCATGTCGCGGTACTCACGATATACGCTTACGATATCCGCAAGTTTAGCATGAGCCTTCGTACATTTCAGCCACTCTGCCTGATTGGCGATGACATCAGGATCGCTGATTTTAGCTTCTAAATCCAGATATCTGTCTTCCAACGCCTGTAATTTATCTATCATTGATTACTCTTCTCCTGCTCAATAATTTCTTCCGGCGGCAATACAGCTTTTAAAGAAGCAATAGCCACCTCTATCTGTGAATCGTCCGGTTCCCTGGTAGTCAGTTTCTGCAGCAGCAGTCCCGGCATAATAGCAAAATGCACCAGCTTGTTATCCGCATGGGCACCGGCAAATCTGATAATCTCATAGCTTACGCCTGCAATTACCGGCATCAGAACCACTCTGGAGGCAATACGCTCCACAAGGTCCGGCCAGCCTAAAAAAGTAAAGATAAACATACTGATGAGCATAACAATCATCAGAAAATTAGTTCCGCAGCGCGGATGCAAGGTACTGAACGAGCGCACATTCTCTACCTGCAGCGGCAAGCCCGCCTCATAAGTATAAATTGTTTTATGTTCCGCACCATGATACTGGAATACCCTCTGAATATCGTTCATAGAGGAAATAGCAGCAATATAAACAAGGAAGATAACCATGCGCAGTACACCTTCTGCCAGATTCAGCAGCATAGGATCTTCCGTAAGGTTATGCAGGAAACGCATGGACCAGGTGGGCAATACTATAAATAGCCCAATAGCCAGCAGCACAGATGTAGCAATGGTCATAACCATTTCTTTGGTACTGAGCTGTTCGTCCTCTTCCCCAGATACCTGCGCCGAATACGCCAGCGCCTTCATACCGTCATACAATGATTCAAACAACGCCACTACGCCGCGCAATAAAGGTTTTTTCAAAATTGGATATTTATCTCTTATACTGCTGACAGGATTTACGTCAACAGAAATTTCTCCGTCCGGTTGGCGTACAGCTACTGCAATCTTATCCTGTCCACGCATCATTACGCCTTCAATAACAGCCTGCCCGCCTACATTAAATTTTTGCTTTTTCATAAAATACCCCAAAATCAATACATATCATCAGGCTGCCAAGCCGCAGCCGCAAAAAGCTCCGTATACAAACACAGCAGAGCTTTTTGAGCTCTGCTGTGAAGATGATTATTTTTCTGTGTTATAACGTTTATTAAATTTTTCAATACGGCCACGTGCTGCAACATTACGTTGTTGGCCGGTAAAGAACGGATGGCATTTGGAGCAAACGTCAACACGCAATTCACCTTTTACACTGCCGGTTACAAAGCTAGCGCCGCAAGCGCAGGTTGCTGTAACTTCGCTGTATTTAGGATGAATATTTTCTTTCATTATTGTGCACCTCACTTTTCAATTACGGATGTTATATATTATTCGATATTAACGCTAAATAATTGTATCATATACCTTTAAGATAAGCAAGCTGTTTTTCCAAGGAAAATAATATTTTTGCACAATAAAATACCCCCGCCTCAGCGGGGGTAAGCATCAGCCTTCAATAGCGATGTAATTTTGTTCTTTAGCAAGCTGTTTCGGTTCAGTTTTAGGAATAAAGACTTTCAAAATACCGTCTTCAAATTTTGCTTTAATTTCTTCCTGTTTAACATCTTCGCCTACATAGAAGCTTCTTGAACACTGACCAACATAACGTTCACGGCGGATATAAACGCCTTCATCATTCTTTTCGTCTTTATCAACGCCTTTAGAAGCACTGATAGTAAGATAGCCGTTTTCCAGTTTAGCAGTAACGTCTTCTTTTTTAAAGCCAGGCAGGTCAATATCCATTTCATAACCTGCATCTGTTTGTTTAATATCGGTCTTCATCATATTCTTTTCATGTTTGCCGTATAAAGGATTACGTCTGCCAAAAAATTCTCTTTCAAACGGAAAATCCATAAAATCATCAAATAAACTTTCACCAAAAATACTAGGAACTCTCATAAGTCATGCCTCCATATCAAGCTCACAGTAATTGGCTGTGGGTTAAACTTTAAAATTAACTCCGAAAGGAGCTTACCTTTTCTCAGGTAGCTCTTTTCTTTGTCTGATTATGTTATAAACCTTTTTGTTAGCACTGTCAATAGATGAGTGCTAATGTTCACAAACTCTACAAATTTGCATATATTATCTATATTTATTATATTTTTACGTTTTTATCCCCATCTGTGGATAAATTATCAACATTTTCTGTGGATAAGTGGATAAAAAGAAAAGCCCGGCTGCAGCCGAGCTTTTTGAAGCATTTAAAACTCATACGTAGATATATTTCAGCACAAAGATAATAGCCAAAATATGTACCAGTACGCTGATTTTTTTATAACGATAACTGCCGCTGGCCAGGTTAATGATGACATAGGAAATTATGCCCATGGAAATGCCTTCAGAAATAGAATAGGTAAAGGGCATGGCTACAGCAGCAATAAAAGCCGGAATAGCTTCACTCAAATCGTTAAAGTCTATATTAAGCATACTACTGAACATGGAAAAACCAACAATGACCAGCGCCGGAGCTGTAGCAAAAAGCGGAACAGCCAAAAATAATGGCGCAAAGAAAATACTAAGCAGAAAAAGTGCGGCTACTGTCAGTGCTGTCAATCCTGTACGACCGCCTGCAGCAACACCAGCAGAACTTTCCACAGTAGTAGTAACAGTAGATGTACCTAATACCGCACCACAGGTAGTCGCCATAGCATCTGCTAACAGTGCTCCTCTTACACGCGGCAATTTACCGTCTTTATCCAGCATTTTAGCCTTTGACGCAACACCGATCAAAGTACCGATAGTATCAAACAAATCCACAAACATAAAAGACAGCATAACAGCGACAAAATTAAAGCTCATTACGGCACTGAAATCAAACTGCATAAAGGTGGGCACAACACTAGGTATCCCCATCCCCAACGAAAAATCAGGCAGCACAGAATGCATTCCTAATGCCGGATTAGGCACATAGACACCGGTAATCTCGCAAAAGATACCTAAAATCCAGGTAAAAATAATGCCATACAAAATTGCCCCGGAAAACTTTTTAGCTGTCAGTACAGCTGTCATTAAAATACCAATCATGGCCAGCAGTGCACCGATGCCTGTAGAATAAAATTCACCGTTTGCCAAAGCTGCCTTAAAGGGATATAAAGCCACAAGAAAAGGGCCGTCTATTACTATTTTAGCATTCTGCAGACCAATAAAAGCAATGAAAAGGCCTATACCGCTGGTAACGCCATACTTCAACGCCGGCGGTATACAGTTAAAAATCGCCTCACGTACTTTAGTAAGCGATAACAAGATAAAAATAATACCTTCAATAAAGACTGCAGCCAGCGCAACCTGCCAGGAATAACCCATCTGCCCTACAACCGTATAGGCAAAAAAAGCATTAAGGCCCATACCCGGAGCCAATGCAAAAGGATAATTGGCAAATATCGCCATAAACAGCGTACCAAGACAGGCAGCCAAGGCAGTCGCCATGAAGACTGCACCTGCGTCCATACCAGCTTTACTTAAAATACTGGGATTGATAGCCAGGATATAAGCTATCGTCATAAAAGTAGTTAATCCAGCCATAAGCTCCAGTCTGACACTGGTCTTGTTCTCTCGCAGTTTAAAGGTTGTTTCTAAAAATTGCTTCAGCAAAGCTATCACTCCGTAATCAGTATTAACAGACAAATATTTAGTAAAATTCTAGGTTATTTTATTTCTGTTGTCAATCTGCCGCTATTTTTCTAAATAAAATAACCCAAAGGCACACGTCCTTTGGGTCACTCTCACCATTTGTCAGGAATACCTGGAAAATCCGCAATGGCCAGCATACAGCTCATGCCTGTAGCTAACATTCTGCCGTTTTCATCCAAAACATTCATACTCATATTAACATTGGCTGCATCCTGATAACTGATTACTGCTTCTGCCTCCACAAAGCTGCCAGCTTCCGCACCTTTGATAAAATCAACGGTCATAGAAACTGTTACCACTCTTTTTCCTACAGAAGCAGCTGCAATGCCCGTAGCATTATCCATCAGCGTCATCAGAAGCCCGCCGTGCAGCTTATTATTCAGATTTGTATGCCTGTCCGGATCGATTCTGAGACCAACCCGGGCCTTACCACAGGCTATATCAATTATCTGAATACCACACAGCTTCATAAAACTGTTATGCGCATACAGCTCCTTAATATACGCACTTATTTCAGAAGGTGACAATATCACCCCTCCTTCCAGCATTGGGCAAGTCCTTGTGCCAAGTCCTCACATTCCTCTAAATTTTCGATAAGGCTGCACAATTTTCCTGCCTGCTGCTGGCCGTATACAGGCACAGCCAGGTGCATAAACTTAGCTTTGGCTTCTTCCCAAGTTACAGGATTGTCCGGGTCTCCCTTAGGATAGTCAACCTTCATAGAATGCACTGTACCGTCCTTGCATACAACTTCCAATCTGGAAGCAAGTTTGGATGCGTCCTCCTGATGAATTTTTTCTATGGCTGCATCACGAATAACCTTAGTCCTGCTCATCAGGTCTCTGACTTCAGTATTATGAATAACATTCTGTGCAAACTGTTCTATACCTACAGCTCCGAATGTAAGCATAGCAGCCACACAGTACTGAATACTGAATTTACAGCCATAAGGATTCTGCGGCTGCGGATTGTTGATTAAGTAATCTGTTATGTCATTGACATAAATCCTTACCTCGCTGATATTCTCTGCCCGCAGCTCATGTTCTTTTTTCAGTACCTGCGCCGCATAAATAGCCGCATGGGAATGTTTGCAGCAGGCATAAGGCTTAAAGGAATTTTCGTCAATTCTGAGATGCTTGCTGTCCAAGCCTTCGGTTAACCTGTCCCAATGGGGCTCATCTACCATAGCCCGGCAGAAACCTTTTTCACCTTCCAAAATACTGCTTGCAGCAGTAAAGCCATTACGGGAAAGATATGCCGACAATACTCCTGCATAAGAACTTTTACCGGCATGCAAAGCCTTGCTCATAGCACCTTCTTTTAAAAATTCCCATAGTCCCGCTGCCTGCGTACCGGCACTGCCATAGCACATAAGTGTCTGCTGAGGCGTAAGCTGCAGCAGATTGGCAGCCGCTGCAGCAGCGCCGAAAGTACCTGCAGTGCCTGTAGTATGCCAGAAGAAATAGGATTCAGGAATAACACTCTCGCCTATCCTGCCCCCTGCTTCATAACCAGCACAGACAGCAGCAATCATCTGCCTGCCGCTCTTATGCTCAGCTTCGGCAATAGCAAAGACGCCGGGCACTACTACTGTCGCCAAATGGATGATGGACGGATTATGCAAATCATCAAAATCAAGTGTATGCGAAGCAGCACCATTGCAGAAGGCCGCGTCAAAAACAGATGCCTTGCTTTGCCCGCCGTCAAAGACAGTAGCCTGTTTTGCTTCGTTGCACAGTATTGTCTGGCGAATAAGCTTGGCAGGCTGCTCCTGGGAGCCTCTGATAGAGACTCCCAGCCAGTCTAAAATACATTTTTTCGCCATATCAACAGAAACAGGCGGCAGTTTATCGTAGCTCAAGGAAGCGGTAAAATCAGCTAAAGTTTTAGTAATCATTTCATCAGCTTCTTTCTTGCAAAACCATCGTCAAATAAGATATCAGAACATGGAGCCGGATTGCTTATATTCGCCGAATACTTCACGCAGTACACCGCAGATTTCTCCCAGAGTAGCATAAGTCTTAACAGTTTCAATTAAGTAAGGCATAAGGTTTTCTTCACCCTGAGCAGCTGTTTTCAGCTTAGCCAGTGCTGCATCTACAGCTTTTTGGTCACGCTGCGCTTTCATTGCATTTACCTTGGCAATCTGTCTTTCAGCTACACTTAAATCAGCCGTCAGCACGTCATTAGTCTTAATTTGTTTATCGTCAGCAAATTTATTAACGCCAACAACTACACGAGTACCTTTTTCTATTTCACTCTGATAAGCATAAGCATGAGCAGCCATCTCACTTTGCATGTAGCCTTTTTCAATAGCAGCTACTGCGCCGCCCATCGCGTCAATCTTAGTGATATATTCATAAGCTTCTTTTTCAAATTTATCTGTCAGAGCTTCTACATAATAGGAGCCAGCTAGCGGGTCAATAGTATCGGCAGCGCCGCTTTCATAAGCTAGCATCTGCTGAGTACGCAGTGCCAGAGTTGCAGATTCTTCTGTCGGCAATGCAATAGCTTCATCATAAGCACAGCAAGCCATGGACTGGATACCGCCAAGGATTGCCGAAAGTGCCTGCCAGGTAATACGCGCCACATTATTCAAGGGCTGCTGAGCAGTCAGTACGCTGCCTGCAGTATGTACATGCACGCGCAGCATCTGCGCTTTAGGTACTTCCGCACCATAACGTTCTTTCATAATTCTTGCCCACAGGCGACGTGCTGCACGGAATTTAGCTGCTTCCGAGAAGAAGTTCAAGCCTGCTGTGAAAATCCAGCTGATACCAGGCGCAAAATCATCCACCTTCTGCCCTGCTTTAATAGCCGCATCAATATAGGCCATTGCATTAGAGAAAGCAAAAGCAATTTCCTGTACTTCGGAAGCGCCGGCCTCACGGATATGATAAGCACCTACGCTGATAGTATTCCATTTAGGAATATTCTGTGAGCAGTATGCAAAAGTATCAGTAATTAGACGCATGGATGGACGCGGCGGGAAAATATAGGTACCGCGGGCAATATATTCTTTCAAAATATCATTCTGAATAGTACCTTTGAGCTGTTCCGGTTTTACGCCCTGTTTTTCTGCAACCGCAACATACATAGCCAAAAGCACTGCCGCCGGGCCGTTAATAGTCATGGAGGTACTTACTTTATCCAGCGGAATACCTTCAAACAGTTTTTCCATATCTGCCAGAGAGTCGATAGCTACGCCTACCTTGCCAACTTCACCATGAGAAAGTTCTGCATCAGAATCCAAACCAATCTGGGTTGGCAAATCCATTGCTACAGACAGACCGGTCTGACCTGCTTCCAGCAAATATTTATAACGGGCATTAGTTTCCTCTGCCGTAGCAAAGCCAGCATAGGCACGCATGGTCCACAGTCTGCCTCTGTACATTGTCGGCTGCACACCGCGGGTGAAAGGATATTGCCCAGGAAATCCCAGTTTTTCATTGTAATCAAAGTCTTCCACATCTAACGGAGTATACAGACGCTTTTCCGCAAATTCTTTTCTTTCGGGAAATTTGCTGATAGCCTTTTCCACTTTAGCTTCATAACCTGCCAAGCCTTGTTCAAGCAACTCTTTATTCATCATGATTAGTACCCTCCTTAATGCTGTTCCTTCATTGTTCCGTACATTTCAAAATTAGCCTGCATATCAAATGCGTGACGTAAATCCACCGGCATGTGTCCGCTCTTACGCTGCGCCATACGCAAATATTCATACAGCTGATCTTTAAAATCAGGATGTGCACATTTTTCGATAATCAATTTAGCTCTTTTCACCGGACTAAGTCCGCGTACATCGGCCACGCCCTGTTCAGTAATAAAGACCATGGTATCATGCTCTGTATGATCCGCATGAGTAACCATCGGTACTACACTGGAAATGCTGCCGCCCTTGGCTGTAGACGGAGTAGAGAAAATAGTCAGATAGCCGTTGCGCATATAATCACCACTGCCGCCGATACCGTTCATCATGCCGCGTCCCATTACATGAGTAGAATTTGCCTGACCATAAATATCAAATTCCAGTGGTGTATTCATGGAGATAACGCCAAGTCTTCTGATAACCTCAGGACTGTTGCTGATATCAAGAGGACGCAGCACAATGCTCTTGTTATATAGCTGCGGGTCTTCCTTATACATCTGCCATACTTTTGGCGAAGGTGTAAAAGCACAGCCGGAAGCCTGTTTAATCTTGCCCATCTTAATCAGACTAAAAACAGCATCCTGTAAAATTTCCGAATACATTTGCAGATTTTCAAACTTAGATTTAGATAAGCCTAACAAAACTGCATTGGCGATACTGCCGACACCTGACTGCATGGGCAGCATTTTTTCCGGCAGCCTGCCGTAACGCTGTTCATGCTCCAGAAAATCTACCAGGTGTTCAGCAATCTTTACGCTGTCCGCATCAGGATCACACAAATTGCGTACATGGTCGAGAATATCTGATTCTACAATACAGTCGATTCTGTCCAGACCGCACTCCAGATAAGGAGAACCAATCCTGTCGCCTACACTGTAAATAGGAATTTCCGATCTGCAGGGAGGCTTGGCACAGATGTAAATATCATGCATGCCTTCCAAAGAAAGAGGAATGCTGGTATTTACCTCTACAATGACTTTTTTAGCATGTTTAACCAGCATGGGGATATTGCCTATGCCTGGTCCCAAAACGATACTGCCGTCTGCATTGATAGCGGCTGCCTCTACAATAGCCACGTCTACATCGCCAAAAAATCCGTAATCAATCTGCTGAGCAAAATGACTTAAATGCTGGTCAATGTATTCAATTGTGCCGTCGTTGATACCGGCCTTCATACTCTTATTGGCAGCTGAATAATAAGGCATCCTGCTTTGCACGCCGCCAACCTTAGCCAGCTCTTCCTCAATTTCCGGCCCTACAGAAGCACCGCTCCAGATATTGATGCGGCATTTTTTACCGGCTTTAATCGCTCTTGCCAAAGCCATGGTAGTCATCTTAGGATAACCGGACGGAGTAAAACCGCTGACACCGACGTTCATACCATCAGTAATCAGTTCTGCTGCCTTATCGGCACTGACAACTTTTTCAAACAGACAGGGAGCACGTAACCTGGTTGCATCTAACATCATAATCCCTCTTTTCTGTAATACATACCTCTGTTGTGTTTAGCTTACCCTGCAAAGCTTATAATGTAAAATATCAAAAATGCGTTTTAAATATATGTATTTTTTATATGTTTGAGGCTTATTTCCCTTATTTTGCCTTATTTTCACTTCTTAGAAGAGTTTTTTGCAATAAAAGCCTCCATAATTTATAATAAAAATAACGTAAACCTATCATTTTTATTTATATGTCGCTCGTTTTGCAACTAAAATAATTGCTATTTTGCGGAGGTATGAGCATGGATATTGAATATTATCGTAATTTTATTGCCATTGTCGATGCTGGCAGTATCTCGGCTGCAGCAAAAAATATTTCTATCGCCCAGCCTGCGCTGAGCAATCAGCTGAAAACCCTGCAGAAAAAGTATGGCACTACACTGCTGAACGTCAAACGCGGCGGACACAGCATAGAACTTACGGATGCCGGCTGTATGCTGTACAATGCCGCCAGATATATCTGTTCTGCCGAAGCCAGCGTTATGAAAGAAATCTCCGACTGCAATGCAGGTTTTTCCGGTACGCTGCGCATCAGCCTTTCTCCTTCCATGTCCATCAGCTTTATCAGAAACTATCTCAGCGCTTTCAGCAAGCAATATCCCCGTATTAACTACGAACTTTACGAAGTACCTATTTCAGAGCAAACTGAGCAGCTGCTGAACGGCAAGACGGAAATAGGTGTAGCTAACGCTCCCTTACTGCAGGAAAATCGTTTTGAAACCATCTATCGCCGCAAAGAACAGCTGATGGCCTTATTCCATAAGGACAGCCCCTATCTGGAAAACGAAAAACCTAACATCCTTTTGGATGATTTGGAAGATGTCCCTTTGTGTCTATCCCGCGGCTGCTCCGACCTTTTCCTCAATGTCTGCTCCGATTCACGCATCTTCCCCCAGGTACTCAGCATCAATACCACAAAAACCTCCACTATGACCTGGGCCAGCGAAAATGCCGGTATTGCCATCATTCCTGCATCATCAGAAGAAATCTTTCCTCCTGAGCTGGTCTGCAAAACCATTAAAGATGAAAGGCTGTTTCTTGATAAAACGCTTTCCATCGTCAAAGGCAGACCTCTTTCCTCAGTGGCAAAACTCTTTCTCAGCGATTTTATTAAGCAAATATAAAAAAGCTCCTGATACCAAGTATCAGGAGCTTTTGCTCATTTCATAACTGATATCTATATTTTTATTTAGTATGCTTGTCGTCAACAGCCTGCTGCACAGGAGCTGCAGCAGCATATTTTGTCAGCGCCACTTTGCTAATTCTGAAATCAGCTACAGCACCTGGCCCGTCAATACAGCCATTAGGACAAGCCATGCCTTCAAAATAGCTGCAGGCAAGCGTTCCCTTACTTACCTGCTCCAGGTCACTTCGGCAATTATCCAGTCCGGCAGCATAATGCGCCTGCTCTACCTGTCCGCCCTTAGCTTCTACCGTAGCTTTTACGGCCGCTGTTACACCTGCGTACAGCGGGAAGCCAAGTCCCAGTCTGGAACCGTCGCGTTCATACTCTTCCGCCGGCTGCTGTTCAATACTGATATCTTTACCCTTAAGCATGCAATCAATCTCTTCAAAAGTCATAACATAATCAATAACGTCACTATGTTGTCTGCCTTCTGATTTTTTGGCAATGCAGGGACCGATAAACACAGTCAAGGCATCGGGATGCAGCTTTTTAACCAGTTCTCCGCAGGAAACCATTGGCGAGGGAGTTTCAGAAATCTTATCTGCCATTTCCGGCACATGCTTGCGAATCAGATTAACAAAGGCCGGGCAGCAGGAGCTTGTCATTACCTGCTGCTTCTCCGGTACTTTTTCCAAATACTCTTCTGCTTCCTTCACGCTGGTAATATCGGCACCGACAGCAACTTCAACCACATCGGCAAAGCCCGCTGCTTTTAGTGCGCTGTAAAATTGTCCTACCTCGACTTTAAAACCAAACTGGCCGGCAGCTGATGGAGCTACCATGGCAACGACTTTCTTGCCCTTTTTAATCTCTAAAATGACACGTACAATGTTGCTGCGCTCATCAATAGCGCCAAATGGGCAGGCACTGCGACAAGCACCGCATTCCACGCATTTTTCATGGTCAATAACCGCTTTTTTATCCTTGTTAACGCTTACCGCACCTAACGCACAGGCACGTACACAGGGTCTGCGTATTTCCAAAATAGCGCCATAAGGACATACAGCTTTGCAGCGTCCGCACTCCACACATTTATTACGGTCAATAAAAGCCCTGTTCTGATACAGGCTAATAGCCTTTTTCGGGCAGTTATCCATACATTTATGGGTAATGCAATGACGGCAGGCATCACTGACAAAGTACGTTTCAATAGGACATTGGTCACAGGCCACCGGCAAAACATCAATTACAGGTAAATCCTTGCGTTCCGGTGTATTCAAAGTCAGTTTTGCAGCTTCAATAATATTGAGATCGCAGGTCTGCCCCAAAGCCATATTGATACGATTTTTCAATACAGCACGTTCTTTGTAAACACAGCAGCGATAACGCGGCGTGTCTTCACGCACTTCCTGCAAAATATCATATACATGCTCCGGCAGCTGATCGTTCCAGGTATAGCGTGCTAAATGCTCCAGCACCATCCTGCGCAGCTGTACTACTGCTGTAAGCTCCATGGTATTTTCCTCCCTCAATATTTTTCGGCAATATTATTCAGCAGCCAGCTGTCTTACATACTGTTCTATTTCATCCCATAATTCAGGTTGTCCGTCCAGCACAGCACGCAGACGCTGCGGATATTTGCCCTTTTGGCAATATAAATCAATAATAAAGGCTACAGCCTTGATAGCCTGTTCCTGCGTCAACGGTACGGCAATATGTCTGCCATGCATCGGCCTGCTTCCTGCCAGACCGCCTACATATAACTCCAGACAGCCGAGCTTGGTAAAGGACGGCATAATACCGACATCCTGCGCCATAGCCTTACCAAGACTGTTGATACAGCCAAAAACGCCAATCTTGAATTTCTTCGGTACTTCCAAGCCATAAAACTGTTCATCAAAACGGCAGGCCAAAGCATGTACGTCATACATTCCCCGGCGGCAAGCAGTTCCTTTGCAGGCAACTACGGCTCTTACCGTAGCTCCTGTACCGCCTAATCTAAGTCCTGCTGCCTGAATGGCCGCAACTGCTTCTTCCAGCTCAGTTTCACTGATGCCTTCCAGTTCAATTGTGCCTCTGCTGGTAGCTGTAACACAGCCTTTACCAAATTTCTGTACCAGTTTGGCTAAATTCAAAAGCTCCTCAGCAGTAAATTGTCCGCAGCTGCCTAAAATACGCAGGGCATAAAATCCGTTTTTCTGTACTATAGCACCAAAAGTCATATTCTACACTCCGTTCGTACATAATTATGAATATAGAAGATATTCTATACCAATAATGTTTTTCCTGCCCTAAGCAGCAGATATTTACTTAACCCCATCTTGAGATATTATTTATAGGCCTTATAGTTTACTGTTATTTTTGTAATTTTTTCAATTTTTATAATAATAAATCTTTTATTTTTGTATCATTTTCTCTTTACAAATCAGCTCTTTGTTTTTATAATGAGCATAAGCAACAACGTGGTTGTTGGATAGCATGACTATCTTAAACCGCGTTGTTGCTTTTTTGTTTTATTCTGAGGGGAATAAAAACAATACCCAACACAATTCAGGGAGGTTTTTATTATGAAAGATGTACCAAAACTTTTCGGCAGCCTAGTATTTAACGAAACTATCATGAAAGACCGTCTGCCGACTGCTACCTACAAAGCATTTAAAGAAGCAGTATTAGAAAGCCGTCCTTTAGATTTGACCATGGCTAATGTTATCGCTAATGCTATGAAAGACTGGGCGCTGGAACATGGCGCTACTCATTTCACTCACTGGTTCCAGCCCATGACCGGCATTACCGCAGAAAAACATGAAAGCTTCATCGCACCTACAGCTGAAGGCAGAGCCATTATGGACTTTTCCGGCAAGGAATTAATTCAAGGCGAACCTGATGCTTCCAGCTTCCCGTCCGGCGGTCTGCGCGCTACCTTTGAAGCACGCGGCTATACAGCCTGGGACCCAACCTCTTATGCCTTTATCAAAGATGATTGCCTGTGCATTCCTACCGCTTTCTGTTCCTATACCGGAGAGGTATTAGATAAAAAGACACCGCTGCTGCGTTCCATGACGGCAGTCAGCAAAGCAGCCTGCCGCATTCTTAAGCTGCTGGGCATCAACACAGCTAAAGTAACCAGCACAGTTGGTCCGGAACAGGAATATTTCCTGGTTGATAAAAAAATGTGGGAAAAACGTAAAGATCTTGTTTATACCGGCCGTACGCTTTTTGGTGCTAAATCGCCTCGTGGTCAGGAACTGGATGACCATTATTTCGGTATGATTAAACCGCGCGTTATGGCCTTTATGAAAGAGCTGGATGAAGAACTTTGGAAGCTTGGCGTACTGGCAAAAACAGAACATAACGAAGTTGCCCCCGCGCAGCATGAACTGGCGCCTATCTTTACTTCTACCAACGTAGCCGCTGACCATAACCAGCTGACTATGGAGTTTATGAAGCGTGTAGCCCTGCGCCACGGCTTAGTCTGCCTGCTGCATGAAAAACCCTTTGCCGGCGTTAACGGCAGCGGTAAACATAACAACTGGTCTTTAAGTACAGCAGAAGGTATGAATCTGCTTGATCCTGGCAAAGAACCCTATAAAAATACCCGTTTTCTGCTGTTATTAGCAGCTATCATCAAAGCAGTGGACGAATATCAGGATCTGCTGCGTATTTCCGTAGCCAGCGCAGGCAATGACCATCGTCTGGGAGCCAACGAAGCTCCTCCCGCAATTGTATCCATGTTCCTGGGTACAGAACTCACAGGCATTCTGGAAGCCATTGCTGCCGGCAAGACTTACGACAGCACTCCTGTTACCTATATGAAAGTCAGCGATGATACCATCCCGGCTTTAGTAAAAGACAACACCGACAGAAACAGAACCTCTCCATTCGCCTTTACCGGCAATAAGTTTGAATTCCGTATGCCGGGCAGTATGTTCTCCATCTCCGGCCCCAACATCGTTCTGAATACTATTGTTGCCGAAGAACTGGATGAGTTTGCTGATAAACTGGAAGATGCCGCTGATATTGAAAAAGCAATTTATGAGCTGGTACGCGAAACCTATCTTGCTCACAAACGCATTGTCTTCAACGGCAACGGCTACACTGATGAATGGGTTCACGAAGCCGAAAAACGCGGCCTGCTCAATCTTAAATCAACTCCCGCAGCTTTGCCGCATCTGGCAGATGCCAAAAACATCGCTCTTTTTGAAAAACATAATATCTTTACAGCCGCAGAAGTTAAATCACGTGTAGAAATCCTGCTGGAAAACTACTGCACTGTCTTAAAAATAGAAGCCTCCACAATGCTGGAAATGCTGCATAAGGATATCCTGCCCGCTCTCAATGCCTACGAAAGCGATTTGACTTCCGCCGCACTAGATAAAAAAGCCGCAGGCATCTCTGCCGGCTTTGAAGCTAAACTGGCAGAAAAGCTTTCCGCTTACGGCAGTGAAATATATGCAGCAGCAGAAAAACTGGAAGCTGCCCTAACTGCAGCAGCAGACATAGCATCCAGTAAAGAAGCTGCTAACTTCTATCACGACAGCGTATTATCCGCTATGGAAGAGCTCCGTACAGCAGCAGATAAAGCAGAAGCCCTGCTGGGTGAAAAATATCTGCCCTATCCTACCTATGGTGAGCTGCTTTTCGGCGTTAACGACTGATAAAATTTTATCTTATGGCACAACGAGGTGCATCCTTCAAGGATGTACCTCTCTTTTTTTGCAATTATTTTCAGGAGGGATTTTAAAATGTATTCTGCAACAGACACCATCTGGGTTCTTATCGGGGCTTTCATGGTTTTTTCCATGCAGCCCGGCTTTGCTATGGTAGAAACAGGCTTCACCAGAGCTAAAAATGCCGGCAACATCGTCATGAAAAACTTTATGGACCTTGCTCTCGGCTCCATTGTCTTCTGGGTTATCGGCTTTGGCCTGATGTTCGGCAGCGATTATAAGGGTATTCTCGGTATACCGGACTTCTTTATCATGGGTGATTACAGCTCTTCGTTCCCGTCCATGGCGTTCATTATTTTTCAGACCGTATTCTGCGCTACTGCAGCAACAATTGTTTCCGGTGCTATGGCAGAACGTACTAAATTCTCTGTATACTGCATTTACAGCATCCTTATCAGTGCATTAATCTATCCTGTTTCAGGGCACTGGATTTGGGGCGGAGGCTGGCTCTCTCAGTTAGGCTTCCATGATTTCGCCGGCTCCACAGCCGTACATATGGTAGGCGGTATTGCAGCTTTAGTAGGCGCTAAGCTGCTCGGTCCCCGTATCGGTAAATATAATCCGGACGGAACCGTCAACGCTATTCCCGGTCACAGCCTTACCCTCGGCGCTCTCGGCGTATTCCTGTTATGGTTCGGCTGGTTTGGCTTTAATGGCTGCTCCACTGTCTGCGCTACCGGCGATACTGCTTTAATATCCATGTCTAGAATCTTTGTGACTACCAATATGGCCGCTGCTGCCGGTGCTACTGCTACTATGTTCTACACCTGGGCCCGCTATGGCAAACCGGATGTTTCCATGACACTCAACGGCGCACTTGCAGGTCTGGTAGGCATCACTGCGGGCTGCGATATGGTAAGTGTTGCCGGAGCCTTCTGCATTGGTACCCTTGCAGGCATCCTTGTTGTTATAGCTGTAGAATTCTTTGACCAGAAACTTAAAATTGACGACCCGGTCGGCGCTATCTCCGTTCACGGCGTCTGCGGTGCTTTCGGTACCATCTGTGTCGGTCTCTTCGCCGAAAAAGGCGGGCTGTTCTACTCCGGTTCCAGCGACCTGCTTGTAACACAGCTGACTGGCATCATTGCAGTTGCAGCGTATGTATTTATCACCATGACCATTATCTTCAAATTGCTGGATAAAACTATCGGCCTGCGTGTATCTCCGCAGGAAGAAATCTCTGGTCTTGACATGGAAGAGCATGGCCTTGCCAGCAGCTATGCTGACTTTATGCCAGTAACTGAATACCTGCCTCATTCTCATACCAGTACCTATGAGCCTGTAACCTTTACTAAAGCTTCTGCCAAAGGCAAAATTAAAATGAGTAAGGTTGTTATTATAACCTCTCAAAACAGATTTGAAGCACTGAAAGCTGCTCTTGATAAATTAGGTGTTACCGGTATGACCGTTACCAAGGTATTAGGCTACGGTATCCAAAAGGGACAGACAGAAATGTATCGTGGTGCAGAAGTAGCCGCATACTTACTGCCTAAAATCAAGGTAGAACTGGTGGTCTCCGCTCTGCCTGTTGAAACAGTCATCAACACGGCAAAGCAAGTACTTTTTACCGGTAAATACGGTGATGGTAAAATCTTTGTTTATGATGTCGAAGACGTTGTTAAAATCAGAACTGGCGAAACCGGTTTTGACGCATTACAGGATTTACCTTTAGACAACACAAAACACTGATTATTTAACCTAATAAGCCGGAACAAAGTTTCCGGCTTATTTTTTATCTCAACAGCAATATTTATCACAAAATTTTTTCTCTATTATATCTATAAGCAGCGTAAATTTATGATAATATTATTGATAAGAATACTCAGCAAAAGAGGTACTTATGCATATTTACGCTATTGGAGATTTACACCTTTCCGGAGAACCTCCCAGCAAACCTATGGAAATTTTTGGTGAACACTGGGCCGGTCATAAAGAAAAAATCAAAAATAACTGGCTGCAAACAGTTACAGCAGAAGATACTGTAATTATCTGCGGCGATATTTCCTGGGCCCTGCAGCTGGAAGAAGCTAAAAGCGATCTGCAATGGCTGGCACAACTGCCGGGCGAAAAAATACTGCTGCGCGGCAACCACGATTATTGGTGGACCAGCTTAAAAAAAATGCAGCAATTCACGGAGAATAAGTTTCAATTTTTACAAAACAACTGTATTATGATCGGTAATAACGCCATCTGCGGTACCCGTGGCTGGATATTGCCTTCTTCCGATAACTTCACTCCGGAAGACCAGAAAATATATCAGCGCGAAAGCATCCGTCTGGAACTTTCTCTGCAGGCAGCAGCTAAACAGCAGGCAGAAAACATTATCTGCGTCTTTCATTATCCGCCTCTCTTTGCTGCTGAGGAGCATACACTTTTTACTGACCTTTTGGAAAAATATAATGTCAGTCATTGTGTTTACGGTCATATCCATGGTGAAAACCACATTTCTGTATATGAGGGTCAGCGTACAGGTATAAACTATAAATTAGTTTCCTGTGATACCCAACAATTCCAACTTTATAAAATCCTATAAAAAAGCTCTCCATATTAATATGGAGAGCTTTTTCTTCAGAGAATGTAATAAAACGATGAAAACCCCGCTACAAGATTTTCATGATGTGAAAAAGAGACTGTATCTGTAAATTCTATGGTACCGTTACTCATCATGACACCTCCGATGCTGCAGCCGCTGCCTACCTTGATTCCCTTGCGTGACAACAGCAAGGCCTGCGGCAGTTTAACATTATCACCAATTTCAATTTTCTTTTCTGTAAGCAGTATAATCGGATCTGTAAACTCGCAATTATCACTTATAATGATATTTCCCTGCGCAGCAATAAGCCCGCTGCCATAAACCTTCATACCTCTGTCAAAGGTAATGCCTCTGTAGTCATCCAGATAATAAAACCGTTTACTGAGTCCATTCAATCTTAGTGTTTCCATCGGCAACTCTTCGATAGCCTGTAAAGCAAAAGCTTCTGTTGGCGGAAACATTACTTCTCCTGTGCCTGTATATAGTGTTTCCGGCGGCAGAAACTCTGTTCCTGTTACCGAAGTCCCGCTGATAATGCCATAAATGTGCGCCTGCACCTTTACTGCTTCCGGCAGAGAAAAATATGTCTGCCGTAATACCTGCCGCAGCTCACCGCATTCTGCTGTTACTTCCAAATATTTTATACATTGATCGTCACTGAACTTAACCTTGCTGCTTACTGCAGCAGGAACAGCACCGGGATATAAGCAGACATTAAACGCTTTATTTTCATCAGAAATATTTACTGCAGATAAACTTTCTATCGTTGAAGTACAAAGCATTCGCAGCTGCTCTGCGCGAATAAGCTGCTGATGTTTTTCGTATTCTTTACCAGCATAGAGATAAAAGATCTGTGCCAGTAATAAGACCACCAGCCCCACAACCAGCAAAGCAATGGAAACACTGCCTTTGCTACGCCCCATCCTGTACAACCCTTCCATTCAGGCAATAAAATACTCGCCGGAATTTCTGCTGCCATCCCTGCTTTTGCAGGATAAATTCCACCAGCAGTGTTTTATCATCCAATTTCTTGACCTGCCAATCCATCACTTTGCAATCAGGGATATATAACGGATTCTTACCCTTAGTTCCGGCAGTCTGTGTCTGCTTGTACAAGCCGTTATTTTCCCAAGTATAAAGATAGCTTTTGCCGCCAAATACAGTACGGCAGCCAACTTTGGCAGCACCTCTGAAATCTTTGCTTACAGTAATCAGAACGCTGTCATATGCCAAATCTTTTTCCAGCATACTGAGCATATATCTGCCTGCATCCTGCAGCTGCATGTCTAAAAGCATCTTCTGACAATTCTGCAGAATACTTACACTGCTGCTGCAAAACATGACCATCAGTAAGGCAGCAGCAGCCATACTTAGCTGTAATTCTGCCAGAAGAAAGCCTTGTTCATTTTTCCATTTGTACCAGATTGCAGCAAATTTTTCCTTTATCATCCAATATCTGTACTTCTTTCATTATCAGCCCATCTTGTTCAAGAGCATTTTCCCGTGCAATAAAGCCATCATCTGTCTTGCCGGTAAAAAGCTGCAGCTGCCCTGCCTGCCAGGCCTTTTCTAACTGCTGTTTGCGCTGCTGCAGCCTAATACCGCTGCCATAAAGCTTTAAAGCTCCCAGTAAGATTACGCCGGTAAGCAAAAATACAGCTGCTGTTTCAATCAGGAAAAATCCTCTATTTTTCTTCACTTATAACCACTCTTCCCGTTACTGGCTGTATGGATAAAGTACAGAAACTTCCCGGCAGCTTTTGATGTTTAAGAATGATATTGCCAGTCATGGACGGACTGCCGTTATTGGTATATTGAACATAAGTCAGCTTATTATCCAGCCTGACATCACCGCAGCCGAAATCGCTGAAATAAACACGCTTTTTTACTTTCCTGTCTACATAAAAAGCGTAGCCTTTTTTATCAGTCATAAATTTTATCTGCCTGTTTAAAATACCATCATCAAATAAGGACTGACGCTGCAGCAGTCTTATATCTGCTGAAAGTACAGCTGCTGCCTGTTTTAACTGCTGCTGATGATAATATTTCAGCCAGCTGCTGCCGCCAACCAGCAGCATTGCAGCAGCTAATCCTAATATAAAGCAGCCTGCCAAAATATCCGTAAAAATAAAACCGCTCTTTTTACTGCGCTGACTTGCTGCCACCGGAAACGACCTCATTGCCAGCAGCATTTTTCCCTTTTAATGTGTAAGTAAGGCCATCACTTTCTACCGTATAAGTTAAATCTTCGTTTAGTGCATCTTTGAAGTCGCTGCCTTTGGCTAAATAACTGCCATCAAGCTCGGTAAGTCCCTCCGGCAAAGTACCATTCTCCAGCTTATACAGCTGTAAAGCCTGGTCTACTGCAGCCAGATCGTTTTTCAGCTTGGCATTTTTAACTTTTTCATTAGCACCTTCCAGTGACGGCATAAGCATTGTTAAAAGCACACCTAAAAGTGCAGCAGCTGCCACAATTTCAATCAGGGTAAAGCCTCCCTGCTTACCACCTTTCATCATCTTTTCATCTCCTTTATTCATATTCAGGCAAAGCGGTAAATAAATCAAAAAGCGGACCCATAACAGAGCATACTACCAGCGCAGTCAATAAGGCGGCAATAAGCAGCAACACCGGTGCAAACAACTCCCGAAACTTTTCCAGCTTACTTTGCAGATCCTGCTCTAAAATACCGGCAGCCTCGTTAAGCATCTGCGGCAGACAGCCTGTTGCTGCACCAATGGCTATAAATTCTCTGGTCAACGGTGAAAAAATACAGCCGGCTCTTTGCGCTGCTATACCTATATCAACGCCGCGCAGTAAGCTCTGCCGAAAAAGATACAGCTGACCCAGCCTTGCTTCATCAGTAAATGTCTTACCAGCTTCTTCGGCCGCAATAGTAATATTTAAACCGCTGTTCAGCAACAGTGCCAGCAGCTTACAAAAGCGTATTTCCTGTACCAGTCCATAAATCCCCTTAATACCCGGCAGCTGCAATATAGTAGTACGCAGGGCAGCTTGATGCAGACTAAGCAGCACAGCTGTACCTGCTAGTATTGCCGCTAACAGCAAAGTATGCTCTGATACAAAGTTATTCATCCGCAAAACCCACTGCAGAAAGTAGTCCGGCTGTGCCTGCATGGAGGTATAGACTCCTGCCAGCTGCGGCAGAACGTAGAATAAAAAGAACAGTGATACAGCAGCAGTTGCCGCCAATAAAAAAAGCGGATAGGCTGCAGCCTTGTATAAAAAGCATTTCAGCTCATACTGCCGTGCATAATATTCAGCAGCCGCTTCCAAAACACGTTCCAGCTCACCGCCGCTTTCACCTGCAGCAGTAAGCGTAACTGCCAGCGGCGGGAAAAATACACGTTCACAGTTCATTGCTTCATGCAGCGTACTGCCGGCCTGCAGCCTTTGAATTAACTGCTGGCAAACTGTCCCCAGTTTTTTATCGAGTCTTTGCTGCAATATTTCTATTCCCTGCAATAAAGGAATGCCACTGTTTAAAATTACAGCTAACTGTTTAAAAAAAGCAATGCGCTGTTTATCTGTAAATCTCCTGCTGCGTCGCACCCTTATAAATACTTGCTCATACCTGCAGGGCTTCAAGGCAACTACATACCTGTAATGCTGCCGCAGCTGTAAAACTGCTTCGTCAGCAGAGGACGCAGCTATTTTACCGCTGAAACTTTTGCCTGTTGCACTACGTGCCCTCCATGAATATTGATTTATCATCATCCCCTCCCTGCTTAAACAAACATTCCACAGCAGCACTTTTTTACCTGTACATCATCGCCACATCTGTGAAGAAACATTGTCTAAACAGTGAACATTGCCATGCAGCCTTCACTGAGCGCTGCCTTTTCTTGACACTGCCGCAGCCCCCTTTTATACTTATAAGCAGGATGAAAGTATATTCTATCCGTATTCCAACAAAGGCCATGGTACTCATTATGAAAATTATTTTTAGCCTATTGCTCAGCTTGCTGCTTCTCTCCTCGTCAGTTTTTGCTGCTGATAACGAACGCTGGCTGCTGGCGGGTAAAGATTCTCCTAATAATAACTCCTGGTATATCGACAGCAGGACTTTAAAGATTCACGATAACAACACAGTCCTGTTTTGGGCTAAGGTTATGCTTGGCGACCCTAAATACGATATTACCGAAATCAAAATAAAATATCTGCTTTCAGCAGATCGTCTGCAGTTAACCAAGCTGGAAGAAATCGGTTACAGTAAAGCCGGCGAAACCATTTGGAATAACAATGTTTCTAAGACCATTTCTGTTATTCCCGGCTCCGGTCCTGAAAAACTGGTGTTGTTCGTAGATGACTTTGTCCAGAAAAAAACTGCTGAAAAAACGAAGCAGAAAGCTGCAGCTAAGCAAACAGAAAATGCAGTTGCAGCTAAAGCTGAAAATCCGGAAGCGAAAGAAGCTAAAGCACCTGCAGCCAAGGTCGACGCGCAAGAAACCACTGCTGCTAAAGCAGATACTCCTAAGAACACTGAAACACAAAACACTGATAACTCTGCTGAGCAAAAACAGCAGCAGAAGCAGCAAGAAAAAGCTGCTGATTCTGAGCAAAATACTTCTTCTGCACAAATTAATGAAGATACATCTAGTGAGCAAGTTATCAAAACAACTGAAACAGAACACAAAGCAATGCAGGAACAATAAAAAAGAACGTATTTTAACTAATGTTAAAATACGTTCTTTTAATTTACAGCTAATTACAGCAGAACCTGTTCTTTTTCACCACGATGCCGCATAAATACAGCAGCGCTAATTAAAAGCAGGAATATACCGCCCACATAAAATACTGTTTTCAGCGGAAAGTAAGTTGCTAAAACACCGCCGGCTAACGGGCCTACCATGGAACCCATCTGCTGAGCGGAAAACATAAAGCCAAAAATACGCCCTCGCTGGCTATGTTTAGTCTTATTAGTCAAAATAGCGCTGATTGACGGATTAATACCGGCAAAAAACATACCTACTACAAAATTAACAATAGCAAAATTCCATAAAGAGTCCGGCATGGCAGTACAAATCATAGCAATACCGGAGAGAGCTGCAGCAATGTACAGTGAACAGTAGAAACCTCTGCGCTGCCCGAAACGACCCCAGAAAGGCGCCGTTATAGCACTTGCTACACCAACCAAAGAAAATACCAGTCCAGATATAAAGATGATATTATCCATACTGTGATTCAATTCCGCTACATAGAGACTCAGTATCGGCTGAATTAAAAGGATAACCATCTGCACAACGCCTGCATATAAAAGCGTTTCCATTACAGCAGGCTGACGCAGCAGCTCTCTGTTGCTTTCTTCCGGCTGACCAACCTCGCTTTTACCTTTAGGAGGCTCCGGTATATATACGTAAAATACCAGAGTAATAATTAAAAGCATAATGCCGCCAAAATAAAAAGAAGAGCGCATGCCAAAAACAGAAGCTAAAAAACCACCTAAAAGCGGCCCTACCACGTTACCGACAGTTAAGCCCGACTGCATGATACCAAGACTTACACCCAGCTTATCAATAGGTACACTGGAAGTTGCAATCGCTAAACACACAGACCAGAGCCCGGCAGCAAAACCATGCAGCACACGTACACAGAACATCTGCTCCGGTGAAGTTACTACTGCCCCTAAAAGATAAACGATAGCCAGTCCCAGTCCTGAGCGAATAGCCATCAGCTTTTTGCCCTTCTTATCAGCCATCCTGCCCCAAATAGGAGACATAATGCCGCCAATCAGGAAAGTAACAGAAAAGATTGCTCCTGACCACATTTTTACATCTTCCTGAGAAACACCAAGTTCTTTAATCAGATACATGGGCAGGAACGGTATCAGCATCGTATAGCTTGCCGACATAAAGACTACATTAGTCGTAAGTATAGCTAAAACAATTTTCCAATTTTTCATTCCAACGCTTCTTTCTTTATATTTGTGCTTCAAAACCCTCTTTAAAAAAAGATGTTAAATATTATAACAAAATATATTTTATTAGTAAACAATGTGCACAAATAAAAAACAAAAGGAACCTGCTCAACAGATTCCTTTTGCTCTTTGGAGGAGAAAATATATATTCACCTGATTAGCAGGCAAACTTCAAACAATTTATCTAGCAGCTAATAATTTGCCAATAGCCGCACAGGCTTCTAAAGCAGAATCATCCGGCGCATTAAGTGCCAATACACCTGGAGCTACCAGCTCAGCTCCGGCTGCAGTAACTCTATTTTCCCAGTCCTGCATATAGGAACCACCCCAGCCGTAGGAACCGAACAACGCTACTTTTTTACCTGCCAGCATTTTTTCCAGTTCTGTAAAAAACGGTTCAAATTCGTACTCTTCCAGCACCTCTGCCCCCATAGCAGAACATCCCAGCGCCAACGCCGGATATTGTGCTGCTTCTGACGCAGAAATCTGACCTACTTCTGTTAAAAGAGCTTCTGCACCAGAGTTATTGATTGCTTCGGCAACTGCCTGCGCCATGATTTGCGTATTACCGGTACCACTCCAGTAAATTACAGGTATTTTTTCCATGATAGCCTCCTTATATAGCCGTTACTGCATTATAAAGCGATAAGCCTTCCGTAAGCTTTTGCAGTACGGAATCCCTGCACTTCTCATAAGTAGCAAAAAGCTTTTTCGCCTGTTCTACATCACCATATACCTTCCAATAACCGCTGTATTTACAGCTGTTGCCTTTATTTAATACAAACCCCAGTACATCCTCCAGCGGATAACCAAGGAAGATACCAATCTCATGGGGAAACTCACATTCCTGCTGCAGCCTTTTTTCCAAAGTCAGTAAATCTTCTTCCAGAGAATTATCTCTGTCATATCCGGCAGCTGTCAGATACGCGCGGCAGCCCCTATCCTGCAGCACTTCTTCAAGCTTTGCTTTGTTATATATCAGAAGCAGACTTTTCCTGCTGCAGCGGCACAACAACCTGAAAACAATGCCGTGTAACTGAAACTCTTCATTATACTTAGATAACAGTTTTTGCAGCTCTTCTGCCTCAAACTGCGGCAGCGAGATAACATTAGCCGGCTTTACCTGCAGCAATACCGGCGAACAATGAAAGGCCACCAGCTCATCAAATTTATGAAAGCCGAACAAATTCATACTTGCCTCCTGCCATCGTAGTTTTTGCTAACCAATGCAAAACAGAAGATGCAAAGGGATAGTCAAGGTCAATTATATATAATACAGAAGGGTTAAATTTCTGCATTGGTTAGCATCGACTAACTTTACTGTAATCTTATCACACTCTCACTAAGTTAGCAATAGCTAATTGCAAAATTTTATAAAAAAATAAAAACACGAAAGGCTATAATTCCTCTCGTGTTTTATTGCCGTGCACAAATACATCTGCACATAAAAGCTGCAATTGCTGTCTTATTATTTCATTTTCTTCCGGCAAGACTACGGTCAGCCTTATACTGCCGGAAAGCTGCGGACAGGCAGCTAAATCAGCAGTCAGAATACCATGACTAAGCAGATAACGATAAATAAAATGTCCGCTTTTTTCCAGCGCTGTCATTTTTTCATCTCTGCCATAAACCTCGTCATGACTTTCTGCCAGTATTTCTGCCATTCTGCCATTAGCCCTGAAAAGTACAAAATTTGCAGCTGACGGCCAAACTTCAAAGCCCTGATGCTGCAGAAAATCAATCAGCAGCTGCCGTTCCTGCACAACCTTTTTTATCAGCTCCCTGTAAAGCAGCTTATTTTCATATACCAGCTTAGCTGCCATAAGGGTATAAGCATTTACCTGATATGGCAAAAGCGTCTTGCCTAAAATTCTGATAATCCCGCTGCAGCCAACCACATAACCACAGCGCAGACCTGCCAATCCATACGCTTTAGAAAAAGTGCGAATACACAAAAGATTACTGTATTTCCCGCTGATAGTCAGTACTGAACCTGCTACAAGCCAGATTTTATTCAGCGGCCGCATATCAAGGCTGTCCACATCCCTGCCGCCCGCAAATTCCATGCACGCTTCATCAACAACTACCGGACATTTGATGGAAGCAATAATTCTTTCTACCTGCGGCAACGGATTGTAATTACCGGTAGGATTATTGGGATTACAGATAATCAATAAGGCAACCTGCTCTGAATTACAGAAATTGATAATCGCTTCTGCATCCAGATACCCATCTTCAGTAAGTCTGTACGGTGCGGCTTCACTGTCTGATAACTGTACATAAGTAGCATACATATCATACGATGGTACGGGAAAAGCAATCTTTTTTCCACTGCCGCCAAAAGCATAACAGGCCTTTTGCAGCAATTCTCCCGCGCCATTGCCAATTCTCACATTATCATTAGGTAAATCCAGCTCTTTGGCGATGGTTTCAGACAGATTCTCCGCCTTAATGGGAGGATAGCGATGAAACGGAAAGGCTTCTGTCATTGCCAGAATTTTTTTCTTTACTTCTTCCGGCATAGGATAGTTACTTTCATTAGTATCAGCAATGATTTTAGCTTCTACATGCTGCACAGTGTAGCCGCTTAAATTCTCTATGCTTTGCCGAACATTAAACTCATCCATAAATCTTCCTCATTATTTATCACGGCGCAGCAGCGGCATTACCGAATTATAACCATCTGCTCCGTAAACCAGGCATCGTTTTACGCGGGAAATAGTGGCCGTGCTCGCACCGGTTTTTTCTACAATAGTTTCATAAATGCAGCCTTCGTCCAGCATGCGTGCTACTTCAAGACGCTGTGCCATGGCTTTCAGCTCGCTGATTGTGCATATATCTTCAAAAAAGCGGTAACATTGTTCTTTATCTTTTAAGCTAAGGATAGCGGTAAACAGCTGGTCTGTAAGTTCATCTCTTATTTTATCTGACATAATGAATTCTCCTTATCGAGCTATATTTTCTTCTCTTTACTTTATCACTTTATCTTACGAAAGACAAGATAAAAATATTTATACTAATATTTTTGTTGACAATATTTGAAAATCATTGTATCATAAGTTCATTAACTTAACAGTTATTCATCAAGAGTAGCCGAGGGACTGGCCCAATGAAGCTACGGCAACCACACTTTATGTGAACGGTGCCAAATCCAACGGAGTAATCCGGCAGATGAAGAAGTGCTTGACCATAACGACATGTACCCTTCGCTGACTGGTGAAGGGTTTTTTTATTCTGCAAAACAAGAAAGGACGCTGTTTTTATGATAGAATTGCTCAATATCGAAAAGACTTACTACAGCAAAGCAGGCGATATCCACGCTCTTAAAACAACCAACCTCCATATTAAAGAGGGCGAAATTTTCGGCATTATCGGTTTATCTGGTGCCGGCAAATCAACTTTGGTACGCTGCATCAATATGCTGGAAAAACCAACTGCAGGCAGAGTCATCGTTGATGGTGCAGATTTGACTGCCATGAACGATACCCAGCTGCGCAAAGCGCGTCAAAGCATAGGCATGATTTTCCAGCACTTCAATCTGCTTGCTTCCCGTACTGTTTATGACAACATTGCCTTCCCGCTGGAAATTCAAGGACTTGGCAAAGACGAAATTGATAAAAGAGTTCGTCCTCTGCTGGAACTGGTACAGCTGGAAACAAGGGCAGACTACTACCCCAGCCAGCTCTCCGGCGGTCAAAAGCAGCGCGTAGGCATTGCCCGTGCTTTAGCCAGCAATCCAAAAGTTTTGCTGTGTGACGAAGCAACCTCCGCACTGGACCCGCAGACTACCAAATCCATTCTGGAATTACTTAAAGATATCAATCACAAGATGAATCTTACCATCGTTATGATTACTCACCAGATGGAAGTAGTTAAGGCAGTATGTGACCGCGTAGCTGTTATCGAAAACGGCGTTATCATTGAAGAAGGTCCTATGATCGACGTGTTCACTAACCCGCAGCATCCTACTACCAAAGAATTTACCAAGAGTGCTACTAACGATAATTTCGCAGCGATGCTCAAAAACATGCATCTTTCCGAACAATACAGCAAAGGCAGCAAACTCATTACCCGCATTTCCTTCCTGGGCAATTCCGCTGGTGAACCTATTGTTTCCGGCATGGTTAAGAAATTTGATGTTGATGTCAGCATCCTGTATGGCAATATCGACCATTTGAAGGATGTTCCCTTCGGTACTCTGGTTATTGAAATTTCCGGTACCCAGGAAGGCATCCAAAATGCACTGGCTTATCTGCACAGCCAGGATCTGAAAACGGAGGTAATTGGTTATGAGTCCTGATATGATTGATCTTTTAATAAAATCTTTTTTTGAAACCTGTTATATGGTTGTCGCTTCTACTGTCATGGCAACAGTTATCGGTATTCCTTTAGGCGTTATCCTGACTGTAACCCGTAAAGACCATATTCTGCCTAATGCTGCAGTAAACTCTATCTTAGGTGCTATCGTTAATGCTACCCGTTCTACTCCTTTTATCATCCTCATGGTAGCAATTATTCCGCTGACCCGTATTATTGTCGGTTCTTCCATCGGTACTACGGCAGCTATTGTTCCGCTGACCATTTCCGCAGCTCCTTTTATTGCCCGCATCATTGAATCTTCTTTGCTGGAAATCAACCCCGGCGTTATCGAAGCTGCTCAGGCTATGGGTGCAAGCCCCATGCAGATTATCACTAAGGTACTGCTGCCTGAAGCTCTGCATTCTATCGTCTTAGGCGTTACTCTTGCTATCATCAGCCTTATCGGTTATTCTGCAATGGCCGGTGCTCTTGGCGGCGGCGGCTTGGGAGACCTTGCTATCCGTTACGGCTATCAGCGCTTCCAGCTGGATGTTATGATTACTACGGTAATCATCCTCATTATCATGGTACAGGCAATGCAGTCCTTCGGTAACTGGATGTCCAAAAAGCTTAATAAAAATAAACTGTAAAGCAGCCCTGCTGTTTTAAATATAGATATAATATTTTAAAATGAGGTGGAATTTATCATGAAAAACATTTTCAGACTTTTTGCTGCAGCAATTTGCCTGCTGGCATTTTTAGCAGCAGGCTGCGGTTCTGACAACAGCAAAAGCAAAGACAGCAAGGCTCCTGTAAAAATCGGCGTTACCGCCGGACCCCATGCAGAAATCATGGACAATGTAAAAAAACTGGCAGCTAAAGAAGGCCTGCAGGTTGAAGTAGTAGAATTTTCCGATTACGTTACTCCTAACGTATCCCTGTATCAGGAAGAAATCTTCGCTAACAGCATGCAGCATGCGCCTTACCTGGCAGCAACCAGAGAAAAAGAACCTAAATTTGACCTTGTAGAAGTATTCAAAACTGTAAACTTCCCTATGGCTGTTTACTCCAAAACCTTGAAAAAAGGTGACGCTATTCCTGATGGTGCCATTATCGGTATTCCTAACGATCCTTCTAACGGCGGCCGCGCTTTACTGCTTTTGGCTGACAAAGGCCTGATTAAAGTTAAAGATATCAATGACGTTACCACTACCGTTAAAGATATTACTGAAAATCCGCATAACTATGTTATCCGCGAACTCGATGCAGCAATCATCCCCAACAGCCTGCCTGACTTAACCATTGCTGTTATCAACGCTAACTATGCAATTCCTGCTGGCCTCAATCCTACTAAAGATTCTCTGCTGCTGGAAAAAGCTGACAATCCTTATGTAAATATCTTTGTTACCAAAGAAAAATACAAAGACGATCCGCGTATTGCACAACTCAAAAAAATCTATCAGTCTGAAGAAAACAAAAAATTCATCGACGAGCATTTCAAAGGCTCTATCGTTGCCGGCTGGTAAGACAAAAGCGGCTGCTATTAAGCAGCCGCTTTTTATTTTATAAAAATTTGACATTTATTTTGCTCAAATCTATTATAATTTATATAGGTATATAATATTTTCAGCTTTAAATATTATGGCTAAACTAAGGAGGCACTTTCATGAATATCTGGCATGACATTGACCCTAAACGCATTTCCCCTGAAGACTTCTGTGCTGTTATCGAAATTCCTAAAGGCTGCAAAGTAAAATATGAACTGGATAAAGAAACCGGCCTTTTAAAAATGGACCGTGTACTCTTTACCTCTACTCACTATCCTGCTAACTATGGTTTTATTCCCCGTACCTATGCAGCTGATAACGACCCCTTAGATGTACTTGTTCTCTGCTCTGAAGAAGTAGTACCTCTGACTCTGATGCGCTGCTATCCTATCGGTGTTATCATTATGGAAGACAACGGAGATATGGACGAAAAAATTATTGCAATCCCCTTCGGCGATCCCATGTATAATTCCTATAAATCCATTACTGAGCTGCCACAGCATATCAGTGATGAAATGATTCATTTCTTCTCTGTTTATAAATCACTGGAAGGCAAAAGCACTGCCCTTGAAGAAGCACATAGTGCCGACCGTGCTAAAGAAATTATTATGCAATGCCAGCAGCGTTACAAAGATGAATTCTGCTGAACTGAAAAATAAAAAGCACCTGCTAAAGCAGGTGCTTTTTATTTTGCCAAACCGTACAAAAAACGGTCTATAATTATTGCAGCAATTTTTTCAGTTTCAAACTTAGCATCGTACTCGCGCTGATTAAATACACACATGGCTACGCTCCAAAACAGCTCTCTGGTAGCTATCTGAGAATCGCCTTCCTTCAAAAAGCCAGTCTTCATACCTTCAACAATAATATTATACAGAATGATGAATTCTGCCTCCATAATCAGGTAATACCTAAGAACCTGTTCTTTCAGCTTTTCAGAAGGTTCCACATTGCTGTAACGGGAAAGTATTACGTAATTATCTCCATCCTTCAGCACACGACAGCCATTGCCTATGCCAAGCATTTCAAAGCAAACTATCTGCCACAAGGCATAGTTTTCCCTGTAAAAGCCAACCATTGTCGTCATATAGGCTAAAAGCTTCGACTCTATATCTTCAGCTCCATCAACAACTTCCTGCAATTTTGCGACAAAGGGCGTATTTTTGTCCGAAATCAGCTTATAAAAAAGCTGCTCTTTATTCCCAAAATATTTATAAACAGTTCCCTTGCCTACATCTGCCAAAGCAATGATTTCATCGACAGTAGCCCTTTCGTAGCCGCGTGCAGAAAACACATTCTCTGCTGCCAATAAAATACGCTGATCTTTAGGCAAACTCGCATCAATTTGCACTCCTACCCCTCCTTTCAAATTCCGTTCAGCCAAATTCTATACTTAGTATTATTATAACCGCTAAGCCTTTTTTATACAAATCAGTAACCGCAAAAGAAAATATTTTTTTAATACTTTCTTAACTTTCCAATATTGCATATAATATATTTAGCTGCTATATTTAACTGATATATTTACAAGCAGCTTTCGCTTTATGTATTGAAAATGAGGAGGAATAGTTATGAGTCTGAAAATTATTAGCAACCGCTGCAAAGGCTGCGGTATCTGCGCAGCTTTCTGTCCTAAGCAGGTACTTGCTGTCAATGAAGTAGAGAAAATTGAAGCTGTTGCCGAAGAAAATTGCATCAAATGCGGTCAGTGTGAAATGCGCTGCCCCGATTACGCTATATTTGTAGAAAAATAACCAAAGGAGTGACCTGAATGTCTAAAATATTACTGCTGCAAGGAAATCAGGCCGTGGTAGAAGGCGCTATTGCTGCCGGAGTTAAATTTTTCGGCGGCTATCCTATCACCCCCTCCACTGAAATAGCTGAATCTTTAGCTGAACGTCTACCTCTCGTCGGCGGCAAATTTATCCAGATGGAAGATGAAATCGCTTCTATGGGCGCTATTATCGGCGCTTCTTTAACCGGCAAAAAAGTTATGACCGCAACCAGCGGTCCCGGCTTTTCTCTTAAACAGGAACTTATCGGCTATGCATGCGCTGCCGAAATTCCTCTGGTAATCGTCAATGTACAGCGTGTAGGCCCGTCTACCGGTCAGCCTACCTCTCCGTCCCAAGGTGATATTATGCAGGCTCGTTGGGGCACTCACGGCGATCATTGGCTCATTGCTCTTACTCCGGCCAGTGTTCCCGAATGCTTTGAACTCACCCTGCGTGCTTACGCTTTAAGTGAAAAATACCGTGTACCTGTTATCCTGCTGATGGATGAAGTAATCGGTCACATGCGTGAAAAAATAGAACTGCCTGATAACTATGATGAAATTCCGCAGGCAGAACGTAAACAGCCGGACTGCGCTCCTGAAGACTTTAAAGCCTATGCAGCTGACGAAAGCCTTGTACCGCCTATGCCTCCTTTCGGCAGCGGCTATCGCTGGCATGTAACCGGCCTTGTACATGATGAAACAGGTTTCCCCAAAGGTGCCGGCAGTGCTACCAAAGCTGCTGCTGACCGTCAATATCATAAACTGTATGACCATCTGGACGATATTGTCCAAGTGGAAAACTACTGCATGGAAGATGCCGAATATGCTATCGTTGCCTTCGGTGGTGCTGCCCGTACAGCCTATGAAGCCGTAGATATGGCCCGCAAAGAAGGCATTAAAGCAGGTCTGCTGCGTCCTATTACTATCTGGCCGTTTGCAGAAAATGAAATGCAGAAACTGGCTGGCAAAGTTAAAGGCATCATGGTGCATGAACTGAATCGCGGACAATATGTTTATGAAGTTGAACGTGCTGTAGCGGGCAAAGTACCTGTATACAGCTATGCTAAATATGATAATGAACCGGCAACTCCCGCACAGCTGCTGGCAGAATTCAAAAAAGCAATGGCACTGTAAGAGAGGAGAACTATTCTATGAGTATGGAACAATTGATTGATAAATATTTCCGTCCCGGACGCCTGCCTCATATCTGGTGCCCTGGCTGCGGCAACGGTATCGTTACCGGCGCTATCGTTAAAGCTATTGACAAGCTGGCACTGGAAAAAGATTCCGTAGCTGTTATTTCCGGCATCGGCTGCAGCAGCCGTGCTTCCGGCTATCTTGACTTTAACACTGTACACTCTGCTCACGGCCGCGCTCTGCCTGTAGCAACCGGCGTTAAATTAGCAAATCCTTCTCTGAATGTTATCGTAGTAACCGGCGACGGCGATGCTACCGCTATCGGCGGCAACCATCTTATTCATGCTGCACGCCGTAATATAGATATGACTGTAGTATTATACAACAACAGTATCTATGGCATGACCGGCGGCCAGTATTCTCCTATGACTCCCTATGGCAGCAAGGCAACTACTGCTCCTTATGCAACCATTGAGCATGATTTTGATATTACTGAGCTGGCTAAGGCTGCAGGCGCAACCTTCGTTGCCCGCGCTACTACCTTCCACACTCAGGTATTGATTGATCTGATTGCCAAAGGTATCCAGCATAAAGGTTTCAGTATTATCGAAGCAGTTTCTGCCTGCCCCATTTCTTTCGGCAGACAAAACAAACTTGGCGGCCCTGCTGATATGATGAAATGGCAGCGCGATCACGCAGTTATGCTTCCCGCATGGAATAAAATGACTGACGAACAACGCCAGGGCAAATTCCCTATCGGCCTGCTTTACGAAGTTACAGACCGCAAAGAATATACCGAAGCATACGATGAACTGATTGCCCGCGCACAGGGAGGTAATAAATAATGAAATACGAATTGCGTTTAAGCGGTACCGGCGGCCAAGGCCTTATTCTTGCCGGTATTATTTTGGCAGAAGCAGCTCTGCTGGATGAAAAGCTTGCTATCCAATCCCAATCCTACGGCCCGGAAGCAAGAGGCGGCGCTTCCAAATCCGAAGTTATTATTGCCGATGAAGTAATCCACTTCCCTAAAGTAACCAAACCTAATCTGCTGCTGGCTATGAGCCAAGAAGCTGCGGCAAAGTACTCTCACGACTTGAATCAGGACAGCATTATGATTACTGACAGCTTATTTGTCAAAGATGTTCCTGCTTTCGGCGGCAAAGTATATGAACTGCCCATCACCCACTGCGCCAAAGAAGAACTTGGCAAAAGCCTTTTTGCCAATATCGTAGCACTGGGCGCACTGGTAAAACTTACTGGCATCGTTAGCGAAGAAAGCCTGGTAAAAGCTGTTTTAAACCGTGTACCTAAAGGAACCGAAGAAGCAAACAAAAAAGCTCTGGCTGTAGGTATGAACCTTATCAAATAAAAGACAAATAAAAAAACGCAGATGTTAAACATCTGCGTTTTTTATTTTCGCGTGACAGTTGACTTCTTTCAGTCATTTATTTTATCCAAATGTCCCCTCATTGGCCGCTTCCGCGAATACTGTTCTTTTCTTTTTTCTCTGACAGTATGTAGCCACGCGTCAAGCTTTCAGCTTACAAAAAAACAACAATGGGCTGAAAGCACTTGCTCACAACTCCATTGTTGTTAGTATTATTATAACACCCTTATTCATATATGTAAATATTTCCTTAACTATTTTTATTTATTTTGTTTTAATGTTCGGATTTTATGCTATTTTTTAGCATTTTTCTTATTTTTTACATTTAAATGTTCCGATTTTTCTTGACAAACGACGTATAAAAATTTAAACTACTAACATAAAAGTACGCAGAAGTACTTAATTCACTATAAAAGGCAGGTACTTAATTATGGCTGAAATGTTATATGAGGGGAAAGCAAAAAAAGTTTTTGCCACAGAAAATCCTAACGAAGTAGTTATCTATTATAAAGATGATGCTACCGCTTTCAACGGATTAAAGAAAGGTACTATTATGGATAAAGGTATCATGAACAACACCATTACTACCTTCTTCTTTGATCTGCTGGGTAAAAACGGTATTCCACATCACCAAATCAAAAAACTCTCTGATCGTGAATCCCTGTGCAAAAAAGTGCACATTATCCCGCTGGAAGTAGTTACCCGTAATATTGCTGCTGGCAGTCTGGCTAAAAAAATGGGCGTTGAAGAAGGCTATGTTCTGAAAAAACCTATTATCGAATTCTGCTATAAAAACGATGATCTTGGCGATCCGATGATTAATGATGATTATGCAGAAGCTTTTGGCATTGCTACTGATGCACAGGTACAGGAAATTAAAGCCTTGACCTTAAAAATCAATGATATTCTGAAACAATTCCTTGCTGAACGCAAAATCCGTTTAGTAGATTTTAAAATGGAATTTGGTACCGATGCTGACGGCAAAGTTATCCTGGCTGACGAAATCACTCCTGATACTGCTCGTCTCTGGGACTGGGATACTAACGAAAAACTCGATAAAGACCGTTTCCGCCGCGACCTTGGCAATGTCGAAGAAGCTTACCAGGAAGTTATCCGTCGTTTAACCGGCAAATAATAAATAACAAAAAGACGCATTCATTGAATGCGTCTTTTTTTATTGCCTGCAAAGCAATATTTTATTTTATTTTAATAAGCTCATAATCTCTGGTACCAAGGCCCAGTTTTTCTGCATGCTGCAGGCAGGTCTTCCACTCAGATTCCGGTGTAATATTATGGAAATGGTCGTGACCTGCACAAGCTTCAGCATTATCACGCAGGTGCTCAGCCAAAACAGAGTTTTCCATTACCGGAGCAGCATTTACCAAATCTGCGCAAGCTTGGTCAAGCGCAACAGGGTCAAAAGAAGCCAGCATACCGATATTCGGTACTACAGGTGCATCATTTTCTGCATGGCAGTCACAGTAAGGAGAAACATCCACAATCAGGCTGATATGGAAATGCGGTCTGCCGTTAAGTATTGCAAAAGCGTACTCAGCCATGCGTTTATTAAGGTTTTCCATGCTTGCATCATTCATGGAATGAATAGCATCCATCGGGCAGATACCAAGGCAGCGGCCGCAGCCAACACATTTATTAATATCAATAGAAGCTTTGCCATCAGTAATAACCGGAGCATTGTGAGCACAGATTTTTACGCAGCGACCACAGCCGATACATTTTTTCTGCGCTACTTTCGGCTTGCCGTCGTTGTGCATTTCCATCTTGCCGGCACGAGAGCCGCCGCCCATACCGATATTTTTCAGTGCACCGCCAAAACCAGTCATTTCATGTCCTTTAAAATGGCTCAGGCTGATAACGATATCAGCATCCATCAAGGCACGACCTATCTTGGCTTCTTTTACCAGTTCGCCGCCCGGTACAGGTACATAAGCTTCATCAGTTCCTTTCAAGCCATCCGCAATAATAACATGGCAGCCGGTAGAAAAAGGACTGAAACCGTTTTCATAAGCAGAAGTAATATGCTCCAAGGCATGCTTTCTGCGGCCAACATACAAAGTATTGCAGTCAGTCAGGAAGGGATAGCCCCCCAGTTCTTTGACTACATCAACTACGGCTTTGGCATAATTAGGACGCAGGTAAGATACGTTGCCCGGTTCACCGAAATGAATCTTAATAGCCGCAAACTGCTTTTCAAAATTAATATTGCCAATACCGGCAGCCTTAATAAGCTTCTGCAGCTTTTGCGGCATGCTCAGGCTGCCATAAGGTGTACGAAAATCTGTAAAATAAACTTTAGCCTTTTCCATAAAATCTCCCCCAATTCTCAAGGCTTATCTTTCACTGCCCTATAAAAGTCCAGGCAGATATAAATCGTCAATGGTAATAACAGGCTTACCAAGATCACGTCCCGGCACAAATGTACCATGACAATCGCTGCCGCCGCTGATTAACAGCTTGCGGCTACGACAATATTCCAGCAGTTTCTGCGTATTTTCTTCACTGTGGCCGGAGTGATAACACTCAAAGCCGTCAAAGCTCTCGTCTTCTAAAAGCTCCAGTACATTTTCCAGCCCGGGTCCATGAAAGCCGCTGGCTGCATGAGCACAAACTGCTGCACCGCCGGCCGCATGAATAGTAGCAATCACTTCCTGTACTGCCGGAAATTCCGGAAACCCCAGATTATGCTCTTTAGTAAAGATGCGGCCAAAAAAATCATTTACATCCCGGCATAAGCCTTTATCCTGCAAATAAGCTAAAGCACGCCAGCCGCCGCGTCGGCGGTCATAATCATAATGAGCAAACTCCTGCACGCTTACCGGCCAGTCTTCCCGCTCAAGTACAGCTATGCTGTCCACATCTTTATCATTGAGCAGCTTTTCATTATGCTGCAGTAAAGACAAAAGCTCCCTGTTGCCAATATCCACACCATAACTCAGAATATGAAACATCGTTCCGGCTTTTGTAGCACATATTTCGGCAGAAGGAATAAACTTCATCCCCGCTGCCCGCGCCAGCTTTTCAGCTTCTGCTACATTGGCCACACTGTCATGGTCAGTTACCGACAGTGCTTTTAAGCCTGCCGCTACAGCCTGTTCTATAAGTTCAGCCGGAGTCCAGGTACCGTCAGAAGCGGTTGTATGGATATGCAAATCAGCCCTCATTGTTCTTCTCCTCTTCGCATATATGGCAATGATGCTGCTGCGGCTTTTGCTGTCCGGTTTTTTTCCTGCCAAAAAAAATACTGCCTATAAACAAAACTGTTTCTGTCAGCACAATGGTGCCGCCAGGTGCAAGATTAGCATAATAAGAAATAACCAAACCAAGCGTTACAGAAATAAGTCCATGGAAAATACTCTGCAGAATAGTAGACGCAAAGCTTCTTGCCGTCTGTAAGGCACAAGCTACCGGTATTACCATCATTGCAGATACCAAAAGCAAGCCAACAATACGCATTGAAAGAGCTACAGTAAGGGCAGTCAGCACAGCCAGCAGCATATTCAGCTTATCTACCGGCAAACCTGCTACCCGAGCAGAAACCTCGTCAAAAGTAAGATACTGCAGCGGACGGTAATAGATTACTACAAAAAGTATTGTACATAACCCCAATACAGAAACTATCAGTAAATCTCTGCTGCTGACAGTCATCAGACTGCCAAACAGTATGCTGCCTAAATTAAAGCCGCCTTCCTTATTGATGCTAGTTAGCACTACGGCCAGCCCCATGCCGCAATAAAAGAAAATAGCCAAAATCATTTCAGCAGAAGCAGCCAGTCTGCTGCGAACACGCTCAATAGCCAGCGCACCTAAAATAGTAGCTGCAGCCGCGCTGATTACCGGACTATAACCACCAAGTGCACCTGCCGCAACACCGGCAAAAGCAATGTGCCCCAAACCGTCGCCAATCAGCGACTGCCTGCGCAGCACCAGAAAACTGCCTATCAGAGGACAGATAACAGCCATAATTATGCCTGCTATCCACGCCCGCTGCATAAATTCCATTTCAAATATTTCTAACATAAAATTCTCCGTCTTACCTATAAAAATATCCGTGTCTGTGATGATGCTTCAAGGCAGCATGGACTTCTCCCCAGAAGCAGATACCATGATCAAGACACAGAGCATTACGCGCAGCATCTGCTGCCAGGTCAAGGTCATGTGATACCATGACGATGGTTACTCCCTGCTCACGATTGATACGCTTCAGCATCGCATACAGCGATACCTTGGCTGCCGTATCGACACCGGTAGCAGGTTCATCCAGCAACAGGATTTCCGGCTGCTTAACCATGGCCCGCGCCAAAAATACTCGCTGCTGCTGACCGCCGCTCAGTTCTCCTATCTTGCGATGCTGCAAATCCTGCAAATCAAAATATTTCAGCAGCTCTTCCAACCGCTGCCTGTCTGCCTGATTAGGCCGATGCAGCAGAGAAGCTTTATTCAGCAGGCCAAGCTCTATTACTTCGCGTACACTTATCGGAAAATCTCGCTGCTGTTTAGCCGGATTCTGCGGTACATAGCCGATTTTTTCCCAATTAGCAAATTTCTCTACCGGCACACCATAGTAATAGATATCACCCTGCGTTGGCTGGGTTACATGCGCCAGCATTTTCAGCAGCGTACTTTTACCGGCACCATTAGCACCGATAACAGCTACAAAATCTCCCTGCTCTATTTCCAGATTTAATTTATGAAACACCCAGCCCTCGCCATAGTCAAAGCCCAGGTTTTCAATTCTGATGATTTTCTCCATTTTATATCCTTACTGCACCAGCAGCGCCAGCTTCAAATTGTCAATATTGCGCTGCATAATCTTAATATAATTCAAATTCTCCTTGCGCCCTTCTTCACTTAAGCCTTCCAAAGGATCAAGTACCGCTGTCTTAACCCCGGTTTCTTTAGCCAGTACCTGCGCAATACGTGGGTCAGATAAAGTTTCAAAAAAGATGTACCCTACCTGCTCTTTTTTAACTATACCGGCAAGACGCTGCAAGTCTGCAGGGGTTGGCTCCGCCTGCGGCGACAGCCCGCTTACTGCCAGTTGCTGCAGTCCATAATCAGCAGCAAGATGTCCAAAGGCTGCGTGAGAAGTTATGAATACTTTTTTCTGCGCCGAAGCTTCTATTTCCTGCATCTGCTTATCCAGCTTCTGCAGCTGTTCAAGATATTTTCTGCTGTTTTCCTGATAATAAGCAGCATTGGCAGCATCAGCCTCACAGAAGGCTTCTGTAATACGCTGTACCTCTGTCATAGCTTTTTTAGGACTGATCCAAACATGCGGGTCCTGCTTACTACCATTATCATATAAACCGCTGCCAGCCTGTACTGACAGTACCTTTCTCTCTGCTACTGCCTGCAATGCCTGTTCTGCCCACGGCTCTACCAAGCCATTATATACAAAAAGCTGCGACCGGCCAATCTTCGTCAAATCACGCGGTGAAGGCTCCCAGTCATGAGGCTCAGCGCCATCCGGCACCAGTGTAGTTATTTGTGCTCTATCGCCGCCAATAGCTCGGGCAAATTCTGCCATAGGATAAAAACTTGCCGTTACCTGCAGCTTATCTTGCTCCGTTCCCTTATCAGCACAACCACTGATTAACAACGCCAGCAGCATAATCAGCAAAACAAATTTCTTCATGCATTACCTCCTTATAAGGTTTATTTTTCTGCGATAATAGTTTGTCAAATTTTCTTTATTATACTACAATATACGATAATAAAGAAAACATTTCTTCCTTTTCATATTTACCAGCACAAATAAGGAGTGATTTTCATGCTGCCGGAAAAGAAATTTATTGCCGCTTTTGATATTGATGCGCAAAATACTTTTACACCTGTCTGCCCCGATGAATTGCCTGTAGCAGAAGGTGACACCATTGCCGCTGAACTTAATGCTCAGGCTGCTTTTGCCAGCCTGCGTGTAGCATCCCGTGATGCTCACTCTGCCAGTGCATTGTGGCTCAGTACTCCTGAATGCCCGCCACTGACGCCCATTGAGGGCTATCCTGACCTTGACCTGCGCTGGCCTGCTCATGCTATCGTCGGTACTAAGGGCTTTGAATTTATTACCGGACTCGACCCCCATGCCTATGATTTTCAGGTTTTCAAAGGCATCGAACCCGATAAACATCCTTATGGTGCCTGCTACCACGACCTTGGTAATAAACTTTCCACCGGTGTTATCGAATACCTGCGCTGCCATAATATCACTACGGTCATCTGCGGCGGTCTGGCAACCGATTACTGCGTCAAAAATACTGCTTTGCAGCTGCGACGTGCCGGTTTCGACGTCATTCTTAATAAAGCTGCCTGCCGCGGCATAGCTCCCGATACCATCGCCAGCGCCATGCAGGAAATGAAAGCTGCAGGCATTCGCTTTGTCGACTGTGCTGCTGACCTTGCCAATCTCTGATTTAAACAGCAAAACCACCTTCAAAAGAAGGTGGTTTTTATTTTTATACTTCACTTACCAGTTTTTTCAAAACCGCATCCAGTAAGCAGCACCCTTGGAAAATATTTTCCTGCGTACTGTATTCTTCCGGAGCATGGCTGATGCCGCGTACACTTGGTACAAAAAGCATAACGGTAGGAACACCCGCACCTGCAAAAATCTGCGCATCATGCCCTGCCCAGCTTGGCAAAGTGCGATACTTCAGCTGCAATTTATCAGCTTCTGCACATACTGCCGTAACTAAGCGCTCAGAAAGCGGCACAGCAGGCACATGAAAATCGCCGTCAGTCTGCCATGTCACACCATTAGCAGCGGCTGCAGCTTCAATAATATTTAAAACCTGCTCTCTTACTTCACGCAAGACAGCATCATCATAAGAACGTGTTTCAATGCAAAGGCTAACTCTGCCAGGTACGATATTAGGCACATTAGGCTCCACGATAAACTTTCCTACCGTAGCCACAAAGCGTTTATCCTGGCGCGCTAAATCACGCACGGCAAGAACTACCTCTGCTCCGGCAGCAGCAGCATCCTTGCGGCGATGCATAGCAGTAGTACCCGCATGATTAGCTTCACCGATAAAAGTTATATGCAGCCGGTCATAACCAACGATATGTGTTACAATGCCTGCTTCCAGCTGCTGTTCGTCCAGTTCCGCACCTTGTTCTATATGCAGCTCCACAAAAGCAGCCAAATTATCTAACCCAAGGGCAGCACTGGTCAGTGCATCTTGCGGCAAGCCTGCTTCTTTCAGACAGTCTGCCAGTGTTCCCGCTCTGCCCGTACATTTTATCTCTGCAGCACTCTGACCTTTAAACTCTCCGCTGCGCACTCTTACACCAAAGCAGGCCATACCAAATGCTGTTCCTTCTTCCTCTGCCGTAGCAATCACCTGCAAACTGCGCTTAGGCACATAGCCTTCCTCATGCCAGCTGCGTGCAACTTCTAAGGCAGTCACAATTCCAAGCACGCCGTCAAAATTCCCGCCATGCGGTACCGTATCAAGATGAGAACCGCTCATTACAGGCGGCAGCTGCGTCTGCGTACCCTGCAGCGTACCGATAAGATTACCTGCCGCATCAACCTCTGTCGTCATACCTATAGCCTGCATTTCCTGTTGCAGATATGCCTGCGCCTGCATAAACTCTTTACTGTAGGTCAGCCTGCTGGTCCCACCTTCAGGCAATGCACCAAATTCTGCCAGCTTATGCAAAGTATTCTGCAGTCTTTCACTGTTTATCGCCATATATTTACTCTGCCTTTCCTTACAGATATTTCAAGATTTCAGCCGCATGAGGCAGGATAATATCAGGCTTGATGTCACCTTGCTCTACATCCTGCATACTGGCCTCACCTGTAAGCACCATAACAGAAAGAATACCGTTATTTAAGCCAAAAGCAATATCAGTTGAAAGCCTGTCGCCTACCATAGCAATTTCTTCTTTTTTATAGCCGGTTTTATCCAGCACCACATCAACCATATATTGATAGGGCTTGCCAAAAATCAACTGGGGCTTTTTGCCCGTAGCTGTTTCAATCAGCTGCAGCATAGCTCCGCAGTCAGGAATAAACTCTCCCCCTTCAATAGGGCAGCGTACATCAGGGTGAGTAGCAACATACGGCACGCCCCTGTCAATCAGTCTGCAGGCAATCGCCAGCTTATCATATTCCAGTGTCATATCAAAGCCCACTACTACATAATCTGCACCCTCTTCCAGACTGCTGCTGAGAGTAAAGCCAGCCTTGGTAATAGTTTCTTCCAGCTGCGGTGTTCCCAGTACAAAAAGCTTGGCATCTGGCTTCGTCTTCCGCATATAATTAGTAAACGCATCGGATGAAATCAGAATATCATCATAAGTTACAGGCACGCCTAATCTATTCATTTTTTCAACATAGTGTCCATGTCCCTTAGAAGAATTATTTGTTAGCAGATAGTAGTCCCTGCCTGCTTCTTTCAGTTTCTCGAAAAAGCCTTCCATCCCCGGTATCAGTGTATTACCCAGATTGATGGTACCATCCATATCAAAAAGAAAGCATTTTATCTGTTGCAGCCGCTTTAAATCAGCCATAATATCCTCCTGTGTATTTTAAACTTTACTGCTTATTATAAAGCATTTTCTTCTAACAATAAACAAAGAAAAAGCACCGGCACATACCGGTGCTTTAATATTTTTAGCCCAGAAGCAGTCTGTCACTGTCCATAGTGTCGCCGCTGGCTTTTTCAAACATTTCCAGCAAATCAGGAATTTGCAGGTTTTTCTTTTCATCACCCTGCACGTCGATAATAACCCTCCCGTTATGCAGCATTATCAGCCTGTTGCCAAAACGCAGCGCATCACGCATATTATGGGTAATCATCAAGGTAGTAAGATTATCTTTTTTAACAATTTTATCCGTCAGTCCCAATACCTTTTCTGCTGTCTTGGGATCAAGCGCTGCCGTATGTTCATCCAAAAGCAGCAGCTTCGGTTTTTTTAAGGTTGCCATCAAAAGCGTCAGTGCCTGTCTCTGCCCGCCGCTCAGCAAACCAACTTTGGCAGTCATACGTTCTTCCAGACCTAAATCAAGCTCTTTGAGCATTTCATAAAAATGCTCATGCTGCTCATCGTTAAAACTCCAGGAAAGCCCCGGTGTCTTGCCGCGTCTTGCCGCCAAAGCCAGATTTTCTTCAATCATCATTCCGGCAGCGGTTCCCAGCATCGGGTCCTGGAAAACACGGCCGATATACTTAGCACGTTTATGCTCCGGCTTCTTAGTAAGGTCTTCTCCATCAATAATAATCTTGCCGCTATCTACAGAAAACACGCCGGCAATAGCATTGAGTGTCGTAGACTTACCTGCGCCGTTGCCGCCGATAACAGTAGCAAAATCTCCCGGTTTAAGATGCAGGCTCAGTCCCTGCAGCGCACGTTTTTCATTTATTGTTCCCGGGAAAAAAGTTTTATAAATATTTTCTACTCTCAGCATCTTCAGCGTACCGCCTTTCTTGCACTTACCTTATTTTTCAGCAACGGCATGGAAAGCGCAAAGGCTACCAGCACAGAGGTAAACAGTTTTAAATCATTAGGCGGCATACCCATCTGCAGTACCAGCGCAATAACAATACGATATACGATAGAGCCAAGAATAACAGAAATCATGCAGTTTTTAAAGCTGCGGGTACCAAAGAGCACCTCGCCGATAATAACAGAAGCCAAACCGATGACGATAGTGCCAGTGCCCATGCCAACATCAGCAAAGCCGTTGCTTTGAGCAACCAGCGCACCGGAAATAGCAACCAAAGCATTACTGAGCAAAAGACCCAGAATAATAGTTACATTGGTATCAACACCCTGCGCACGAATCATCTGCTGGTTAAAGCCGGTGGCGCGAATAGCTGCACCAATTTCCGTACCAAAGAACCAGTACAGAAACAGACCAATTAAAACTGTTGCTGCCAGACCGACAACAAAAGTGGTTTCCGCACTGCTCAGGCCCAATATATCACGTGCCAGAGAAAAAGTGGTATCCACGCCAAGCAAAGATAAATTAGCCTTGCCCATAATCCGCAGATTTACGGAATACAGGGCAATCATAGTCAGTATACCTGCCAAAAGTGCCGGTATCTTCATTTTAGTATGCAAGATGCCAGTAATAACTCCGGCCAGCATTCCTGCTGCAGCCGCTGCCGCAACTGCTGCCAATGGTCCGTATCCTGCAGCCAGAAGCGATGCAGCCGCTGCCGCTCCCAAAGGAAAACTTCCTTCCACGGTCAAATCCGCTATATCCAGAACTCTGAATGTAATATAAACGCCTAACGCCATCACAGCCCATAACAGGCCCTGGGCAACTGTAGGCACCAATAAATCTAACATACTACCATCCTTCCATATTACAAAAATTTTTCATAAAATTTTATCCTACATTTAGTTTTTTACTTTATAATTAAATTATATAAAAGCAATATGAGGTGATTTTTATGTGGGCAATATTTGCTTTATTATCGGCTGTATTTGCAGCATTAACATCAATCTTTGCCAAAATCGGTATTGAAAACGTTAATTCTAATCTGGCTACAGCCATACGCACTGTGGTAGTTCTGGTTATGGGCTGGGGTATCGTTCTGATGACCGGCAAACTAAACCAACTACCGGATATAAGCTCCAAAAGCTGGATTTTCCTGATTCTCAGCGGTTTGGCAACAGGACTTTCATGGCTATGCTATTTTTATGCCTTACAGATAGGTGAAGCCAGCAAAGTAGTCCCTGTCGATAAATTCAGTGTAGTCATAACTATGGTCATGGCCTTCTTCATTTTAGGAGAAACCGTTACTGTTAAAACCATTATCGGAGGAATCCTGATAACTCTGGGAACCTTAGTCCTTATTTTTTAAGCATAAATTCACAAAATGTCTGCCATAAAAATGGCAGACATTTATTTTTTATTCAATAATCTTAGCGTCTTTCAGAACATCTTCCGGAATAGTCAGACCAATTTTCTGTGCTTCCTTCTTATTAACTATTACCGTGAAGTTTTTCTGAGCCTGAATAGCCATATCAGCAGGTTTTGCTTTGCCGCTCAGAATATCAGCAGCCATCTCACCAGTTTGTACGCCCAGTTTGTAGTAATCAATACCCAAAGTAGCCAGGCCGCCAGCTTTTACCATACCGCCTTCACCGCAAATTACCGGCAGTTTAGCTTCAGCAGTTACCACGTTCAGTGTCGGCATCGCAGAAGCAAGTACATTATCAGTCGGCACATAGATTGCCTGAACATCACCAACTAGGCTTTGCGCTGCCTGTTGGATATCATTTACGGTAGATACGGTAGCTTCTTTAACAGTAATGCCTTTAGCAGCAGCTGCTTTCTTCAGCAGTTCTACCTGCAGCTGAGAATTAACCTCGCTGGAGCAGTAAATAGTACCGATAGTCTTTGCTCCCGGTACCAGCTTCAGTAATAAATCAAGCTGTGCTTCTACAGGATTCATATCAGTAGTACCGGTAACATTGGTACCGGGCTTGTCATTGGTTTTTACCAGCTTAGCCGCTTCATAGTCGGTTACCGCCGTAGCCACGATAGGAATATCCTTAGTTACATTGGCAACTGTCTGCGCCGCCGGAGTAGCAATAGCACAAATTAAATCCACTTTATTACTTACAAAGCGATGAGCAATATTCTGTAAATTAGACTGGTCAGCCTGAGCATTTTGACGATCATAAACAACATTCTGACCTTCCTTAAAGCCTTTAGCAGCCATACCATCTACAAAGCCTTTATTGGCAGCATCAAGCGCTTCATGCTCTACCATCTGCACAATACCTACATTGACCTTTTTGTCGCCTGCTTCCTTCTTATCGCTGCCGCAGCCTCCCAAAAGGCCCATCGCCAGCGTAAGCATAATACCTGCTGTCAGTGCTTTAATTTTTTTGCTTTTCAATACCATCATTTTAATCATCCTTCCATTCTACAATACTACAAAATTTAACGACCCTTGAAGGTTATTGTGTTCATTTTACGCTGTTCTTAATTGCTTGTAAACTAAAAACGCCAATTCTGCAAAATGTTCTCTTTTTTCTGAATACATTGTATGAAATTTTACATTTTTGTCATATCTTGCCGCAGCAAAAAGCCGACATATAAAAATATGCCGGCTTAATAATTTGCTTATAATAACTGCTGTGCAGTTTTTTCAGTCAGAATAATATGAGTTATGATACCCGTTTTTAAGGCTCCTTCAGCAGCTTTGACATTATCATCAGCAAGAATACCGATTACCTTACTGCAATGTCTCAGCATGGACAGGGGCACATGCATGCAGAAATCGTTATTGCCGCTGATAAACTCGCCGCGGCTGTTATAGTAGTAGGAAAGAAAACTTCCCACAGCTTTCTGCCGCTGCAGTGCATCGCCAAATCTGGTAGCCGTAGCTTCATCCGGTACACCGGGATAACCTTTAATGCCAAGTACAGCAGCATCCGTCTGCTGCCATAAACGATAGATAGCTTTATAAGCTGCACCGGCTTCATAACTTTCACGTTCCTCTTCCGAATCAGGAAAAGCAGGGCAGTTCATTATGCATAGCTGCCTGCCGCAGGAAGCACTCCAAAGCCGCACCAGTTCATCAGGATGATAGCCCTTATTAGGAATATGAGCCTTACCAATCAAAGGATATACTACGCCTTCATGCCTGCCGCCTAATCTGCACAATTCGTTTACCACTTCGCCTATAGCATAGCCCCAGCCCAAGCCAACATGATGAGCATAAGGCAGTTCCAGCGCCAGATATCGGGCAGCCTGCTGCCAGATTCCATCCTCTTTGCGCAGTACCAGTCCTCCCTGCAGATGGTAGCGCTGCTGTAAATTTTTCAGCAGCTCAGCGTTACCTTCCTCCGCAGTTCTTACTTCAATATGGACAATTCCTGTTTCGCGTGCCCGCGTCAACATCTTGCTTACTGTCGGACGTGAAACACCTAACCTAGCAGCAACCTCTGCCTGCGTCAGGTTCTCTTCATAATACAGCTTGGCAGCAGCAATCAGATCGTTGCGTTCCTGAGGAGTAAGCATCCTACTTTACTTCTTCCATCAGCTCGAACAGGATGCCGTCTTTCATAACGAAAGCAATGCGGGTATGTTCATCAGCCATCCAGGGCTCTACTACAACCTGATTTTCCTGCAGCTGTTTATCCAAATCGTCAACCTTATAAGCTACATGCACCATGGTCTGCAGTTCTTTCGGCAGCGGAGTGTCTTTTTCAAAACGCAGATATTCGATGTGGAATTCATTGCTTGCCGGATCAATAATATGTGTTTTGATGCCTTCTGCATACATCTCTCCGGGACGGGAGATATCAGTAGGTACACCTACATGCATAAATTCTTTCATTTATTTCACGTCCTTTTTCAAAAGTTCATAAGCATGATAAGCTTCTTCCGGTTTGGCACCTTCATGGACTACCATTCTGATAGCCTGCAGCATAGCACTGGGACATTCTGCCTGCAATACATTGCGGCCCATATCTACACCGGCAGCACCTTCGCTTACAGCGCGATAAGCCATAGCCAGCGCTTCGCTTTCAGGAATCTTTTTACCGCCCGCAATAACGATGGGAACGGGGCAGGCAGCAGTAATCTGCTCAAAGTTTTCGCAGTAGTAAGTTTTGATAATATGTGCACCCTGCTCTGCCAGCAGTCTGGTAGCCAGTGCAAAATATCTGGTAGTACGTTCCATTTCTTTGCCAACTGCTACAACGCCTAATACAGGAATCCCGTATTTTTCACCGGCATTAACATAATATGCCAGATTATCCAGCGAGCCCAATTCACCGTCAGCACCTACAAAGCACTGTACTGCCATGCAGGAAGCATTCATACGAATAGCGTCTTCAATATCAACTGCAGCAGTACCAAAGCTCATATCATCTTTAAGCACGCTGCCATCAGCAGTGCAGCGCAATGCGATAGCTTTATTATGATTGGAAGGAATACAGGTACGCAGTGCTCCTCTGGTAGCCATCAGGCAGTCAGCATACTGCATCAGCGGCGGAATAACCAGATCAAGACGCTCCAAACCGGCAGTAGAACCCATGATATAGCCATGGTCAAAAGCCAGCATTATCGTATGTCCGTCATCGGCAAAGATTTTGGAAAGACGGCTTTGCATACCCCAGCCAGCACTGTTCATGCCTTTGACATGAAAATTATGTACCGGCGGCGCAATACCGATGCCGTAATCTTTTGCTAAAATGTTGCCATCTTTATCAGCCATTATAGTTCTCCTTTATCTCAGCAGACAATTAGTTTCTGTAGTACGGAGTACGGCAGGGAGCATTCCAGTAACCAAGCATTTCTTCGTCCATTCTGGCAATAAACATCTGGAAGCCTGCAGTTTCCTGTACAGTAAGAATTTCACCTACAGCACTTGCAACAACTTCAATACCTTTCTGTGCCAGATATTTGCAGCAGCCGCGGAAAACAATCAATTGTTCCATAAGAGTAGTAGCACCGCTGCCATTGATGATTACCAGAAGTTTTTCTCCGGCTTGTACATTGAGGTCTTTCAGCAATGCTTCCATCATCAGTTCTGCAGTTTCATCAGCAGATTTCATCGGCTGAGTACCGCCGCCACCTTCACCATGCTGACCCATGCCTACTTCCATAGTACCTTCAGCGATATGTGCAATTTCCATACCGGTAGCCGGATGAGTTGCTCCAACGGTAGCAACAGCGATAGTAGCCATGTTATCAGCAAATTTCTGAGCGATAGCAGCAACTTCTTCCAAAGATTTACCTGCAGCAGCTGCAGCGCCTGCAATCTTATATAAAGGAATGCAGCCAACCAGACCGCGGCGGTCATCAGCATTTTCGCGCGGTGCATTAGCAATATCTTCCTGAGTAACTACTTTTACAACATTCAAGCCCAGTTTTTTAACCTGTTTCATAGTCAGGTTACCGGTCAGCATATCACCGGCATGGTTCAATACTACAAAGAGTACGCCATGACCTTTGTCAGCCATTTTAATAGCTTCTACGCAAGCTTGAGGACCAGGTGCAGCAAAGATATTGCCTGCTACGGAAATATCAACCATGCCTTCGCCTACAAAGCCGCTGATAGCAGGTTCGTGACCGGTACCGCCAAGAGTAACGATAGTTACACGGTCAGCATCTTTCAGTTTTTTATTTACAACCAGATTGCCTTGTTCCAAAGAAATAATGTCAGGATTAGCAAGAGCCAAACCTTCCAGCAATTCAGAAGTCAGATTTTCAGGATCATTGATAAACTTTTTCATAATGTCGCCTCCGTAAAAAGATAAATCCTTAATATATTCGTAAAGCTCAGCGCTTTCGAAAAACTATAATGCCTCTGCCATAGAGTTAAACAGAATGGAAATGGAAACCGCACCGGGGTCTTTGGTGCCCAGACTGCGCTCACCCACGTTTTTAGCACGGCCAAAACGGGCAACCATATCGGCAGTAGCATCTGCTCCCTGCTTTGCAGCAGCAGCTACAGCCTGCATAACTGTCTTTAAATCTCCGTCAGTATTCATACCTGCATCCAGCGCCGGATACAGAGCATCTACCATGGTTTTATCACCCAGCTTAGCCTTGGATATATCGGCAAAATCCTCTTTAGCCTGCGCAAACATCTGCTTGAAGCCCTTAGCATCCAGCTCTGTCGCACCATCTTCTACGCCCTCAGCAAAACCTCCGAAAATTGTTCCCCATAATGGACCGGCGCTGCCGCCATTGCTGCTCATAAACAGCATGCTCAAATCATCCAGCAGCTCTTTCATGTCGGTGCCGCCTTCTTCCAGACGTCCTTTCATAGCATCTGCCATGCGTCCGATGGTAATACCGTGATCACCGTCACCAGCCACACTGTCCAGTTCACATAAGTATTTACTTTGTGCTTTCAGCTCCACAGCTGCAGCCAGCAGCATTTTCTGCAAAAGTTCTAAGGTAAGCATCATATCACCTCTTAGCTTCAATATCGTTATCCTAATTTTAACATTTGTTAGAACATATGTAAATTATATTCTGAAAATTAAAGCAGATAAAAAAGAGAAGGGCAAAGCCTTCTCTTTTACTTTTTATCTTCCCAGATAAATTTATTTAATTTCTGCAGTACCTGCGGCAATTCTTGACATAAACTGCCAATATGCACTCGTTCCGTACGTCTGTGCAAATCTTTGCCCCAAGGACCTAATAATAAAAAGGGAATCTGTAAAGCAGCCAGAACCTTACTGTCAAAGCTATACAGTTTTCCCCATGCAGGTGCGTTACAGCCAAAAGCACTGTCCGGTGCCTGCTCTGCTCCTAAATAACTGCAGTCAGAAATACCCATAAAATAATTTTTGAACTTTAACGGCAATAAAGTCTGCACAAAGCTTTCCACCTGCACAAAATCTTTTGTCAGCTTTTTACTGCTCAGCGGCGGATAATAAGGCGGAGCAAAACCGATGATAATTAACGGATCATCGCATTCTGTAAAATCAAGTACCTGCTCCATCGCCCATAAAGTCAGTGCCGGGAAATCTGTTTTCTCTTCCTGCAGCTTTCTTGCCATTTCGTGCTGCAGCTTTTGATAAAATTCTTCAAAGCCCTTTCTTTCTTGCGCTTTTTGCAGCAGCTGTGCATATCTGATTACAGCTGCACTGTTACTGCTTCCCTGCTTAGCCATGGCTGCATCAGCGGCTTCACGGCATTCTTCTTCCAGCCACTGCAATACTTCTGCAGGCTGTCTATGATAGGTAAGTATATTACAATAGGCAGCTCCGCGTCGCGGCAGAGAAAAATCATAGCTGCTTTTAAAATCACGCATAAAATTCCATACCGGCGGCACAGTCTGTTCTTCATTTTCTATGTCGACCAATGAGCGATCTCCTTCAGTCCTGCTGACAATTTCTGCTAAAAGCGCTACCGGATTCACACCTTCATAATAACTGCCTATCTGCACGGATCGCCCCTGTACCAGCACGCATGGCAGCAGCTTGCCTACTGTACCGGTATAAACAGTCTGCAGGCCATTTTCTCTGCTGTTCGGTTCACAGTTCACTGCCAGTTCATAGGTTAAGCCATAACGCTCACGCAGTTTTTGCAGCAGCGGCAGGCAGCCACGCATACCGGCTGAAAAAGCTTCTTCATCCGGTACTGATAAAAACAGTACGCTCCCGCTGTCAGGATTCTTTGCATACTCTTCCAGCACAGCCAGCTGCACTACCGTTCCGCCTTTCATATCGCAGGTTCCTCGTCCAAACAGCCACTGTCCGGATGCAAGGTCTTTTTCAGCATCTTCATCTAAATCTACCTTCAGCAGTTCCTGTGCCAGCAATTCCGACTGTGTAGCCATTTCAGCCAAACTACCATATACATCGGTATCAACAACATCATGATGTCCCATATAGATTACTGTTCTGCGGCTCTTGCCTAATACTAAGCCATATACGCAGCTGCGCTGCCATACATCTTCAGGGAGCTCATAAGCACCGCATAATTCCTGATTTCTTTTAAAATAAGGCATCTCCTGCAATACCTGCAGCAGATATTGCTCTATCTCTTTTTCTGCAGCTGTATTAGTAGGACTATAAATGCTGACTGCTTTCCTGGTTATTTCTAAAACTCTTTCTTCAAGCATCTTACTCTCCTTAAAAACAGAAGAAGATATTGAAAAATTCAATATCTTCTTACTAATCTTATACTGTACCTTCTTCAAGGATTCCCAATTTTCTGCGCCAGTAACGGGAATAAACCACTCCGGCAGGATTATTGGCAAGTACTCTGTCCTTAGTAATCAAACTGGAAACAGGTGCTTCGGAAGCCTTTGTGAAAATCATATCATGCCCTACACAGAGGCCGACAATAAAATTCATTTCTGTATGTGCTTCGTTAAGCAGCTGTGCCTGCATCTTGGGATTGCACATTGCTTCACGCTGTCCCGGTTTAATTTTTTCCAGTTCCAGCACATCTTTATCAATGGAGCAGTTTTTGCAGCAAACAGAGTCTACTGCTATACCTGCATTTTTAAAATACTGGGCACAGAACTTAGCTTCATTGGCCAGGCCAATGCAGAAGGCAATACCTATTTTCTTTACACCCATCTGCTGCAGAAAAAAGAGACTTTCTTCCAGTCTTGTCATTTTTAAATAGTTACGGCTCTCAGTAGCTGCTGCCGCCTTCATAATAGCTTTATCTTCATCATCGTACAGCGCCACAGCTTCTTCCACGCTGTAACGAGTACAGTTCTGACCATTTACATAACAGTTATGATGTTTGCAGAAAGCACAATTCATAAGACTACCCCCTTCATCTATTTCCGTATCATGGCGGACCTTTGCCTAAAATACTAACAATATATTTATTCTGCGGTTAAAGAATTTTTCCTGCTTCATTTACAGTACTTAAAACAGCTGAAAAACTGGTAATAATCAGCAATATATGATATTATATTTAAGTTAAGATATAGGTTTAATGAAATCTATTCTCATATAAAAAATATGGTGATAATATGTCTCAAAAAGAAGCTGTTTTTGCTTATCCAGCTATGCTGAATCTGCATGGCAAAGAATGTGTCATCATCGGCGGCGGCAGCGTAGCAGCACGCAAGCTGGATACTCTTTGCCAGGCCGGAGCGCATGTTACTGTCGTAGCACCTCAGTTTTGCCCGCAGCTGCTGCAGTCTGCTGAAAACGCACCAGTTACCCTGCTTTATGCTTGCTACAGTAAAGAGCTGCTGCAGAATGCTTTCCTGGTAATTGCAGCTACGGATAGTAAAGAAGTAAATCGTCAGGTAACTTTTGACGCACCTTTTTTATGCAATAATGTTACAGAGCCTGAACTAAGCAATTTCACAGTTCCCTCTGCCATTAAGTGCGGCAGCATTACCGTTGCCATAGCTACCGGCGGCATACCCGCCTACACCAGGCTGCTGAAAGCTCATCTGAGCCATACATTACCGGCTGCTTTCGCAGACTTCAACGATTTTCTGTCCGGTATAAGACAGGAAGTAAAGCAAATACCTTCTACACCTAAACAACGTACCGCCTTTTGGCGCCAGACGCTGACACCTGAGATACTTGAACTGCTGCAGGAAGGCAGCATTACCATAGCAAAGGAGAAAATATTACATGCAGTTAACTGTTTTAGGGCTCAATCACAGAACAGCGCCCGTTGAAATCCGTGAACGCTTCAATTTTACTGTCGACCGCGCAGCTAGCATTATGCGCCGTCTGCGTAATTATGATAATATTCCTGAAGCCATGCTGCTTTCTACCTGTAACCGTACTGAGCTGTATATGGTTATGGAAAATACAGATGAATCCATTCCTTTCGTAAAACACCTGCTGCGCCACCTGGCAGGTGAACAATATAAGCCGGAATACTTTTACAACCTTTCCGGCACTCAATGTGTACGTCATCTGTTCCGCGTAGCTTCCAGCTTAGACTCGCTGGTTATCGGCGAAGGCCAAATCCTCAGCCAGATTAAAAACGCCTACCATATTGCCCGTACTAATGGCATGACGGACACAATTCTTAATACTCTTTTAAACAAAGCCATTGCCGTAGGCAAACGCGTACGCACAGAAACAAAAATTGCTTACAGCAGCGTATCTGTATCCTCTGCGGCAGTTGACCTGGCTATTGATATTATCGGCGATTTAAGCAAGGCTAATATCCTTGTACTCGGCGCCGGTCACATGAGTGAGCTTACTGCCCGTCATTTGATTGATAAGGGAGCACGCACTATCTTTGTCAGCAACCGCAATCTTGACCATGCCAAAGAGCTGGCAGAAAAATTCAACGGCACGGCTATTCCCTATTCTCAAATGTTTGAACAGGCTTCCGTAGCCGATATTATCATTACCTCTACCGGGGCACCCCATTATGTACTTACTGTAGAAAATCTCGGCCCGCTGCTGCCTAAACGCAACGGCAAGCCTTTAATCCTTGTAGATATAGCCGTTCCCCGTGACGTAGACCCGCTGCTGGGAGAAATGGAAGGCGTTACTGTTTACAACATCGATGATTTAGAAGACGTTGTCGATATCAACAAAAACTTCCGTTCCAATGAAGCTAAAGTAGCAGCGCAGATTATTGAAGAAGAAATTCTCGCTCTTAAAGAAAGACTGCGTTATTACACCATGCGCCCCGTTATGGTACAGCTGCATGACAAAATGAACTTCCTGCGTCAGAAAATCCTCAAAAAGGCTTTTGTCAAGCTGCCGGAACTGACTGATAAAGAACGCCGTATAATCGACCTGATGACTCAGCGTCTGGAACATAAATTCCTGCGTGAGCCCATGAAGGCTATGAACAGCGTTGCCGGTACCAACCGCGAAGAAGATTATAAACAAATGATTTGTGAATTATTCCAATTAAACGAAACCGGAGAGGAGTTTGGTGATGAAAGCAAATTTGATAATTGGGACTAGGCAGAGCCTGCTGGCCCTTTGGCAAAGCAATCACATTGCCAGCCTGCTGCGTAAACAATATCCTGACTGCCAGGTAACCCTGAAAAAAATTGTTACCAAAGGCGACCGTATTCTGGATGTGCCTCTGGCTCAGATAGGCGGTAAAGGCCTTTTTACCAAAGAAATAGAAACTGAGCTGTTAGACGGTACTGTTGATTTAGCAGTACACAGCTTAAAAGACATGCCTACAGTACTGCCGGAAGGCTTATGCCTGACTGCCATCACTACCCGCGCTAATGTAGGCGACGCCTTTGTCAGCAATAAATATGCTTCTTTCAGCGAACTTCCGCAGGGAGCTGTTCTCGGAACCTCCAGCCTGCGCCGCAAAGCACAGCTGCTGGCAGTACGTCCCGACCTTAAAATTGTAGATTTGCGTGGTAATGTTGATACTCGTCTGCGCAAACTGGATGAAGGACAAATGGATGCCATCATCTTAGCCGCTGCCGGACTGGAACGTCTTGGTCATGCTGACCGCATCCGTGAAATTATTCCCACTACTGTCTGTCTGCCTGCTGTAGGTCAGGGTGCTTTAGCTATTGAGTGCCGCAGCGATAACAAGGAAGTACGCGAGATGCTGGCATTTTTAAATGACCTGCCTACCAAACAGACCACCGATGCAGAACGTGCTTTTCTCGGTCTGATTGAAGGCGGCTGCCAGGTGCCTATCGGTGTTCATGCCGAAGTAGAAAATGACAATGTAAAAATCGAAGCAGTAATTGCTTCTTTAGACGGAAGCAAAGTACTGCGCAACAATATTACTGGTCCGGCAGTCAATGCTGCTGACCTTGGCCGCAAGCTCGGCCAACAAATGCTTGCCGAAGGCGGCGAGCAGATTCTTGCCGATATCTTATAAGGAGTGTGACAAAATGACAAAACAGGGTAAAGTATATCTGATTGGTGCAGGCCCCGGCGATCCCGGCCTGTTAGGTTTAAAAGCTAAAGAATGCCTGGAAAAGGCAGATGCTGTTGTTTATGACCGTCTTGCAGATCCCCGCATTCTGGCCTATGCCCGCAAAGATGCTGAAATGGTTTATGTTGGCAAAGCCAGCGCCAATCATACTATGCGCCAGCCCGATATCAATAAACTGCTGGTAAAACTGGCAGCAGAAGGTAAAGTTGTAGCCCGTCTGAAAGGCGGCGATCCCTTTGTATTCGGCCGCGGCGGCGAAGAAGCCATTGAGCTTTTAGAAGCCGGCCTTCCCTTTGAGTTTGTACCCGGTGTAACCTCTGCTATCGCTGTAGCTGAATACGCTGGTATTCCTGTAACTCATCGCCATGTTGCTACATCCTTTGCTGTTATTACCGGCCATGAGGATCCTACTAAAGGTGAATCTACCATTAACTGGAAAGGTCTGGCTACTGCAGTAGATACTTTGGTCTTCCTTATGGGTGTTGAAAATATTGAACGTATCAGCAGCCAGCTTATTGCTAACGGCCGCAGTGCAGACTGCCCGGCTGCAGTTATCCGCTGGGGTACCCGTCCTGAACAGCATACTCTGGTAACTACCCTTGGCCAGGCTGCCGCTGATGTTAAAAAACATAATCTCAAACCGCCTGCAATCTTCCTGGTTGGCGAAGTAGTAAAACTGCGCAGCCAGCTGCAATGGTTTGACAATAAGCCGTTATTCGGCAAAACCGTTATCGTAACCCGTGCTCGTGCACAAGCAAGCCAGCTGACCAAACAACTGGAAGAGCAAGGCGCACGTGTACTTGAGGCTCCTTCTATCAAAATCGTTCCTGCTGCTGATTACGCACCGCTGCAGCAGGCTATCAGCAACATCGACAGCTACAAATGGCTGGTACTTACCAGCAGCAACGGCGTAGAGTACTTCTTTGAACAGCTTACTAAAGCAGGCAAAGACAGCCGCAGCCTGTATAACGTAAAAATTGCTGCTATCGGCAGTGCTACTGCTAAAGCTCTGGCAGCTCACGGCATTACTGCTGACCTGGTACCTTCTGCTTACAAAGCAGAAGAACTTGCTGACGCATTGCAGCAAAATATTACCAGCGGTGATAAAGTACTGATTGCCCGCGCTAAAGTTGCCCGCGAAGTATTGCCTGAACGTCTGCGTGAACTTGGTGCTCAAGTAGATGTAGTTACTGCATACGAAACTGTAACTGATTGCGAAAACAAAGACGAACTGCTTGCACTGCTGGAAAGCGGTGAAGCTGATATGATTACCTTCACCAGCTCTTCTACTGTTACCAATATGCTTGACATCCTTGGCGACAAAAAAGATTTACTGCAAAAAACAGTTATCGCTGCTATCGGTCCTGTTACCGCAGCAACCTGCATCAAAAATGGTCTTACACCGGCAGTTACTGCCGCTGAATATACTATCGACGGTTTAATGTCCGCCATCCAAAGTTATTACAAGGAGTGATTATCATGGGCTTTCCTATTTACCGTCCTCGCCGTATGCGTGCCAGTGAAAATCTGCGCAGCATGATCCGCGAAACTGAAATTTCTGTTAAAGACCTTATTTATCCTGTTTTTGTCGTTCCCGGCAAAAACATTAAACACGAAATAGAGTCTCTGCCTGGCAACTACCACTGGTCTGTAGACAGAGTGCTCGAATGTATTGATGAAGTAGTAAAACTTGGTATTCCTTCCATCATCCTCTTTGGTCTGCCTTCCTATAAAAATGCAATCGGCAGCAGTGCCTGGGACATGGAAGAACCTGTTCAACAGGCTTGCATGCTCATCAAATCTAAGTATCCTGAACTGGTTATCACTACTGATGTGTGCCTGTGCGAATATACTGAACATGGTCATTGCGGCGTACTGGAAAACGGCTGCACCGTAAACAATGATGAAACTCTGCCGCTGCTGGCTAAAGTTGCTGTTTCCCATGCAAAAGCCGGTGCAGATATCATTGCTCCCTCCAATATGATGGATGGCTATGTACACGCTATCCGCACTGCTCTGGACGAAGCAGGCTTTATCAATGTACCTATTATGGCTTATTCCGCAAAATTTGCTTCTGCTTACTACGGCCCCTTCCGTGCAGCAGCGGATTCCACTCCGGCTGCAGGTGACCGCAAAGGCTATCAGATGGATCCTGCCAACAGCGACGAAGCTCTGCGTGAAACCTATCTGGACATTGAAGAAGGCGCTGATATCATCATGGTTAAACCGGCACTTGCTTTCCTTGATATCGTACAACGCGTACACGAAACCTTTAACCGTCCGCTGTGCGTTTATAATGTCAGCGGTGAATATGCTATGGTTAAGGCAGCTGCTGAAAAAGGCTGGATAGACGAAAAACGTATTGTTATGGAAACCATGCTGGCTTTCAAACGTGCCGGTGCAAAAATGATTATCACCTATCATGCTCTTGATGTAGCAAAATGGCTGCAGGAAAAATAATCCAAGGAGAAATCTGCATGGAACATACAAAATCACAAGCTGCTTTCACTGAAGCACGTCAATATATCCCCGGAGGCGTTAACAGCCCCGTACGTTCTTTCCGCAGCGTAGGCGGTGTACCTCCATTTATCGCTGGCGGTAAAGGTAGTAAGATTTATGATATTGACGGCAATGAATATATCGACTATGTTTTATCCTATGGTCCGCTTTTAATGGGCCATGTACCTGAATGCGTAACCCATGCCATCAAGGCAGCAGCAGATAAAGGTACTTCCTATGGCGCGCCTACCCTGACTGAAACCGAGCTGGCAAAAATCGTTTGCCGTCTTGTTCCCTCTATGGAAATGGTGCGTATGGTAAACAGCGGTACAGAAGCAACCATGAGTGCGCTGCGCCTGGCACGAGCTTATACCGGACGTGACTGCATTGTTAAATTCATCGGCTGCTATCACGGTCACCATGACAGCCTGCTGGTAAAAGCCGGCAGCGGTGCAGCTACTTTCGGCGTACCGGACAGCCCCGGTGTACCTAAATCTGTAGCAGCAACAACTATTACTGTTCCTTTCAATGATCTGCCTGCACTGGAACAAGTCTTTGCTGAACGCGGTCAGGAAATTGCTGCAGTTATCTTGGAGCCTACTCCTGGCAACATGGGCCTTGTACTGCCTCACGAAGGCTATCTGGAAGCAGTACGCAAACTTACGAAAGAACATGGCAGCCTGCTTATCTGCGATGAAGTTATGAGCGGTTTCCGCAGCGCACAGGGCGGCAGCCAGTCCTTGTATGATATTGATCCCGATATCACCTGCCTTGGCAAGGTTATCGGCGGTGGCCTGCCGGTAGCTGCTTACGGCGGTAAACACGAGATTATGGAAATGGTAGCTCCTGCAGGTCCTATGTATCAGGCAGGTACTTTAAGCGGTAACCCGCTGGCTATGGCAGCCGGTATTGCTGCTCTTACCTATATGGAAGAAAACAAGGTTTGTGAAAAACTGGAAAGCATGACTGCCATCCTTACCGGCGGTTTGGAAAAAGCTGCTGCAGAAGCAGGTGTGCCTGTACAAGTTCATCGTCTAGGCAGCATGTTCACTGTTTTCTTCAGCGATAAACCTGTTACTGACTATGCATCTGCCGCAGCATGCGATTTGGAAGCCTTTAAAACCTATTTTCACAGCATGCTAGAACAAGGCATCTATCTGCCGCCGTCTCAGTTTGAAACCAACTTTATCTCACTGGCACACTCTCCGGAAGATATTCAAAAAACTATCGATGCTGCAAAAAATGCATTTGCAGAAGTAAAAAAATTACATAAATAAACAAAAGGGCATTAAGTTACTTAATGCCCTTTTTTATCTATCCACATAATCCCCACATAGTTATCCACAATGTTGATAACCATGTGGATTATTTGAGGTTTATATGTTCAATATCTTTCATCTAAAACGTTTCTACACCAAACTATTACAGGAAAACCTTTACTATTTTTTATTCGCACTATTCTTATTAGGCTGCTCACCAATAATATCCAGCTTTCTTTTTGAATATATCGTTATAAAAAACAATTCCTTTTCCCCTCTTGCTCTGCTGATCATAGTGCTCATCTTAATTACGCTTTTATTCAGTTTTATCAGTATCAGTATCTGGTCATCCATTAAAAGTAACTTCCATGGGACAAAGAAGTTGCTGTTGATAATCTTCTCATATCTGATGCTCTGGTTTACCTTTGGTAATATTTATTATTTCTTTTTAAGCATCGAAAATTATCTTTCCTTAAAAGATATCGTAATCTCAGAGCCATTTATTTATCTCGAAAATCTCTTTTGTGAGCACCAGCTTATCAAAGGAATAGAACCCTTTTGGAACTATGATTCCACTACCCAACAATACCAATGTGTTAACAGGTACTACGGTTATATTAATTCACTTTATTTCAGCGGTACAACCATGCTTACAATTGGTTATGGTGACCTTGTCCCTCTTACACCTTTTATCAAGATGCTTAGTATTATGCAGGCTTTTCTGGCACAATTTATAAATGTCGTTGCTGTAGGCATATGGTTAAACAGTGTAAAAAAATAAAGACCTATGTTTTAAACATAGGTCTTTTCTTTATAAAATAAAAATGGTGATCCACCCGCGACTCGAACGCGGGACACCCTGATTAAAAGTCAGGTGCTCTACCGACTGAGCTAGTGGATCACATCAGTTGCTGTATCAGCAACAATATTATTATACTTACATCCACTTTATTTGTCAAGAATTTTTTCTAATTTTTAGTCGGTAAAATTATCAAAATAGCCTTGTACAAGCACTACAGGAGTACCTTTATCACCGGAACCGCTGGTTAAGTCACACAAAGAACCAATTAAATCAGTTAATTGTCTGGGAGTAGTTCCTTGAGAAACCATGCTGCCTACCAAGCTGCCATCTTTTTCTTTGATGCGTTTGGAAATTGCTTCCTGCAAATCTTTGCCGCTGAGATTTTTAAAATCATTATCAGCCAGATATTTAAGCTTCAATTCATTAGGAGTACCTACAAGTCCAGTAGTAAAGGCCGGAGATACAACCGGGTCAGCCAGCTCCCAAATCTTGCCTTGAGGATCTTTAAACGCGCCGTCACCATAAACCATTACTTCTACATGTTTGCCAGTCAGCTCCAGAATCTTGCTTTGAACAGCTTCCACCATATCCTGGCATTCACGCGGGAAAAGTTTTACCTGCTCAGTAGTAGCTTTATTGGAGCCCAAAAGCCCATAACGGCTGTTATAACCGCTGCCGTCAATAGATTCGGTCATAATATCATCCAAGCCGCATACAACTTTAGCACCTGCTGCTTTCAGCAGACGTTTGGTACGTGCACGGGTATGAATATCACAGGTTAAAACACTATCAGTATAATTGAGAATGGTCTTCACTTGGTTAGCAAAGATAATTTCTACCTCTGCACCTTCATCACGAATCAGATTACCATAATAAGCCACATAATCTACGCCGGTAAATTCATGTTTATTTTCACCGAACAGCTCACGATATTGTTCTAAGGTTAATACATCACTGTACGGATTGATGCCTGCTGCATCCAGCTGATCATAAGTAAGCAAAGCATTGCCCACTTCATCGCTGGGATAGCTAAGCATCAGAACGATTTTCTTAGCACCGCGGGCAATACCTTTCAGACAAACAGAAAATCTGTTACGGGACAATATGGGGAAAATAACGCCGATAGTTTCGCCGCCCAGCTTCTTACGAACATCAGCTGCGATAGTATCAACAGAAACATAGTTGCCCTGTGCACGTGCCACGATGGACTCAGTTACAGAAATAACATCCCTGTCACGCAGCTGGAAACCTTCTGCCTTTGCTGCTTCCATAACACTGTCAACAACAATAGCCGCCACATCGTCTCCTTCTCTGATAATCGGGCAGCGGATGCCTCTTACTACAGTACCTACTTTTCTTTCCATCATTTTACCTCCAGAGCTTAGATTTACTATAATCATTCTCTTGCTAAATCATACTAATACATAGTAATTATATCGTATTTATAAAGGGGCAGGCAAGGTTTTTCTTTTATCATGAAAAATAAGCATAAAAAAAGCCTGCCATACGGCAGGCTTTTTAATTTACAGTAATTCTTTTAAAACAATGGTTTGTTCACGGTTAGGACCTACAGAGACAATGCCCAGTTCCACACCGGAAACTTCACTGATTCGCTGCAGATATTTTTTAGCATTTTCCGGCAGCTTATCATATTCACGAATACCGCTGATATCGGTCATCCAGCCTTCAAATTCTTCATAAATAGGCTCAGCTTGAGCAAGTACATTCAGGCTTGCAGGAATACGTTTCAGTACTTCATCACCAATCTTGTAGCCTACGCACATCTTGATAACCGGCATCTGATCCAGAATATCAAGTCTGGTGATTGCCAGATAATCCAGGCTGTTCAGACGAGCGCTGTAATGCAGCATGAATGCATCCAGCCAGCCGCAGCGACGAGGACGGCCAGTAACAGTACCATATTCATGTGCAGTTTCACGAATCTGATTGCCGGGGCCGTCAGTATCATGCAGCTCGGTAATGAAAGGACCTTCACCAACTCTGGTAGTATAAGCCTTTACTACGCCAACAACATGATCGATGTTTCTGGGACCAATGCCGCTGCCTGTGCAGGCATTGCCGGCAGTCGGATTGGAGCTGGTAACATACGGATAGGTACCATGGTCAATGTCAAGGAAAGTAGCTTGTGCGCCTTCAAACAAAACTTTTTTATCAGCTTCAAAAAGTTCATCCATAACTACGCCGGTATCGGTAACATAGGGACGCAGTTTTTCAGCATAATCCAGATATTCTTTCAGTACGGTTTCGTAGTCAAAGGGCTCGCCGCCGTAGATTTTAGTAATAATCTGATTTTTAGCTTCCAGATTGATTTTCAGTTTAGCAGCAAAAGTATCGGGTTCCATCAAATCGCAGACACGGATACCTACACGAGCTACCTTATCCATGTAGCAGGGACCGATACCACCTTTGGTAGTACCAATCTTATTCTGTCCCAGAGCATTTTCCTGCAGCTCATCCAGACGTTGATGATACGGCAGAACAACGTGGGCACGGTCAGAAATTTTTAAATTACTGCAGTCGATGCCTTTTTCCTTCATACCTTCAATTTCCTGCAGTACTACGCCGGGATTGATAACTACGCCATTACCAAGCACATTTACCTTATCCTTGAACAGTACTCCGGAAGGAAGCAATCTGAGCTTATAGGATACATTATCTACCACTACGGTATGGCCGGCATTGGAGCCGCCGGAATAACGTACAACAGCATCAGCACGCTGAGCCAAATAATCGACGATTTTACCTTTTCCTTCATCGCCCCACTGGGCACCTAAAACAATTACAGATGACATAATAGTCTCCCCTTATCTTATAATCCAAATCTTGACATAATCAGGTCAATGTTACGCAGCATCGGTTTCGGATCGAAGCAATGCTCGATTTCCTCATCAGTCAGATATTTTTTGATGTCAGGATCGTTTTCTACATTAGTTTTGAAGTCAGCACCTTCCAGCCAGCGTGCCATAGCATTGCGCTGTACCCATTTATAAGCATCTTCGCGCAATACACCTTTGCTTACCAATGCAATCAGGATGTTCTGGCTGAAAATAAGGCCGCCGGTCTTATTCATATTAGCCAGCATTGCATCAGGATATACCAGCAGTTTATCTATAATATTGGTGAACTTTCTCAGCATGTGGTCCAGAGCGATAGTTGCATCCGGCAGGATAACACGTTCTACGGAAGAATGAGAAATATCTCTTTCATGCCACAGAGTGATATCTTCCAAAGCAGCGATTGCATAACCGCGCAGCAGTCTTGCCATACCGGAAACTTTCTCGCAGGTAATAGGGTTGCGTTTATGCGGCATAGCAGAAGAGCCTTTCTGTCCGGGAGCAAAATATTCTTCAGCTTCACGGATATCGGTACGCTGCAGGTTACGGATTTCAGTTGCCATCTTGTCTAAGGAAGAGCCGATAATTGCCAGTGTAGTAATAAAGTCAGCATGACGGTCACGTTGGATAACCTGAGTTGCCAGACGTGCAGGTTTCAAACCTAATTTTTCACAAACATACTGCTCTACAAAAGGATCAATATTGGAATAAGTTCCTACGGCACCGGAAAGCTTGCCTACAGCAACAAATTCTCTTGCCTGTTTCAAACGGGCAATGTTTCTTTCAGTTTCATCCATCCACAAAGCAAATTTCAGACCAAAGGTCATTGGTTCAGCATGGATACCATGAGTACGTCCAATCATAATGGTATGCTTATGTTCTGCCGCACGGCGTTTCAGTACTGCATGGAATTTTTCCAGATGGCTCAGCAAAAGATCAGCAGCCTGTACCATCATATAGCACAGAGCAGTATCCTTAACGTCACTGGAGGTAAGTCCTTTGTGAATATATTTGGAAGCATCGCCAACATATTCAGCAACATTGGTCAAAAACGCAATAATATCATGGTTGGTAACAGCTTCAATTTCCTTAATGCGTTCAATACGGAAATCTGCTTTGGTTTGAATATCTTTTAATGCATCATCCGGTACGATTCCCAGCTTGTTCATTGCTTCGCAAGCCAGAATTTCAACCTTCAGCATTGTTCGGAATTCATTTTCCAAAGTCCAAATATTACCCATTTCAGGATGAGTATAACGCTCAATCATTCTTATAAGCCCCCCATAGTGTACCTATATTTTTCCAAAATCATGAAAAAGTCAAAAATTATCCTTCTTTATCATATCATTTTATCTAATTTATAGCAATAGTTATGAATATTTTTTACTTTTTACTCTAATAATGTTCGGGTTTTTGTTCAGTTTTTTCTTAAAAATAACCGTATTCTGTTCTCCTAACAATGACATTTTATTATTATTAAATTTTTCTACCAGCGTAAAATCACGTTTATAATAGTAATCATAATCGCAGGTTTCATCAGCCCACAATAAAAGTGCTGATTTTTTACTTAATTGTGCCAGTTTTACAGCATTAGCCAATAATCTGCTGCCGCCGCCAGGCACCATACTGACGAAAAGATACAGCAGTAAATCTGTATCAGCAGCTTGCTTATGCAAATTTCTGCCATTATACAGCAGATATTCTCTGTATTCATAAATAAGCTGTTGTTCTCTGCCAGAAAAAGCTGCCATGCCTTGTTCCAGCCACAGCTTGTCAGCAGCCTTATCTGTCGGCAAACCTGCCAGCAGAAAACCCTGCATCTTATTTTCGTGCATCAGCTTAGCTGAATAATGAAAATTACGGCAGTAATAACGCACCATCGCTTCATAAATAAAGTTTTTCAGCTCCGCAGCTTCATTAAGCAGCTCATCTCCCCATACAATATTGGTTAACTTAGCTGCCGGAAGTATATCTGCCGCAGTAAATCTTTCAATCTCCATTTTATCCTCACATACAAAATCGGCCTGTATGAAACATACAGACCGATTCTTTTATTCCTGTCTTTTGGCAAAGCCGACAAATTTGGTAAATTGCTTGTGGAAGAACAGGTTAACTGTATCCACCGGACCATTACGATGCTTAGCAATAATAAGCTCTGTAATATTCTTATTTTCTGTTTCTGGATTGTAATAATCTTCACGATACAGAAAAGCTACAATATCGGCATCCTGCTCCAAAGAGCCGGATTCACGCAGGTCACTTAGCATAGGACGTTTTACCTGGCGCGCTTCTACGCCACGGCTTAACTGTGACAAAGCAATAACAGGCACATCCAGTTCACGGGCCAAAGCCTTCAATGAACGGGAAATTTCTGAAACCTCCTGCTGTCTGTCGCCGCTGACATTACGTTTGCCACTGCCCTGCATCAACTGCAGATAGTCGACTACAATCAAATCAAGACCATGCTCGGCCTTAAGTCTTCTGGCACGGCTACGCATTTCCATAGCAGTAATACCGGGCGTATCATCAATAAATATCTTAGCCTTGCTCATACTGTCGCAGGCACCCCACAAGGAATCCCAATCCTTGTCCGCCATTTCACCAATACGCAGACGCTGCGAATCAATGTTAGCCTCAGCGCAAAGCATACGATTTACCAGCTGCTCCTTGCTCATTTCCAAGCTGAAAAAAGCAACAGAACGCGGACTTCCGCCCACCTTTTTATGTGCGCGCAAAGCAACATTCTGCACTACATTCAGAGCAAAGGCTGTTTTACCCATAGAAGGACGTGCCGCCAAAATAATAAAATCAGACGGATGCAAACCGGAAGTCAGCTTATCCAAATCAACAAAGCCCGTAGGAATGCCGGTAAGACCACCTTTATTATTCAGCAGTTTTTCAATGCCCTGTACAGATTCCATCAGCACATCGCTGATAGGCGTAAAATCGGATTTCTTCTTGCGGTTGGAAATCTCTAAAATCCTGCTTTCCGCTTTGTCGATGAGGACGTTTACCTCTTCGTCAGCATCGTAGCCCATAGCAGCAATTTCTGTAGATACACGCACCAGCTGTCGCAAAACAGATTTTTCTGCCACGATATCAGCATGGTACTTAACATTAGCTGCCGTAGGCACAGCGTTAGCCAAAGCCGTAACATAGGCGATACCGCCTACATCCTCCAGCTTATTATCACGTTTTAAGGCATCAGTAACAGTAATCAGGTCAACAGCTTCATTTTTACCATACAGCTCAGTCATCACATTAAAGATGACCCTGTGCGCCTCACGGTAGAAATCATCACCATTTAAAATTTCTGTTACCCGGGCAATAGCCTCTTTATCTATGAGCATAGCACATAAAACAGCTTGCTCGGCCTCAATATTCTGCGGCGGTACTCTCGGTGATTTTTCTTCCATCATTTTATTCTGCTTCTACGATTACTTTGAACTCAGCAGTTACATCAGTGTGCAGTTTAGCTACAGCAGTGTATTCGCCCAGTCCTTTAACAGCAGTTTTCAGCTCTACCTTGCGGCGGTCAATCTGAATACCGGTTTGTTTAATCAAAGCTTCTGCTACATCTTTGGAAGTAACGGAACCAAACATTTTGCCGTTATCACCTAAACGCACTTTAAGATGTACTACTACTTTCTGTACCTGTGCACCCAATACTACTGCTTCATCTTTTTGCTGTGCAGCACGATGAGCTGCAGTAGCTTTATCCTGCTTAGCCTGATTTAAGTTAGCTGCATTAGCTTCTTTAGCTAATTTGCGCGGCAGCAGATAGTTGCGGCCATAACCTTCAGCAGTTTCTACAATATCACCTTTTTTACCTAAGCTTTTAATATCCTGTAACAGTATCACTTTCATTGTTCTCTCGCTCCTCTAACTGTTTTTTTGCTAATGCGACAATCTGCGGTTCAATATCCGCAGCGCGCATATTGTCAATTTGTACTCCGGCAACTGTCTGATGACCGCCGCCGCCCAGTTCTTCCATAATTACCTGCACGTTAACACTGCCGTCACTGCGGGCACTTACACCCACGGAACCATCGGTATATTCAACAATGGCAATACCGACATACACACCGTTAATGGTAATCAGGGTATCGGCAGTCTGAGCCGCCAGAATGGAAGACCTGACTTCTTTTTTAGCATTTTTATATACAGAAATCGCTATGCCGGCAGCAGGAAGCTTGGCATCCGCCAACAGTCTTGCCCTCAGCTGCAGCGACTCCATATCATCTTTAAACAGCATCCGCACCATATCGGTATTGGCACCGCTGCGGCGCAGCAAAGCCGCTGCCTCAAAGGTACGTGCACCGGTCTGCACGGCAAAATGCTTGGTATCCAATACAATACCGGCATACATTACCGTTGCTTCGCCGGGAGTTATATCCAGACGATCATCAAAATAACCAACCAGCTCTGTTACCAGCTCGCTTGTAGAAGACGAAGACGGCTCCAGATACAGCAGCACCGTATCGCTGATAAGGTCTTCCGCACGGCGATGATGATCAATAATAATCTTGGTCGGAACGCTTTCCAGTACTTTCTTGCTGGCTGTAATCATCGCTCTGTGATGGTCTACCAAAATCAGCAGACTCTTAGGTGTAATATATTTCAGCGCTTCTTCTTCACCAATGGTTATATCAAGATAACGGCTGTCATTTTCATTAAGATTTACATCATCGCGGCTTAATACCTCAGCAATTTTCTCAAAAGTATCGCTCTTGCCGCTGATGACGATATAGGTTTCCTTATGCAGAGACAAGGCCAGTTTTGCCATACCTACAGCGCCGCCCAGCGCGTCATAGTCTTCCATGACATGTCCCATAACGAATACCTTATCTGCAGCCTGAATCTGCTCATGGATGGTCTGCGCCACAATACGCGCACGCACCCTGGTATTCTTAGCAGTTACGGCACTGGTACCGCCAAAGAACTGCATATTCTTGTTCTGAGCTACTACAGCCTGGTCACCGCCGCGGCCTAGCGCCAGATATAAAGCCTTATTGGCATTCTGCATCAAATCTTCCAGCGTCAGTCCGTCACACGCAATACCGATACTGATAGTCGGCGGAATCTTATTTCCGGCACGCACTTCACGCACACGGTCCAAAATAGCAAATTTGCTGTCAATCAAATCCAGTACAGCTGACTGAGAGAAACCAATCAGGCTCAACTCTTTATTCATACGGCAGATAAAGCCATGCTGATCTGCTACCCATTTAGTTAAAAGCTCGTTAACCTCACCATTCAGATTGGCAATATTAGTTTCCGTCAAGCCCCTGGTAACATCTTCATAGTTATCAAAGCGGGCATAAGCCAGGCACAATCTGTCATTAACATATTTCTGCCTGAGCAGTTCAAATTCCGTAACGTCCTCAAGGTAAATCATCAGACCGCTGATATTGCTCTCATCACCTTTTTTAGACGGTTTTTCCTGGGTCTGAACCCGATAATACTTCATGAGGTAATAACGCCCATCCATCTGGATGCTTTTTTCTCCATCCTTAACGCTGAGCAGTTCAAAAGCATTTTCCGGCAGCGGCAGGATATCTTCCAGCTTTTTTCCTTCCAGACTCTTTTTGCCAATCCATTCCTGGAAAAGGTCATTAGACCATTGCAGCTTACCCTCACGGGAAAATACAGCCATGCCTATATCCAGCTTACGGATAGCAAAATGATTGGTGCGTTCAATATTACGGATAATATTATCCAGATAACTGCTGAAATATATTTCCTTGTAAATACGATTACGCTGACTGAAATAGTAGGTAACACCTACAATCAGCAAAGCAGGTGGAATAAAATAAGGCTCGAAATAACAGGCAGCCACTGCCATTATTACGATGATTACCAGATAAAAATTCGTATCCACCCTTGAGTTCATATTGTGGTTAAAAATATTGAACAAAATGTTCACCACCGTTCTTATCTAAGACGACGCGGTCTTATCTTTCTAAAATCAAAGACTATATCAAAAGCGCCTACATAAACCATAATCTGAGAGAAAATCGGCACCACAAACAGCAGCATAGTACCAATATTCGCCCACCACATCGGCTTATTCTTGCTCTTCACAAACCAGTACAATAACGCGATACCCTGCAGCACCAGCACAAAACTGCATACCGTCTGTACATTTACAGATAAACTGTAAAGCCAGCTTTCACGATCATTCTGATAAAAATAAGTTACAGCAAAAAGGGACAATGCATAAGGCCATAATATCCAGCCAGGCACCTGCAGATTAGTAAAGGGCGGAAAATCCGCAAAAGATTCACCCAGCTTGGTAAGAATCTTTTTAGCCGCCATATAGTTGACAAAAGCCAGCACCGGCGCGCTGATTAAGAAAGCACCCGGCATAATGATACGCATCATTTTCAGCATCTCGCTGTAGCCATCTACCACCTGACGTATTTCTGCTTCCGACATACCGCTGGAACGGTAATAAGCCTCCAGTTCACTCAGACTCTGCGCAAAGGAAGAAAACATCATTTCCACAGGATTGATGCCCAGCAGCCAAAAGCTTAACGCGATATTGATTACCAGCGCGGCAACTGCACCTACGCTGCCGTACAGCATCAGCTTCAGCGGTTCCATATGCCTGCGCATACATTCACCGATTACCAAGCCCAGCAAACCAAAGATAGCAAGAAGGAAGAAGGCCTGCAGCGGGCTGATAATAATACCGATGATAATACCGGCTACCATCAGACTCATCAGGCTCCATTTAAAGCCGTTGCGCATGCCGCAGATAATGATGGGCAGCGGCCAGACAAAGTTTACAAAAGCGCCGAGTACCGGTACATACATACTAACCAGCGCCATTACGATAGCAACAGCAGCCAGGATACCGGATTCGACCATGGCAGAAGTTTTATGCTTCACAAAAATCCTCCTTAAAAACATTATAATAAGCCCAGTATAATTATTTGTATATTATATTATTTTACAACGAAATATCTTAAAAAGCAAAGAAGACTTGCACTCTGCAAGCCTTCTTTTTACTTTAAAATTTTATACTTTTCAGCCCTTAAACGTAATATCAAGCAGCAGTCCTTCAGCAGTCGGTATAACCTGCTGCAGCTGTACATATTCCAAGAGCGGCTTATTCATCAGCGTCATCTCGGCAAATCTGCTGCTCTGCAGCGCTTTATAAAAATCTACTTTCAATCTGCGCTGAGCATAGACTGTATCTACCTTATCACCAGGAATATCAATGCTGGCAAATAAAAAGTCTACCAGAGACAAAATGACCTTGCTGCCAAGTATATCCAGTGCCACTTCCGCAAATTTATTCTCAGAAACAGCAAAATCACGCAGCTCCAGCTCAGCAGCTGCCTGACTGCTGTTTATTTTACAGTCTGCCACGGCAAAGACAGCATTTATTACGCCATATTCCGGCTGACGCAATGAAATACGAAAGCATTCAGACTCCTGATAATTCAGTTCCAATATTTCCCACTCATTTTTTGCCAGTGCCTTATTCAGATAAGCAGTCAGCTCACTGTACGGAATAACAAGCCTGCCTTCTTTAAGCTGCTGCCAGCGCTGAGCAGTAAGCCAGATATCAGTCTTAGCAGCAAAAGGACGTACAAACCGTTCATTGATATTCTGCCAGCCATCGCTTAAAGCTTTTTCAGCAGCATCGGCACCTGCCAGTACCTTCTGCAGCAGCTTTTCCGGCTGCAGTTCAAAGCGCTTACTTTCATCACCTAACGGCTCATCCTTACAATCCATATTTTTAAAGTCGTCAAGATGATCAAGTCCTTCCTTACGTGCTTCCTCATACAGGTCGCGGAAGGAAGCTATATCTTCCGGACGGCCTGCTTTAAGCCAGGCATTAGCAACACGTCCTACAGCATAGGTAACAGAAATACCTACTGGTATCTGCACCGGAGCAAAAGGAATAAGCGTAGTCAAAGTCTGTCCGACAAAGGTTGCTCCTAATGAGCCTAACAGACCCATAACAGCACTTTCATCCAGTTTTACGCCGCGCAGCTCTCCCAGTCTGATAATCATATATACTTCATTAGCCATTAAAGCCATTGTCCCTACCAGCGGCGCTACCACGATTACACCGGCTCTGGCAGCTCCCCAACGGCAAATCTTCTCAGCTTCCCAGTCCATATCAAGTTCATAAAATTTATCAGCAGTCATATAGTCCACCTCTTTTCATACATCTTTGCTCCATGTATTCGTTTCATCTGAAAGTTAATCCTGCCGTGAAAATTCTTTTTGCAAATATTTTGCAAATCAGCCACATAATGATACAATAAAAAGATATAAAGGATGGATAAATAATGACAGAATCTGCTATCTGCGGCCGCTTTGCTCCTACTCCCAGCGGACGCATCCATTTAGGCAATATCTTCTGCAGCCTGCTGGCCTGGCTGCAGGCAAAATCAGCCGACGGACGTATTGTTCTGCGTATAGAAGACCTTGACAATGTACGCTGCCCCAGGCAGAATGCCGACCTATTGGCGCGTGACCTGGAATGGCTTGGATTATACTGGGATGAAGGCGCTTACTGCAATGCAGACAGTGAAAGCTTTTTTCAAAGCGCACGCTCGGAAATCTACGCAGAATATTTTCACGAGCTGGAAAAACAAAATCTGGTTTATCCCTGCTTCTGCAGCCGCGCTGAGCTGCATGCAGCAGAAGCACCCCATTTAAGCGACGGACGCGTTATTTACAGCGGTGCCTGCCGCCATCTCTCACCGGAACAGCAGCAGGAAAAAGTACAAAAGCGTAAACCAGCCTACAGACTGCGTGTCCCTGACCGCAGTATCAGTTTTCACGATGGTCATTACGGTCTCTGTCAGTATAATTTAGCCTGTGACAGCGGTGATTTCATTATCCGGCGCAGTGACGGCATTTATGCTTATCAGCTGGCGGTAACCGTAGACGATGCCCTGATGGGCGTAACTCAGGTAGTGCGCGGCTGCGATTTGCTCAGCTCTACGCCCGTACAGCTTTATCTGTATCAGCTGCTGGGACTGAAACCGCCTGCATTTTTCCACGTCCCCCTGCTGACAGCTCCCGATGGACGCCGCCTGGCAAAGCGCGACAAAGATTTGGACTTAGACTCGCTGCAGCAAATATACGACAGTCCCGAACCTATCATCGGCTATCTTGCTTTTCTTGCCGGTCAGCTGCCTAAGCCGGAACCTATTGCAGCTGCAGAGCTGCTCAAAATATTTGATGCTGCTAAAATTCCCCTAAATAATATTGCTGTACCTGCACAGCTGCCAAAAATATAATCTTCGGAGGTATGTTATGATGAAAATGAGTATGTTAAAAATAGTAATCGGCGTAGTTATCGCCGGTATTGCTGCCGAATATTTCCTCGGCAATCGCTGGATTGGCTTCTTCGGTGCCGGTATTCCCTTATCCGGCCTGTATATTTATCAGGAATATAAAGCACAGGAAGCAGAAGCAGAAAAGAAACGTAATAAACATAAAAATAAATACAGATAAAAAACCGGACTTTTCAGTCCGGTTTTTCTTTATATATTAAATTTTCACATCAATAGAAGCCGCAACGCCTACGCCCTGCACTCTATTAACATCAGTAACCGATACCTTATCTATCGGCACCAGTACTGTAGCACGGAAACTATTAAAAAATGACGCTTCTATCTGCAAAGCAGCCTTGCATTTATCAACCTGCTCTTTAGGTCCTGATACCTGAGCTGCTCCGGCACGGCTTCCGTCCCCTACGGTAATGATGGGCACTACCTTGGTAGAATATTCGTCCTTGACGCCGTATTTTGCCGTCAGTGCATTAATCGCATCGTTCAGCGGCTCTGCAAACTGGTCTACCAATAAGCCTACCGCTCCGCCTTTAACTACAGTTCCTAAAATACCTGCTTTTACAGGTGCAGTACTGCTGCCTAAGATAAAGCCGCAAATTAAAGCAGCTGCAATCCATTTTTTGTTCTGCATTGTTCATCACTCCTATCGTTATATCATTTATTATTTAAATAATATAATTCGCTGTCAGAGTGATAAAACCTTTTTATCTGGCAGCTAACATTAAATCATCAGCAGCTTTTACCGCAACAGGTACTTTTAAAACCTGTCCCGGATAAATATTTTTATCGGTCAGCCCATTAGCATCACAAATATGGCAAACAACCTCTCTTACATCCTGTCCTTCAGCAGCAGCACGGCTGGCAATCATCCATAAAGTATCGCCATTGGTTACCTTTACCTGCTGATAGCTGTAAACAGGCTCCGCAGCAAAAAGAGTATTAAAAGCTGTATAAACAAAGAAAGCAGCACAGAAAATCGCTAAAAGTTTTTTCACGCTTTTCACCATCTTTCTAAAACATCTGTTCGTTATGTTTATTTTATGATGAAAGCTATTCTTTGTCAATATTTATTGCAAATTTTTGTTCGTATTTTAAAATTTATGTTTAATGTATTACCCACATATAAAACGGTACCATGATAACCGCCAGACAGGTACTTACCGCTGTCAGCATAGCTGCATAACGATAATCGCCTCCATAGGCTTTAGAAACAATTGCAGTATTAGTCATGGCAGGCATTGCAGCCATCATGACAAACACGCGCTGCATCATAATATCAAGATTAAAGAACGGCAGCAGCACTATTACTAATAGCGGACTGATTAAATATCTCCCTATCATAGCAATGGCCAGATAACGGTCAAAATGTATTTCCTTCCAGGGAGTCTTGCTCATGGCAATACCGATAAAAAGCATTGCCAGCGGCGTAGTCATACTGCCGATATAATGGCAGGAATCGAACAAGGGTTTAGGTAAATCTATTTCTAAAAGTACCATAATCACGCCTAAGATAAAACCTGCCAGCGGCAGCGAGAAAACACTTTTCAGCGTTTCCTTACTGAAAAGCGGCGAAGGCTTTCCGGCATCAGAAGAAATTTCATGTACGCCTAAAGTCCAAAACAGCGTAGTATTAACCATATAATAAATCATTACATAGGGAGCCCCTGCATCACCAAACAGCGCAATCCCCAGCGGCAGACCGATAAAGATAGTATTGGAAAAGCATACACAGGTAGAAAAAACTCCTCTTCTGCCAAAAGGAATGTTCACTGCATTTGCTATCAGTTTACTCAGTACATAACCTGCCAGCATGGATATAACCGGCACAATAAGACCGCTGCTCATACTCAGCAGCTGGTCATGTTTAAAATTAGCCAGCAGATTTGTCAGCATGTAAGTAGGCAAACAAATCTGAGTTACCAACCTGGCTATCAGCTGAATGCTTTGTTCTTTAAACCATCCTAACCTTTCGAGAAAAAATCCCGTAGCAATCATCAGCATTACGGTCAGAATACCATCAAAGGCATGTAAGATTATCTCCATAGTCTACCTCCTTTATGAAATCAGAATAAGAAAATACCGAAGCCAAAGCTTCGGTATTGCAATCAATGCTTAGATTTTTTCAGTTCTTCAAGCTTATTTTTCATCCAGTCAATCATCGCCAGCTTACCGAAGTCATGCCAGGTAGTACATTCTGTATTAGCGGCAATATATTCATTCCATTTATCCTGATTAACATTTTCTACTTCCAGCAGATTCACAATACCGAAACCGCTGCGCCAAATCATGTCATCCATAGAAGTGAATTTACTGTTTTCCTGCAGAAACTTGGGGTTGAATAAATCCTGAAAAGTTACTTTATTTAAAATTTTTGCCATTTCTTTATCTTCAGTAAAAACACCCAAATAATATTTAAAAGTCTTATTGAGCTTCTTCTGATCCATACAGCATCCTCCTAAAATATACATATAGATTATTGTAACATAAATTACGCCGCCCTGCCCAATTATTTTGCCCACCCGGCCAGCAGGCTTTTTCTGTTGAATTCCTACCGAACTCATAGTAAAATAAATCTACTGAAGAAAGGCGGTATCCCAGCATGAAAATATCTACCAAGGGACGCTACGCTCTGCGTCTGATGCTTGACCTGTCGTTAAACTATTCCGGGAAATATATTCCCTTAAAAGCCATCGCCCAGCGTCAGGAAATTTCTGATAAATACTTGGAGCAGATTATCAATACCTTGAGCAAGGCCGGCTTTGTGGAAAGTGCCCGTGGTGCTCAAGGCGGCTACCGACTGGCACGCAAGCCATCTGAGTACACAGCTGGCGAAATTCTGCGTCTTGCCGAAGGCAGCATTGCTCCTGTAGCCTGTCTTGACTGCGCTGGCAGCTGCGACAAAACCGATACCTGTCTTACTATCGGCCTGTGGCGCAGAATGCAGGAAGCCATCAACGATGTTGTAGACAAAACAACTTTAGAAGACATGATTAACGAATATCGCGGTCGCCAACGCTGACCGTTTATGAAAGAGATGATAAAATGACCAAAGCAGAAAAACTCACAGATTTAATTGGCAATACACCATTGCTTGCACTCAATAATCTGGGCAAACATTTACAGCTTCAATGCAAGCTGCTGGCTAAGCTGGAATACTTCAATCCTGCCGGCAGCGCCAAAGACCGCATCGCTCTGTCCATGATTGAAGCAGCAGAAGCAGAAGGAAAATTACATCCCGGCAGCACTATCATTGAACCTACCAGCGGCAATACCGGTATCGGCCTGGCTGCTGTAGCTGCCGTGAAAGGCTATAAAGTAATCCTCACCATGCCTGATACCATGAGTCAGGAAAGACGCAGCCTGCTGAAAGCCTACGGTGCACAACTCGTACTTACGCCCGGCAAACTTGGCATGCAGGGTGCTGTCGATAAAGCCAGCGAATTGGCTGCGCAGATTGAAAACTCCTTTATCCCCGGTCAGTTTGATAATCCAAATAATCCTGCCGCTCATTACCGTACCACCGGGCCAGAAATCTGGCGCGACACAGAAAGCCAGATTGCGGCTTTTGTTGCCGGAGTCGGCACTGGCGGCACCCTTTCCGGTACAGGACGTTATCTGAAAGAACAAAACCCGCAGATACATATAGCAGCTGTAGAGCCTGCTGATTCTCCCGTACTTAACGGCAAACCTGCCGCTCCCCACAAATTACAGGGCATTGGTGCTAACTTTGTTCCTGCTAATTTCGACGCTGCTATTGCTGATGAAATACTCGATATTGATGCAGACAGTGCCTATGCAGCCTGCCGTCAGCTGGCAGCATGCGAAGGACTTCTGGTAGGCATTTCTTCCGGCGCAGCTCTCTGCGGCGCACTGCAGCTGGCACGCCGCGCAGAATACGCCGGTAAAAATATCGTTGTACTTTTGCCGGACGGCGGCGAGCGTTATCTGTCCACTCCCGGCTTTATCGAATAAACTGATGCTTATATACTTATTTTGGGAGGAAAAATATTATGGAACTTAACAGAGAAAATGCCTGGAAACTTTTAACTGAATATAACGAAGAACCTTTCCATCTGCGTCACGCCCTCACTGTAGAAGGCATTATGCGCTACTTTGCTGTAGAACTTGGCTATGGTGACGAAGCAGATTTCTGGGGCCTAGTTGGTTTGCTGCATGACCTCGATTTTGAAAAATATCCTGAAGAGCATTGCATAAAATCTCAGGAAATTATGCGTGAATACGGCCTTGATGAACGCTTAATCCGCGCCACTGCCAGCCATGGCTACAGTTTGGCGCAAAACGATATTGCCCCCGAACATCAGATGGAAAAAGTACTCTTTGCTATTGATGAGCTTTCCGGACTTATCGGTGCAGTTGCCATTATGCGCCCCTCTAAAAGCGTTATGGATTTGGAACTGAAATCTGTGAAGAAGAAATTTAAAGATAAACGTTTTGCCGCAGGCTGCAGCCGCGAGGTTATTTCTGAAGGTGCCGAAGCCCTCGGCTGGACACTTGACGAGCTTATCGAAAAAACCATCCTCGCTATGCGCGCAGATGAAGCAGCAATTAACGAAGCCTGCGAAAGACTGGGTAAATAACATGAAAAAGAAAGTACTTGCCGCTATGAGCGGCGGTGTGGACAGCAGCGCCGCTGCCTTACTTCTGCAGCAGCAGGGTTACGAAGTAGTTGGCGCTACCGTTAAGATGTTCGGCAACAGCGATATAGGGATTGATGCACCGGACGAGCCGCGCCAGGATATCATAGATGCTCGCCAGGTAGCAGCTAAACTCGGCATTGAGCATCATACACTTGACTTTTCCTCCTGCTTTAAAAAATGTGTTATTGACCATTTTGTCAGCGAATATCAGCACGGACGCACACCTAATCCCTGCGTAGACTGCAACAAGCATATCAAATTCGGTATTTTATTTGACAAAGCTCGCGAGCTGGGCTGCGAATATCTCGCTACCGGCCATTATGCCCGCATTGAATACTCTGAGGAAAAGCAGCGCTGGCTGCTGGCACGTGCCCTTGATCCTGCCAAAGACCAAAGCTATATGCTTTTCAATCTTACCCAGGAACAGCTTGCTCATATTCTGCTGCCGCTGGCTGCGCTCAGCAAGCCGGAAATACGCAGCATTGCTGAAGAAAACATGCTTGTAACAGCACAAAAGCCTGACAGTCAGGATATCTGCTTTGTTGCTGACGGAGATTACGCCGCTGTAGTCAGCCGCCTCAGCCGCAAAAAATCACGTCCCGGAAAATTTATCCATATCGACGGTTCCGTGCTCGGTACGCATAAAGGTCAGATAAACTATACTATCGGGCAGCGTAAAGGTCTGGGCCTTGCCTATGCCTATCCTCTCTATGTAGTGCGCAAGGATATTGCTGCCAATACAGTTATTCTTGGCCCTAACGAAGCGCTGTTCCGCAAAGAATTGTGGGCCAAAGACTGCAATTTCATTACTATTGACAACCTTACTGCCCCGCTGAAAGTAACAGCAAAAACACGTTACCGCCAAAAAGATGTACCTGCAACTATCGAACCGGCAGAAAACGGCCTGGTACATGTTGTCTTTGATGAACCGCAGCGTGCTGTTACTCCCGGTCAGGCCGTTGTCTTCTATGACAGTGATTATGTAGTAGGCGGCGGTATTATCGCTGACTTTAATGATTGACAAAGAAAGTATGATGATTTGATGTTTAAGAAAAAACTTTTAATCTGCCTGCTGACAGCCTTGATGACTGTTTGTGCTTTAACCAGCGAAGCAGCAACACCTGCACCTACAGCCAATAATCCCCCCAAAGCTGCTGCCGCAAAAACATCTATTCCTGTAAGGAAAGATGCTGTAAAGGCTCCCCCAGCTTCCAGGCAGGAACTGCAGACGCCGCAGGCTTCGGACTTTGACTGGATAGTAAATAAATCTGGCGGTTATGCACTTGCCATCCCTAAAGCCCTTGGCTCTGATCCTCTGGCAAATTTTCCGCAGGCGCAAGGACCAATGCTGGTACGCTCTGCCAATAACGCGCAGCTGATGGCAGTGAATATTATTGACCCCTTAGATACGGAACACTTTCAATCTGAACAGCCCTTACCAGATTTCCCTAACAAACAGGTATTCTGGAAATGGACTCACTCCGCCTGGCTGGACTGGCAATGCAGCCTGTCCCAGCAAACTGACTATTACGGAGAAAAGCTGCTTTTGCATGCTCAGGCTCTCCATGACGGCAAAACCTATGAATTGCTCTATGTTTTCCCGTCATCTCAATACAGAACAGGCATTCCCCAGGCACTTTATTCTCTCAATAGCTTCCGCATGGAATACAAATAAACAATAAAAAAGCAGCCATATGGCTGCTTTTTTATTAGCTTCAAAACTTAACTCTCAAAATGATAAAAAATATAGAAACTGCACTTAAATTTATTTTTAAGTGCAGTTTTATTTTTATAATATTTTTATTTTGTAATCTCCGCAAAGGTATTAGTCAGTGCAGCAAAATCTTCCAACGTCAATGTTTCCCCGCGTCTTTTTCCGTCGATACCTGCCAGTTCCAGCCATTTAGCACACTGCTCGCTGCTGATACCCATATTCTTTAAGGCATTGTTCAGCATTTTGCGTCGCATGGAAAAAGCTGCCTTAACTACCCGGAAAAACAGTGCTTCATCGCATACCTGTACAGGCGGCTGCTTTCTGCGCTTGCAGACGATAACAGCAGAATCCACTGCCGGCGCCGGTATAAAGGAAGTCGGCGGTACAATAAAAGCAATCTCCGGCTCTGTAAAATACTGGATTGCCACGGAAAGCGCTCCATATTCACGTCCACCAGGCTGCGCTGCCATACGCTCAGCAACTTCTTTCTGTACCATAGCTACCAGTCTTTCCATAGGCAGGCGTTTTTCCAGTAATGCAAAAATAATCGGTGTAGTAATATAATACGGCAGATTAGCGCAAACCTTAAAGTTTTCTGCGCCAACTTCCTGCATAATATCAACTTTTAAGATATCTCCATTCACGATACGCACATTGTCATAACCTTCCAGGGTTACATCCAATACCGGCAGCAGCCGTTTATCCAGCTCTACTGCCACTACATCAGCACCGCTTTCTGCAAGACCCTGTGTAAGAGTACCGATACCGGGGCCAACCTCCAGCACCTTGTCTTCCGGCGTTAGTTCTGCAGCTTCTACAATGCGGCGTACAATATCCTCATCTATCAAAAAGTTCTGACCCAGCTTTTTATCCGCACGCAGTTTAAAGCGATGCAGAATATGATTAGTTACCTGGGGAGATGCAATTACAGGATTTTTCATAAATCAGCTCTATGCTCCTATCTTCGCTACGGCCGCTTCAAATTCCTCACGGGTAATACCGTAGTTGTTCAATCTTTGTAAAAATTGCTTTGCGTTGCCATAACCTATACCCAGTTCAGCACCCAGCTTGGCGCGTCTTTCCGCCGCTTCACCCGCACCGCTGAGTCCGCAGGCAAACATATCCTGCATGGAAAATCTTGCTACCGGCTCAAATTCATGATGACGCACCTTCGCCAAAGCTTTTAAGATTGCCTGCGGCTGCGCCTGTTCTACCCCTACATCATTATTAGCTGTCGCATCTATTTTAGGTATAAAGGCCTGTCCGGCATTAGGAAATCTTTCTGTCAAATAACGGCGAATACGTTCACCTGCGCCATCCGGATCAGTCAGAATGATGATACCGCGCTTTTCGTAAGCAGCGGCAATCTTCTGCAAAGTATACGGCGCCAGCGTAAAACCGCCTGTTTCAATAGTTTCCGCATCCAGCGCTTTTTTGATGGCTACAGTGTCCATCTTACCTTCTACAACAAGAACTTCTTTCAGCAAAGTGCACCTCAGTCTGCTAAAATATAGATTTCTACATCACGGCGTCCCCACTGCATAGCTTTGTGCCAATCGCTCATAAAGACGTCAATTTTATTACCCACGATAGAGCCGCCGGTATCACCGGCCATAGCAATACCGTAGCCTGGAATATACATCTTAGTATAATAGGGTATTACTCTTGGATCAACAGCAACAATGCCTTCATAAGGCACCAGGCCAATAGAAGTCATACCACTGCCGCTGCCGCAGTTTACAGTATAGGCAGAAGCCTCTACATACATTTTCTTAGTATAGCGTTTATATCCTTCCGGAGTCTTAACACTCATCGCCATACCTTTTTTAACTATCTTTTTCTCCGGCACCACAATCAGCTCACGGCCCAGCTCCTGGGTTACCGTGCTGCCATCTCTGTCTTTTTTTACTTTAGAGATGACCTTTGCCTTACCGGGACGGCCTTCCGACTGCACCAGACTGCTGCCGAAAGCCATATTCAAATCGTCCACATATTCAACCGGAGCTTCTTCCGGCTCTTCGCTGAATACAAATTTTTCGCTGCGGTCAAGCACATAGACCTTCATATCTTCTTTTAACTCAGTTGAAGGATCAGGATAGACTCTGCTCTTCTTAGCACTAATGCCAAGGCTTTTCAGAGCTTCACCTACAGTCGCCTTACTGCTGCGATAAACTGTTTCTTCATTATTCTGGATAACTACAAAGCTTTTTGCTCTGAGTACCTCGATAATACTGCCATCCTGCACATTACGGTTAACACCCAAAAGACGCCAGCCGTCACCCTGCTCCATGGGCACGCCTGCTTCTTTAATAATATGTTCAGGATTGTCCGTATTGGTACGGATGACCTTTTCCTGTCCGTCATATCTGACAGTAACATGTCTGATAATATCAAAACCAGTCAGAAAAGGAACGGCCGTAAGCAATACAATAAGTACTGCCAGACAGTGTCTGGACAGCTGCTGTATATTTTTAAACATAAAAAACCTCCTTATCGGCTATAACATTTTAACATAAATAAAATGTTATAGTCAAATCGGCCACTTTTCACACTTTAAGTACTGGCCTAAAGGTCGAGGTTTTTCAGTGTTTCAACCCCTATATTTATATAAATATTTTCTGTATAAAAAGTAATTTTCACATTTGCAAAATAAGACAATTTAATCCAAAAATAAAAAACAGGCAGTGCACAACAATCTGTGACACTGCCTGCATGGCTAAGTTAAATCAGCCTATTTCACGTTCTTTTTCAGTACCGCGTACATTTACCGGTCTGTTCTTTTCGTCAACCATAACTACCTTAGGCACATAGTTCTTCGCTTCTTCTTCGGTCATCATGCTGTATGCAATGATAATAACGGTATCACCTACAACTACTTTGCGTGCTGCCGCACCATTCAGACAGATAACACCGCTGCCGCGTTCACCGGCGATAACATAAGTTTCTAGGCGATTGCCGTTATTATTGTCTACAATCTGTACTCTTTCGCCAGGCAGAATACCGGACAATTCAAGCAGCTCAGAATCAATAGTGATGCTGCCCATATATTCAAGATTAGCCTCAGTTACAGTAGCGCGATGGATTTTTCCGTGAAACATATTATAAAGCATTATTTTTCCTCCAAAATTACATTATCTATTAAACGGGTAGTACCAAATTTAACTGCCACTGCCAGCAGATTGCTGCCGGTCAGCGGACCTTCTACAGGCTGCAGTTCCGGCAGACGATAGATTTCCACATAATCAATATCACTCATGGGCTCAGCAGCAATTTCTGCGCGTACCGCTTCTGTCAGTACGGCAGCATCTCTTTCACCGGCAGCAAAGCGTTCCTGAGCTTTTTTCAGGCTGCGGTTCAGTACCAGTGCTGCTTCATGTTCGCTTGCACTCAGATAAGTATTGCGGGAGCTTTTAGCAAGGCCATCAGCTTCACGCACAATAGGCATAATGCGCAGCTGCAGATTAAAGAACAAATCCTTAACCATGCGTTTCAGCACTTCTACCTGCTGAGCATCCTTTTGTCCAAAATAAGCTCTGTCCGGCTGTGCCAGATTAAAGAGCTTGCTGACAACGGTAGTAACGCCGCGGAAATGAATCGGACGGCTGCGTCCGCACAATACCTTAGTTACATTACCGGTTACTTCTACCCAGGTCATATCTTCACTGGGATACATTTCCTTAGCAGAAGGAGCAAAGACAATATCCGCACCCATGCTTTCTGCCAGCTTGCAGTCAGCATCCAGAGTACGCGGATAAGCTTCCAAGTCTTCGTTAGGGCCAAATTGAGTAGGATTAACAAAGACGCTTACTACAACAAAATCATTTTCCATATTGGCAGCCTTGATAAGGGAAGCATGTCCTTCATGCAGCGCACCCATGGTGGGCACCAGGCCTATAGTTTTGCCTGCCAGTTTAGCAGCAGCAATTTCTTCACGTAATTCTGCAACAGTCTTTACAAGTTTCATTTCTGCAACAGCCTTTCTTAATATAATTTTTCCAGTACACTGTCATCTATTTTAAAAGTATGCTCCTGAGCCGGGAAGGTACGGGCTTTAACATCGGCAATATACTGTTTTACTGCTTCAACAGTAGTCGTATGCAGATCAGCATATTTCTTGACGAATTTAGGACAGAAGCCGTCTGTAACTCCCAGCAGGTCATTGCATACCAGAACCTGTCCATCGCAGCCATTGCCGGCACCGATACCGATAGTAGCTGCTGTTTTCAGCTCACTGGTAATTTTAGCAGCCAAAGCTGCCGGAACACATTCAAGTACGATAGCAAAAGCACCAGCTGCTTCCAATGCCTTGGCATCGTCAATAATTTTCTGTGCAGCAGCAATATCCTTGCCCTGTACTTTAAAGCCGCCTAACTGATTTACCGATTGCGGTGTCAGGCCTAAATGTCCTACGACAGGAATACCTGCAGCTGTCAGCTTTTCTACCAGCGGGCAAACCTCACTGCCGCCTTCCAGCTTAACAGCAGTACAGCCTGTTTCCTTCAAAAAGCGGGCTGCATTGTACATACCATCAACAATACTTGCCTGATAGCTCATAAAGGGCATATCGCCAACTACCAGAGCACGGCTGTTGCCGCGCATAACTGCTTTAGTGTGATGCAGCATTTCTTCCATAGTAACCGGCACAGTGGAGTTATAACCCAGAATAACATTTCCCAGAGAATCTCCTACCAAAATCATATCTACGCCGGCTTCGTTAACATTTCTGGACATAGCTACGTCATAGGCGGTAATCATAGTAATGGGCTCGCCCTTCTGCTTCATTTCCTTAATAGTAGCCGTAGTAACTGTCTTAACTGTCATGTTTTTCTACCTCCGGATGCTCCAGCAGCCTTACCAGCTGCTGTGCAGTCTCACTGTCAATAGTACCGTTGGCTGAAGCGAGTCGGACTGCTTCCAGTCCCAGAGAGCAATAGGCAGAAATAACTTCCTGCGGCAGCACCGTTAAATGACCGCTGACCGTAGCACAGTCCCCGCGGGCAATAGGCCCGGTCAAGGCACTGCCTGCAGAAGCAGCCTTCTGCAGATTAGCTGCTGTGCCTTTAAACAGCGGCAAGAGTGCCTGCCAGGCAGCATCTTCACTGCCTACCCAGCGTGCCATCAGCTGTTGCCCGATAGCGGCTGCCGCTACCACATAATTGGAACAGAAGCAGGCAGCGGCATGATACAGGCGCCGCTCCTTTGCAGGTACACGAAAAGGTATACCGCCCAGCAGAGCGGCTATTTTTTTTGCTGCTTCTAACGCCTCTGCATCACCATCCACAGCCATATAAACGCCACGCAGTTCTGTAGCGGCACTGACAAAGCTCTGCAAGGGATGACAGCTGCCGATAAAGGCTCCCTGCTCTTTGAGCGGCTCTAACACTTCCGTTCCTAAAGAACCGCTGCAGTGCAGAAAGATTTTACCGCGCAAAGCGTCTGCTCCTGCGGCAGCTAATTGCTGCGCTACCTGCTGTATCAATCTGTCCGGCACGGTAAGCAGCAGAATATCTGCCTGCTGCACCAGCTTTTCGTTAGTCAGCAGCTCTGTACCAAAGCGTTTTGCCAGCAGCATGCTTTTCTCTGCATGTGCTGCCGTTATTCCCTGCAGAACACCTGCCTGCTGAAAATACTGCGCCAGACAACAGCCAACTTTACCACCGCCGATTATGCCTGCCTTCATTTGCTCTCCTTTCCGCCGGAACAATAAAAAAGCGCATTCCGACACGGAATGCGCATAAAGATTCTTATTGCGTCTCGTCCCGGTCTGATTAAGATCCAAGCGATTATTGACAAATTTTGTACTGTAAAACCCGGCTTGCCTGATACATTTCCCTGCGGGATAATGCTCAAAGCCAAATTTTACGCTATCATAATAGCATATAAATACCAGCTTGACAAGTAAGCAATGTAATAAATATTACAGTTAAAAATACTGCTAAAAAATTAGTATACATCAATAAATAACAGCATATGCATAAAAATCCTGTAAAATCTGTAAATATCTTTAATGCAACATACATAATACCTCTTTTCTTATTTAGCACAGCACGTTATAATATGTAGTATATACTAAAGCGTCTTCAAGACGGTCAAAAAATTTTAGGAGGTATGTTTATGTCAGGTTTCCCCCTCATAATAGCTTTCGTCATCGCTATCATCGTGATGATCGTCGCTATTTCCAAGTACAAAGTTCATCCGTTCTTATCCATCATGGGTGTTTCCCTGCTCCTTGGTCTTACTGCAGGTATCCCTCTGGTCAACACTGTTGTTGACGGCAAGCCCGTTCAAGGCATTGTCAATGTTATCGGCGCAGGCTTTTCCGGCACCTTCACCAGCATCGGTATTGTAATTATCTTAGGCGCACTCATCGGCTCCATTCTGGAAAAAACCGGTGCTGCATTAAAGCTGGCTGACATGGTTATCAAAGCAGTAGGCAAAAAACGCCCTGCTCTGGCTATGGAACTTATGGGCTGGGTTGTTTCCATCCCTGTTTTCTGTGATTCCGGTTTCGTTATCCTGAACCCTATTCGTAAATCTCTGGTAAAACGCACCCGCATTTCCAGTGTTACCATGTCCGTAGCATTAAGCGCAGGTCTGTATATTTCCCACGTATTCATTCCGCCTACTCCCGGTCCTATCGCTGCTGCTAACTCTCTGGGTATCGGCAACAACATGCTGCTGGTAATGGGTATGGGCGCTCTGGTATCCATTTTCCCGCTGTTCGCAGGCTATTGCTTTGCTAAATACATCGGTCAAAACGTTAAGGCTGCTGATGATGCTACTCATGAGGAAAATGCTGTATCCTATGAAGAACTGGTTAAAGCTTACGGCAAACTGCCCGGTTCCTTCAACTCCATTGCTCCTATCATCGTTCCTATCCTGCTGATGGCACTTGGTTCTATTTCTGCAATGGCAGGCTGGAAAGGCGGCATCGCTAACCTGCTGAGCTTCCTTGGTACTCCTGTCATGGCACTGGCAGTTGGTACCGTATTTGGTGTTTACCAGCTGGCAAGCGCTAATAAGCTGAAAGAATTCTATGACCTGACCAATGATACCTTAAAAACCGTAGGCCCCATCCTGTTCGTAACCGCAGCAGGCGGCGTACTCGGCAAAATCATCGCTGTTTCCGGTATGGTAGGCTACATTACTGCCAACGCTGAAATTCTGGAAACCATCGGTATCTTCTTCCCCTTCATCCTGGCAGCAATCCTCAAAACTGCTCAGGGCTCTTCTACCGTTGCTATTACTACTACTGCCGGCATTCTGGCACCGCTGCTGGGCGTACTCGGTCTCGATACTCCGACCATGGCAGCACTCACCGTTATGGCTATCGGCGCAGGCGCTATGACTGTTTCCCATGCTAACGACTCCTATTTCTGGGTTGTTACCAACTTCGGTGAAATGACTCCTGACCAGGGCTACAAAACTCAGACCGTCTGCACCCTGGTACTTGGTATATCTTCCATGGTAGGTATTTTCCTGCTGTCTCTGGTATGCTAAAATAAATAAGAATATCGCAATATACTTATGGGCGCAGATCCTGCGCCCATTATTTTACTGTAAAGGAGATTCAATCAATGCATAAATTTATTGTTATCCCCGATTCCTTCAAAGGTACTATGTCCTCCGGCGAGATTTGCCAGATTATGAAAGAAAGCATCCTCAATCACTATCCGCAGGCAGAAGTTACCTGCATCCCCGTTGCTGACGGCGGCGAAGGCAGTGTAGATGCTTTTCTGCAGGCTATGGACGGAAAGAAAGAATATGTCACCGTACAGGGGCCTTATGGTGAACCAATCGAAGGATTCTACGGCCTGCTGCCGGACGGAACTGCTATTGTTGAAATGGCAGCAGCAGCTGGTCTGCCTCTTGTCGGCGATAATAAGCATGCAGAAAAAACAACTACCTACGGTGCCGGACAGCTCATGGTTGCAGCAGCTGAAGCAGGCTGCACAAGACTTATCGTAGGCCTCGGCGGCAGCGCTACCAATGACGGCGGCTGCGGTGCTGCAGCTGCAGCCGGTGTACGTTTTCTTGACGCAGCAGGTAATAGCTTTATTCCTGTAGGCGAAACCCTGCACCGCATAGCAGCTATTGATACAACAACTCTGCATCCCGCTCTTCAAACCATCCCAATTATAACCATGTGTGATATAGATAATCCTCTCTGCGGTCCTAACGGTGCCGCTGCAGTCTTTGCTCCCCAAAAAGGTGCCGATGAGCAATGTGTAGCCATACTGGATAAAGGACTGGCTCACATGGCTGCAATCGTCAGCCGTGACCTGCAGCGTGAAATTCTGAATCTTCCCGGAGCTGGCGCTGCCGGTGGCATGGGCGGCGGTATGTGTGCATTCTTTAACAGTACGCTGCAAATGGGTATCGAAACCGTACTTGATGCAGTACAATTTGACGAGCTGCTGCAGGAAGCAGACATGGTACTGAGCGGCGAAGGAAAAATAGACAGTCAGTCTCTGCGCGGCAAAGTTGTTATCGGTGTTGCCCGCCGTACTAAAAAATACGGCGTCCCGCTGCTGGCTATTGTCGGCGACGTAGGCGACGATATCGAAGCTGCTTATGACGAAGGCGTAACCGGTATTTTCAGCATCAACCGCGTAGCAGTGCCCTACAAAGAAGCCCGCTGCCGTGCCCGCAACGACCTTGCTCTAACTGTAGAAAACATCCTGCGCTTTATGAAACATATTCACAGCAAATAAAAGCAGTACGCTTAAATACACTCTCAGGCTAACGCATGAGGGTGTATTTTTTATTTTTATTGTTAACCTTTATTTATTTTAAGTTGACATAAAGTTTACATGTGAGTATACTGAAAGCAATTTGTTAACTTAATATTTTGGAGGGTTGACTATGTATTGAGAACTTACTTTTACTGCTTTTTTAAGTGTACTGATTCTGCTTTCCGGCAGTTTAAAGCTTCCTTCACCTGTCGCCGGAGGAGAGTTTCAGCTATCAGCACCTATCGCCGTGCTTATCTGCGCTTATTTTGGCTTCAAACGCTATCTTACAGCTGGTATCATTGCCAGTCTGCTGGGCATGCTTTTAGGCACTGCTACAGTTTTTAATGTTATCATTGCCATGGTCTTTCGCTGCATCGCTGGAGCTGTTATCGTCCTGGGACAAAGCTCACTGCCAGCCATCATCATCAGCGGACCGTTGGGAACACTGGCGGCACGTGCCGTCATGGGCAGTATTTTAGACGTAAACTGGCTGCTTTTAGCCACTGCTGCAGCACCAGGCATGCTCTTTACTGCCATTGCGGCCGGATTGCTCTACCTGCCCGGCAAAAAATTTTTACACAGCCTGCCAATGCTGCGTTTTTATCTTACCAAGTAAAGGAGTAACAGATAATGACCATGTACAGTATCAAAATGCGCGCCTCTAAAAACAGTCGTCATATTTCCGGCGCAGAAAGAATTATTCCCGCCGCAGCAGTACCGGAAGCGGTTAATCAGCTTACTGACCGCGCTCTGCACCACGCTTTGGGACAGGCAGATTTTGTCAATCTTAAAATCGAAGCAGTAGAAGATAAAGAATTACTGCACCTACCGGCACTGCCTGTCAGCAGCAGTCCGGCAGCATCCATAGAAGAAAGTTTTACTCTGATGCATAAGATGCTGCAGCAGCTAAATATCAGTAATCCTGCTGTACTTATCGACCTTTTACGCAATACCAGACCCATGCGCGGCGCTATTTTATATGACATTGCTACTGGCAACCGCCTGGAAGCAGATCAGGAGCGCGGTATTCGCGTTACGTATATGGACGCAGCTCAAAGTGTGCTCAGCAACAGCAAAAATCACTTCCGCGAAGCACTGGTACTGGCAACTAAGGTTGTTCACGCTCCCGGTATGGTAGCTGAAATATGTATTTCTGATGATCCGGATTATGTTACCGGCTACCTTGCCTCCAAACAGCATGGTTATGTACGCCTTAGCCCGCTGAAAGCAATAGGAGACAGACATGGCGGCCGTATCTTTATCTTCGACAGCAGCAAGGCCAATCCGCAGACCGCTATCGACTTTCTGGAAAAGCAGAAGATTCTGGTAGACGGCATCCCTGCCGCTGCTGCTGCTGTTAATATGCATACAGAACTAAAAAATAAACTGCAGCAGCTGAAACAGGAAAACCTTTACCGCAGCATGCGCACTATGGACAGTCAGCAAAGCAGCCACGTAACTACGGGCAATAAAGATATGCTGCTGCTTTCCTCCAACAGCTATCTGGATCTGGCGGCAGCACCGGCAGTAAAGGAAGCCGCCGCCAAGGCAGCTCTGGACTGGGGCGCAGGCAGCGGCGGCAGCAGACTTACTACCGGCACCATGAAGCTGCACGAAGAACTGGAAAATGCCTTAGCCCGTTTTAAGCATACGGAAGCAGCTCTGCTCTTTAATACCGGCTATATGGCTAACCTTGGCATCATCAGCGCCCTGGCAGATAAAGAAAGTATTATTTTCAGCGATGAATATAATCACGCCAGCATTATCGATGGCTGCCGCCTCAGCGGAGCAAGAATCGTAGTCTACAGACACAACGATATGACCGACCTGGCACAGAAGCTGCAGCAAAACCCCTGCAGCAAAGGACTGATAGTCAGCGACGCCGTATTCAGCATGGATGGCGATATAGCCAACCTGCCCCAGCTGACAGAACTGGGTAAACGCTACGGTCTTCTAACCATGGTAGACGAAGCGCACGCTACCGGCGTTATCGGTGCTACCGGCAAAGGCATCGCCGAATACTATAATTACAGCTGCCAAGCAGATATTACCATGGTTACGCTCAGTAAAGCTTTAGGCTCTGAAGGCGGCTTTGTCTGTGCAGACAGACTTATTATCGATTATCTGGCTAATAAAGCCCGCAGCTTTATTTTCTCTACAGCTCAATGCCCTGCTGCTTTGGGAGCAGCTCTGAAAAGCCTGCAGCTTCTGGAAGCTCAGCCGGAAATGGTACAAAGACTGCAGCACAATATCCGCTTCTTCTGCCGCTGCCTGCAGGAAGAAGGCGTTGAAGCAGCGTCTGAAACAGCCATTATCCCCATCATTATTGGTGATGAAGCTGCAGCTTTAAATATTGCTCAGGAACTGTATGAACAGAGCATCCTCATTCCCGCCATCCGTTATCCTACTGTTGCCAAAGGCACTGCACGCCTGCGCGCTGCATTAATGTCTACCCATACAGATGCAGAGCTAAAACAGGCTGCTAAAGCTATCGGTGCAGCAGTCCATAAACACAGAAAATAAGGTAAACTATTTTTTATTTAAGGTTGACAATAAGATACAACAGTCGTATACTTGCCTTATGTTAACTATATAATAAAAGAGGTTTACTTATGAAATATCCGCATACCACTGCCAGCAAAACCCATCAGCTCATCTTGATGGCTTTCTTTACCGCTCTTATCGCTATCGGAGCTTTTATCAGAATTCCCGTCCCTGTGGTACCCTTTACCCTGCAATTTCTGTTTACCACCATGGCAGGAATGCTTTTAGGCCATAAGCTTGGCGGTGCCAGCGTACTGGTCTATATCGCACTGGGACTGTTAGGCCTGCCTATTTTTGCCTCCGGCGGCGGGCCGGGCTATATCTTTAATCCCAGCTTCGGTTATCTGCTTGGCTTCTGGCTAGGCGCAAAGATTACAGGAGCCATTGCTTACAGCAGCGACGGACACCCCGACTTTAAACGTCTGTTAGCAGCATCTTTCAGCGGGCTTGCCGCTGTCTATGGCTGCGGTATGCTTTATTATTACATCATCGGCAATTACGTCATCAATCAGCCCATAGCCCTGTGGCCGCTGTTTCTGTACTGCTTTCTGCTGGCAGTTCCCGGCGACATCGTGCTGTGCATAGCAGCCTCCTTCTTAGGCCAAAAGCTGATTCCTGTTGTAAACAAATAATAATCTGAAGGTGAAAACAATGAGTAAAGGTCTTTTCATTACCGCCACCGGTACCGATATCGGCAAAACCTATGTTACCGGCCTGCTGGTAAAAAAACTGCGCGACGCTGGTTTAAATGCCGGTTACTACAAGGCAGCACTCAGCGGCGCAGAAGAAACTTCCTCCGGCCTGCTTCCCGGCGATGCAGACTTTGTCGCACGAACCGCCAACCTGCCGGAACGTCCGGAGCAGCTGGTATCCTATATTTACCGCACTGCTGTTTCTCCCCACCTGGCAGCGCAGCTGGAAGGAAATCCCGTGGAAATCAGCAAAATAAAAACAGATTTTCAGCAAGCACTTGCCCGCTATGATTATTTAACTATGGAAGGCAGCGGCGGCATTATCTGCCCTATCCGCTGGGACGAGCAGAAGCTGATGCTGGAAGATATTATCAAAGAGCTGGGACTGGGTACCCTGGTTATCGCCAATGCAGCACTGGGTTCCATTAACGCCTGCGTACTGACGACCTTTTATCTGCAGCAAAAAAATATACCTGTCCGCGGCATTATTCTCAATAACTTTGATGCTGACGATACCATGCAGCAGGATAACAAAAAAATGATTGAAGCACTCAGCGGCATACCAGTTATCGGCAGTGTTCCCTGCGGAGCAGCTGAGCTTGACATAGATGTAAAGCTTCTGCAGTCACTCTATCACACACCGGAGGAAAGGAACTGATATGATGAATACTCAGGATTTAGCAGCAAGGGATCTTGCCCACATCTGGCATCCCTGTTCTCAAATGAAAGACTACGAAACACTGCCGCCCATTATTGTCGACCACGCGGCAGGTCCCTACCTTTACGATACAGACGGCAACAGTTACCTAGATATTATCAGCAGCTGGTGGTGCAACCTGCTGGGCCACTGCAACCCGGATATCAACGCTGCCATCAAAAAGCAGCTGGATACGCTGGAACATGTTATCTTTGTTAACTTCTCCCATGAGCCTGCTATTAAGCTGTGCGAAGAACTGAGCAAGGTAGTACCTCATGGACTTACTAAGTTTAATTTCTCCGATAACGGCTCTGCTTCTGTTGAAATCGCACTGAAAATGGCCTTCCAGTATTTTTATCAGACCGGACATCCGGAAAAGAAACGCTTCATGTGCCTCAGCGAAGGCTATCACGGTGAAACTATCGGCGCACTTTCCGTAGGCAGCATGGATTTATTCGCGCAAATCTACAAGCCGATGATGATGGATAACATCCATGTACAGGCTCCGGACTGCTACCGCTGTCCCTTTAAGCAAAACCGTGAAAGCTGCCAGTGCGAATGCTTTAAATTTGCTGAAGAAACCTTTGCCAAGCATGCCCATGAAACAGCTGCCATCATTGTTGAACCGCTGCTGCAGGGCTGCGCCGGTATGCGTATTTATCCTCCGCTGTACCTGCAGAAACTGCGCAAACTGTGCGATGCTTACAATGTACTGCTGATTGCCGACGAAATTGCTACCGGCTTTGGCCGCACTGGCAAGATGTTTGCCTGTGACCACGCAGGTATTACCCCCGACCTGATGTGCATCAGCAAAGCTCTTACCGGCGGCTATATGCCCATGGCAATTACCGTAACCACAGAAAAAATCTTCGCAGCTTTCTACGACGATTACAATAAAGGCAAGGCCTTTATGCACAGCCATACCTATAGCGGCAATCCGTTGGGCTGCGCTGCCGCACTGGCTGTACAAAAAATCATGCGCGAGCAGCATATCTTAGAACAAGCACAGGAAAAAGCAGGCTACTTTACTTCCGCCCTGCAGGAAACCTTCGGTAATCATAAGAATATCGGCGAAATACGCCATATAGGCCTGATTAACGCTATGGAGCTTGTTACAGATAAGGAGAAGAAAATTCCTTTCGACAATAATCTGCGTATCGGCTACGAAATCTATAAAAAGGCACTTACTCATGGATTGCTGCTGCGTCCTTTAGGCAATGTGCTCTATTTCAATCCGCCGCTGAATATCGAAAAGCAGGATCTTGATAAAGCAATTAAAATCTGCAAACAGTCTATGGATGAAATTTTAGGCTAAACAAAAAGACTGACAGTTTAAAAACTGTCAGTCTTTTTTTATTTATCTTTTTCGCCGCAGCAGGAAGCACAGGCAGCTGTCATACTGCACTCAGGCGTAATGCCCTGTTCCTGTAACTGCGTACTGCCCCAGTTATACATAGCCTGCAGAATAGGAAACAGGCTGTTACCCTTTTCCGTCAGAGAATATTCTACTTTGGGCGGCACCACCGCATATACTTTGCGAATAAGCAAGCCATCCTGTTCCAGCTCCCTCAGCTGCTGAGTCAGCATCTTAGCCGTAGCCTCCGGCACTAATCTTCGCAGCTCATTGAAGCGCAGTACCCTGCCGGATAGATGCCACAGCAGCAGTGCCTTATATTTTCCGCCGATAAGATGCAGTGTAGCCGCTACCGGACAATGAACATTGCTGATTTTCTCCGTCATGATTCTCCCTCTTTTACAGTATCTTTTTAGATACTATCTTACTAAATAGTGCATTCTTGAAGAAAAAATACTTTCTTTTATATAATGATAACAGGGCAATATTACATCGTCAATCAGCTTAAGGAGTATCATTATGCGTAAGGAAATATATAATATCACCGGCATGAGCTGCTCTGCCTGCTCTGCCCGCATCGAAAAAGTTGTAGGCAGGCTGCCGGGCGTAGAGCAGCTAAGTGTTAACCTGCTCAAAAACAGTATGACAATTACCTATGATGAAAAGCAGCTGCAGTCAGATAAGATAACTGCCAAAATTGCCGCGCTTGGTTTCGGCGCATCGCTTAAAAACCTGCAGCAGCGTCAGACTCCTACACCACAGGTTGAGGATGAAGCTTTAGCATTGCGCCGCCGCTTTACTTACTCTCTTATCTTTGCCCTGCCGCTGTTTTACATCTCCATGGGCAGAATGTACAGCTGGCCGCTGCCGGAAATATTATCAGGCGAGGCCAATGCTCTTATTAATGCTTTAACTCAGATGCTGCTGACTCTGCCCGTCCTTATCCTGGGACGCAGCTATTTCCAGCACGGTTTTGCCAATTTGCTGCACCGCGCGCCTAATATGGATTCGCTCATCGCATTAGGTTCTTCCGCTTCTTTTATCTATGGTCTGTATATCATCTACAAAATGGCGTGGCTGCTGGGACACGGTCAGCTACAGGCTGCTGCGCATACTTCCCATCATCTTTATTTTGAATCAGCGGCGATGATTGTTACCCTGATTACATTAGGAAAATTTCTGGAAGCACGCGCTAAAAAGAAAACCTCAGCCGCTATTACCGGACTGATGCAGTTAACTCCCAAAACAGCTTTAGTAGAGCGGCATGGTTTGCAGGGTGAAATACCTCTGGAAGAAGTTATAAACGGTGATATTCTTATTGTCAAAGCCGGTGCTTCTGTTCCTGCCGACGGCATTATCCTCGAAGGTTATGGCTCTGTGGATGAATCTGCTATCACCGGTGAAAGCCTGCCGGTTGATAAAGACGTAAACGCCAAGGTTATCGGCGGTACTATTAACAAAAACGGTTATTTTAAAATGCAGGTTACTGCCATAGGCGAAAATACTGCGTTAGCTCGTATTATCAGCCTGGTAGATGAGGCAACCTCTTCCAAAGCACCTATCGCTCGTTTAGCTGATAAAATCAGCGGCATTTTTGTGCCGGTAGTTATACTTATTTCAGTGCTTACTGCTATTTATTGGCTTTTGAGCGGCGCAGGCAGCGAATTTGCTTTTACAGCAGCTGTTTCCGTACTGGTTATCTCCTGCCCTTGCGCTCTCGGGCTTGCCACCCCTACCGCCATCATGGTAGGTACCGGCAAAGGCGCTACTGCAGGCATCCTGATAAAATCCGCTGCTGCTTTGGAAACTACCCACAGCATCGACACCATTATCTTAGACAAAACTGGTACTATTACTCAGGGCAAACCAGAAATTACTGATATTATTCCCTGCTCCGTCAGCGAAAATGAATTACTGTCTATGGCAGCTGCTTTGGAAAAACTATCAGAGCATGCTTTAGGCACTCCTATTATAGCTGCCGCTGCAGACAGAAAGCTTTCACTGCCGCAGGCTTGCGACTACCATTTATTACCTGGCCAAGGTATTACTGCCACTATTAACGACAAAACCTGCTACGGCGGCAATCAGCTGCTGATGAACAGCGCAGGCATAGATACCTCGCCATTACAGCAGCAAGCTCAAGAACTGGCACAGAATGGCAAAACTCCGCTCTTTTTTGCGCATGGCAATCAGCTTCTAGGACTTATAGCCGTAGCAGATACCGTTAAAGAAACCAGTACCGCAGCCATAGACCAGCTGCAGAAAATAGGGCTTGCTGTTATCATGGTTACCGGTGATAACGAAATAACTGCTCAGGCTATCGGCAGAAACACCCATATTAAACAGGTTATTTCCGGTGTACTGCCGGAAGATAAAGAAAAAATCGTCCGCCAGCTGCAGGAACAGGGCCATAAAGTAGCCATGGTCGGCGACGGTATCAACGATGCTCCGGCCTTAACACGTGCAGATGTTGGTATCGCTATCGGCGCAGGTACGGATATAGCCATGGAAGCAGCTGATATCGTCTTGATGAAAAGCGATTTACAGGACGTACCTAAAGCCATCAGGCTCAGTAAAGCTGTAATCAAGAACATTAAAGAAAACCTGTTCTGGGCCTTTTTCTACAACTCTATCGGTATTCCCGTAGCAGCAGGTTTATTTTACAGCAGCTTTGGTCTGCTGCTTGACCCTATGCTGGCTGCCGCTGCCATGAGCTTCAGTTCTGTTTCTGTAGTCAGCAATGCCCTGCGGCTGCGTAATTTTAAGTTTAAATAAAGAAAAGAGGTCATCAATATGTACAAAACTATTTCTATCGAAGGTATGCACTGTCAGCACTGCTCTGCCGCTGTAACCAAAGCTTTAAAAGCTATCCCCGGTACCAGCAACGTAACTGTAAGCCTGGAAAAAGGCCAGGCTCAGCTGGAAGCAGGCACTAACAGCGACGCTGCTCTGCGTGAAGCCATTGAAGACATCGGCTTTGATGTTACTGCAATCGAATAACGCCAAAAACAAAAACAGCCTTAGCAATCTAAGGCTGTTTTTTTATATGCTGTTTAATCAGTAAGCTGACATTTGCGCTCCAATACTTTAACGAAATACAGATAACTGCCGAACAGGAACAGTGAACTGCTTATCCAGGCAATAGGCTCTGCCAGACAAATACCTATATAGCCAAGCATATCCCCTAAATAAATTGCTGACAGCGTACGCATAATAAGCTCAATAACACCGGAACACATAGGAATCATTGCAATGCCCATACCCTGTACTGCGTTGCGGAAAATAAAAATCTGGCTCAGGAAGAAATAACAGGGCACCGTATACAGGATATACAGCCGCGCTGCTTCCAAGACCTCTTCATGCGGATGATCCAAAAAAATGCTGATAACCTCTCGTCCGAAAGCAAAAAGCAGTATTGCTGCCACTAAACTGAAAGCCAGTGCCAGCATGGAGCATTTTCTTACTGCCTCTCTAATCCTGTCAAAACGACGAGCGCCAAAGTTCTGTGCTGTAAAGACAGCCATGGCAATGCCAAAAGAAATCATAGGCTGCAGCGCCAGCTGCTCTACACGGATAGCTGTCGTAAAACCGGCAATCATATCAGCACCAAACTTATTGCAGACAGCCTGTAAAAAGATAATACCAAAGCCAAGTACGGAAAACTGCACAGCCATCGGCAGACCCATGCGTAAATGCTGCCACAGCTCATGTCCTGTCAGCTGAAAATCGTGACGTCTGATATGCAGCTGCGGAAACTTCTTATAAATATAAAGAACGCACAGCACAGCTGATATTGCCTGGGCAATAACCAGAGCGATAGCGCTGCCGGGCACACCCCAGCCGAACCACAGAATAAATACCAGTGCCAGCACGATATTTACCAGTGAAGAAATTATCAGGAAATACAACGGAGTCTTGCTGTCACCTAACGAGCGCATAACACCGGAAAGCAGATTGTAAGCCATCATGGCTACGATACCATCCGTAATAATCATCACATAACTGCGAGCATCAGCAGCCAGTTCCGGCGGTATATTCATCAGAACCAGCACCGGCTCAATAATAAGATGCATAATCAGCATAATCAGTACCACGAAGCAACCGCTCAAAAAGATACTGGTAGCTATGCTGCGCCGCATGCCATCCATGTCACGAGCGCCATAGCGCTGTCCTGTTACTACGGTAAAACCGTTGCTGAGACCGATAGTGAGCACTACCTGCAGCATAAACAGCGGCGAAATAGCACCCACTGCTGCTAATGCATCTACACCAATCGTGCGCCCGACAATAATAATATCGGCAATATTGTACAGCTGCTGGAAAATATTACCAATAAGCAGCGGTACCATAAACGGCAGAATTAGCTTTAAAGGCTTTCCTTCTGTCATATTAGTCAACATGAAAACTCACCTCACAAACAACTTACTGACTGATTAGTCATCATTATAACATAACAAAAAAAAATCTTCATGTCTATTTGCACAAAAAAATGTATGCGGAAAATAAATTCCGCATACATTGTGAACACAAATTTATTCTTTTACTACACGGTTACTGATCTTGCCGATACCTTCAATTTCTACGGTAACTTCATCACCCTCGCTCATGGTACCGAAGCCCATCGGCGTACCGGTCAATACCAGATCACCTGCATCTAAAGTCATGTTCTGAGAAATATAGCTTAAGATTTCAAATGGGCTGTATACCATATCACTGGTACGCGCCTGCTGTTTCAGCACACCATTAACCCACAGCTTGATTTCCAAATCATTGGGATTGAGGTCTGTTTCCAGCCACGGTCCCAGCGGACAGAAAGTGTCAAAGGATTTGCAGCGCAGCCACTGACTTTCTTTTTTCTGAATATCACTGGCAGTAATATCATTAGCACAGGTATAACCGAGAATATACTTATGCACATCCTCAGTCTTAACATTTTTCATGCGCTTTTTGATAACGATGCCCAGTTCAGCACCATAGGCCAGCTCCTGTACCTGCCGCGGCCAAATGATGTTTTCACCGGTACCGACAACAGTATGTGCCGCCTTGGCAAACAGCGCAGGTTCCTGCGGTACACTGAAACCACATTCATCAGCATGCGCCTGATAATTAAAGCTTACACAGATAATCTGCTTCGGTACACAGGGAGCCAAAAGCTGTACATCATCCAGCGCAAAGATTTCATCAGTAATACGCCAGTAGGTATCAAGGCTGCCATAGACGCAACGAATGATTTTACCATCAATAAAGCCTATATGTTTCGCGCCTGTTTTTTTATCTGTAAATCTTACGCATCTCATTTAAACTTCCCCCATTAAATACATTTTTCTCTCTTTAAAATAAACCGGCTGCAGTCCTGCTTTCTGCGCCAGCATCAGCGCCGTATCCAGTCTGCGTCCCACATGCTCACTGTAATGAGCATCACTGCCTATTGTACAGTAATTCCCGCCAAGCTGCTTATAACGCTGATAAATAGCCAGTAACGCCTCACAGGCCTGCGCATCATCAAGTCGGCGTGTATTTATTTCCATCGGCTTATTTCTTTCAATTAAAGCAAGAAACAACCTGTCAAAAAGCTCCTGCTCTTCTTCCAGCCGCAGTTCCTTATCTGTATACGGCCAGTAGCGGCAGATATAATCAATATGAGCAAAAGAATCAAAATTTTGATGATTTTCCACACAGGTAATAGCATCTGTAAGAAAAGCCTTCACAACCTCTGCCTTGCTGCGTCCCTGATAAAAGGTACGTTCATAAATATCCTGCCGCTGTACACAGTGGATGGAGCCTAAGACAAAATCAAAGGGATGGCCTGCTGCTACCTTATCATCTGCAGCAGCTGTATGCACCTGCATACCTATCTCAATACCCGTCAAGATTTTCTCACTGCGCAGCTTACCTGTCACAGAAAAATATTCATCTATATCAAAAATAAACGCATCCGGATTAGTCGGATAATCATAATCCCAATGCTCAGTAAAGACAATACCTATATTCTGACTTTCTGCCGCTGCAACAGCGTCATCAAATTCCATGTGGCTGTCGCAGGAATAGTTACAGTGCATATGTGTATCAAATATCATGCAGATTACCTCTTTCCACGATTTTTATTTTACCAAATAGAACAGGAAAAGAAAACAGGCAGCAGCGCCAGTACAAAATATTTTAAAATTATTTTACGAATTAAAAATCCTCTGGCTACAGCCAGAGGATTTTTTTATTTATTTCTTTTTCAGACTAATCAAGGTACCATCCGGCTTAAATTCCGCACCGTATTCTTCACGTTCACTTTCAGCATCAATCAAAACGCTCCATTCGCCGTTCCAGAAACGATATACCGCCGTTTGTTTAACTTTAACGTCTTTTTTATCTTTTACCTTTTCAGAAAAAGTCTTATAGATTTCCGGTAATTTTTCAAAATGTAAATCTGCCATAGGAATAACATTATCAGCCATATTGCCGTCGCCTGTTATTTTCACCGGCGCACCATCGCTCCAGCTGCCATTTCTGTATTCATAACGGTCAACGTCTTCAGTTCCTGGCTTAAGGATGTCTATTACAATGAAATTACCGCCATGATCCTTACTATTAACTACAGTGACATCCTGAAAAACCATAAGCTTCTTACCTTTAAACTCAGGCTTTTCCTGTAATTGTCCCATAATCTTTTCCATAGCTCCTGCATCAGTAAAAATGTTACTGCTGCTTCCGCCGCCTCCGCAGGCTGTAACGACCATCATAACCAACAACATCAACAAGCCTACTAAGATTTTTTTCATAATAACGACCTCCTTACATATATTTTGTTAAGCTCATTGTAGCATATCTGTATCATAACAACAATATTTATTAAATAATCGCTCCCACCCCTAAGAGGGGTGGTTCGCAATAGCCCTATAAGGGCATAACA
>UQLS01000004.1 GCA_900541915.1 uncultured Phascolarctobacterium sp. | reverse complement strand
TGTTATGCCCTTATAGGGCTATTGCGAACCACCCCTCTTAGGGGTGGGAGCGATTTAATGAATCAAATTAGTGTCAGCAGTGCAATAAACGTTGGAGAAGTGATAGGGGGTCATAAATCTATATGTTTTTAAAGGAGTGTAAAGGTCATGAAAAACTATTTTCAGAAAGCGAAGGTATATCAGACGAGGGGTATTGCAAATGAGGCAGAGGTCGACAGAAAGTTCAAAGGTGAAGTAAATCAAGCACTGAATAAGTTTTTTATTGGCGATTGGGGAATAGTAAACGATGAAGATAAACAGGCCAATATTGAAGCGTTACAATACTTTGACAGGGTTTTAGGGGCGTACATGACTTCAAAAGGAAAAATTTGGATTTCGGGAGAAAGTCATAATGGAACATATTATGATGTTGTAATAGTATTATTCCCAAGAGAATATTGATAAAAACGGGGTACTGATTATGAGCGTCAGTACTTCGTTTTATTATTTTTTTTAGTTAGTGCTATAATTATTGTAGCGATTTTATTTAAGTATAAGGAGCATTTTTATGAGTAATAACGTTAACAATAGAGAATATAGAAATAAATGTAAGGATTATGAAAAGTTAAAAGAGCGGTATATCGAAATAAGACAGAAAATAGAATATGATTTGAACTATAAGAAAAGCACCATTGAAGAAAAGTTAAGAATGTTGCTAAACTTTATTGGGTATGTACAGGATACAATTGCTGTAACTTCGCTTGAAGAACTTATTGATAGAGCAGAATTTATAAAATCTTTGTATAAATTTGGCAGATTTCAACGTAAGAAATTTTATGCTGAGTTTTCGGACCAGACGTATAGATTTGAATTTTATGAAATAATCAAGGCTATTGAAAAAGAAAAAGAGCTAGATAGCAAAGCAAAAGCACTCCTTATTTGCTTGATTGAAAAGCATCATGATGATAATGACGATTTTATTAATAAGGTATTAGATAAACTTGAGAGAAAAATAAAATTCACTAAAGAGGAAATCAGATACATTTGGTCCGTAATAGAAAAAAGTAACAATGCGGCAAGGTTTAATAGAGAAAGATTAGTTTCTGTATTAAACGGAAAGGATAACTATGATACTTTTAGCCAAGAGGATAACTATGTTAATAGTGAACGTCAGAAAATATATGAATTGATTAAGCGATATAAAGATGAAGCTGATACTTCTAGTGAGAAGCTAGTAAGAAAAATAAAAGTACAAAATCGTTTAGACAATGCAACAGGTAAAGAAGCAACTGATATTGTAAAAAAGTATTATACGCATAGTGATGCAATACATAGAAAAATACCGATAGAACTACAAAATGTAAACTCCATTCTAAGTAATATGCAGGCAGTTCCATATTCTAGGGCAGAGTTGCAGAATGAAGTCCATATGTTAACTCGTTGCTGCATAACAGATGGTTGTGAAACCAGTTTGCCTGAAGATGGTGCAGAGCAAGTTGAAAATTATAAAAAACTTATTGAAGAGTATAAAAAGAATGTCATGAATAATATGGTGACGTTGCTGTTTGATAAAAAATGTAGTGTTAATAACCAGCTGCCGTCCTGGACTGGAAATGAAGACTCGCTGGATATAGCTAAAATTTTTGATGAAATGTATAACCAAATAGAAAGGTTAATAAATAGAGAGACTGCCAGGGAAGAAACTTATAAAAAATTAAACAAGATTGTTGAGGGTAAATATAAAGTAGTAGATAGATATGATGACTTTCTTAAGATAACAGGAGAATTGCTATATGTAAAAAATATATTTAACCGCAATGGGAAAAATTTGAAGATAAATAACTTAAATCTGGCTGGACTGATTTATTTTGTTTTAAGAATGGTTAAATATGAAAGCATGAAGAAATATGAAAATTTTTACAGTAAGAATTTAGATATAGATAAGGTAGCTATATTGCTTAGTACTATGATGTGGATGCATAATTTTAATTACTTTGAAGTGTTTAAATCAATAGACTTTTTTATAGAGGATAAACTCAAGGAAGAAACGCTTAATATTTCCAGTAAAATAGTTGAAAAATTAATTCGAGATATTGTGCGAAGTTACAATAAAGCCATTCCTAATAATAACGAAGTATGGCTGCAAGAGCTTTGGGAAGAACAAAAAGAATATTATAAAAAGCTTTCTGACAAGTACTATAAAAGTTTAAAAGAGAGCAATTTGATACCAAACAAAGACGTTATAGCTTTGGAACATAAAAGCAGTAAAAAAGTTGTTATTAAAGTTAAAGTAAGCAGTTGCTGTCTTACAATTAATGAATATCTTGATGACTTTGAAAACTTAGACGAGTGGTTTAGGAATGCAGATGAATTAGTAGATGCAAAAACAAAGCTAGACGAGGTGAGAGATAATCTCATTGAAAAATATAAATGTTTATTGGCCTCTAAAGATAAGAAAGCAGTTACAAGGTCAATGGAAAATATAAAAGAGATACATAAAAAAGTTGATAACATTCTCAAAATGATTGATGAAATGTGATTTTAGTGAAAGAAAACCATAACTCTTAAATAGAGTTATGGTTATTTTTTTTATGTGTGTAAAAAAAGACGTTTGCGTATTTTGAAAAAATCAATGGAATTTTTCAAAAAAAATAAACGAGTTTTTCTAATTATTTATATTGGTGAATCTGTTAACCTAAAGGCGTAGAGAGCAGACGAATGTGAGCAGTAGCTCGAAGCCCCAAAGGTTTTGGCTGCCGTGAGCAGTGGCCTGCACGCTATGTGTTCCTTGAAAACTGAATAAAGCACTTAGAGGCTTTTCAAAGAGGAACTCAATTTTAAAAAATTTGGGTTCTCATATCACGAGAGCCCAACCAAGGAGGCAAACATTATGCAACAGTACAAAACGAACCAACAAAATGCTAATAACGAAGAAAACGAAAAAGAAAACATGGACATGAAATCGCAAAAGTTTGTGGCAGGTTTTCTTGATAGTAGTGATTGCTTTATTGGCAGAAATACCGGGAAAGCCTATATCGGTTGGAAAGATGGGAACAATGTATGGCATAACGATATGGTGGAGAGCCAGCTGTTCAGAGCTACCCTTAGGGAGCTTCTCGAAGTAAATGTGGATAACAAGATTTACTCCGAAGGCGAACTCAACAAGATAATCAGCCACATTAGAGACAAAATCTTAATGCTTGGCGTCAAAAAAGAGGTTTGCAGAAGAATGGCGTATTATCATGGCGCCATCTACTATAACCTTAATGATACTGCCAAAAAGGTAGTTGTCATCAAACCTGATAGCTGGGAAATAGTTGATTTTAGCCAAATTGTAAATAAGGATTTTGCTTTTATCGCTACTCCTTCTATGGATTGTCAGTTGGTAGCTAAGACGAAAAACTGTCAAGGTACCCTGATGGATTTACTGAAGCCGTATATGAATCTTAGCGAAGATGAACAAAAGCTCTTGGTAATTACGATTATCACCTGGTTCATTTATGATATCCCTAAACCGGTAATAATACTGCATGGAGGGCAAGGTAGTGGCAAGACTACCCTGTCTAATATGATTCAGAAGATTGTCGATCCACACAATCATGGAGCTTTTGTAATGCCGAATAATAAAGAAGAACTTAGCATTGCTCTAGCAAATAATTATCTGCTTACCCTAGATAATGCTTCTTCTTTGCCGAAAGACGCTAGTGACCTGTTGTGTTCTGCAGTAACTGGAGCATCCACCATTAAAAGAAAGCTCTTCACTGACAATGATGTCAGCGTGGTTTCTTTTAAAAACTGTATCCTGCTTAATGGCATTATCATCAATAAAATTAAGTCGGATTTGTATGACCGTGCCATAATGCTTGAAATGCAAAGACTCCAAGGATCGTATAAGAGCAACGATGCGCTTTATCAAGGTTTTGAGAAAATTCTTCCCAGTATTATGAGAGAAATTTTCTCTACTTTGTCCAAAGCACTTACTGTGTACCAAGATATCAATTCTTGTGGAAACTACCGCATGGCAGACTATGCTAAGTGGGGAAAAGCAATATCTAAAGTACTGTTCGGTGATGATAAAGATTTCTTGGATTCCTACGACAAGAACAGACGGGAAGTGGCTAGATCTATTATCGAAGATCATCCGCTAAGCATTGTGCTTAAAGAATATCTTAATGGGTTAAGCAAATTTCCGGCTGAAATTACGCCGGCTAATCTTTTGAAAGAACTTACAGCTAAGGCTGAAAAAGGTACCAATCAGATACGTTCATGTGATAAGACTGCTGATTCGGCACTTGACCTCAGTTATGCACTAGGAGATGCAAGATGGCCGAAGAACCCGCAATCGCTTTCAATAGGCCTGAAAAAGCTTAAAGAGAATTTTGCTGAAGAAGGATATGTAATTGACGTTGGAGATATCAAGCGTAACGGAGTAAGGTATATCAGATTTAGCAGAAGCAAATAGCCGGGCGTGTACGGTTTACTTACCATGGTAACGGATGCCGAAAACATCGAATTTATAAATATATATTATGGTTTTGCAGGTATTTAATGCGCAAAGTTAGGGTTAGAAGAAAGAGGTGAATGTAATGGAATGTTACGAAAAATTTCAGCAGGCAGTTGATTTGCTGGCTGCCCTTGTCATCGAAAATTTGGAAAAAGAGCAGGAGAACCCGACTCCAGTTGCTATTGATGATGATTTTGAAAATGCTGCATAAGGCATGACATGGAAAAGTCAAAAGTAGCAGCTCTTTATGTGCGTGTAAGTACGGAAAAACAGGTTGACCATGGTTATAGTCTCGAAGCACAGGAAAATGTGCTTCGGGACAAGGCCATTAGCCAGGGTAAGATTGTCTCTAAGGTGTACAAGGATGCAGGTGTTTCCGGAGCTAAGATGGATAGACTTGCCCTTACTGAATTGCTTCATGATGCCCAGAATGGAAATTTTGGAAGCGTATATGTATGGAGCTTCGACCGCATAGCCAGAAATCTTCTGGGCTTATTGAGCATAGCAAATGAGTTTCATAAAGCTGATGTTCAGTTGATTAGCATTAACGAAAACTTTGATGTCAATACGCCGGAAGGAAGGTTCCTTCTAGGCTTTTATGGTAATATTGCCCAAAGCCAAAGGGAAACATTTAGAGCAAATTCCATGCTGGGCAGCAGGAAAAAAGCTGAGTCTGGTAAGTTTGTTGGTGGCAGTATGCTTGGATACAGACGTGTTCCTGACGAAACCGATTCGAAGATGGGCACTAAGCTTGTCATAGACGAAAACGAAGCATGTATTGTGAGGACCATATTCGAGCTTTACTGCAGCGGATATGGACTCAAGGCTGTTGCCAGTCGAGTGAATAGGCTGGGAATGCGTGGCAAAAAAGGAAAGAAGTTTTCCATAACGACAGTCAGAGGAATCTTAACCAACAGGGCATATATTGGCATGGTTAAGTATGCTGGTGAATACTTTATGGGTGTTCATGAGCCGATAATAGACAAGGAGTTATGGGATAAGGCTCAAAGCCTCTTAGCTTCTAAAAACAGTTATACTAAGGTCATAGATTACCAGTATCTGCTTTCCGGTTTAATCAAATGTCCGATATGCAGCTGTGGAATGCTGCCTTCACATTCGAGCAGAAAAACTAAGGATGGGACAGTACGCTATACTTACTACTATGTCTGCGGCAAGTACATGAATAAAGGCGCAGGAAGTTGTATCAGCAAGGCGGTACGGGCTAAAGAAGCCGATGCTATTGTGATGGAATTTCTTACGAAACATCTGAGCAGCAAGGCTTGGAAGGATACTATACTTTCCGAGGTACGAAGAAAGATTTCAGCTGATTCTAAAGTTACTGAAAACATCAAGAATTTAAAGGCTGGCTTGCAGAATTTGAAAAATAAACAGACGCAGCTGCTTTTGAAGTATGAAGATGGGAATCTTGAAAAAGATTGCCTGCTGAGGGAACTTGCCAATATCAAGACTGAAATCAAACAGATAGAAACTCAGCTTGTGCCGTTGGATACCTGTTGTGGTACATCGAGTTATACCGAGAGGGAGATAATGGAGGCACTTAAAAAATTGCCTGCGTTAATTAAAAAAGCGACGTATCAGGAGAAGTTGAAACTGTTGCGTGGCGTTGTAAGATCTGTAGATGTTGATTCTAATATGAAGGTGTCCGGAATAGAAGTGCTTGTACCTGTACAAGGCCCTCATGGCAAACCACTGACATTAAAAATTAAACTTTAGAGGAGGGATAAATATGAATACTGTGAAAGTTAAGCGAGTTGTTGTATATGCCAGAGTATCTACCAAAGAACAAGCGGAACAAGGTTATTCTATTGAAGCGCAGAAGGATGCTGTTGCCGAAGAATGCAAACGCAGAGGATGGAAGCTTGTTGGAGAGTACGTAGACGCAGGTTTTAGCGGCAAGGAAATGACGAAAAGGCTGGAGATGCAGAGATTATTAGGCGACTTGAAAAAAGATAAATTTGATGTCGTCATGGCTTGGAGCCAAAGCCGTTTGTCTCGCAACATCTTAGACTATCTTCAAATCAAACAAGAGGCTAAAAAGTACTCTGTTAAGATTATCTGCCTTGACAATAATAATGATGGTGAAACGCCGATGGAGGAAATGGTTAATAATGTTAAGGCACTGATGAACCAGTTTGAGAGAGAAAGCATCGTGCGAAATGTAAAGCTTGGCCTGAAGCAACGAGCTCAGAAGGGCATGCATAACGGCGGAAGAGCTCTTGGCTATAAAGCGGTACCGGTGGCTTTTCAGGACAAAAAGAAGATTGTCATTGATGAATCCGAAGCGGTGATAGTGAGAAAGATTTTCAATATGTACTGCGAAGGCAGAGGCCTGGGATATATTGCTAACTTTCTTAACGAGGCAGGATACCGCACTGTTCGTGGCAATACTTTCAGCTATTGCAGCATAAGAGAAATCATAGATAATCCTATGTATAAAGGGTATGTGAGATATTGCAGGTACGAGAACTGGCGAGAAAAGCGCCGCAAGGGTAAAAGCAGTAGCCCGATACTGGTAAAAGGGCAGCATGAGCCCATTATATCTGAAGATTTATGGGATAAGGCAGCACTTTTGAGAGAAGGGCGTTCAAATGCAACAGCAAGGGTATATGACAGTGATAATCTGTTGAGCAGTATCCTTAAATGTCCTCTTTGCGGCTCGCCTATGGTGGTCATGCGTAGCCGCTATATGCTCAAGAACGGCACAAAACGCATAAATCGCTACTACATTTGTTCTAAGTATAAGAATAAAGGCCGTACTGCCTGTAAACCGATTACCGTCAATGCTGACAAGGCAGAAAAAGTGGTAATAAGTAAAATAGCCGATTTTTTGAGTGCCAAGGAGGTAGTGCAAATGGTTTTGGATAAGACAAAGCACAAGATTGAATCCAAGTTATCGGATAAAAAAGCTGAACTTGACAGCATTCAGTGCAGATTTGACAGCATTCTCAAAAAGAAGAGTAAGCTGTTGGACTTATATACCATGGAGGTTATTGACAAAGAGCTGTTGAATGAGCGAATCGTTGAACTGGCTACACAGGAAACTGCTCTTATTAAGCACAAGGCACTTTTGGAAGCAGAAATCGGTCTCCCGGTAGTCAAGCCTACTATGGAGTACGTGGAGAAAGTCTTCAATAACTTTGACAGCATTATGTCTAATACCAGCAGAGAGCAGAAAATACTGCTTCTCAGGCTCTTGGTGAATAAGGTAACTGTGAAGAATCGTGTGGTTGATAAAATCTATCTGAACCTCGGTGGAAAGCTTAGAAACCACATTGATGAATCTGGTATGCTTTGCTGCAGCTTCGCTCCTGAACAGAAACCAGAAGAATGCCAGGACTTTATTCTTGAGCTGTAGCCGCATTTGACGGCTCGATTTGGGAGCTGGAGCATTAAAAACTGCAGGGGATGAGTTAAATGCAAACTTCCCTGCAGTTATTTGTATTTTTTATGGTACTGCTGCCAGCAAAAAATCGTAATAAAACAAAATTTAAACATATATTATTACTATGTAATAATTATTATAAATTATTACATAGTAATAATAAGAGGTTTTTTGACTGGTGGTTGAAGCTCTTATTAATATAAAGAACTGAACGAGAGGGGCAGTTTTTTATATGAACCGAAATTTATTTTAAGGAGGATGGATTCATGTGTAATTATGCTGTTAACTTAATCACCTTTAGCTCACGCAACGGAACCATGCTGAAGAAACTGCACAGGAATGTACTAAAGTGTTTTCGCTCGGCTGGCATCGGCAAAAACCTGGTAAAGAATTTAATCAAGGCTTATGGGTACATTACCGGTTATGGTGCGAATAATACTGACTATATCAGTGACTGTGATAAGCTTATAGCCAGCAAGGAAGGAGTATACTACTTTCGGTGTGAAACAACTTCTGCTTGGGAGAACAATATGCTGCCGATTATGTGCTTGCTGAAAAATGAGTATGGTAATGAAGTACACCTCAGCTTTATGTCAGAGGAGCCAGGAAATGCTCTCTTCCTTGTCAAGGATGAAACAGGGGTATTTTATCCGGAACGCTATAAGGTGGAGTGGTGCATTGGCTGTGAGTGGCAGGTCGAATACTTCTGCACGTTCAAGGAGCTGTTCGATTATCTGAAAACTGTGTTTCCGGACGCAGCTATCAGCTATTTTGACTCAATTTCGGACATCGAGAAAAGCATAGACAAAGCATATGCTGAATTGAAGGAAGTTCATAAGTGTTATATCTATCGCTTTAAGGAATATCAGAATGACTATGAGGATTGCATTAGTAATAAGGGGGTGGCCTGATAATGGGAGCTACACAGTTTATCTGCCCTAACAGGGATAAGATAAGCATCGAACAATGCTTGTCTTTATGTCCGCATCACATTCGCTGTATGGGCAAGCCTACATTGGAAGCGGTGGCTGCTTCCGTAAAGGACAGAAAGCTTGGCAGAAAGTATTCAGTTACAGAGCTTATGAGCGGAACAAGGGAGCTCTATTTAAAGAAAACCACCGACTATGCGGTAGACCCGCAAGACCAGATTTTTGCCATGCATGGTACAGCTGTACACAGTATTTGCGAGAAAAGTTCGTCTTCAGCAGTGCTTACGGAGATAAGGCTATCTAACGAGTTGTATACCGGACAGATTGATGCTTATGGCGACCTGCTAGGCGATGGAAAGCGTGTGCTGCTTGATTATAAGGTTACTTCTTCTTATAAGGCATTTTTATCGCTCGGCTACTATAAGGTTGATGAACCTACTGGAGAAGTATACAAGAGTGGCATTAAGAAAGGGCTGCCAAAGACAAGAAAAGTACTGAAATGCGATGGTGTCAGGCGTATACTTCAATGGGCAGTTCAAGTCAATGCTTACAGGATGTTACTGGAGAAGCATAATTTCAAGGTTGATGATATGTATATCCAGATGTACGTCCGTGACTATTCCTTGCGCATTTCTGATGAACGCAATATCAACAGGCCGATTTACTTGCTGAAAGTTAATCGAATTAGTGACTTGTGGCTTCAAAGATACTTTCAGATTAAAAAGGATATGATGGACAGGGCTATGAAAGAACGGAGCATTCCTGCTTTCTGCCGTAAAACGGAATCGTGGAATGGCAGGAAGTGTGAAAGATATTGTGCTGTGTTTGAAGCTTGTAAGAAAGCATACGAAGAGCAACAGGCAGTACTGAAACAAGAATACAAGAGTGCTGCGTGATACTGACTGGTGATAAAGGGGGTGAAAAGATGACTAAAAAGGAACTGCTTAATATTTTGAGCCCAGTTGAAGATGATACCGAGATTGATTTTTCCGTCAAGACTGAATACGGCTATGAGTACTCTGCAGAGGTTGATTTTGTAAAGAGTGAACTTGCGGGTGGAAATGTAAAATCAATCCTCGTTCTATACAGGACTGAAAAAGAAGCTTCGGACGAGCAGCTTGTAAGGACTAAAGAAATTGCAGCATAGCTGAGGAAAGGGTGGTTTAAACGTGAAAAAGAAGAAGCTGCTGAAACTTCTGTCCCTGTTTAACGATGATGACGAAATTGCTGTGGGAATTAAATGGGACAAGGAAGCTAATTATTATTCCGATGCTTGCATGAGGGAAATAGTGTATACAGTGCAAAACGGATGCATGAATGCGACACTAAGCTTTATGGAAACTGGCAAACCAAAGCAAGAAGGTTGATTTAGAAGGAATCACTTTATGGTGATTCCTTCTTTTTTATTATTTTGCATAGGAGGTTATTAACAATGGACATACCGTTACTTACTTCAAATGACGTCGAACTGAGGGTGGCTCAAATACAGCAGACAAACTACGGCGTTTATGCGTATCTGCTTTTGTATAAGAATGCGAGGGTAGATATGAGAATCTTAGATGAAGTATTTGGCCCGCTGAACTGGAAACGTAGTCATACAGAAATTGGAGGAAAACTGTTTTGTACTGTATCTATTTGGGACGAAGGTAAGCAGATGTGGATTGAAAAGCAGGACGTCGGCGTACCGAGCAATACAGAAGCTGCTAAAGGTGAAGCTTCTGATTCGTTCAAACGAGCCTGCTTTAATTTGGGGATTGGCAGAGAGCTTTATTCTGTTCCTGAAATAAAGGTGAAGCTGAATGACAACGAGGTGTATACCGGAAATAACGGCAAACCGAAAACTTACGCCAAATTTTATGTTGCCGAAGATATGAACTATGATAAGCAGTTAGGTTATTTTACGAGGCTTACCGTACTGGATAAGGACGGCAACGTGAGGTTTGAGATAAACAGCAGCAGAAAAAGTCAGCCTGTTAAAGCTGCTGCTGAACAGGCAGGGGAGCTGCACACTAATAGCAACGTATGCTGTAATTGCCATGCTGTTATTAAATCACCCAAGGTACTGGAGTATGCTATGAGCAAATTTGGCAGGGCTATATGCTATGACTGCCAGAAGAAGATGTCTGCTTAGGAGGAAAACATGATTGAAATTAAATGTATGGAGGATATAAGGAATCTTTCGGCAAAGGCCGTCATTCCCGAAGAGATCGTTGAAAAGATATCCAAAGAGCTCGTAATCATCAAAAAATGGTCTGATGAATTTAATGAAGTTGATATGGAAAACTTTAATACTGATGACTTCGGGTATGGTTATATCGTGATATTGGAAGGCAATGAAAGCGAAGAGGACTTCAAAGACTTGGGGCTGACGGATGGGTTAGATGGCGTTATTCCGGAAGCTGCTGAAAGCTATTATATCAACGATGAAAAATGGACTAGAGTTGTTGTGATATATAATGACTCATACTCCATGAGCTTTTGGCTGAAAAATTGTGAGCTGTTTAATGACTATGAGATTGCGGATAGAAACTGCAGCTCAGATGAAAAAAATAGACAGGTAGAAGCGTTTTAGGAGGAAAAATGAAAACAGACCTTAGTTTAAATCAACTTATAAGTCAGGTGGACAGTTTAGCCACCTTAAAAAGGGATTATTTGGTAAATACCGATGATTTAATGGTTCGTTCCAATGCTGGCGAATCGTATATTAATATTCATGGCAGCTCTTATGCTATGGAAGAAACTGCTGAACGCCAACTGTCGGTAATTTGCGGCATTCCCTATACATATGTGAAGCGCATTGGTAGGGAGTATCCGGAGCTGTTGGACATGAACTATAACAAGCTGTTAAGCGGTATACATAAGAAAAAGCTGCTAAGAACTATTGATGGAAATGCCAGAGCAATATTGTCTGACCGCTACAAGAAGTATGAAAATGAAGCAGTGCTGGCTACACTGCTTCCTTTGGTTGATAATATAAAGGGGTTATCGGTAGTGTCCTCGTCATTAACTGCGGAAAAGATGTATTTGAAGTTGATATCCGATGTTGAAAGAGTGGATGTTAAGGTTGGAGATGCCGTTTCCTTTGGAGTAGTTATCACTAATTCTGAAATCGGCATGGGTTCAATCACTGTAAATCCCTTTTGCATGAGACTGGTATGTACTAATGGCATGGCACTGCCAAACTACTTTGGGTCAGCCCGTAGAAGGCACCTTGGCAAGAAATTCAATACGATTGAGGAGTATGAAAGCAGGGCTGAAGACATTGGAAGCATTCGAGGTAATATCGAAGAATGCTTAAACTCAGCACTAGATCCGATTTTTTATATGAAAGTTGTAGAGAAGATGAAAAGCGCAGTGGAGATAAAGTTTGTTAATCCGTTTGAGAGTATTGATAAGGTAGCTAAACATTATGGGCTGGATGAAGGAGAGAAGAAAATAATAATGACTCACTATATGTTGGCGAAGGACGATACACTTTATGGACTGGTTAATGCAGTGACCAGGTCTGCTCAGGATATGACGTCATACGTTAGAGCTACTGAACTGGAGAGGATTGGGTCAGAGATTTTATATGATGGCATACTGGCTATGAGTAGAAAGGGGAGTGGGATGCTGATGGCATCGTTGCTTGAATAACAGGGTATTTAAGGCGTAAGCAATCTCACTCTTGGAGATAAACAGCAGCATAAAAAAACCGCAGCCGTTCTCTATATTAAGAACGGCTACGGGATATATGTAATGTAATATGGAAAATATCTATGGTTGAGTTTGTATTAGACTAGCCCTTTGCCTTGCTCTGGCACGATAAAGAGTGGCTACACCGATACCTGTAAGCTCTGCTACTTTTTTATAAGAGTTTCCGTCATCTACCAAAGCTAGTGCTGCATCTGTTCTGCGCTTGGATATCCGAGGTCTGCCCTCTTTAAATCCAGGCTTGCTTTTAGCTACTTCTTTTCCGGCTTGAGTTCGTTCTACTATCATGCTGCGTTCCAGCTCCGCAACGGCCAATAGCGTTGTTATGAAAAAGTTGCCCATGGGGGTATCATCCAAAAGGCCTACGTTGAGAACATGAACTTTAATTCCGGATTTCAGTAATTCACGGATGAGAGTAACTCCTTCAACAACATTCCTTGCAAGGCGGTCTAGTTTTGTTACTACTAAGGTATCTCCTTTTTGCATCTTCTTCATCAATGAGCTTAGTTCAGGTCTGTCAGTAGTCTTGCCGGTATACTGTTCAGTAATGATTTCCTGGCATCCCTGCTCAAGAAGTGTGTTATGTTGTTCTTCTATACTGTTGCCATGAAGTTGTTTCTTAGTGCTAACACGAGCATATCCGTATATCATTTTATTACCTCAATTCAATCTGATGCTAATAATATTATACAATAAATCAACGAATTATGATAGTAAGTTTTGATAGCAGATAAAGCTAGTAAAACCGTTGCATGCAGATGACTATCAAAAGTTTTAAGTTTTGATAAAATGTTAAAGGTAGCTTATATTTATATCACGGCTACAGGTTTTGCATAGATAACAAGAAAATACTTGCTAACTTTATAGTGATAAAAACGTGATTGCTTTTCTATGTACCTGTAGAGTAGGATGATATAAAAAAATACACTTCGTGTATCTGTGGCGGCAGTGGCGATAGTAGCGATTTATTATGAAAATAGGTTTATCAGAGCAAATAGTTTAGACTGCGATATAATATTAGTACATCGGGCTGCAATTTCTTTAGCTGTATTCAAAAATAAACCTCGCTGAGGATATATGCCAAAGAGTGATTAAAAATATTACGGGTTATGCAGATATAGTATAATAAAATGTAGATGAACTGCTGCATAGGTGCTACAACTGCCACTAGTGCCACTGGGTTTAGTTAATGGCAGATAATTTTAATTGATGCGTAGAAACAGTAGCGAGCAACCTATGAGAGCAATAAAATATACATGGATGACAGGTGACTTGAAACATGAATGAAAATATGGAAAGCATCCATTTTGCTAAAAATCGTTTGCTTAGTATGTATGACAGGCTTGCAGAAGGAAAGACGTTGTACAAAGAAGAAGAAGCTATGCGGTTTAACTGTTCGCTAAGGTCTATACAAAGAGATATAGATGATTTAAGGGCTTTTGTTGCCGACAAAAGCGTACGCACTGGTGTTGTGCAGCAGTTAGTGTATGACAGACAGATAAAAGGCTATAAGCTGGTACCGCCTATGAGAAGCCTTTTAAGTAATGAGGAGGCTTTTGCTGCAGTAAAAATATTACTGGAAAGCAGAGCTTTGATGAAAGAAGAAATGTTTCCTATACTGGATAAACTTGTATCGTGCTGCGTGCCTTATGAGAATCAAAGGCATATTAAGGAACTCATGGGGAATGAAAAATTTCATTATGTAGAGTTACATCATCAAAAGCTCCTGTTAGACAGGCTATGGACAATTTCTCAAGCAATAAAGGAACATATCGAATTAGATATTACCTATTACAGGCAAAATGGTTCACAGGTCAACAGGCTGGTAAGACCGCTTGGCATAATGTTCTCAGAGTTCTATTTCTATATGATTGCTCATATTGTCGATAGTAATGTAGACATAAGTAAGAAGGATGGGCATGAAACATTTCCAATCTTGTATAGAATTGACAGGATAGAAAGATGTGATTTTACTGATGAACGCTTTCATGTTCCCTATGAAAGTAGATTTGAGGAAGGAGAGTTCAGAAAGAGAGTGCAGTTTATGTACAGTGGTAAATTGCACCAAGTGAAGTTTTGGTTTAGTGGGCCTTCATTGGAAGCAATACTAGATAGGTTGCCTACTGCCAAAATATTACAGCATTCTGATAAGGGGTATCTGCTTACTGCTGAGGCCTATGGCGATGGAATAGAAATGTGGTTACGCAGTCAGGGAGATAACGTAGATATAATAAACTGAAAATAAAAAGATAAACAAAAGCGAGATAGTCAGTAGTTGGCTATCTCGCTTTTATAATTATATTTGAAAATAAGTAGTTATACTAAGTTATCTCAATGTATAAGTATGAATATTAGAAGTATACGTTTGTTGTTTAAGATTTGATTTGTGGGATAATTTTAACTAGAGGTGAAAAGATGCTTTGTTTGCTTTTAAATATAAGGAAATAGGACTAAAAATTGCATATTACAGAAAGAAAAAAGGTTATACGCAGGCGCAGCTTTCAGAAATGGTTGGAATAAGCAGTAATTACCTTAGTTTAATTGAACGTGGCAATAATGGGCATAGTTATTCTATTGAAACTTTATTTAAGATAGCAAATGCCTTAGATGTTAGTGTAAATGAACTGATTAACAATATTTAAGTCTATTGATTTAAGATGGAACTTATACAGTTCAAAGAATAGTACATTTGTTTTGGAGGTGATTTTTCTAAAGCAATAGTTGTATTAAATTAATGTGTTTTTAGAAAAATACGCAATGTTATTGAAAGATGGTGTAATGATGATTGCTTTGAAAAATGAAAATACTGGAAAATCAAAAAATATAGCAACTGGCTTTAGTATTCTTGCATTGATTTTTAGTTGGTGGGTTCCAATATTCAGAGGAGAATTCAGTATAGCTGGTAAGATTTTTGGAATTGCAGCAGGTATTGCTTTTGTTGAAATATTATTAAATGTTTCTGATGACATGATTTTAGGCATATGGTGTTTAGTTTCAATAATTATTGCATCATTATATAACAAATGGAGAATAAAACGGCTTATTAATAAAGGTTTTGTGCCTGCCGATTCAGAAGCGAAAAAATGGTTAGATGATAATGGAATAATAGTAATGGGTGAAGTGGCTTTTGCTGAAGAAGTGGCTCCGGTAGAAAATAGTGATGTTAATAAGGAAATCAAAGAGCTTTGTTTATCTACTGCTAAAGAGAAGGCAAATGTAAAAGATGATGAGAATACTTTTGTTCCACCGCCGCCAATGAAATAAATAAGAATATAAAATACTTGGAGAGATTGTAAGGGTTCTCCAAGTATTTTTATTAAATATTAGGAAAAGAGTTGATAATATGAAATATTGTGATAAATGTAGCAAGGAATTTGATGATGGCATGAAGTTTTGCCCATTATGTGGAAATATGCTGACTGTTAAAAATAATAGTTGTCCCAATTGCGGTAAAGAGGTAGGAGATTTTAAATTTTGTCCATATTGTGGTACAGAAGTAGTTAACAACATAAAACAAGAAGCTGATGTAACAGTTGATAAGACAGAAGAAGCCGAAGCAATAGTAGATGACAAGGCAGAACAAGAAACAAGTGTTGCGGTGGTAGATAATGATATAGAGGTAGATTCCAATATGGGAATCGTAGGTGATAAAATTGTCTTTAAAATAGGGACAGAAGTATTAAAGTATGACAAAGAAGTCAATATCATACACGCACTTAGGGTACAAGGTCTTGAGGCTGCTCTTAAAGCTGAAGAATTATATGCTGCTAAATTAGAAGAGTATGGAGGTGTTGTTGGTTTCATTCGTGAAAATGGGGAATATTTCGGCGTATATATGGTTCAAGAGCTATTAAAGGCATTAGTGGACGGGCTTATTAAAGAAGGAGGCTATTATAGCTTAAATTATAAAACCATTTTAGACGAAAACAGGCACTTCTTATTCCACGATTGGGAAGTATTGTGCAGAGATATAAAGAAACAAAATCAAGACATTGATGACTGGGTACAGTCGGAAAAAGACAGAAGAGCATTGCGTAAGGAAACAAGAGGCAAATTAGTTGGTGGAGGATTTGGTTTAAAGGGTGCAGCAGTTGGCATTGCGAAAGCTGGTGCAGTTAATCTTACTACCGGTGCAGCACATAGCTTATTCAATATGGTTGGTAATATGATGACTAGCAATGATGCTAGTAACATGAGGAAAAAGCTGTATGCTAACGCAAAAGTTAAGCTGGTTGAAGAAATAAAATCAACAGTTTTGTGTTTGAGTGCAGTTATAGAGCCATACATATCTCGTACTGACTATAATTCCAGTAGTATTGAAGATATGAATGAAAAAATTGAAAGAAATTTAATTGCACAGCCGGATATAATACCGATTCTTATAGCAAATCTGAGGAAAAATCCGTTTGTATCTAGTACTTATAGATTATTATTAAAAAATATGCCTGAAAATGAATTTGATATTGTTGCAATGGCAAGAATATTCAAAGTATCGGATAAAACAGGAAGATATTCTCTGGGAAATTATGATTTCATAATAGAATTTGAAAAAGAACATACTGTGTATGGTAAGGTTATTGTAGACAAAAAGGAATATGAACAGTTAATAGAATTAAACGATGCCTTATCAGTAGGTATAGTAGACAAATATTCCAAGTATGAAATTGGGAAATTTTTTAATAGTAAACTTGCTTTTGATTATGAAAAAATTGAAGAAAACTTAAAAAATAATGTAGCGAAATGTGTTGAAGCTTACTATATAAACATAGAGAAAGATATTGATGAAATCATAGAATATATAACAGTTGAAATACAAAATGATAATAAGTTTTCATTGACTAAATGGTATACGGACAAGATAATCAGTGATTTTGTATCATTAAAAGCATTTGTCGAAAGATACCACGATGAAACTAATAAACTAATCGAGTTTAACAATAAAAGGAAAGAATGCATAGACAATGTTGACGTAGAAGGATTCTTCAAATTAGACCCTGGCAATAAATCACCATACGAACTTGGCAAGATGTATTTGGAAGGCAACGGTGTCGAGAAAAATATCAATATAGCTATGGCATATTTTATAAAAGGAGCAAGGTTAAATTGTCCTAATTGTGAATATATGTTAGGAACACTTTACGCAGGCAATGTTTTTACTGAATATGAAAAACTAAAATTCTGGATGAAACAGGCTGATATACATAAAAATTCTAATGCCCATTCATACTTATCTCAGGAAAGTGATTATTTTTCTCATATTTCTGATATTACTCTATTAGAGGCTTTAACAGGTAATGAAATGCAAAATGAGTTTATAAGGTATGTAACTTTACCGATTATAAATGACTTTTTAAAAGATTATTACTATAAGAAGAAAAAATATGTGCAAAATAAAAACTTGAAAGAATTTTTTGAAATAGATCCTATTGGAATTGATAAATATTTAATGGGATTGAAGTATGAAGAAGGAACAGAAGTACCTGTTAACGGAGATATTGCTATTTCGTATTATTTGAAAGGTTCGTCAGAAGATAATGACAATAGATGCCAGTATAGAATAGCTATGTTATATGGAAAAACAGCAACAAGTACATCTGATGTTGAAAAGCTTAAATACTGGATGGTAAAAGCCATGGAAAATGGCAGCAAAGAAGCAAAAGAATATTTAGAGTCAAATGCTGCTTATTTTTCTCAAATAAGGGATATTTCTACAGAAGAGGCGTTGGAAGGATTCCCATCAGATTATATATTTACTGGATATATACTTTTAACATATAAACGTAATAAAAGCGGGAAATTGATTTCAAATAAAAACAATGATTCTCTATTTGATGAACTTTTTAATCAGATTACAGCTGATAGTGATTTGAAGGGGTCATATTATCTCAAAAATCATATGGACAAATATAAAGCTGAAAATGCTATTTCGGAATATGGTAAGAAATGTAATCTGACGGTTGATGATATTATTATGCAGTTCGATCGTACATTTTTTGGCACTGGCTCAGAAGGATTTATAGTAAGTGCTGATGGCTTTTTATCACATGAATATGGGTCTATTATCAAATTCAAAGATATGGAGTATATGTTAAGATTTGGCTCTACAATATATGTGAAGTTATTAGCTAAAGATGATGTTATTAAAGTTATCGACTGTGAGAATAAATCATGTGCTCGTTTTGCCTTATATTCATTAAATAAAATATTAGGCGGTGTGCTTGACTATGACGGCAAAGAAACTTATAAAAACATAATGAAGTTATCGTTTATATGAGATGAAAGTAAATTTATTGGTAGTATTAGTTTTATATGCTATAGCTAGTTTATAGCTATAGCATATAAAATGATTTTGAAATGAGGTATAAATGATGAAAAAATATGCTTATTTTCTATGCGTAGTAATATTTATATTATCTTTAGGTTTATTAGGCTGTAGTAGGGATGAAGCTAAAGATAATTTAACCTCCCTGCTGAAAGAAAATAAAGTAGAAGGTGAAATTGTAGCCTCTACCTCTATGAAAAATAAAGGAGGATATGTTGGATGGGTGCGATTGAAAAATGGCAAAAGTGCAGTAGCAGTTATTGATACCAAGAATAATCAGAGAGCATTGATAACCACTGATGCTAACAGGGATTTCAATAAAGATTTTAATGAAAAGCTGTTTTTACCTTTAGAATATCCTGGAATATCAGAATACAATAAATTTAATGTGACGATATATGATGATAGCGTTGACCAAGATAATACTATTGGTAAATGGGATGGAAAAAATCATATAGTTACAATTTATGCCAATTATACATATGATAATGAAAAGGGGATTATTCCTGGGTCTTTAACTTTGTATGATGATAGAAAAGGGTATATAAGAGATAGTAAGAGACTTGAACTGGTAAATATGCTTGTAAAATCTTTACCGGAATTTTATGAACCAGTTATGGGAGTATCTATAAAAGAAGGTCAAGAACAACACGTTAAAGCATCTGTTAGAGAAGAATTAGAACCTTTCCTTAAAGAACATAATGTAGGAGGCACTATTATTGCACATACATCTGAAAAGGATGAACGTGGTTATGTTGCTTGGGTACAAGTAAAGAATCCTAAAGGTGTTGTCGATACTGCGGTGATTATTGATAAGAGAAATAATCAAAAAGCCATTATAGAATTGAGAAATGAGACTTCTCAATTGTTTGTACCAATGAAACATTTAGGAAAAAATGGCTTAGCTATATTACCGGTAATGATATACGATGATAGAATGGATCGTGACAGAGAATATGGAGCATGGTATGGTAAAAATCATTTAATTCCTGTTTATGCATTGTATGAGTATAATAAAGGTCAAGGTGTCATTCCAGGAAGATTAACCTCTGGAGTTGGAAGCCATCCTTCTCATTATCAAGGCCCTCTATACGAGCAAAAAAATGTTGATTTAGTTAATTTGTTCCTGATGTCTTTGCCAGAGTTTTATGAACCTATAATGGGTGAGCCTTTATAACATTCTTATCTATTAGCGTAGATACACTTGGTACCAGTAATGCGATAGAGTAAATTTGCGTAATTTAAACTAGTTTAGTATGATGCTATATAAGATGATTTCATAAATAAGCGACCCGCCCGACACTACCGCCACTGATATTTAATGATATTAAAGAGCTGTAGCAAAAATTTACCCTATGTAGTGTATACACTGAAAAATATCACTGGTAAGCGGCAAAACTCAAAACATTATACAGTTAAGAGCAGCCCCTGTTCATTTGTGAGCAGGGGTTTTTTCTTTAAAACTAGCTCAGTAAAAAGTATGTGTTTGGTAAAGCAGAAGTACTTGCGGCAATATGATATAATAAACAATATATCTATGAAGGAAGCAGGCATCTGGTTATGATTTTAAGTGCAGAAAATATGTCCCGCAGCTATGGGGACAGAGTTTTGTTTGAAAATATCAGCTTTAATATAGAAGAGGGCGACAAAATAGGTGTTATCGGTGTTAACGGCACGGGTAAAAGTACGCTGCTGAAAATGATTGCAGCAGGTGAAAGCGGCGGCGGTAAGCTGACCATACCGGGTGGCGTGGTAATGGAATATCTGCCGCAGGATTCGCCTTTTGAGCCGGACGCGACAGTTTTGGAGCAGATTTTTAAAGGAGATTCTCCGCTGATGGTACTGTTGCGCCGATATGAAACGGCGGTAGAGGCTGTGGCTGCTGAGCCTGAAAATGACAGGCTGCAGAAACAGCTTTTGGAGCTGCAGCAGGAAATGGACAATAAATACGCCTGGCAGCTGGAAAGTGAAGCTAAGGCTGTTTTAACGCAGCTGGGCATTACCGATTTGCAGCAGAAGATGGGAGAGCTTAGCGGCGGGCAGCGTAAGCGTGTTGCTTTAGCTGGCGTTTTGGTGCGTCCATCCGACCTTTTGATTTTGGACGAACCTACCAACCACATGGATAATGCAACAGTAGCCTGGCTGGAACAGCAGCTGCTGAAACGTAAAGGCGCACTGCTCATGGTTACCCACGACCGTTATTTCTTTGACAGGGTAGTTAATCGCACGCTGGAAATAGATAATGGCAAAGGCTATCTTTATACGGGTAATTACAGCCTGTTTTTGGAAAAACGTGAAGAACGCCGTATTGCTGAAGCATCCGCAGCACAAAAACTGCGCAATATTTACCGCCGGGAACTGGCGTGGATCAGCCGCGGGGCAGAAGCGCGCCGTACTAAAAAGAAGGACCGTGTGGAACGCTTTGCGCAGATTGAAGCAGAAGTGAAGAATGTACAGACGGAAGCCAGTCTGGAAATGTCTTCCGTGTCCAGCCGTCTGGGCAAGACTGTCATTGAGCTGGAAAATGTGGGCATGGTGTATAACGGACTGGATTATATTAAGGATTTCAGTTACATCCTGCTGCGCAACGACAGAGTAGGCATTGTGGGACCTAACGGTGCGGGTAAATCCACTTTGATGGATATTATTGCCGGACGTCTTGCACCTACAAGTGGCAGCATTACCGTAGGACAAACTGTCAAGATTGGTTATTTTTCTCAGCATAGCGAATTTCCTGACAGCAGTCAGAAGGTGCTGGAATATATTAAAGAGGCAAATAATTATATTGAAACAGCTGACGGCAGCCGCATCAGTGCAGCGCAGATGCTGGAGCGTTTCCTGTTTCCACCGGAGCTGCAATGGGTGCCGGTTAATAAATTGAGCGGCGGTGAAAAGCGCCGTCTGTATTTGCTGCGGGTGCTGATGACTGCGCCTAATGTGCTGCTTCTGGACGAACCGACTAATGATCTGGATATTCCGACCTTGTCTGTTTTGGAGGATTATCTGGATAGCTTTGCCGGAGCAGTTATCGCTGTTTCCCATGACCGTTATTTTCTGGACAGATTTGCCAACAAGATTTTTGCTTTGCAGCCGGGCGGTACGCTGCGTCAGTTTGTTGGCGGCTACAGCGATTACGAGAATACGCTGGCACAGGAAGCAGCGGAACAGGCAGTTGAAAAACCTAAAGCTGCAGCTGTGAAAGAAGAAGCGCCGAAACCTGCCAAAAAGAAAATGACCTACAGTGAAAGACTGGAACTGGAAAATATTGACCAGGAAATTGCCCGTACAGAAGCGGAGCTCAAGATGCTGGGCATGGAAATTAACAGCTGCGGCAGTGATTTTGTGCGGCTGGGTGAGCTGACCAAGGAACAGGAAACGGCACAGAAAAAATTGGATGAGCTGGTAGACCGCTGGGCTTATTTATCGGAGCTTGCAGAGGAGGAACAATGCTGAAAATATTGCAGAGCAGCCAGCAGGATAAGCTGAAAAGGCTGCTCAGTGTGATGCTGCCGATTATCGGTACGCAGATAGCTACGATTGGTATGAACTTTTTTGACGCCAGCATGTCCGGACAGGCAGGTGCTGTCGATTTGGCTGGTACTGCTATTGGCGGCAACATCTGGATGCCGGTGCAGACAGGCATCAATGGTGTATTGATGGCGGGTATGCCGCTGGTGGCACATCTTTTAGGTGCGGGCGAAAAGGATAAAATTAATATTGTGGTACGGCACGGGCTGCTGCTGGCTATTGCTTTTGCCGTATTGGTTATTATCGGCGGTATTATCGGCCTGCCGCTGCTTTTGACCCACATGGGACTGGAGCCGGAGGTTTATCACGTCGCCATCTGGTATATGGCCGGCATCGGCTTTGGCGTGCTGCCGTTTTTCCTGGTAACGCCTTTGCGCTGTCTGGTAGATACGTTGGGCTATACTGGACTAACTATGAAAATCTATATGCTGGCGCTGCCCATCAATGCAGCGCTTAACTATGTGCTGATTTTCGGCAAGTTAGGACTGCCAAGACTGGGCGGTATCGGTGCCGGTGTTGCTACGGGCATTACCTTTTGGCTGCTTTTAGGAATGTTTGTGCTGACGTTAAAGAAAGTAGGCGCGTTCAGCGCTTATCAGGTACTGGGACTGACCAAGCCGCAGCGGGAAAGAGTGCGTGAATATCTTAAAATTGGCATTCCGATGGGTGTTTCCATCTTTATGGAATCCAGTATTTTTGGTGTGGTAGCCTTGTTTGTAGCCAAGTTTGGTACTAATGTAATTGCGGCGCATCAGGCAGCGCTTAATTTCTCCTCGCTTATTTATATGATACCGCTGAGCTTTTCACTGGCGCTGACCATCGTTATCGGTGTCGAAGCCGGTGCCAAAAGGTGGCAGGATGCCAAAGATTATACAGTGCTGGGTTTGGAGCTGAGCATGGTGTGCGCGCTGGTCTATATTTCCGGGGAATATTTCAACCGCCAGCTGATTGCGCAGATTTACAGCAGCAGCAGTGAAATTATGTCTCTGACGGTGCATTTTCTGATTTATGCAGTGTTGTGGCAGTTTTTTGATGCCGTGGCAGCGCCCATCCAGGGCGTACTGCGCGGTTATAAGGATGTTAACGCAACCTTTTGGTCCGGTATGATTGCTTATTGGGGTATTTGTCTGCCGTTTGGTATTTTCTTTGATTTTGTGCTGGAGCATGGCCCCTTTGCTTACTGGCAGAGTCTTGTTATCGGTGTGGCGTTCAGTGCGGCATTTTTAAGCTGCCGTCTGCTGTGGCTGCAGAAGAAGCTGCGCAAAACAGCGTAAGGGTGACGAGAAATGCATGATATAAAAAAGGCAAGGCTGCCGCTGCTTGATTCCTTGCGCGGCTTTGCTATCATCAATGTGGTGCTGTATCATTTTCTGTACGACATTTATGTTATTTATGAGTATAATCCTGACTGGCCGCAGCTATTGCCCATACATTTGTGGCAGCGGCTGGGATGTAGTCTGTTCGTGCTGCTGGCGGGGATGGCGCTGCATTTGGGCAGACATACACTGCGGCGGGGGCTGCAGCTGAATGCGCTGGGAATAGTAATTACCCTTATAACCTATTGGCTGACGCCGGAACAGGTTATTTATTACGGAATTTTAAACTTTTTCGGTTGCGCGATGCTGGCCGGCTGGCTGCTGCGTCCGCTGCTGAGTAAGGTTAAGCCGCTGCAGGGACTGTTTTTTTCCGCTGCCTTTTATCTTGGTACGCAGCATATAAGTGATGGCTGGATACAATTAGGCAGCTGGCGCATATGGCAGTGGCCCGAGATATTATATGATGACCGTCTGGCACTGCTTGGCTTTCACAGCAGTGAATTTTATTCGGCAGATTATGTGCCGCTGCTGCCGCATATCTTTGTGTTTATCGGCGGCTGGTTTCTTTATGCCTGGCTGGAAAGTGCAGACAGGCTGCATTGGTTAAAATATGGTGATGTACAGTTTTTGACGCTGCCGGGTCGGCACAGCCTTTTAATTTATCTTCTGCATCAGCCGCTGCTTATGGGACTGTGCAAGATTGTGTTTGCTGCATAATAAAAATTTTACTTGTACTTTTGCTGCTGATTGATTATAGTATTTATATCAATAAAATTTGATATAAGGCGGCAAAGTAATGAGCGTAAACTGGTATCCTGTAATAGATTATGAAAAATGTATCGGCTGTATGGCTTGCAGCAATATGTGTAGACACGGCGTTTATAAGTTGGATGCAGACAGCAACAAGCCCAAGGTAGTGTACGGCAATGGCTGTATTTATGGCTGCCATGGCTGTGAAAGACAATGTCCTGCAGGTGCCATCCACTATTTTGGTGATGACGGCACTATAGATATTGTTTATGATTTTGAGAAGTATAAGCCAAAGTTAAGCTGTGAGGGCAAGCCTAAGGTAGCTTTTGTCTGTGTACATAATTCCTGCCGCAGTCAGATGGCTGAGGCGTTGGGTAAAATGCTGGCTACCGATGTTTTTACAAGCTATTCTGCTGGAACGGAGCTGAAAGACGGGCTGAATCCTGATGCAGTGCGCTTAATGAAAGCCAAGTACGGCATTGATATGGAAGCCGAGCAGTATAATAAGCTGCTGGAAGATATTCCGCAGCCAGATGTAGTAATCTTTATGGGCTGCAATGTAAGCTGTCCGCATGTACCATCGCAATATGCGGAAAACTGGGGCCTGGAAGATCCGAGCGGGCAATCTGATGAGGTTTTTGCCAATGTCATCGCCCAGATAGAAAAGAATATCCTTGCTTTAAAGCAAAAGCTAAGCTAAAAGAAAAGCTATCAATAGAAATATTGGTAGCTTTTTATTTGTGTTTTTCCATGCCTTACAGGTATGAATGCAGATAAGAAACAGGTATTTGCTGAATTTAGGCAGCGGCGGTACAATAAGTACAGAAAATATAGCAGCCGCTGTTTTGTGCAGGCGGCAGTATTTGGCAAGGAGGAGTTAAGATGGGTAAAAAAGTTGTTATCATTTCCAGCAGCATGCGTAAACAGGGCAATTCTGCGCTGCTGGCACAGGCGTTCAGCAAGGGAGCGCAGGAAAGTGATCATACAGTACAGTATGTGGAACTGGCAGATATGCAGCTGCAATACTGCAAAGGCTGTCTGGCATGTCAGAAAATGCATAAATGCGTTATCCATGACGATATGGAAAAATTGCTGCCGGTGCTGCAGGAAGCTGATGTACTGGTTTTTGCTTCTCCGGTATACTATTACAGCATCTGTGGTCAGCTGAAAACTTTTCTGGACAGAACTAATCCGCTTTTTGGCACGGAATGTGCCTTCCATGATATTTACGTGCTTTTGGCTGCTGCCGAGGATGAAGCCTATACGCCGGAAGGCGCAGTTAAAGCTGTACAGGGCTGGATTGACTGCTATGAACAAACACATCTGGCAGGAGTTGTTTTTGCCGGCGGTGTAACAGGTGTAGGTGAAGTGAAAGAGCATGCAGCGCTGCAGCAGGCGTATGAAATGGGTAAAAGCATAAAATAAGAAACAGCATAGAAAAAAGAGGTTCAGTAAAAGCTGAACCTCTTTTTTATTAGTTTTACAGTCCGGCCTGTTCAATGCCGCTGAACAAAAAGCCCATGTGATTAACGGAGTTTAAAAGGACGAGGCGCCAGGTGCCTTCATTATATTCCAACACGTTGATACAGGTATTATCCTGTTTAATCTGCCAGAAATGCTCCATGCCAAGTCCAAGCAAATCGCAGATAATTGCTTTATTGACTGCGTCATGAGCTGCTACAAGGACAGTTTTGCCTTCATATTTCTGTGCATATTCGTCAAAGGCAGCACGCACGCGGAGGCGTACATCTTCCAGACATTCACCGCCCTTGCCGGGCATCTGTACCAGATGGGGAGCAGTATGCCATTGCTCAAATTCAACAGGATATGCTTTGGCGATATCGGGAGCAAGTACGCCTTCCCAGTCGCCGTGGTTGATTTCGGTCAGCCTTGCATCTGTTGCAACAGGCAGTTTGTGCAAATCAGCGCAGAATTTGCAGGTCTGATAGGAACGCTGCAGCGGACTGGAAATGCAGATATCCAGCGGCACATCTTTGAGGCCCTGTGCCAGCAGGCGGCCCTGCTCAAGACCGCGGGTGCTGAGCGGGGTGTCCTCCTGTCCCTGGTAACGTCCTTCGATGTTCCAGGTGGTTTCGCCGTGTCGTATCAGGATTATTCTAACCATATCAGCCCTCGCAGTTAATGAGTTTTACATCCAGAATGCCTTCAACGCCGCGCAGCTGCAGCATAATATCATTGGGGATATCGTTGCCTACGGCGATAGCCATAATGTTGGTATCTTTTTCGGTGGTGCTGCCAACCTGCATGCCGTTGATGTTGATGCCGGCGTTGCCGAGGATAGTTGCCATCTGACCGATCATGTTAGGTTTATTAGCATGCGGAGCCAGCAGCAGGTAGCCTTCCGGTTTGAAGTCCACTTTGTACTGGTCGATTTCTACAATCTTGGGTTCTTTGCCGTCAAAGAGAGTACCTACCAGTTTGTGAGTTGCTTTATTGGTAGTGATCTTGACGGTAATGGCAGTGGTGAAATAGCCGGGTTTATGAGATTTGCTTTCTTTAACATTTAAATGACGTTTTTTAGCAATGCCGGGAGCGTTGACAAAGTTAACGCTGTCTTGCAGGATGGGGTTCAGCAGGCCTTTTAAGAAGGCAGTGGTCAGAGCCTGGGTTTCGGTTTCTGCCAGAATACCGGTGTATTCAATTTCTACTTCCTGTACAGGACCTTCGGTAAGGTAAATGCCGATAGTGCCCATGCGTTCTGCCAGACCAAAATAAGGCTGGATAACAGCGGCAACGCTCTTGGGAATAGGAGCCATGTTGACAGCGGTCATAACCGGCTTACCCTGCAGAGCGTCGATAACGCCGTAAGCTACGTCTACAGCAACACCGATTTGTGCTTCAATAGTGGATGCGCCCAGATGCGGAGTCTGTACTACATTGAACATGCCCAGAAAGGGGTTGTTTTCTGCGGTCAGCGGTTCTTCGGGATAAACGTCGATAGCAGCGCCTGCTACCTTGCCGCTCTTGAGAGCGTCGGCCAGTGCCTGAGTATCTACGCAGCCGCCGCGGGCGCAGTTAACGATACGCACGCCGTCTTTCATCTTGGCGATGGTTTCAGCGTTGAGCATTTTTTCTGTTTCCTTGGTGAGAGGGGTATGAATAGTAATATAATCGGAGCGTTCCAGCAGAGTATCCAAATCTACCAGTTCAACGCCTACCTGATGGGCACGTTCTTCGGTAATATAAGGGTCATAGCCGATAGTGATCATTTCCATAGCCTGCATGCGTTTTGCTACGCGGCTGCCGATACGGCCGACACCGATGATGCCCAAGGTTTTGCCTTGCACCTGGATGCCGTCAAAGCTTTTTCTGTCCCATTTGCCGGCCTGGATGGAAGCGTGTGCCTGCGGAATATGTCTGGTCATAGCCATCATCATGGCAACAGTGTGCTCAGTAGCGGCCATGGTATTGCCTTCGGGGGCGTTCAGTACCATAATGCCGCGGGCAGTTGCTGCCGGAATATCAATGTTGTCTACGCCGACACCGGCACGGCCGATTACTTTCAGATTGGTAGCTGCTTCAATAATATCTTTGGTAACCTGGGTCTGGCTGCGGGTAACAAGTCCGTCGTACTGGCCTATGCAGGCTTTCAGTTCTTCGGGGGGCATATTGGTTTTTACATCTACATCAAAATGCTGGCGCAGCAGGGCTACACCTTTTTCACTTACGTCGTCGCTTACTAATATTTTCATGGTCATGATTTCTTCCTCCATTTTGTCTTGATAATTTATTTATTGATGTTGTTTTTGATATTCACGCATAAATCCTGCCAAAGCGGTGCATGCTTCCATAGGCACTGCATTGTAGGCAGAAGCGCGGCAACCGCCTACCAGGCGATGACCGCCAACGCCGATGAAGCCGGCAGCTTTAGCCTGAGCAACAAAATCTTTTTCCAGCTCTTTATCAGCCAGATTAAAGGTAATGTTCATCTTGCTGCGGTATTCTTTGTCGGCATGGCCGATATAGAAGCCGTTGCTGTTGTCAATAGCATCATAGATAACCTGTGCTTTAGCTGCATTATTGGCAGCTACGGCAGCAACGCCGCCCTGACGTTTAATCCAGTGCAGAGTTTTATTTACCATATAGATGCAGAATACCGGTGGGGTATTGTACAGAGAATCATTGTCGGCAAAGGTGCTGTATTTCAGCATAGTGGGTAAATTCTGTCTTGCCTTGGCCAGAAATGCTTTTTTGGCGATAACGATGACTACGCCGGCAGGGCCGAGGTTTTTCTGTGCGCCTGCATAGATAAGGTCAAAGTCTGCCACATTTACAGGGCGGGAAAGAATATCGCTGGACATATCGCAGATTACAGGTACGTCAAATTTAGGAAAGGCAGGATATTCTGTGCCGTAAATAGTGTTGTTGGCGGTAAGATGTACATAACAGGTATTTTCTTGAACAGTAAATTCCTGCGGTATGTAGCAGTGGTTGCGGTCAGCGCTGGAAGCTGCTTCATAGGCTTCACCGAAGAATTTTGCTTCAGCCAGGGCTTTTTTTGCCCATACGCCGGTATTGACGTAGGCTGCTTTGCCGCCTTCAGTGAGGAAGTTGGCTGCAGTCATAAGGAACTGGGTGCTGCCGCCGCCCTGGATAAACATGATTTCATAATCATCAGGAATCTCCATCAGCTCGCGCAGCAGGTCTTTGGTTTCCTGGTGCAGTGCAGCATATTCAGCACTGCGGTGGCTGATTTCGATAATGCTCATTCCGGTGTTTTTGTAATCAGTAAATTCTGCCTGAGCTTCCTGCAGCACGTCAAGCGGCATGGCGGAGGGACCGGCATTAAAATTATAGGCTCTGGTCATGTTTAAATCTCCTTTAACAATAAAAATAGAGAAGCTGTCCCTTGGGACGAGCTTCTCTTCTCGCGGTGCCACCCAAATTCGGCTTCAGCAAGGTGTGCGGATAAAAAAATAAGCTCTCCATCCCCAATGGGACGAGAACTTTTCCCGCGTTGCCACCCAAATTGCCTTCGGCCATCTTTAGTTCGCTGTATCGGGCGAGACCGTCAAATTCATCATTTGCCGCTCCAAAGCGGAACAGTTCGGCTGCGCTGCTGCCTTGCATCAACCGGCAGCTTTCTGAAAGCTAAGCAGACTGCTTCTTTATCATAGCGTTGTTGTATAAAATTGATTGTAGAGAATTATATCACTAATTTGGCGCTAGTCAAGCAAAAAAAGTAAAAATTTTGCTGAAAAATTTGCTTTCAGGTATATTGTATAGAATATTACAGTCTGAAAATAATAAAAATTTTCAGAGTTTTCTCTTGCCAGCAGGCGTAAAAACTGATATGGTAATGTATATGTGACGCACAGCGTCGTGGAAGCGCGGTTCAGACCGCAGGGTAGAAAGGAAGTTTTTAAATGGAAAAAAGACAGGACGGTAATCAGAACGGAAGCTTTACGTCTTCCTTTGGTTTCATCATTGCGTGTGTAGGTTCAGCAGTAGGGTTAGGTAATATCTGGCTGTTTCCTTATCGTTTGGGCGAATACGGGGGAGCGGCTTTTTTAATTCCCTATCTCTTTTTTGTGTTTTTGTTCGGCTGGGTAGGTCTTTCCGCCGAGTTTGCTATTGGTCGTCTGGCACGTACCGGCACGCTTGGCTCTTATAAGTATTGCTTTGCACAGCGCGGTTTAGGCAAGCTGGGTAAATCCTTAGGCTGGATTCCTCTTTTGGGCAGCTTGGGACTTGCTATTGGTTATGCTATCATCCTCGGCTGGATTTTACGCAGTCTGTGGGGCTCTGCCAGCGGTGAGCTGCTTACTGCAGATCCGGCAGTATATTTTGCGGCTGCCAGCGGTGAATACGGCAGTCTGCTGTGGCATGTACTGGTTATCTTCATTACCGGTGCAGTGCTTTTAATGGGTATTATTAAGGGTATTGAAAAGGTCAGCAAGATTCTTATGCCTCTCTTTTTCCTGCTTTTCTTATTTTTGGCAGTGTGGGTATTCTTCCTGCCGGGCAGTGAAAAAGGTTATGAATTTTTATTTGTGCCGGACTGGGATATGCTCATGCGTGCTGATACCTGGGTTATGGCTATGGGACAGGCTTTCTTTTCCTTGTCCATTACCGGCTCCGGTATGATTGTGTACGGCGCTTATCTGGATAAAAATGTAGATATTCCGAAAGCATCTTTGCGTACTGCCTGCTTTGATACTATTGCAGCCATGCTTTCAGGCCTTGCTATTATGCCGGCGGTGTTCTCTTACGGCATCGGCGCAGACAGAGGTCCGTCTCTGGTATTTTTGACGCTGCCGACAGTTTTCCAGCAAATGCCTATGGGACAGTTCTTTGCCGTGTTCTTTTTCTTATCTGTATTCTTTGCGGGTATTACTTCTTTAATCAATATGCTGGAGGCTGTAAGCGAAAGCTGGCAGAAAAACTTTGGTATTGCCAGAAATACTGCAGTCATTATCTGCTGTGTACTTAGCCTGGCAGTGGGCGTATTTATTGAAGCCGAACCGAAGGTAGGCAGCTGGATGGATTTCGTATCCGTTGTCATTGTGCCTTTTGGTGCAGTGCTGGGTGCTGTTTCCATCTATTATGTGCTGGGCTGGGAACGCATCAAACAGGAGCTGGAAATTGGTCATGGCAAGCTTTCCGCCGGTTTTGGCATTGCCGGCCGTTATATCTATGTGCCGCTGACAGTACTGGTACTGATTCTCGGTTTTGTATACGGCGGTATCGGCTGATAATTAAGTAAAATAAAAAGTGCAATAAAAAAGCGTGTTAACGTAAGTTAACACGCTTTTTGTTTAGGGGGATTATTTTACCAGCGCCGCCAGATCAGCTTTGCTTTGCAGGCCGATAGCCTGATTTACTTTAACGCCGTTTTTGAAAACGAGCAGGCTGGGAATGCTCATAATGTTGAAATGAGCTGCCAGTTCCGGGTTGTCATCTACATTTACTTTAACAACTTTTACGTCGCTGTTTTCTTTGCCGAACTCTTCGAGGATGGGAGCCTGCATACGGCAGGGACCGCACCAGGGAGCCCAGAAATCTACGAGGACGGGTTGAGCTGCTTCCAGTACTTCCTGTTTGAATTCATTGGTATTTACTTCTAAAGCCATAAATAACACTTCCTTTGATATATAATTGTACTTACTACTTGTTAAGTGAGCGCAGATATTTGATAACTGAACTTCCGGCTGCTGCACCTTCGTAAACAGCCTTAGCTACCTGCAGCATACCGCCGGTACAGTCACCGGCAGCGAAAAGACCGGGAATATTGGTAGCACCGTCAGCGTTAATTGCGATAAAGCGGCCGTTCAGCATAGCACCAAGCTTGCGGGCCATATCTGTGCTGCCTGCTGTGCCGAGGGCAATGAAGAGACCATCTAAAGGCAATTCAGTACCATCTGTAAAGGTAACGCCGCTGATTTTTTCTTCGCCAGTAACTGCCTGTAGCTGACGTTCATCAACGTTAAAGCCTGCAGCTTTGGCTGCTGTACCGTCTTCGCCGTTGGTCAGGATGGTGACGCTGCCTGCCAGATGACGCAGATAATCTGCTTCGTGCAGGGCGTAGGCACCGCTGCCCAGGACAGCGACATTTTTGCCGCGATAGAAGAAGCCGTCGCATACAGCGCAGTAGCTGACGCCGCGTCCTTCCAGCCGCTGCAGTCCATCAAGCTTGACGGTAACGTTTTTGGTACCGGTAGCCAGGATAATAGCTGGCGCTTCGTAGCTGGCAGAAGCAGTCTGAACAGCAAAATTACCGGTATAGTCTAAGGACAGCACTTCTTCATGGTGAATTTCTGCGCCCAAAGCTGCGGCCTGTTCCAATCCTGCTGCGTAAAGCTCTGTACCAGCGGCAGCAGCGCCGTAATAATTTTCAATACGGTGAGCCTTGGCCAGTGCTCCGGGGCCGTTTTCTAAAAGCAGTACCTTGATGCCGGCACGCAGTGCGTACAGTGCGGCAGATACACCTGCCGGACCGCCGCCGATAATGATGAGTTCTGCCATACTGACTGCCTCCTTTAATATTACTAAATAATAATAATTTTCCTGTATTTATTATAACAGAGTTTTTGACATATGTCTATTATTCTTTGATTATTTCTGAGCAGAGTCTGCCTGCTGTGCCTGCTGCAGCGGAGTTTCAAAGTAAACACTGGTGCTGGGGAAAGCACAGCTTACGCCTGCATCTTCCATAATCTGCATCAGCTGCAGATTGATTTTTTGCAGGATATCCAGATATTCTACCTGGCTGCCGGTTTTGGCATAGAAGGTAACACGCACATTCAGACTGCTGTCGGCATAGGCTACAAAGTGTACGCGGATATCGTCGGTGTAAATCATATCTTCGCAGCTGTTCAGATAGTTTTTGATGGCTTCAATCACATTCTGCATCTGGGCAGCAGTAGTGCTGTAGGTAAGTCCCAGCATAAAATCTACGCGGCGTTTCTGGCGCATGGTAAAGTTGGTGATAGGAGTGTTGGAAAGCAGGGAGTTAGGAATGTAAACAAGCTCCTGCGGGAAAGTACGTACGCAGGTACTGCGGAAAGAAACTTTTTCGACAGTGCCTTCAATGCCGTTGGCAGTAATCCAGTCACCAATTTTAAAGGGCTTGTCCAAAATAATAATCAGACTGCCGAAAACATTGGCCAGTGCGTCTTTGGCTGCAAAAGCGATAGCCAGTGAGCCGATACCGAGAGAGGCAACAAAACCGCTGATATCATAGTTCCATTCTTTGGCAATGGTAACAAAACCAAGTACAACGATGATGATGCGCAGAATAGTGGAGAAGATGTTGGAAACTGCTTCTTCAGTACGGATGCCGATGCGGGTGAACAGGTCGAGCATCATGCCGTGGGTGGTATCACTGAGATTGTAGCAGCCCCAGAAGAATGCCAGTACGATGGTGCTGCGCAGAACGCGGTCAATGAACAGTGTGCTGCTCATAAAGGGTACGGGCGCAAAAATCAGTGCGCCGTAGATGCCGCCGATGGCAAGTACGATATTAATAGGGTTTTCAAAAGCCTCTAAAATTTGTTCATCGTAGGGAAAGGAGCTGGCCAGCGCAAATTTATGCAGCAGATTAAAGAGAAAACGCCGATAAATATAACGCAGTACAATAAAGAAAATGAGAATGCCGATGGATGTGCTCCAGGGCAGGAGTGTTTGCAGTATATTTTCCATAAAGACCTCCGGAATGATTTTGTTTATATTGTAACATTAGGCGCAGTGTAAAACAACGAGTTTACAGGTTTTTCGAATACTTTTAACATAACTGCTGATTAAAAAATATTTTCTATGTTATAATAATTCGTAATAAAACCGGAGGAGGATTTAGTGATGGACTATCTGGCGGAAAGGCTTATTGCCGGCACCATGATTATACTGGGTTCTTTGCTGACGATATTTGATCTGCCGGGCAATACACTACTACTTATTACCAGTTTGGGCTTTGCCCTTTATGATGAAGGAATGTTTGGCAACAGCAGGCTGCTGGCGGCGACATTCTTTATTTATGCTTTAGGAGAGGGCTGGGAATTCTGCGTGTCGCTTTTTGGCATCAAACGCAAGAGGGTTTCCTGGCTGGCTGTGCTGCTTATCGGTATCGGCGGCTTTATCGGTACCCTGATTGGCACAGCGATGCTGCCTGTGCTGGGCTCCTTTGCCGGAGGTATCGCCGGAGCCTATGTAGCGGCTTTTCTGTACGAATATATTCATACCGGCAGAAAGGACAATGCGCTGGCGCTGGCTATGCGGGCGGCTAAGGTACGCTTTCTGGCACTGATCGGCAAATTGGCCGCAGGTATTCTGCTGGCTTTTATCCTGTTCAGACAGGTATTTTGGAATCATCTGTAAAGAGAGGGAAAAACATGGAATTTACTTTTGCACATAATAATTTTAACGTTTTGGATTTGGAAAAAAGTCTTGCTTTTTACAAGGAAGCTTTGAATCTTAAGGAAGCACGCCGCTTTGAGCCGGAAGACGGCAGCTTTGTACTGGTGTATCTTACTGACGGTAAAACACCACATCAGCTGGAACTGACCTGGCTGCGCGACCGCAAAGAGCCTTATAATCTGGGTGAGAACGAATTTCATCTGGCTTTCGTAGTGGAAGACTTTGAAGCAGCTTATGAAAAGCATAAAGCCATGGGCTGCATTGTATACGAAAACAAGGCAATGGGCATTTATTTTATCGCCGATCCTGATAATTACTGGTTGGAAATCGTCCCGGCACAAAAGGGGTGAGCAGTTTGGAGAACTTAAAGCAATACATTGTTGCCGCCAGCGGCAAGATGCGTCAGCCTGCATTTGATTTGCTCAATGAACAGGTAGAGCTTCTGTCCTGGCAGCAGGGAGGCCGCGTACCGGCAGAGCAGTTTGACAGCTGGCTGGCCCAGGCCGATGCGCTTTATTCCGCGGGCAATATTAAGATTGATGCTGCTTTGCTGGAGAAGGCGCCGAAACTGAAAGTTATCGCACAGGCTTCTGTAGGCTATGACAATATAGATGTTGCTGCCTGCACAGCACGGGGCATCAAAGTCGGCAATACGCCGGGCGTGCTTAATGACGCTGTGGCAGACCTGGCCTACGGACTGATTATTGACTGTGCCCGTCACATTGTGCGCGGCAGCGAGCATGTTAAAAGCGGCTTGTGGGGGCAGCGCCGCGGCCTTGGCTTTGGCAGTGACCTGGCAGGCAAGACGCTGGGCATCGTAGGCATGGGCGGCATTGGACAGGAAATCGCTCTGCGTGCGCAGGCCAGCAAGATGCGCGTTATTTATCACAACAGGCACCGCCGCAGTGATGAAGCGCAGCTGGGTGTGAGTTATGCGGAGCTGGAGGATTTATTGGCGCAGTCAGATTTTGTCGTGGCGGCGGTAACACTGAATCCTTCTACCAAAGGCATGTTTAATGAGCGGACTTTTGCTATGATGAAGCCTACAGCATCCTTTATTAATGTAGCCAGAGGCGCAGTTGTAGATACTCATGCACTGTATCTGGCACTTAAAGAAGGCAGACTGGCAGCGGCGGCGCTGGATGTTACCGAACCGGAACCACTGCCGGGAGAGCATGAGCTGCTTACGCTGCCCAATGTAACCGTAACGCCGCATATAGCTTCATCTACTACGGAAACACGCGACGCTATGGCACTTTTAACGGCGGAAAATATCTTGGCCGGACTGCGCGGTGAACGGCTGCCGGCACAGGTTAATGAAATTAAGGAATAGACTGGACTATGAAACATAAAATCTGCCTGCATGGTATTAATGTCAAAAATAAGGGCCAGCTGCTGGATGCAGTAAAGAAAATTCTGCCGCTGGCCGCAGAAAAAACAAGGCAGAAAGAAAAGTATCTGCCGGACAACGATATGCTGAAATACAGCAGCTATAAATTTTCCGTGCCGGGCAGTAAGGATTATAAGGTAATTTGTCTCAGCGGCATTATGGTAGTCAGCGACAGGTTGCTGCCTGTAAATGACGTGGTTATTGAATATGATAACCGCAGTCTGCCGGCGGTACAGAGAATATTGAAAAAGCTGCTGGGCGGCAAGCTGCATTTTGTTTTGGAAGAACCTGATCTGCTCTTGCGTTTGCAGCAGCAGCGCGGCCGTTTCAAAATAGAAGAGCAGCCCTTATATGATGAAGACAGTGTGGTAACTGTCTTGAACTGTCATCTACCGGTGCAGGTGTACAATGTCAGCAAGTTGTGGGGAGTTTTTCTGCAGCAGCCCGGTGAAAAACCATCGGTGCGGCAGCTGCGCGTTAAGCTGCGCCGTCTGCGTTCTTCACTGGCACTGTTTAAGCCGCTTCTGCCCGAGGCCAAGCTGCTGTACTGGAAAGCAGAATTCAAGAAATGGACGGACATGCTGGGGGGTGCTCGAGAGTATGATGTGGCACTGATGACCTGCATGAAGATTCACCGCAGCAGGCAGGAGGATGCTGAACAGCCGCTGGAGCTGGAGCAGCTGCTGCAGGAACGCAGACAGCGTCAGGCTAAAAAGGTGCTGCATCTGAGCAGTATCAATGCCATGACTGCTGCTTTGCTGGACTTTCTACTTATGCTGTACAGTCTGCCTCTGAATAAAGAAATGCGTCAGCTGCGGCTGCGCAGCTTTCTGCGGCAGCGGCTTTCCGCCTGGTGTGATAAGCTGCTTCTGCTGCCGGAACGTTATCCAGATGTGGAGGATATGGAGCAGCTGCATAAAATTAGGATTAAGATAAAACGTTTTCGTTATGCTTTGCAGGCGGCACCGGAAATTACCGTTACGCCGGTTTTGCTGCGCCGTCTGAAAAATTTGCAGGATATGCTGGGACTGCTGCACGATAACTATATCAACGACCAGCTTATCGAAGATATTGTTGCTGCTAATAAGGACAATGCCGAGCTGCGCTGTGAAGGCGCCATGTTCCGTGGATGGGACAGCGCCAGAAGCGAAGCCGTCCTGACCAGTCTGCCGGAGATTTGGGAAGACTTCAGCTGCTGCCTGCAGGAATGGCAGGAGGAATATCTGTGATGAACATGGAGCAATGGACTGCCATGCTTGCCGACTACGGCTTTGAGCCGTGGGAAGGCGGCGGGATGCGCGGATGGCATCGGCGTATGGATTTTGTTAAAGATTGCCTGGCTGGGGAAATCGGCCGTTACAGTGCCGAGGACTATATCATTACCGAGCATCAGGGCAAGGATTCGGCCCAATGGCTGAAAGATAACTGGAAACCGCAGGAGGATGTGATGAAGCATCGTTTCCTGCTGGCAGACAGTAAATTTTCAGAATTGCAGGTCAAATCATACTGGCTGGGATTAAAAGGCTGGCTGGAAATTTTACATTACAGGAAAGGAGATAAGGAAAAAAGATTTGCGGATTTGATTTATTTGGCGGAACAGAAAGACTGATGTTGGACTATATTTTTAATAAGGGAAGGTAATAAAAATGTTATTGGCATTATTTATCATTACTCTGGTATGCTTTGCCATTGCCTATAAATGGTATGGCGGCTTTCAGAGCCGTTTTTACGGACTTGACCCCAAAAAAGAAACTCCGGCGAAAGAGTTTCAGGATAATATTGACTACTGCCCGGCGCATCCTGCCGTGCTGATGGGACATCACTTTGCTTCCATCGCCGGTGCCGGCCCTGTTGTCGGACCGATTGCAGCAGCTGCTGTACTGGGCTGGCTGCCTACTTTTTTGTGGATTATCGTAGGCTGTATTTTCTTCGGCGGCGTGCATGACATGGGTGCTTTGGTTGCTTCCATCCGTCATAAGGGCATGTCCATCGGCGAGGTTGTCCGTCAATGGATTGGCGCGCGTGGTCATAAGCTGTTTCTGGCTTTTACCTGGCTGAGCCTGACGCTGGTTATCGCAGTATTCCTGGAACTGGCAGCGCAGACTTTTGCGGCTGATCCGGCGGTTGCGTTTACTGCTACCTTGTACATCTTCATGGCGATGGTTTTCGGTGTAGCCATTTATCGTTTCAATATTTCTCTGAAAATCAGCACCATTATCATGATTCCGATTTTGTTCGGCGCGCTGGTATTTGGTATTGACAGTACCTGGGTACAGGCTACCTTTGCCATGAGCGTTGATTTCTGGCGCTGGGTATTGATTGCCTATATCTTCGCTGCTTCTATCCTGCCGGTATGGCTGTTATTGCAGCCTCGTGACTACCTGGCTTCCTATATGCTGTACTTCTCGGTATTCCTGGGCGGCGTAGGTATGATTTTCGGCGGTGCAGGCTATGAAGTTAAGCTGCCGGCTTTCAAAGGCTTTATTACTCCGGCCGGCGACTGGCTGTGGCCGCTGCTCTTTATTACCGTTGCCTGCGGTGCTATTTCCGGCTTCCACTCTCTGGTAGCTTCCGGGACTACTTCCAAACAGCTTTCCCGCGAAACTGACGCTGTTGCCGTTGGTTATGGCGCAATGCTGCTGGAAGGTGTGGTTGGCGTTATCGCACTGGGTACCATTATGATGCTGGGCGATATGCCTAAAGGCGGCCCCACTGTTGTTTATGGACAGGGCCTGGGTCAGTTTGCAACTCTGCTGGGAATTTCTCCTCGCTTGGGTACTGCTATCGGTCTTTTGGCTTTGAACTCCTTCATTCTTACTTCTCTTGATACTGCAACTCGTCTGGCACGTTATCAGCTGCAGGAATTCACCGGTATGAGCCTGAACAAATATCTGGCTACTGCTATCAGCGTTGCCGTAGCACTGGCGCTCATCTTTGTTAAGACCGGTAAGGTGGCTGCTTGGCAGATGATTTGGCCTGTATTTGGCGCTACCAACCAGCTGGTTGCTGCCATTGCATTGCTGGCACTGGGTGTTTGGGTAATCCGTGCTCTGAAAAAGGATGCAGGCTTTATTATGTATCCCATGGGCTTCATGCTGGTTACTACCATTGTTGCCCTCGTGCAGATGATTCTGTCTGACAATGCAAATCCTATCGTTACCGGTATTTCCGTCATCCTGCTTATTCTGACCGCAGCGCTTCTGAAAGAAGCCTATGGCGCGCTGAAAAGCAGCAAATCCGAATAAATAATAATCCTGCCTTTAATGTAAAATAACATAAAAAAAGCTCAGTCCCGTAAGGGACTGAGCTTTTTGTTTTACTTTTATTCTACACAGTCTGCCAGCAGTTTTTTAGCGTCAATGTATTGAGCAATGCCGGTGGCTACTTTCTTGGATTCTTTCATAGCCAGTACGACGGTTGCCGGGCCGTGTACTACGTCGCCGCTGCTGAAAACGCCGGGGCGAGTCGTCATGCCGTAGGGGCGTTCGCGGGTGATGACAAAGCCACGGTCATCTACCTGGATGCCTTTAGTAGTAGAAACAATGCGGGCAGCAGGCTTTTGACCAACTGCGAGGATAACGCAGTCGCAGGGCATTACTTCCTGGCCGCCTTCGGCGATGAACTGGCCGTCAGCAGTCTGGGTAATATTCTGCAGCAGCAGGCCTGCTACTTCGGTTTCGTCTGCCTTGCAGGGATGGCGGCGGATATTGTTGAGCGCGCGCATCTGCTTTTTGTTCAGATAAGCCATGGGCTGTTTGAGAAAGTTAAACTGTACGCCTTCCTTAACAGCAGCATTGTATTCTGACGGCAGCGCAGAGATATGGTCCTCGCTCTTATGATAAACGACGCTGACATTTTTCGCGCCGCGTCTTACGGCGGTACGGGCAGCGTCCATAGCTACGTTGCCGGCGCCTACGACGATAACGTTATCGCCGGTGTGCAGCACGGTTTCGCTTTCATCCAGCTTGCCGCTGTCGGCAAGTACGACAGTGCGCAGAAAATAGGTTGCGGTAAGGATGCCGGTCAGCTCCTTGCCCGGAATGTCCAGAGTACGGGGCAGGGAAGTACCGGTGCCCATAAAGATAGCATCGTAGCCCTGGGCAAACAGGTCGTCTACGGTAAAGTCTACGCCTGCCAGTTGGTTAGTGCGTATTTCTACACCCAAATGCAGCAGCTCGGTAATCTCGCGGCGGACAACGTCTTTTTGCAGACGGAATTCCGGGATGCCGAACAGCAATACGCCGCCGGGCTCGCTTTGTGCTTCAAATATAGTTACGGCAAAATCCATCTTTGCCAGATCACCTGCTACGGTAAGACCGGCAGGGCCGGAACCGATAACGGCAACCTTGCCGCGCTGGCCGGTAGAGGGCGGGATGGGTTTTAAATCGTTTTCGTGGGCAAAGTCAGCAACAAACATTTCCAGACTGCCGATCTCGATGCCGCATTTTTTCTTGGTCAGCACGCAGTGTGCTTCGCATTGGCGTTCATGGGGGCAGACGCGTCCGCAGATAGCGGGCAGGTTGCTGCGCTCGGAAATGATTTCATAGGCTGAGCCGATGTTGCCTTCGCTCAGGGCGCGGATAAACTGGGGGATGTTGTTTTCAATGGGGCAGCCGGTACGGCAGGTAGGACGGGCACAGTTCAGGCAGCGTCTTGCCTCGCTGATAGCTTCGGCTGTGGTCATGGTTCTGCTCATGGTTTCATACCTCTTTTTTTGTTTCAGAATCTTGCTTTGCGGTATCCTGGTATCTGACGGAAGCTTTCCGGCCGTAAATAAGGTTTTCCAGCTGCATCAGATGATTATTGATTTCTTCCATATGGCGTGCCAGACGGTCTTCGTAGTCGGCTACGGGGTCGGGCAGACGGTCATGGTTTAAGTCTACCAGGTCTTCGCCGGTAGCGGAGCTGACGCGTACGCCATCCTTGGCCACGATACGTCCCGGAATACCTACAACAACAGAGTTGGGAGGTACTTCCTTTAAAACGACGCTGCCGCTGCCGATTTTGGAATTGTCACCGACAGTGAAAGAGCCAAGCACCTTGGCACCGCTGGAGATAACTACGTTATTGCCTATAGTAGGATGGCGCTTGCCTTTTTCCTTACCGGTACCGCCCAGGGTAACGCCCTGGTACAGAGTAACGTTGCTGCCCAGCTCGGCAGTCTCGCCGATGACGAGGCCCATGCCATGGTCGATAAAAAGTCCCGGACCCAGTTTGGCGCCGGGATGGATATCAATGCCCGTCAGAAAACGGGAAAAGGTATTCAGCATACGAGGGAGTACAACCCAGCCTTTATTGTAGAAATGGTGGGCTATACGATGGAGCCAGATGGCATGCAGCCCGGGATAACAGAGCACGGCCTCCAGCCTTGACTTAACAGCAGGGTCACGCTGCATAATGACATTTAAATCTTGTTTCATTTGAGGGAACATGCAAAGGCTCCTTTCTTTAAAAATATTTAATGATATTATATTTTAGCATAGCCGCGGCAAAAAGGTAAATAAAAATGAAAAATATAGACATTTGTCAAGATAGAAAATAATTTTGACTGCATAGTCTTATAGTATTGTACAAATGGTCTTGTTAAAATTATTGTAAGATGATACAATATAGGCACAGAAGCAAATACAGCTAAAAACTATTACAACTGCGCTTTTTAAAGACAGCAGACGTAAATCAGCAGCTGAGATTTGCACTGATGTTTTTTGACAAGTTAATTTAACAAAGGGGCAGCGTAGCCTGCCCCGTTTGCTTTTACATGGAAACAGAGAGGATGAGAGATTTTGAATAAGGAAGAACTTAAACAACAGGTCTGCGCTGTAATTGACGCTTACGCAGATAAGATTAAGGATGTTGCCGACAGCATTGCTGACGAACCGGAGCTGGGCTTTAAGGAAGTTAAGACAGCTGCCAAGGTAGCAGCATTTATGCGCGAATTGGGTCTTGAGCCTCAGACGGGACTTGCCATCAACGGTGTCAAAGCCCGCGCTAAAGGCGCTAAAGAAGGCCCGACGGCGGCAGTGCTGGGTGAACTGGACGCTATTACCTGTCCTGACAGCTGCAAGGCTGATCCGCTGACCGGCGCAGCCCATGCCTGCGGTCATAATCTGCAGATTGCTTCCATGCTGGGTGCTGCCTGCGGTATTATGAAATCCGATGCGTTGAAGCATCTGGCAGGCGACGTCGTATTCTTTGGCGTACCTGCCGAGGAATATATTGAACTGGCCTTCCGTAAAAAACTGGTTAAAGAAGGCAAGCTGCACTTTTTGAGCGGCAAGGGACAGCTGATCTATGAAGGCGCTTTTGACGACATCGACATGGCTATGCAGATGCACGCCGATAAGAATATGCCGGAGCCTACCGTTTCCGTAGGTGAAAGCAGCAATGGCTTTGTCGGCAAGACTGTACGCTATATCGGCCAGGTTGCTCACGCTGCCGATGCGCCACATGAAGGCATTAACGCTCTGAATGCGGCTATGCTGGGCCTAATGGGTATTAACGCACTGCGCGAAACCTTCCGTGAACAGGATGTAGTACGTGTACATCCTATCATCACCAAAGGCGGCGACATTGTAAACTCCGTTCCGGCAGACGTAAGAATGGAGCTGTATGTACGCGCTAAGACCATGGATGCTATCGACAGAACTCACAGCCGCGTGGATGCTGCACTGAAAGCCGGCGGCGACGCAGTAGGCGCTCAGACCGTTATTGAAACCATGCCGGGCATGATGCCGCTGTCCTGTAATAAACGCATGAATGAGTTGTTTGTGGAAAATGCACAGACTGCTTTCCCGGACGTAGCTGTTAAGGACGCAGGTCATTTCAGCGCTTCTACTGATATGGGTGACGTTTCTCATCTGATTCCTGTTATTCATCCGTTTATCGGCGGCACCGACGGACTGCTGCACACGGAAAGCTTCAAGGTCGTAGATTTTAAGGCGGCTGTACTGCTGCCTGCCAAGGCTTTTGCCATGACACTGATCGACCTTTTGTATGATGACGCTGCTGAAGCTAAGGAGATTTTAGCAAACTTTAAACCTATTTTAACTAAGGAAGAGTATATTGCTAAGCTGGACAGCTATTTCAGCAAATAAATGAGGAGGGGATGTAATGTATAATATCAAACTGCACGCAATCATTCTGGCGCTGATTATAGTTGCTGAACTTATCGGCGCTCATACCTTTAAAATCGGCGTAGGCACCATCGTATTGCTGCCCATGCTTTATGCGCTGATGATTGGTATTCTGACCACACCTAAATTCTTAAATCTTTCCGGCAAAAAAGAAATGCACGACGCCAGCGCTCTTTTGGGCATTACCCTGATGCTGCTCATGGCGCGCTACGGCACTCTCGTAGGGCCTACCCTGCCTAAGATTATCGCCGCTTCTCCGGCGCTGATTCTGCAGGAATTCGGCAACCTGGGTACCGTACTTATCGGCGTACCTGTGGCTGTACTTTTGGGACTGAAACGCGAAACCATCGGCGCGGCTCACTCCATTGCCCGTGAACCTAACGTAGCCTTGATTGGTGAACGCTTTGGCCTGGACGGCAGCGAAGGCCGCGGCGTTATGGGCGTTTATATCGCCGGTACCGTTTTTGGTACCATCTTCTTCGGCCTTATGGCAAGTATCGCTTCTTCCACCCTGCCGTTCCATCCTTACGCTTTGGCGATGGCTGCAGGTGTTGGCTCTGCCAGCATGATGACCGCCGCTGTCGGCTCTCTGAGCGCTATGTATCCTGACATGGCTAACCAGATTGCCGCTTTCGGCGCTGCCAGCAACATGCTTTCCGGTCTTGACGGTCTGTATATGTCCATCTGGATGGGCCTGCCCATGACTGAATGGCTGTACAAAAAATGCTACCGCATGAGATACGGTACTGCACCGGAAGAAGCTGAAGCAGGGAAGGAGGAGAAATAATGAGCATTAAAGATACAATTATCGTTTTACTTATCGTTTCCTTTATGAGCCTGTTCTCCAATGTATTGGGAACACCTACCGGCATTATTGATTCTATTCCCGGTTTGCTGATTTTGGCAGCGATTGCACTGGCAGGTATTCTTATGGCAAAGGTACTGCCCGGTAATATTCCGTCCGTAGCTTATGTAGTTACTTTGGGCTGCATCCTTACTTATCCCGGTATTCCCGGCAGTGATTTTGTTAACTTCTGGGTACAGAAAATCGGCTTCGTATCTCTGTGCACACCTATCCTGGCTTATGCAGGTGTTGCTATCGGCAAGGATTTGGACGCTTTTGCCAAAAACGGCTGGCGTATTGTTGTGCTTGCCTGCGTAGTATTTACCGGTACCTATATTGGCAGTGCTATTATTGCTCAGGCAATCCTCAAATATCTGGGACAAATCTAAGCTTATAAATAAAACGGCTCTGCGGAGCCGTTTTTCTTATGCTTATACATTGAATTTATGCGGTAGTTAGAGTAAAATAAGAATAAGTACTGATTTAGGAGGTCATATCATGGCAGAAGTTTTAGCTGAAACCAAATTTTCCAGCGTTATCCATAATAATGAAGTATGCGATGAAATCGTAAAATGGGGCAATGCCAACGGCTACCCGCTGCAGAAAGCAAAATTATACAATAAACTGAAAGCTTATGTGGGCTTTTCTCCCGAAGGCTATATGATTAAAGCAGAAAAACTGCCCCCCATCCCCGGCGGCTGGCAGGTTACTGTAGAAAAATACGAAGCGGAATCCAGAATCATTCCGCTGAACGTACAACCCGGTACTAATGAAGTAAACCGCTTCATCCTCAAAATGATGGACGAATACATCAAAGAAGGTCTGAAAATGGAGCTGGCTGACGAAGTGTACGAATCCTACGGTGCTTATCTGCGCGACCTTAAGGTTATCGGCCATCCGCTTCTGATTAACGCTTTTGAAGACTTTATCGAAAACATGCGTTAAGCCATGAGCGGCGTACTGGAAAAACAGCTGGCACGGGCCGTGGATATGCGGCTGGCAGTTTTTGCCGCCAAGGTACAGGATGGCAGCCTGCTGCAGGACGAGATGCAGCTGCGCGCCGCCGCGTACTTAATCAGCGAGATTATGCTGCCCTGCTGCTGTATGATGTGCAATAAGGAAAAACTGACCGCGCTGCTTTCTGGCACAAAGCTGTGTGCCGGGCAGCCTGCGGCAGCCGCGAAGCTGGCGGCGCTGGTCTATGACGATTTGGCGCGCTGCAACGGACTGGGCTGAAAGGACACCTGCGGGTGTCTTTTTTGTTGGGCTGCGGCTGTCTGGTCTGATTTATTTTGTTTTGGGGGGATGTAGATGATCGGCACATGTGTCAACGCCGCCGCAATTCTGACCGGCTCCTTTATCGGCAGCTTTGTCAGCCGCGGTATCGGCGAAAAATATAAAAACGGACTTTTTGACGCGCTGGGACTGGCAACAGTCGCGCTGGGCATAAATGCAGTGGTAAGCAATATGCCTAAAAGCCAGTATCCCGTACTCTTTATTTTCAGTCTGGCGCTGGGTACTGTTATCGGTACCAGACTGGATATTAACGGACGTTTTCACAGTCTTTTGCAGCGTTCCAAGGGCGGCGGCAAGCTGGCAGAGGGACTTTCCACAGCGATACTGCTGTTCTGTATTGGTACGCTGTCAATTTTGGGGCCGATTGAAAGCCGTTTGAACGGCAACAATACTTACCTTTTTACTAATGCTACCTTAGACTTTGTTTCGTCCATCATTATTTCTTCTGCCTACGGCTTTGGTATCGCGCTGGCGGCTCTGGTGCTCTTTTTATGGCAGGGAAGCATCTATCTTTTTGCCGGTGTCATCGCGCCTTATATGACGCCGCCGCTGCTGGCAGAAATCTCACTGGTGGGCGGTGTGTTTTTAATGAGCTCCGGCGTAGGCATCCTTAATCTGCGCGACTGCAAGACGCTGAATATGCTGCCAGCGCTTTTGGTGCCGCCGCTGTTTTTTGCCATAGTAAGCCTGTTACGTTAATTTACTGGTCTGAAACTGTTAGTACTTTAACAGTTTCAGGCTTTTTTTATTGCCTTGCGCTGCAAAACGCCGCTTTTGTTGACATAGATAGTGAGAATGCTATAATTGAAACTACACTGTTATTTTATGATTTTTGGAGGGGTATATATGTCTGCAAATTATTCTATGTTTCTGCCCAGCTATAGCGTGGGCCCTGACTGTTATAAGGAAATAAAAAATATTACTGCCCGTTACGGCAAAACCGTCGTAGTTATCGGCGGCAAGACTGCTTTGGAAAAAGCGCAGCCTGCTTTAATGGAAGGCATCAAGGAAGCTGGCCTTACCGTTACCGACGTGCTGTGGTACGGCGGCGACGCTACCTATGAAAACGTACAGATGCTGGCAGAAAACAGCGCTGTACAAACTGCTGATATGATTTTTGCTGTGGGCGGCGGCCGCGCTGTGGATACCTGCAAAACTCTGTCCGACAATATCGGCAAGCCCATGTTTGCGTTCCCGACCATTGCGTCCAACTGCGCAGCCTGCACTGCTATCTGTGTTATGTATAAAACTGACGGCTCTCTGGCTGGCTATCATTTTATGAAACGCTGCTGCGAGCATACCTTTATCAATACAACTATTATCGCCGAAGCACCGGAAAAACTGCTGTGGGCAGGCATTGGCGACGCACTTTCCAAAGAATATGAAGCCTGCTTTGCTTCCCGCGGCTGTAATCTGCCGCATACCCCGCTCATGGGCATCTGCCTGAGCCGCGCCTGCACTCAGCCGCTGCTGGATTACGGCAAACAGGCACTGGAAGACTGCCGCAACAAGAAAGAATCTGTTGCTATCCGTGAGGTTGCACTGGATATCATCATCAGCACCGGTATTGTTTCCAATCTCACTGTAGGCGGCAAGGAATACTATTATAATTCTTCTCTGGCGCACTGCTTCTATAACTCCTATACCTATCTGCCCCAGGCAGAAAGACACCTGCATGGTGAAATCGTTTCCTTCGGTACTCTGGTACTTCTGACCTACGATAAACAAATTGAAGAACGCAACAAAGTAGCTGCCTTCAACAAAGAGCTGGGCCTGCCTGTAACTCTGGCTGAAATGGAATTGAATGAAGCAGACATCGACAAGCTGCTGGAAAAAGCTGTTACCATCAGCGAATGGAACGGCTCCAAGCAAAAACTGAGCCTTGCTGAATTTAAACAGGCTATTTTTGACATGGATGCTTACGGCAAAACCTTATAATTATTTGCCAAAAGCAGCAAGAAGTGTTAAAGTAAAAATATAACTGAATAAAAATAAACCGCTAGGGGCGCATATTTGCTGAGAGGGCTGAGGCCCGACCCTTTGAACCTGATTTACGGATAATACCGGCGTAGGAAAGTGGATAACGACAATAATTTTGCCAGTCCTTTTGCCGGGACTGGCATTTTTTGTTCCCGCAGGCGGTAAGATGGAGGTAGTAACAATGGCAACACAGATGCAGCTGGCAAGACAGGGCATTATTACAGACGCAATGCGCACAGTAGCGCAGCAGGAAGGCGTCAGCGAGGAATTTATCCGCGCAGGCGTGGCAGAGGGCACAATCGCCATCTGCGCCAATAAAAATCACAAAAACCTTATTCCACGCGGCGTAGGACAGGGACTGAAAGTAAAGGTAAACGCCAATATCGGCACATCCAGCAGCTTTCCCGATATTGAGCCGGAGCTGGTGAAGCTCAAAGCGGCAGTGGACGCAGGAGCAGACGCTGTTATGGATTTATCTACCGGCAACAATATAACCGCTTCCCGCCGGGCGATTATCGAAAATTCTACTGTTATGGTGGGTACGGTGCCCATGTATCAGGCTACCGTAGAAACAATTAAAAAACGCGGCGCCGTAGTAGAAATGACCAAGGAAGATTTGTTTGATGTTATCCGCATGCAGGCGGCGGACGGCGCAGACTTTATGACCCTGCATTGTGGCATTACTAAAAGCGTACTGAAAGCGCTGACCGAGGAAGGCCGCATTATGGATGTAGTAAGCCGCGGCGGCAGCTTTATTACCGGCTGGATGCTGCATAACGATAAAGAAAATCCGCTGTATGAATATTATGACGAGATACTCGATATCTGCGCCGAATATGACGTAACCATAAGCCTGGGCGACGGCTTGCGTCCCGGCTGTCTGGCGGACGCTACCGACAGAGCGCAGATTCAGGAGCTTTTAAACCTTGGCGAGCTTACTCAGCGCGCCTGGGATAAAGGCGTACAGGTAATGGTGGAAGGCCCGGGACATATGCCCTATAATCAGATTGCCGCCAACATGCAGCTGCAGAAACGCATCTGCCACGGCGCGCCTTTTTACGTACTGGGGCCCCTGGTAACGGACGTAGCGCCCGGCTATGACCATATTACCAGCGCTATCGGCGGAACACTGGCGGCTGTCAGCGGCGCGGACTTTTTGTGCTATGTAACACCGGCGGAACATCTGGGACTGCCGGATTTAAACGATGTACGCGAGGGCGTTATTGCAGCCCGCATTGCTGCTCATGCTGCTGACCTTGCCAAAGGCAATAAACAGGCATGGGCATGGGACAACGCCATGGCGAAAGCCCGCAAGGAACTGGACTGGCCGGAGCAGCTGCGCCTGGCACTTGACCCTGTTAAGGCCACCGAATACCGCAACAAGAAAAATAAGAGCGACGACGAAGCCTGCTCCATGTGCGGCGATTACTGCGCTGTAAAAATAGTAGGGCAGTATTTAGAGGAACATAAGAGAAAAAGTAAATAAGCGGATAATATAAATTAATACAAAAGGACGACATAACTAAGTAGTGTGTCGTCCTTTTATTTATCGCAGACATAAATATTGAAATGAATTAGGAATAACTGTATAGTTATATATAGAACATTTATTTTAGCTATGATATTTTAAAAATATAAAATTCAATGAGGTGTTTGTTAGATGAATTTAGCTGATTTTATAGGTGAAACTACAGAATATGATAAAAAAGAAAAACTTGAAGAACGTAAGCCTAAAAGTTGGTTAAAGAGTGTCAGTGCATTTGCTAATGGCATTGGTGGTGTTTTGCTTTTTGGAATATCTGACGATGATGTATTGATTGGGTTAGATGATGCCAAAGATGCATCTGAAAAAATCAGCGAGGCTATTAAAACAAAAATGGATCCTATACCGGAAACTATTATGGAAGTTCACAGAACAGGAGATAAGGATTTTATTATTTTAAAGGTGTTATCTGGTATAGAAACACCTTATTATTATATTGGGGATGGAAATAGAATAGCTTTTGTGAGAGTTGGTAATGCAAGTATTCCAGCTGATTCTACAGTATTAAAAAGACTTGTTATAAAGGGAAGCAACTATACATTTGACAGCCTGTCTACACAATATAAATTTACAGAGTTTGCTTTTACAAAATTTAAATCAGTTTATCGTCAACGTACAAATAATGAATTAAACTCCAATGATTTTATTTCTTTTGGACTTGTAAATGAAAGAGGAATGCTTACGAACGCTGGAGCATTATTCGCTGATGAATGTCCATTGAAAAATTCTCGTTTATTTTGTACACGGTGGTATGGCGTAGATAAAGCTTCCGGTATTATGGATGCTCTTGATGATAAAGAGTACAGTGGCAGTCTTATTACTCTTTTACAGGCTGCTGAAGAATTTATAAATAATAATACTAAGAAACCCTGGAAAAAGATTGATAATGGGCGGATTGAAATGCCGGACTATCCTGAACGTGCTGTTTTGGAATGTATTGTAAACAGTTTAATCCATCGTGATTATCTTATTCTTGGCAGTGAAGTTCATATTGATATTTTTGATGACAGAATAGAGATTACTTCTCCTGGCGGTATGCTTGATGGTTCTGAAGTCCAAAAGATGAACATTGATAATATTACGTCAAAAAGACGCAATCCAATTATTGCAGATGTTTTCAGCCGTATAAAATACATGGAGCGCAGAGGCAGCGGTTTCAGAAAGATAAAAAATGACTATCTTTTTTCTGCAAATTATCGTCCGGAGTTTGAACCTAAGTTTTATTCTGATATTTCTACTTTTAAGGTTACTTTATATAATCTTAATTATAGTATTGATGATGAAAATGTGTTGATTGATACGAAAAAGGTTGTGTTTGATGATGAAAATGCGTTGATTGATACGGAAAAGGTTGCGATTGAAAAAGTAATCGACAATTTAAAAGTAAATAAAAATACAAAAGAAAAAGTAAAAATTATATTTCAAACTATGCAGTTTGATAATATATTTGGACGTAAAAATATTATGGAAATTACAAAAGAATCTGCTACTTCTGCCGGAAATTTGATTACTAATTTAAAAAAGGCAAATTTGATTGTAGCAGTTCAGGGATACGGTAAAGGGAAATATAAATTTAATAAACAATGAGAAAAAAGCACTGCGTAAGCAGTGCTTTTTTGATATAGTTTATCCTGTTTTATTAATATAACTTCATTTTATGGAATAGTGTTATAGCAGTTTGAAAAATCAAAAATTATAAAATAAAGGAAAAAGAAATAAGATGTTGAATAGAAACATATAAGTTATCTGATTTTATAAAAATAATTTATATTTGGAGAGTAGTTGCTTATAAATACTTAGATTAGTATATTGTAAATTAAATATAAAAAATGGGGATGGAAATATGAATAGTCAACAAGCACCTGTCAAAACTGGTTTATTAGATTTTTTTAAAATGAGTTCCGGCAATCAATTTGTAATACCTGTTTATCAAAGAAAATATACATGGAATGCTAATAAAGAAGTAAAGCAATATTTTGAAGATTTAGTAAATGTTATTGATGGTACTTATGATAAACATTTTTTAGGTATAATGATTTATCTTGATACTGCGATTAATTTTAAATCGAGAGAATTTTCAATTATTGATGGGCAACAACGATTAACAACTACTTTTCTTATTTTATATGTTATTAAAGAGTTAATGATTGAAAATGGTAATAAAGAAGATGCTCAAGCGTTAGAAGCACAATTTTTAACTAATCAATATGTTGATGAAAGATTTAAATATAAGTTAAAACCATTGGTGTCAGATGATCAAGTATATAGATTAATTATCGAAGAAAAATTTTCAGAAATAAAAGAGAAAAATTCTAATATATATAAAAACTATAACTGGTTAAAAAAAGAAATTTCTTTATTATTAGAACAGTATTCTTTTGATGATATTTTGATGGGATTAAATAAACTTTATATTGTTTGTATACCTATTTCTAAAGAAGACCATCCTCAAAAAATTTTTGAGAGTATTAATTCTACTGGTGCTAAGTTAGTTGCATCTGATTTGATTAGAAATTATATTTTAATGGATTTGCCTAGTGATATACAGGAAATGTATTATTCCCAATATTGGAATAATATAGAAACATATATATCTAATGATGCAAAAACGTTAGAATTATTTTTTAGAATGTTTTTAGCTTGTAAAAATAAAACATTATCTAATGTAACATCAATATATCGTGATTTTAAAATATGGTATAAAGAACAATTAAATATAAGAAGTGTAGAAGATGTATTAAAAGAAATTGTTAAATATGCTAAATATTATAATATAATTTATATAAAACCTATAAAAGAATTAGATGAAAATATAAAAGAAACAATACAAGAATATAGAAGAATTCTTTCTGATATGCCAGCACCTTTCTTAATGGAGTTATATAATTTATATGATAATGGTAGATTGATTACTGTTGAACAATTTAATAATATTGTAGAGTTAGTAAATATATATTTAATCAGAAGAGCTATTTGTGGGTTAGATACTAGTGATATCACCAGAATTTTTCCTACAATTTTAAAAGATGTATTAAATGAGTGTAATGAGAATTACAACAAAATTGTTGAATATACAAAGAAGAATTTGGTCGATAAACAACGTGGTAAGTCTGCTAGTATGCCTGATGATTATTATTTGAGAACATATTTAAAAACAGCAAATGCATATAATAATAGAATCACATTAAGAGCTGTCTTTGATAAAATTGAAAGTAATGGTAATCCTGCACCTGTTGATTTGTCAAAACTAAGTATAGAACATTTAATGCCTCAATCTCCTACAAAAGAATGGTTACAAGCATTAAATGTTGATGAGATAACATATGAAAAATATTTACATAGAATTGGCAATTTAACATTAGCTGCCAAAGTTGACAATAGCAAAATGAAAAATAAATTGTGGGACTATAAAAGAGAAATATTGGAGAGTACTTCTCATTTAGTAATCAATAAAGAAATTTTGGCAGTTGAAAAATGGGATATTAATGCAATAGATGTAAGAACAGAAAAAGTAATAGATAAAATAATTGAATTATATCCTTATTTTAGTGCGTCTGAAGATGTTGTTGTAAAATATGATATTTATTTAAATACAGGTCTTGTTAGTGCTAAGGCATATTTATATGAAGAAGATGGAAGTGTAGAGATTCTAGAAGGATCACAGATTGTGAATTATAATGCAGAATCAGATGTGCAAGATTGGCAATATGATATTTACAATGATTTATTGGAGGAAGGAGTAATTAAAAAGACAAACGATGGAGCAATTTTTGTAAAAAACTATTTGTTCGTTTCTAAAAATAAAAATAGAACATCCTTAAGTACTACTGCTGGGCTTATATTATGTGGAAGTAAGAATGGATGGGATTTTTGGAAAGACAGTACAGGATGTAAGTTAAATGATAATGTAAATTTAAAAAATAAACTTATGAGAAGTTAAAAGGTATCATGAAATTGTATTGCTCATAATTATATTATATGTCTATAATAAGTATTCGTGTATACATCAAAAATGAGGGGTAATTTGTTGTCAACTTATGTTATAATATCGCCATAGGCTTTTTTTGAGTCTTGTATATTCTTGCAATGAGGGGATTTAATATGAAACTTTCACAACGTATTCAGAATTTGAGCCTGTCACCTATCAGAAAACTTGTACCTTATGCTGACGCTGCCAAAGCTAAAGGCAAAAAGGTATATCATCTTAATATCGGACAGCCGGATATTGCTACGCCGTCCCAGTTTATGGACAGCATCCGCAGCTTTGACGAAAAGGTTATTGCTTACGGCAATTCCAAGGGCGAGCCTGTTTTGATTGACGCTATTCAGAAATATTATGCAGAAAAGGGCATGAACTACGCCAAAGAAGATATTTATGTAACCAACGGCGGCAGTGAAGCGCTGATTTTTGCTGTTATGGCGCTGTGCGACTCTGATGATGAAATCATGGTTTTTGAGCCGTACTACGCTAACTATACTACCTTTGCCAAAGAATTCTGCGCTAAGATTAACAGCGTGCGTACCAGTGTGGAAAGCGGTTATCATCTGCCTTCCATGGAGGAGATTGAAAAACACATCACTCCTAAAACCCGCGCTATATTACTGACTAATCCGGGTAACCCCACCGGTGTGGTTTATACTCCGGAAGAAATGGAAACCATTGCCAAGCTGGTGCTGAAATATGATCTGGCGCTGATTTCTGACGAAGTATACCGCGAATTTGTTTATGACGGCGCTTATAAGAGCTTCGGCACTATGAGCGAGCTGGATGATAATCTGATTATCATTGACTCTGTATCCAAGCGTTACAGTGCCTGCGGCGCGCGTATCGGCTGCATTATCAGCAAGAACAAAGAGTTCTGTGCTCAGATTATGAAATGCTGCCAGGGACGTCTGTGCAGTCCGACTTTGGAACAGGTTGGCGCAGCTGCTCTCTATACTACTCCGGCAAGCTATCTGGAAGATGTTAACAAAGAGTACAGAAAACGCCGTGATACCATCGTAGCAGAGCTGGCTAAACTGCCCGGCGTTGCTGCTTCCGATCCTAAAGGCGCTTTCTATGTTATGGTTAAGTTCCCTGTGGACGATGCAGAAAAATTTGCTATCTGGACTTTGGAAAACTTTGACGTGGACGGCGAAACAGTGATGTTTGCGCCCGGCAACGGCTTCTACAGCAATCCGGAAAACGGCAAGGCAGAAGCGCGTCTGGCGTATGTGCTTAACTGCGACGATCTGAAAAAGGCTATCTACATTCTGGGTGAAGCGTTGAAGGCTTACCCCGGCAGAAATAAATAAGCAAAAAATAAACCCCTGCTTCACCGTGTGAGGCAGGGGTTTTTGTATGCCGTTAATCTTGTGCTGTTGCCAGCATGAGCTTGATGCGGTTTTCCTGATTTACTTTGGACGCGCTGGCGTCGTAGTCGATAGGCAGGATGTTGGCATCTTCTACCAGCTCTTTAATGCGGTTAATCATGCCACGGCCGGCGATGTGATTGGGCAGGCAGCCGAAGGGCTGAGCGCAGATGATGTTGTTGTAGCCGTTTTTCGCCAGCTCCAGCATTTCGGCGGTTAAGAGCCAGCCTTCGCCCATATTGTTGCCGTAGCCGATAACGCCTTTAGCCATGGCTTTGGTTTCCGCATAGGAAGCGGGAGCGGTAAAGGGCGGAGTATCAAGTGCTTTGCGCAGTACCTTTTCCAGTCTTTCCAGATACCAGAAAGCCGCCTTGGTAGTGCCGTACTTGAGCAGGCTGCCGCCGTACAGCTTGTAGTCAGTCAGATAGGTGTCGGCGCAGTACATAATAAAGTTCAGCAGGCCGGGCACCATATATTCGCAGTTCTGCTTCTGCAGGAATTTTTCCAGATTGTTGTTGCCCAGTGCAGCGTATTTAATGTAGATTTCGCCTACGATGCCCACCTTGATTTTTTCCTTGGTGTTGACGGGCAGGTCGGCAAAGTCGCGGGTGATGGCAGTTGCCAGCTTTTGAATACTGCTGAGGGCGTGTGCTTTGCCGGACTGGAAGAATCCGTCCAGCTTGCCCAGCCAGTTTTGCGCCAGTTCGTCTGCCGCGCCCTGTACTGCTTCGTAAGGACGGGTTTTGTTGATAAGGTACATAAGTGCGTCGCCGTAGACAACTGCCGCCAGGAAACGGCGGAGCATGGAAGCGCTTAAATCAAAGCCGGGCTGGTCTTCCATGCCGCTGACGTTCAGACTGATGACGGGCACATTGTTAAAGCCAGCCTGTGCCAGTCCCTTGCGCAGCAGGTAGATGTAGTTGGACGCGCGGCAGCCGCCGCCGGTCTGGGTGATGATGAGCGCCACCTTATCGGGGTCGTATTTGCCGCTTTCCAGTGCGTTGATAAACTGACCGATAACCAAAAGCGCCGGATAGCAGATGTCGTTATTGACGTATTTAAGGCCGGTTTCCACGACGCTGCGGTCGGTATTTTCCAAAACTTCTGCTTTATAGCCGCAGCTTCTGAGGGCTGCGCGTAACAGGGTAAAATGCAAGGGCAGCATACCGGGGATAAGAATGGTATGTGTTTTTTTCATTTCTTTGGTAAAGATAGGGTATGTTTCCTGCATAATGTTCTCCTTTAAAACTAACTTTCCAGTCCGGCAGCGGCAAAGAGGCTGCGCAGACGGATTTTGGCCGCGCCCAGATTGTCGATATCATCAATCTTGATCTGGGTGTAGATTTGACCGTGCTCTTCGAGGATGCGGCGGCATTCGTCAGCTGTAATAGCGTCGCAGCCACAGCCGAAGCTTACCAGATGCACCATGTACATATCGCTGCTGCGGGAAACGTATTTTGCGGCAGCGTACAGGCGACTGTGGTAAGTCCACTGGTTCAGCACCTGCAAATCATCGTTGAGCTCCTGCATGGAGACATGGCTGCTGACTGCGTCTTCGCTGACCAGCGCCGCACCCATGGTGGTAATCAGACGGTCGATGCTGTGATTAACCTTAGGGTCGATATGATAGGGACGTCCTGCCAGCACGACGATAGGCTTATGCTGGCTGCGGGCGGTGTTGATAATAGTTTGTCCCAGCTCTTTGACCTGGGCTTCAAATTTATTGTAAGCGGCATAGGCTTCCTGCAGGGCTGCTTTCAGCTCGCTGCTGCCGATGTCGGGGAAATGTTCCTTGCAGATTTGCTGCAGTTTTTTCAGCAGCACCTTTTTATGACCCAGCCCCAGATAATCAAAGATATAGGTGGCGTTATCCAGATCGTGCATATTAGCGTGCAGCACTTCGGGATAATAGGCCACAACGGGGCAGTTATAGCAATTTTCCGCGGAGTTTTCGTCCACGTTGTAGGTCATGCAGGGATAGAAGATAGTGTTGATGCCATTTTCCAGCAGCCATTTGATGTGGCCGTGCATAAGCTTGGCCGGATAGCAGACGGTGTCGCTGGGAATGGTATTCTGTCCCTTTTGGAAAATAGTTTTGTCGTAAATGGGACTGGTAATGACTTCAAAGCCCAGACGGGTGAAGAAAGCGTGCCAGAAGGGCAGCAGTTCGTACATGTTAAGTCCCATGGGCAGACCAATCTTGCCGCGTTTGCCGGGTACGCCTTTTAAGTTTTCCAGCAGCTGCAGCTTCTGACGGTACAGGTTGAAGGTATCATCGGGAGCGCAGTGGGTAACAGGACGTTCACAGCGGTTGCCGCTGATGAAACGCTTGCCGCTGGCAAAGGTGTTGACGGTAAGGTGGCAGTGGTTGCTGCACAGGCCGCAGGTTACGGCTTTTACCTCATGAACGAAGTTTTCCAGCGCTGCTGCGTCGGCAAGGGTGGAGGCGTGGCCGGTTTCCTGATGACGGCTGCGGGCATAAATTGCGGCGCCGTAGGCTCCCATAAGTCCTGCTATGTTGGGACGTACTACCTTGAGGCCCATTTCTTTTTCAAAGGCGCGCAGTACGCAGTCATTGAGGAAGGTGCCGCCCTGTACGACAATGTGCTTGCCGATGCTTTCCTTGCTGCCGGGACGGATAACCTTATATAAAGCGTTTTTAACGATACTTAAGGACAGGCCTGCGCTGATGTTGGCAACGGTTGCGCCGTCCTTCTGCGCCTGCTTGACGCTGCTGTTCATAAATACGGTGCAGCGGCTGCCCAGGTCGACAGGCTTGTCGGCAAAAAGTCCGATACGGGCAAATTCCTCAGCGCTGTAGCCGAGAATTTCGGCAAAGGTCTGCAAAAAGCTGCCGCAGCCGCTGGAGCAGGCCTCGTTGAGGAAGATATTGTCAATGCAGCCGTTGTGGATTTTCAGACATTTGATGTCCTGACCGCCGATGTCGAGAATAAAGTCTACATCGGGCTGCAGGGTTTTGGCGGCGATAAAGTGCGCCATGGTTTCTACAATGCCGTAGTCCACGCTGAAGCCGTTGCGGATAAGGTCTTCGCCGTAGCCGGTAACAGCAGAGCCGAGAATGCGGCAGTGAGGATATTTTATATAAAAGTTTTGCAGATATTCTTTAATGGCAATAACTGGGTTGCCTTTATTGCTTTGGTAGGAAGAATCGAGCAGCTGGCCGCTGGGGCTGATAACAGCAATCTTGATTGTGGTGCTGCCGGCGTCCATGCCGATATAGGCTTCGGTAGCAGCGCTGATATCGCCGGGCTCAATGCGTTCCTTGCTGTGGCGTTCCATAAACTCGTCGTATTCTGCGGTACTGGCAAAGAGCGGCTCCAGATGGTCAAAGTCACGCTGTGCGCCTACGGCTGCCAGTTTAGCGGGCAGCTCGGTAAGGTCTACTTTGTTTTCGGCGCAGAAGGCAGCGCCCATAGCTACATAGTAGAGGCTGTTTTCCGGGCAGTAGCCTTCGATTTTCAAAATCTTATCAAAGCTGTGACGCAGCTCGCTCATAAAGGTGAGCGGCCCGCCCAGATAAAGTACCTTGCCGGTGATGGGACGGCCTTTGGCAAGACCTGTAACTGCCTGGCTGGCTACGGCATCAAAAATACTGGCTGCCAGATCGGCTTTGGCAGCGCCCTGATTGAGAAGGGGCTGGATATCGCTTTTGGCGAAAACGCCGCAGCGGCTGGCAATAGTGTAGCGGGTAGAAGCCTGCTGTGCCAATTCGTTCATCGCTTCGGTAGGCACGCTGAGCAAAGAGGCCATCTGGTCAATGAAGGCGCCGGTACCGCCGGCACAGCTGTCATTCATGCGCGCATCAAAATGGCGGCCTAAAAACAGCAGCTTGGCATCCTCGCCGCCCAGCTCTATTACAGCTTCCGTACCGGGATTCAGTCTTTCCGTGCAGACTTTTTCGGCAAAGACTTCCTGCACAAACTGCAGGCCGCAGCTGTCTGCGATACCGATACCGGCGCTGCCGCTGATGGCAAGGCGCGCAGTTTTGAGAAGCGGCATCTTGACGTGCAGTTCTGCCAGCAGCTGCTGCATTTTTTCTGCTATCTGGCTGTAATGACGCTCGTACTTGGAAAACTGCAGCTGACCTGCGTCATCCAGGACTGCTATCTTGATGGTAGTGCTGCCAATGTCTAAACCTATCTGCATGGAAACCTCCGATAAAACTTACAAATTCTTTCCTATATTATTATAACAGTATTTAATCAATCATTATTGATTTTAATACTTTATGGATTAATTGTAAAATAAATTTCCGAGGCAGTGCGAAAAAAATAGTTACATAATTATTCTGCCAATAGAAAAGCCGCAGGCGTTTGTGACCCGCGGCTTGCGTTTTTAGGATTTGAGTACCAGTCCGATGACGATAAGGTCGTCAGTGCCGATATTTTCGAGAGAGTGGCTTTCGCCATCCGGGCAGAAAACAGTATCGCCTGCGTGCAGCGTCATGGGCTTGCCGTTGTCGCTGTAAGCGGCAGTGCCCTGCAGAACATAGCAGGTTTCGCTGTTGCCTTCGTGCTTGTGATAGCCCAGGGAGCAGCCGGGCTTTAAGATGACGCGGGCATACATAACTACCTTGCCGTCATATACCTTTTCGTCAATTAAATGCTCCAGGATTACTTCGCCTTTGCCGCCGAAACGGTTTTGGCAGATATCGGTGTGCTTTTCAGTACAGAACATATTAAATTCCCCCTCATTTAATGCTGTAAACTTTACTTTTATTATAACATAGGCACAGGAAAAATTTTTTGAAAAAAATCATTTTAACACTTTACAAATTTAGCAAGCTAAAGTATAATAAGACCATAGCAAAGATACATACACCAACACAACAAATGAGAGGGGTTATGAAAAATGAAGATGAGAAAGCTTTTACTTGTATTGATGAGTTTGTTTACCGTGTTGATGCTGGCAGCAGGCTGCGGCAGCGACGAACCGAAAAAAATGGTTATCGGCCTTGATGATAACTTTGCTCCCATGGGCTTCCGCAATGAGAACAATGAAATCGTAGGCTACGATATTGATATGGCACGTGAAGCATGCAAACGTGCAGGCATGGAAGTTGAATTCAAACCTATCGACTGGGCTTCCAAAGAAGCAGAAATGAAAGGCAAACGCATTGACGCTATCTGGAACTGCTTCACCGTTAATGAAGAACGCAAACAGACCTATACTCTGTCCGATCCTTATATGGTTAACTCCCAGCTGGTAGTTGTACCGGAAGGCTCCGATGTACAAAAGATTGCTGACCTGGCCGGCAAAGTACTGGCAGTACAGGACGACAGCACCGGTTCCTACATCCTTGATAAAGATGACAAACTGAGAACTTCTCTGAAAGATTACAGAAAATATCCTGACTTTGCAGCAGTATTTATGGATATGGATGCAGGCCGTGTAGACGCTATGGTAGTTGACGCCGTACTTGCTCGTTACTACATGAAACTCAACCCTGGCAAATACAGAGCTCTGGAAGAAAACATGGGTGACGAAGTTGTAGCAGTTGCTTTCCGCAAAGACGACAAAGAATTCAGCCCCAAGATTAACAAAGCTTTGGCTGAAATGAAGAAAGACGGCACCGCTAAAAAGATTTCAGAAAAATGGATGGGTGTAGACATCACCAAATATTAAGAGTAAAATAGTAACTATCTGTGGGCCGAAGCGCTGATTCGGCCCATTACTTTATCTTAGAATAACGGAGAGTATCATGGACTATATTATCAGAATCATTCCGCAGATGCTGGAAGGCAGCATCGTAACAGCACAGGTATTTTTAATCACTATCGTGCTTAGTATACCGCTGGGTGTACTTTTAAGCTTGGGCAGGGTTTCTTCTATTACCCTGCTGCAGAAGGTCATCGGACTGTATGTATGGCTGCTGCGCGGCACACCGCTTATGCTGCAGCTGTTCTTTGTGTACTATGCACTGCCTGCTGTCGGCATCCGTCTGGATGATTTTGAAGCTGCACTGGTAGCTTTCGTACTGAACTACGCGGCTTACTTCTGCGAGATTTTCCGCGCCGGTATTCAGGCTGTACCGAAAGGACAGTATGAAGCAGCCCGCACTTTGGGTATGGACTATGTGCAGACCATGCGCCGCATTGTGCTGCCGCAGGTGTTCAGACTTATCCTGCCGCCTGTAAGCAACGAAACCATTACCCTGGTTAAGGATACCTCCCTTGTTTATGTACTGGCAATGAACGATTTGATGCGCACTACCCGTAACCTGGTACAGCGCGACTTTGATATTACACCTTTCCTGGTAGCCGGTGTATTCTACCTGCTGGCAACTTTGGTGCTGACCATGCTTTTTGAACGTCTGGAAAAACGCTTCTCCAGATATGATCAGTAAGACGGAGGAGAAGACAATGAACAAGATAGAAGCACGCAATATCTATAAAAAATTCCAGAATCTTGAGGTACTCAAAGGTATCGACCTGGAGGTTGCCGAAGGTGAGGTTGTGGCGGTAATCGGACCGTCCGGCGGCGGTAAGAGTACGCTTCTGCGCTGTCTGAACAAGCTGGAAACTATTGACCGCGGCAGTATCATTATCGACGGCGAAACACTGGTTAAAGATACCGGCAGCGGTGTAGAATACGCAGCGGAAAAAGACAGCCGCCGCATTGCCTGCAAAATGGGCATGGTATTCCAGCAGTTTAACCTGTTCCCGCATATGACGGTAATGGAGAACCTTATTGAAGCGCCCGTACAGGTACAGAAACGCAATAAAGAAGAAGTAATCCGCGAAGCAGAGGTACTGCTGGCTAAAGTAGGCCTGCTGGATAAACGCGACGTATATCCCCGCAAGCTCAGCGGTGGACAGCAGCAGCGTGTGGCTATTGCCCGCGCTCTGGCAATGAAGCCGTCTATCATGCTTTTTGACGAACCCACTTCCTCTCTGGACCCGGAACTGACCGGCGAGGTTTTAAAGACCATGCGTGAGCTGGCCGAAGAAAAAATGACCATGGTAGTGGTAACTCACGAAATGGGTTTTGCCCGCGAAGTTGCAACCAAGGTTGTGTTCATGGCTGACGGCCATGTGCAGGCGCAGGGAACTCCAAAAGAGATTTTTGAAAATCCTACCAACGAGCGTCTGAAAGCTTTCCTCAAAGTTATTTTAAAATAAGCAGAATAAAAAAACAGCAAAGGCTCTGCCTTTGCTGTTTTGTGCTATAATAGATAAAATATATTCCTGATGGAGCTGATGAATTTGAACAGTAAGAGAATTTTTCAGATGGTACTGGCAGGTGTATTGTGCGCTGTGGGGATGGCAGTGCCGATGTTTATGCCTAAAATAGTACTGGGTCCTATGTCTTTTACATTAGCAAGCCATGTGCCTGTCTTTCTGGCGATGTTTATTTCGCCCATGGTAGCACTGGCGGTCTGTATCGGCTCGGCGCTGGGATTTTTTGTAACCACACCGCTGATTATTGCCCTGCGTGCTGCCAGCCATATTGTTTTTGCGCTGCTGGGTGCATGGCTGCTTAAGAAAAAGCCCGGGCTGGCAGACAGCGCTTCCGGCCTGCTGCTGCTGAATTTAGTGCTGGCCTTTGTGCACGCCGTATGTGAAGTGATTGTAGTAACGCCGTTCTTTTTTGCCGGCAACATGTTCAGTGTGCAGCAGCTGGCAGGCGGCTATGTAATGAGCGTATTAGGTCTGGTCGGCGGCGGTACCATGCTGCACTCACTGATAGATTTCAGCATAGCAGCTGTGCTGTGGCGGGCAGTTTGCTCAGGTGTGCCGCAGTTAAAGCTGCTGAAAGATTAAAAAAGCCGCAGCGTGGCTGCGGCTTATGTCGGACTTATTTGTCCAGCAGTTTGTGCATGAATTTTTCGTTGTCGATAATAAAGCGCTCGTGGGTACCGCTGCCGATAACGCCGCCTTCGTCCCGTGCTTCTACCGAAAAGGTAAGCTTGCGGCCTTCGATGCAGGTGAGCTGAGCAGTTGCCGTAATCTGGCTGCCCAGAGCAGAGGGTGCTCCGTGAGTTATTTTAAGAGTAATGCCAACGCTGCCCATACCTTCTTCCAGGCTGCCGCTAATGGCGCTGCAGGCTGCTTCTTCCATCAGCGCGCACATAGCGGGAGTAGCAAAGACGGGCAGAGCGCCGCTGCGCATGGCGATAGCGGTGTTTTCCTCGGTAACGAGGGTAGTGGCGGTGCCGGTAAGGCCGGCCTGTAAATTAGACATAATGTACCTTCTTTCCCGTTTATTCGTAACATATAAATAATAAGCTAATTTATTGCTGCTGGCAAGAGTAATATTTTACTGTCAGCAATTTATGAGGAGAAAAAATGTCCGCTAACACATTACAGCAAAAAGAAAATAAATTATTTGCCTTGCTGCAGGGTCTGGATAAGCCTGCTGTAGCTTTAAGCGGCGGGGTAGATTCAGCGTTGCTTTTGGCTGCCTGCAGCCGTGCCGGTGTGCAGGCTGCTGCTATTACGGCCTTTACGCCGCTGCAGCCGCAGTTTGAACGTCAGGATGCCCGCAGGGCGGCGCAGGAAGCTGGCTGTGAGCTTTATGTCTTGCAGCCGGAACCGTTGGCGCTGCCGGAATTTTGCGCTAACGACAGCCGCCGCTGCTATTACTGCAAGCAGCTGATTTTTGGTGCGATTAAAGCCAAGGCGCAGGAGTTAGGCTGTAGCTCTTTGCTGGACGGCGCTAATGCCGATGATGCAGGGGATTATCGCCCCGGCATGCAGGCTGCCGCTGAACTGGGCTTTATCAGTCCGCTGCTGGCCTGCGGCTTTACCAAGCAGGAGGTGCGGGAACTGGCGCGACGTTATGGTCTGGCAGCTGCCGCTAAACCGGCCTATGCCTGCCTTGCTTCGCGCATTGCCTACGGCGAAACCATAACGCCTGCCAAGCTTGCCATGGTAGAGCAGGCAGAAGATGCGCTGCGCAAGTTAGGCCTTAAGGATTTACGGGTGCGCTGTCACGGCAATTTGGCGCGTATTGAAATTAACAGACAGCAGATTGCCCAGGCAGCAGATGAACTGCGCCAGCAGATTATTGCTGCTGTACGCAGTGCAGGCTTTGCCTATGTAACACTTGATCTGGAAGGCTTTGCCAGCGGCAGTATGAACAGACTGCTGGAAGACAAGAAAGAAAAATAAAAATTTTTAAGCCCCTCATCTCCGGCGGATGAGGGGCTCTTTCCTTTGGCTGCCGTTGACGACCTTGGCAGCATCTATAAAATTTGGGAAAGTCCTTATTTTTCTTTTCCTGAAACTTTCCAATCTATGTCAACGCAAATCTATTTGATGATTACTACCGGGCACTCTGCGGTCTGTGCCACTTTGGAGCTCACACTGCCCATTAAGAGCTGAGCCCAATGACCCATGCCTCTGTTGCCGATAACGATCATACCAGCATCCATTGTCTTGCCGTATTCGACAATTCTTTCAGCCGGGTCAATATCAACAATGGTACGATAGGTGGCTCTGTCGAAGCCAGCCTGTTTAAGATAAGCTTCTGCAATATCCAACGGAGTCGGTTCAGGAGCTTTTGCGGCCATTTCGGCCTCTTCGATAGCATTTTTCGGTTTGCGGGGAGGAACCTTGGTGAAATCATAGGGAATTGCAACATGCACTACCAGAAGTTCACCGCCGCTCACTTTGGCTACGCCCATTGCAAAATCGAGACAACGTTTTGCAACCTCACTGCCATCTACCGGAACGAGAATTTTCTTCAACATATGCATCCCTCCCAAATTTTAATTTCATGCCATCTATATCAATCCGACGGCTACAACCGTCAGGATGTTGCACAATATATTATATGTTCATTGGTAACTATCTCCTTTATTTTTCTATATATTGTATTCTACGCATGTTATAAAATTCCTGCCTATATTTTGTGTTTTTAAGAAAAATTTATTTTTTTATCGTGTTGCAGCGGAAGCTTACATATATGTTGTAAACGTGCTATAATAATTTATAGATGAATGTTCATTAGGCGTTTGTCTTCTATTTAGAGAGGGTGAAGTGTATGGAGCACGAATTCAGGAAAATAACCTTTTTAAAAATCTATACCGGTGAGGATGTTATGCTTGGGGATGAACCGCTGTATAAAGCAATCATTGCCAAAGCACGCGAGCTGGGCTTAGCCGGCGGTACCGTAATGAAGGCGATAGAGGGCTATGCCAGCAAGCTGCGCGGTGTTAACAGAGTTATCAGCAGTTTTGTGAGCGGCAATGCCAATTTGCCCGTTGTCATCGAGATTGTTGACAGTAAGGAAAATATTGCCAAGATATTGCCTTTCCTGGAAGAGCATGCCAACCATGCGCTGGTTTTGGTTGAGGAAAGCAATTATCTGCTGACCGACTATATTCGTCAAAGAATTGCTGAACGTCACGGCAAAGACGAAAACTGAAAAGTTTCTGCATAAAAAACCGCAGCTTTAATGCTGCGGTTTTTTTGTCAGCGGCGCGGCCGGCAGCAGGAGTTTTGCCTGCCTGCTGCGAATAGATATTGCTGGGAAGCTGTTACCACCGTAAAGGAGGTTTTTACTATGACACAGCAGGATAAATTTACTTTTGAACAGGAAGAAATAAAGACGGCGGAAGACGTTGTCGTTATTGATGACAGGGCGCGTGCCGAAGAGGCCGAAAGCCTGTGCCGCTGGGCGGCAGCCCGTGCCGGCGTTATCGTAGTGGCGCCGCTTCTAGGCACTATGAGCCTGATTGCCAATGAAATCTACATGATTATCAAGCTGGGACAGGTTTATGAAGAAAAAATCAGTGAACAGGCAGCTGTAAGTATCTTAGGCTCACTGGGAGCATATTTTGTAGGCAGCACATTGACGACGCTGATTCCTTTCCCACCGCTGCAGATACCGGTAGCCGTAGGCACTACCTATGCGCTGGGCCGCGTAGTTACCGAGTGGCTCAAGGCTGGTAAGCCCGATGATTTGAGCGCTTTTAAGACTGTTTATGACGATGCTATGGAAAGCGCCAAACGCAATCTTGATCTGTTCACCAAAGACCCCAAAAAGGATGAGCCTTTGGGAGATGAACGGAAAAAATATGATTTGTAATATGACTGATAAATATTAATATTTGTAAATAAGAGGGGGAAAGCACTATGTATGACGTAGCCATTATCGGCGGCGGTCCGGCGGCCATTTTTGCCGCGTATGAATTTACGCTTAAATATCCCGCGCTCAAGGTAGTTATTCTGGAAGCGGGCAACCCCATAGATAAACGCCTGTGCCCTCTGGCGGCCAAAAAGGTAGACCACTGCATTAACTGCAGGCCCTGCAGTATTATGCGCGGCTTTGGCGGCGCCGGAGCGTTTTCTGACGGCAAGTACAATTTTACTACGGAGTTTGGCGGCTGGCTGATTGATTATCTGCCGCAGGAAGAGGTTGTCAAGCTGATTGACTACGTGGACGAGCTGAACTGCCGTCATGGCGCGCCGGGGGAATATTTTTCCACCCGCAACAGCACTATCGGCGCTAAGACTCTGCGTTATGACCTGCATTTGCTCAATGCCAAGGTAAGGCATCTGGGTACGGAAAATAACCTGGTCATCATGGAAAATATTTATAAATATCTGCTGGAAAAAGGCATCGAGATTCGCTGCAATACGCCGGTACGGGAAATCAAAATAGCAGATGACGGTACCTTTGCATTGGAGATAGAAGGCGGGGCAGATGTATGCTGCAAATATCTGCTTGCTGCGCCGGGACGTGCCGGTGCCGAATGGTACAGTCAGCAGTGCCGCAAGCTGGGACTCAGCTTTATCAATAATCAGGTGGATGTAGGCGTGCGCGTGGAAGTGCCTGCCCAGGTCTTTAAGCATATTACCGACGAGGTGTATGAGGCAAAGATTCTGTACCGTACTCAGCAGTATAATGATTTGGTGCGTACCTTCTGCATGAATCCTTACGGCTATGTGGTGGCGGAAAATACCGACGGCATTATCACCGTTAACGGACACAGTTTCCGCGACCCTAAGCTGCACAGCAATAATACCAATTTTGCTCTGCTGGTAAGCAATAAATTTACCGAGCCGTTCCATGAACCGCTGCAGTATGGTAAGCGTATAGCTTCCTTCTCCAATATGCTGGGAGGCGGCGTCCTCGTGCAGCGCTTCGGCGATTTAATCAAAGGGCGGCGTACCGATGAAAAGCGTATGGCGAAAAGCTTTACTAAGCCGACTTTGGCAGCAACGCCCGGAGATTTAAGTCTTGTTTTGCCAAAACGCCAGTTAGATGATATTATAGAAATGATTTACGCTCTGGATAAGATAGCTCCCGGTATGGCCAATGCGGATACATTGCTTTACGGGGTGGAGGTTAAGTTTTACAGTGCCCGTCTTGAGCTGGACGGCAATCTGGAAACGAAAATCCCCAATATGTTCGCCATCGGCGACGGCGCAGGCATCACAAGAGGTCTTTCACAGGCCAGTGCCAGCGGCGTCTGGGCAGCGCGGGCTATCGGCAGACGCAGTGAAAAATAAGGAGGCTGTATAGCAGTATGAATTTTGAGTTTTTCTTCTTTCTTGTGTATATGTCCATAGTGTCCTTTGCAGTGGCATTTCTGGCATATGGCATGGTAGTGCGTTTCATGGGTAAAGATGGCTTCGGCAGCCGTCTGGGACAGATTATCATGGTTCCGGCCTGCATTATCTTCTATGACTTTATCACTATCGCATCCGGTGACTATCGTTATCTGGTAGGCTCCATTCCTTTGGCAGTTATCGCCTTCATCCTCATTTACTATCGCTTCTTTAAAGGCGAAAGCTTTCTGGATGAAAAACCGGCTCCCAGCGAAGTGGCTCAGCTGACCCGCGAAGAGAAAAAATTCAGCAAAAAATCTCAGCGCATCCATAACGCAAGAAAAAATCGTGGCAGAGAATAAAATCCGGCAGGAATTCTGACACGGTTACAGAATATCTATATATAAAATAAAATGATAAGGCAAAGATACAATCTGCAGATACATAATGTGACTGTTATGACAGCAGATGGCTTTAGTTCTTGTGGAGGTGTTTTACTATGTTCAAAAATATCCTTGTTCCTGTAGACGGCAGTGAAGGCTCCTGGCGCGCACTTACCAACGCTATGGAAATCGGTGAAAAATTTGACAGCCAGCTGACAGTAGTAAATGTAATCCAACCGTATAACAATGCAGCTCTTCTGGCAGTTCCTCTGGATAATGCAACCATTACCCAAGGCAACAGTGAACTGGAAAAAGTTGGCGACAGAGTACTGGAAATGGCTCAGGAAAGACTGTCTGCATACAAAGGCAAAGTAGAATACTGCCTCGAAGTAGGCCATCCGTCTGAACGTATCATCGCACTGTCCAAAAAATCCAACTGCGATGCTATCGTTATCGGCAGCCGCGGCTTGTCCGGCATTGCTGAATTCTTCCTGGGAAGCGTAAGCTCCAAGGTTGCTCAGTATGCGGGCGTACCCGTACTGATTGTAAAATAAGATTATGCTTGAGCGGATACTGGTGCCTATTGACGGTACGGAATATTCGTGGCGCGCTTTGGAATATGCGGCAGCGCTGGCAAAGCTCAGCGGCGGCAGTCTGGTGATTATGACTGTGGCGCAGAAGGAGCTGTTCAGCACGGCGGTTATCCAGCAGGGTGACTGTCTGGTAGCGCAGATTGGCGACGAAGTACTGGATGCGGCGAGAGCGGTAATCAGCGGCAGCGGCGTTTCTGCTTCCTATCTGCTGGAAAAGGGCGGCAATATTGCCGAGCATATCCTGCGGGCCGAAAAAACTGAAAAATGCGATGCTATCGTACTGGGCAGCAGAGGCTTTGGCATGCTGGAAGGGCTGTTTAAAAACAGCGTCAGCCAGGTAATTGTAGAAAATGCCGATGTGCCCGTAACCATCGTGAAATAAGCTTATAAAGCAAAATAAAAAGACACCCGTAAGGGTGTCTTTTTTATAACAAAAATAGTATAAGAATACAAAAAATGATACAATATAAATAATGAAATTAAAAGACAGAAAAGCCGTTACCAATGGTAACGGCTGAATAAGCAAAGAGCGGAATTATTCGGGATACCGCTATACCCTACGGCACATAAGGCCTTATCTTAGAACTATTGTTGGATATTGATGAACCTATAAAGATTTGTCAATAAATGGTCTCTGTTGGATATTGATGAACCTACACAATAATAACCCTAAGCTTATTTTAATTCTAGCATTGTTATTTATGAGTGTCAATAATATATACGGAAGGGAAGTTTATTATGATGAAAAGAAAATATGGTATCGGCTTGGATATCGGCGTTGGCTCAGTTGGCTTTGCAGTTATCTCACGAACTAATGACGAGGATGCACGTATTGAGACATTAGGCGCAAGGCTGTTTGACTCCGGTGAAACTGCAGACAGAAAAGCAAGTTTGAGTCAGGAACGCAGAGGGTATCGTTCTGTACGCAGGCTTATCAGACGACGTAAGCACAGGAAGGACAGAGTAAAATTCTTTTTGCAGAAAATAGGCTTGATTTCTAAAGAAAAATTGCAGGCATGGCAGGAAGTAAACGGTAATCAAAATGTATTGCAGACTAGACTGAATGGCCTTACGGAAAAACTTACGCCGGAGGAAATTGCCGACTGTATTATCCATATCTGCAATCACAGAGGTTATCGGGAGTTTTATGAAGATGAAAATAACGATAAAGATGCGGGTTTAATCAAAACCGGCTTGAGTGATTTTGAAAAATGTTACCATGATGGTGGCTATAAAAGCGTAGCGGATATGCTGCTTCATGATGAGAAGTTTAAGACAGAAACTGAATTTACGGACTATCATAATCATAAAAGTGGCGAAAGATATATTCTGATAAAGAGGGAATATGTCAGGGAAGAGCTGCTTGCCATCCTGCACAGGCAGCAGGAATTTTATTCGCAGCTGACTGACGATAATATAACCTTCTTATGCGATAGGATAATTTTTGCACAGCGTGATTTTGAAACTGGCCCTGGCGATCCCAATGATAAAGACCGTAAATTTATGGGCTTTTTAGATACATTGGGAAAATGTATGTTCTACAAAACAGAGGACAGAGCCTTTCGCAGTACGGTGCTTGCCGATATTTATTCCCTGGTTAATTGTCTGTCGCAGATGAGCTTTGTCGATACTGCTACGGGAGAGATTATTCTGCCGGAAGATGCGGCAGAGGATATTATCAATACAGCGCTGCTTAACGGCGGTATGACGGAAAGCGACTTGAAAAAGCTGCTGAAAAAACATGGCTTAGAAATGCGTAAACCGGGTAAGCTGGAAGTTAAGATACCGGACACTGTTAAGACACTGAAAGTTTTAAAATCAGTATTAGAACAATGCGGCTATGATTATACGGAACTAATTGCGGAAAATCAGTTTGATTTGGAACATCCTTCCAAATTGCAGCAGCTGTGCAGAATTCTTTCGGAAAATATAACTCCGCGCCGCAGAAAGCAGGCTTTGGGAAAAGCTGGCTGGAACAAGGCATTGCAGGAAGCGATGCTGCGCAGAAAATTTGGCGGTACGGCAAGCGTATGTGAAAAATATATGCTGGAAGCTATCAGTGCGTTTAAACATGGCGAAACTTACGGTAATTTTCAGGCACGCAGATTAAAAGAAAGGGCTGCCGAACAGCCGACGCAGGAAAAGCATTTGCTTTTGCCGCCGCTGACTATGAAGCAGGATGAAGAAATTACCAAAAACATCGTTGTTTTTAAAGCTATCAATGAAACCCGCAAGGTGTTGAATGCTATTATCCGTCGCTATGGTTCACCGGAGTATATCAATATCGAAGTTGCTGACGATTTAGGCCGCAGTGTAAGCGAACGCATGAAACTGACTAAGATGATGCGCGATAATGAAAAAGCGCGTCAGAAAATAGCTGAAAAAATTATAGAGTTGGGACTTCGTAAAGAAGGCGAAGTAAAAGAAGGAGACATTGCCCGCTATAAACTGTGGCAGGAGCAGGGCGGTATAGATTTATACAGCGGAGAGCCTATTGCTGAAAATGCTGTTTTAAGCGGTATTTATGATATTGATCATATTGTTCCTTTCTCGCTTATTTTGGATGATACGCTGCAAAATAAAGCCTTGGTCAATATGGGAGCGAACAGACAGGGAAAACACCAGCAGGTGCCCCTCCAGTATTTGCAGGGAGAACAGAAGAACAGATTTTTACAGAATGTTAATTTACTGTTCAAAAAGGGTAAGATATCTGCCAAAAAATATAAATATCTGATGCTGCCTAATCTGTATGATGCGGAAATACTGGCAGAATGGAAGTCGAGAAATATCAATGATACCCGCTACATTACCCGCTATATCGTAAATTATCTGACTGCCAACCTTAAATTTGCCAATGAAGAGAAAAAGAAGAATGTGTATGCAGTAAAAGGTGCTATTACTTCTCGTATGCGCAAAAATTGGCTGAATAAAAAGAGCTGGGGCAGTATAGACAAAGACAGAAGCAATAATTTGCATCATGCGGCTGACGCGCTGGTCATTGCCAATTTGACGCCAGCTTATGTAGAATTTGCCAGCGATAATATGAAGCTGAACAAAATTTATCGTGAACACCATAAGCAGATTAGCTTTGAATATACTGATTATCTGGAAAAAGCTGTCAGAAAGATGCAGAAGTACTACGGCTTTAATGAAGACTATGCTCGCAGACTGTTGGAAGCTAAAGGGAGAATTCCTTCTATTATTAAAAATCTGGAACGTGAAGCGGATATACGTCTGACGGATGAGAGTATGGAATTTTATCAGGATAAAGACGCCAGCAGCTTTGCGGAGAAAGTTGCTGATTTTTACCGAGATGATCCGCAGTTTGCTGCCGGTTTGCAGATGCCGCTGGTATCTTATAAACAGAATAAAAAATTTCAGGGCAAGATTACTGACGATAACCCTGTAAAGAAAATCGCAAGGAAAAACAGTTCCCTTGTTAAGCTGGATACATTAGGCAATGAGAATATTTTGACTGCCAGCAAATATTACTGCATTGAGCTGTATGAAACTACTGATGGGAAAAATAATCTGAGGGGTATTCGTTATGCTGACTTAAGAAAGCAGGATAAAAAACTGTATTTAACGGCAGAAAATCCGGCAGATTATAAACAGCATAAGATGTATTTGTTTGCTAATGATTATATTGAAGTTATCAATAAAAAAGGAGAGTGTAAATTTAAAGGTTTCTATAAGAGTGTTTATAATATAAATGAAAACAGAATATCTTGTAATGAAGATAATAACAGCAAAAGTATAAATAAAACTATTGCAGCGCAAGATGTTATAAAAAAATATAATATTGATATCTTGGGGCAGATAGGCGGTGAAGTAAAATGTTCCGCACCCTTTATGTTGCTCAGGGAGAAAAAATAACCGTCAGGGACAACTGGCTGCTGGTAACGAAAAAGGAAGAAGTTGTCAAGGTGCCGCTGGAGGATTTGCAGACGGTAATCGTAGATAATGCGCAGACCTTACTTTCCGTACACACCTTACAGTGCCTGGCAGAAAAGCATGTCAATACTGTTATCTGCGGCAGCAGTCGTCTGCCCTGCTGCACGGTGCTGCCTGTCAATGGGCATTATCGGCCCTTTGGCGTTTTAAAAAAGCAGCTGGCGCTGACGGAAGCTTTTAAAAGCCTGTTGTGGCAGCGGGTAGTAAAAGCCAAGCTGGAAAATCAGAAGCAGGCGCTGGTGCTTAAAGGCGCGCCTGCTGCTGTAATCAACAGGATGAGACAGCTGGCTGCCGAAGTACTGCCCGGCGACTGCGGCAACAGAGAAGCCATTGCTGCCAAAATGTATTTTAAAGCTTTTTACGGTCTTGACTTTATGCGTTTTGAAGATGATATAGTCAATGCGGCTTTAAATTACGGCTACGCCATTATCCGCTCGGCAGTGGCGCGCAGCCTGTGTTCTTATGGGTATAACTGCGCTTTGGGTATCCATCATATCAGTGAGACTAACGCTTTTAATCTGGCAGATGATTTTATGGAACCGCTGCGCCCTTTGGTTGACCTTTGGGCATGGCAGCATAATGAGGAACTGTTGGATGAGCTTACTAAAAACAATAAGATGAGTTTGGCAGATATCTTAAATAACGAAATTATGTTAGGCGGTAAGCGGATGAAGGTTTACAATGCTATTGATAAATATATTGGCAGTATCGGCACGGCTATTGACAGTAATGATGTGAACAAGCTGCTTTTGCCGCGCCTTGATACCGATGTTAAATAGATTTATGCGCGTTATCGTTATGTTTGACCTGCCTACCGCTACTGCCGAAGATAAGAAAAATTACATGCGTTTTCGTAAAGATTTAATTAAGATGGGCTTTGATATGCTGCAGTATTCTGTCTATACTCGTATTACGAGAAATTATGACGATGCCAGAAAATATATCAATAAGGTGCGCTGCGCGTTGCCGCCGGTTGGCTCGGTACGGGTGCTGCAGGTAACAGAAAAGCAATATGCCGGCATGCTTGTGATGCTGGGTAAAAAGACGCCGACAGAAAATCTGCTGGCGCCGAGTGATATGCTTGAAATTTGACCTTGTTTAGCTTAAACTAAAGTTAAGGTTTTAGTACTCTGTTGGATATTGATGAACTTATACAATGCGGACGAAAATATTTTTCTCCATATTGTTTTAGTACTCTGTTGGATATTGATGAACTTATACGTACAAAAGCACATCACGAGCCGCCGAAAGTTTTAGTACTCTGTTGGATATTGATGAACTTATACCAGTAGGCTTGCGAGTAGGTAAACCGAAATGTTTTAGTACTCTGTTGGATATTGATGAACTTATACTTACAGAATCCTGCAAATTCTCATCTCTGGTTTTAGTACTCTGTTGGATATTGATGAACTTATACAGTGCTAAATGCTACCCTAACACTGCCGTTGTTTTAGTACTCTGTTGGATATTGATGAACTTATACCGCAGGACGCACGGGGCTTTCTCGGACCATGTTTTAGTACTCTGTTGGATATTGATGAACTTATACTTGCAATCTGACGGTTAATATTTGCTTCATGTTTTAGTACTCTGTTGGATATTGATGAACTTATACCCAATTACAGCTATTAATGCTATGATGCCCGTTTTAGTACTCTGTTGGATATTGATGAACTTATACGCGGAGAAGATGGTGGAGAAACTACAACAAGTTTTAGTACTCTGTTGGATATTGATGAACTTATACAGTGCTAAATGCTACCCTAACACTGCCGTTGTTTTAGTACTCTGTTGGATATTGATGAACTTATACCAGCAATTTGATACATGAGGTTGACAAAAGGTTTTAGTACTCTGTTGGATATTGATGAACTTATACGCAGACTTTCAAACATCAGCAAGCCGATATGTTTTAGTACTCTGTTGGATATTGATGAACTTATACCAGAGTGGAAGAAACACACTTTAAATCTTGGTTTTAGTACTCTGTTGGATATTGATGAACTTATACCCTATTCGTTATGTTTTAGGCGACGAACGGGTTTTAGTACTCTGTTGGATATTGATGAACTTATACTGATTTTGCAAAAGCATATGATACTCCTGGTTTTAGTACTCTGTTGGATATTGATGAACTTATACTGAGAACTGATATCTCCATTACTACAGGGCGTTTTAGTACTCTGTTGGATATTGATGAACTTATACACTGATCGTACAGCATGAGTTCTGCAGGCAGTTTTAGTACTCTGTTGGATATTGATGAACTTATACCTTGCACACGCTTCAAGTCTTCCAGCTCTTGTTTTAGTACTCTGTTGGATATTGATGAACTTATACAGGGAAGCAGAAGAAAGAAAAGCAGAAAAAGTTTTAGTACTTTGTTGGATAACAAAAAAGACACCCGTAAGGGTGTCTTTTTTATTGGTTTTCTTATGTTTATTTCTTAATTACTGCCGGTCTTAAACCGTCAAATTCGCTGATGTCGAGTACGCCGCCTTTAGGAATGCTGATGACGTCCTTGTCGCGAGTGCCGTCTAAAAGCTTATACAGCACCTGGTATTTGCCGTCGATGTAGTTTAGTGTGCCGTCAAGCATATTTACCAGCGGCTTGATATATTCCTTAACCGGAGTAGTATCGTAGGTGTGGGTGTCGATGATGTAAAAATCAGTAAAGCCGCGATAAATTTTGCGCATGGTTTCAGCGGTAGCTTCAGCGCCTTTTTCAGCTATCATTTTTTCGTGGTTCAGAGCAGAGGCTTTCATAAAATTCATCCAGCCGTCGGTAAGAAAGATGGCGCCTTCAGGGCGTTTAGCGCCGCTGCCGCTGAGCAGTACGTCAATGCAATCCATAGTGCGGGGCAGGGCAAGGGGAGCAGTGGTGGCTTTCAGACCAACGGTGCTTTTGCCGCAGCCGGAAACACAGATGATGATTTCTTCCGTATCCGGAGCTGCTTCGTCAATATGCTGCTGCAGTACCTGGTGCATGGTTTGGGGGCTGCTGTGCAGCTTTTCGCTTAAAAAATGTACTTCACCGTCAAAGTCGGTAGCGGCAATAACGTTTTCCAGTTCTTTTTTGAGAGTTACGCAGGAATAAATAATACGTTTGGACATGGTTACCTCCAAGGTGATTATGAATTTAGAATAGATTTAGTTTTGTGTTCGTCTTTGTATTTACTGTTATACTTTTTCTTTTGGTTAGTGCACATGTCTATTCTTTTTCAAAAAAGAATAGACGAAGAAAAACTTTTTTCTTGTGTCGTGCAGCCTTCGCGGATGATGTGAGCCTACTCATTCCGCGCCCGGTTGAAACCGTGCCGGGCGCTATTGGCAGTCAGAGCAGGATGCTTGCTGGCTCACCCACCGCCTTCGGCAGGAAGTACGCAGATTCAAAAACAAGTTAGGATTAGTGCTTTACAGCTAGTACATTTTGAGCTTCATACTTAAGGCGATAGGCGGCAGGCGGCTTGGGTAAAATTTTCTTTTAAACTTTGAGCAGGACTCGGCACGTTTTTAACCGAGGCCTGTATATTTAAAGCCGCAATGTCCGCTATCGCTGTAAAAAAGCAAGACAAAGCCTTTTCTTGGCTCGTTCTTTTGGGCGCAAAAGAATGAGCATGAGCAGTAACTTAAAAGCAATAGTACCAAAGTAAATACAAAGCTTTATCCAAAAATTTACCTAAAAAAATACTTTAAAACAATAAATTTACTTTTTATTATACAATCATTATAATGAATTTAAAGAGGTTTTAATAAAAAACAGTCAGAAAGGCTTAGTTATTCTTATTGATTGATTTGCTTACAGTAATTTTTAAAATATGATAAATATATAGCTGCTGTCATTTTAACAAACAAAAGAAATTCATAAGCTTTGGTTTTAAAGATTTGTGAAATTTTTGCTATATATTGTATTCTCGGGCGCTTTTGTTTTACAAAGAGGGCGTTAATAGTGTATACTATTTAAAGAAGATGCTGAGGGCAGTGCCCTTATTAAATCTTAAATCCTAATATCTTATTTATGTAGAAAGAAGGGGATCTAATGGTCAAAATGAAAACGATGGACGGCAATACCGCTGCCGCATACGTGTCTTATGCTTTTACTGATGTTGCTGCTATCTATCCGATAACTCCGTCTTCTCCGATGGCGGAAGTTGTTGACGAATGGGCAGCCCAGGGTAAGAAGAATCTTTTTGGTCAGTCCGTTAAAGTTTTGGAAATGCAGTCTGAAGCAGGTGCGGCAGGTGCCGTACACGGCTCTTTGCAATCTGGTGCGCTGACCACCACTTATACGGCTTCTCAGGGCCTGCTGCTCATGATTCCCAATATGTATAAAATGGCAGGCGAGCTTCTGCCGGCAGTATTCCACGTTTCTGCACGTGCACTGGCTACCAGCTCTCTGTCTATCTTCGGTGATCATCAGGACGTTATGGCTGCCCGTCAGACCGGCTTTGCGCTGCTGGCTGAAGGCAGTGTACAGGAAGTTATGGACCTGGCTGCTGTTGCGCATCTGGCTGCAATCAAAGGCCGCGTACCGTTTGTAAACTTCTTTGACGGTTTCCGTACCTCCCATGAAATTCAGAAAATCGAAGTTTTGGATTACGAAGATTTGGGCAAACTGCTGGATATGGATGCAGTTGACGCATTCCGCCGCCGTGGCCTGAATCCTGATAACCCGGTTATCCGCGGTACCGCACAGAACCCTGATATTTACTTCCAGACACGTGAAGCAGTTAACGGCTACTATGACGCACTGCCGGAAATCGTGGAAGGCTATATGCAGGAAATCAACAAACTGACCGGCCGTGATTACCATCTGTTTAACTACTACGGCGCTGAAGACGCTGAAGAAATTATCATCACCATGGGCTCCAGTACTGAAACCGTGCGCACCGTGGTTGAAAAACTGAACGAACAGGGCCGCAAGGTTGGCGTACTGTGCGTTCACCTGTATCGTCCTTTCAGCATGAAACATTTTATGGCTGCTGTTCCGGCAAGCGTAAAACGTATTGCTGTTCTGGACCGCACCAAAGAACCGGGCGCTTTCGGCGAACCGCTGTATCTTGATGTACGCGCAGCCTTCTACGCATCTGACCGCAACCCGATGATTATCGGCGGTCGTTATGGCCTGGGCTCCAAAGACCTGGTACCGGCAGATATCGTAGCTGTATTTGATAATCTGGCTGCTGCTGAACCGAAAAACAATTTCACCATCAGCATCACTGATGACGTTACCGGCACTTCTCTGCCTGTCAGCGGTGACTTTGACGTTACTCCGGCCGGCACCAAAGCCTGCAAGTTCTGGGGCCTTGGCAGTGACGGTACTGTTGGCGCTAACAAGAGCGCTATCAAGATTATCGGCGACTATACCGATATGTACGCTCAGGGCTATTTCTCTTACGACAGTAAGAAATCCGGCGGCGTAACCGTTTCTCATCTGCGTTTCGGTCACACCCCGATTATGGCTCCGTATCTGATTAATGCGGCTGATTTTGTTGCTGTACACAACCAGTCCTACGTTTATAACTATGACGTTACCGCTGGTCTGAAAAAAGGCGGCACCTTCCTCTTGAACTGCACCTGGACTGCAGAAGAACTGGAAGAACACCTGCCCGGACAAATTAAACGCTATATCGCTAAAAACGATATTAAATTCTATATTATCGACGCTGTAAAAATTGCCCAGGAAATCGGCCTCGGCGGACGCATCAACATGATTATGCAGTCTGCGTTCTTCAAACTGGCTGACATTATTCCGCTGGCTGACGCTGTTAAATATCTGAAAGAAGCTGTAGAACATTCCTACGGCAAAAAAGGTCAGAATATCGTTGACATGAACAACGCTGCTATCGATCAGGGCATCAACGCTATTACCGAGGTTATCGTTCCGGCTGCCTGGGCAGAAGCGGAAGATTCCCATAAAGCTGAAGCTACCGGCAATAAATTTATCGACGAAGTGCTCGTTCCCATGAACAGACTGGAAGGCGACAAGCTGCCTGTAAGCACTTTCGTGGAAGAACATGCTGACGGTACTTTCCCGAGCGGTACTGCTGCTTACGAAAAACGCGGCATCGCTATCAACGTGCCCGAATGGCAGATTGATACCTGTATCCAATGTAACCAGTGCGCCTTTGTCTGCCCGCATGCTGCTATCCGTCCGGTACTGATGACCGAGGAAGAAGCTGCGAAAGCTCCGGCAAGCCTGCCGTCTAAAGACGCTATCGGCGCTAAAGGCCTGAAATTTGCTATCACCATTTCTCCGCTGGACTGCACCGGCTGCGGCAACTGTGCTCAGGTATGCCCGGCTCCCAAAGGAAAAGCGCTCGTTATGAAACCGCTTGATACCCAGGTTGCTAAGACTGTAAACTGGAATTATGCAATGAAAGAAGTTCAGCATAAACCTAATCCGATGAGCAAGCTGACCATGAAAGGCATCCAGTTTGAACAGCCGCTGCTCGAGTTCTCCGGCGCATGCGCAGGCTGCGGCGAAACTCCGTATGCTAAACTGATTACCCAACTGGTAGGCGACCGCATGATGATTGCCAATGCTACCGGCTGTACCTCTATCTGGGGTGCAAGTGCTCCGTCCATGCCGTACACCAAAAACTGTGCAGGCCATGGTCCCAGCTGGGCAAACTCCCTGTTCGAGGACAACGCTGAATACGGCCTCGGCATGTATCTGGGCGTAAAACAATCCCGTGAACGTGTTGCTGACATGGTAAGAGCAATGCCTGTTGACCAGGCTCCGGAAGATCTGCGCAAAGCGCTGACCGACTGGCTGGAAAACATGAATGTAAGCGAAGGCACCCGTGAACGTGCTGACGCACTTACTGCTGTACTGGAAAAATACAAAGACGGCTGCGAAAAATGCGCTGCTCTGTATAAAGAAAGACAATTCTTTGTTAAACGCAGCCACTGGATCTTCGGCGGCGATGGCTGGGGCTATGACATCGGCTACGGCGGACTTGACCACGTACTGGCATCCGGCGAGAACGTAAATGTTATGGTCTTCGATACCGAGGTATATTCCAATACCGGCGGCCAATCCTCCAAATCTACTCCGACTGCGGCAATCGCTAAATTTGCTGCCAGCGGCAAAAAGACCAAGAAGAAAGATCTGGGCATGATGGCTATGAGCTACGGCTATGTTTATGTGGCACAGGTAGCTATGGGCGCTGACAAAAATCAGACTCTGAAAGCTATTGCCGAAGCAGAAGCTTATGATGGTCCGTCCCTGATTATCGCTTATGCTCCGTGTATCAACCACGGCCTCAAAGTAGGCATGGGCTGCAGCCAGCTGGAAGCAAAACGCGCTGTTGAAGCAGGCTACTGGGCTAACTACCGTTACAATCCGGATCTGAAAGAACAGGGCAAGAATCCGTTCATTCTGGATTCCAAAGAGCCTACCGCTGATTTCCGTGAATTCCTCATGGGCGAAGTTCGTTACTCTTCCCTGCAGAAGATGTTCCCGGAAACTGCTGAAGCTCTGTTTGAAAAGACCGAAGCTGACGCTAAGGAACGCCTGAATAACTACAAAAAACTGGCAGAACAGAAATAATCTGTCTGAAAGCTGAAAAACCGGCTCCGTAAGGGGCCGGTTTTATTTTGTACATGGTTAATAATATTTTTTCTCATTTAAATCTTTATTTCACAAACTTGTTACCTCTTTGACCTACTTTGGTCATAATAGTTTGGTATTATATAGACATGGAAGCAAGGACCTCCAAATGAAGTGGAAGACAGGTGATACAATGCATGTCAAGATACTTGGGCCGATGACTAAGCAGGCGGAAGTGCTGCTGCAGAATACTGCCGTTGCTTTGAAGAAGCTGAAGATGAAAGCTACATTTGAAAAGGTTTCCGAATTCCGTAAAGTGGCAGCTTATGGAGCTATTGCCCTGCCGGCGCTGGTTATTGACGACAGACTTATCTCGGTAGGCAGCGTGCTGAATGTGGAGGAAGCAATGGCTTTGCTCAGACAGCTGCAATAAACAACATCTTTTCATCATACACCTCTCCTTTTTAGTTGCGTCACACGGTCTGTGTGGCGCAATTTTTTTGTTTTTTTTACTCCTTTTTTGCCTATACTGTTATCTGAATTTACTGTATAATAAATTTAACATTGATTTAACAATGGGTACAGGGTTTTCCTGTATAATAAAGTTAACAGTAATTTAACACAAATTTAACAGTAATTTTACGGAGGAAAAAAATGACAGCTTACTTTTTAGGTTTCTTGGGCGGTATCGCTTTGTTCTTGTATGGTATGCAGCTGATGGGTGACGGGCTGCAGAAAGCAGCCGGCTCCAAATTGCAGAGCATACTGGAGAAGATGACGGGTGTACTGGCGCTGGGTGTACTTTTAGGCGCTGTGGTTACAGCAGTGCTGCAGGCCAGCGGTGCGACGACGGTTATGACCGTAGGCCTGGTTAATGCAGGCCTTCTGACGCTGAAACAGGCATTCGGTATCATCATGGGCGCCAATATCGGTACTACCATGACCGCTCAGCTCATTGCCTTTAAGCTTTCTGATTATATCACCGTACTTATTTTTGCCGGTTTCATTATCCAGCTGCTGGCTAAAAGACGCCGCAGCAAATATCTTGGCCAGGTAATGCTGGGCTTTGGTATTTTGATGCTGGGTATGGATATGATGGGCAAGGCAGTTATGCCTCTGCGTGGTTATCCCGGCTTTGTAGATTTTATCAGCTCCTTCTCTGATAACCCTGTTTTGGGTGTCGGCATTGGTATTATCATGACTGTACTTATTCAGTCCAGCAGTGCTACTATCGGTATTTTGATTGCTATGGCAGGTCAGGGCCTGATTCCGCTGGAAGGTGCTATCCCCGTACTTTTGGGTGACAACATCGGTACCTGTATTACTGCTATTCTGGCATCTCTGCGTGCCAACACTACAGCTAAGCGTGTTGGCCTGGCACACGTAATGTTCAACGTTATCGGCAGTATCATCTTTGTTACCTTTATGTCCCTGTTTATTAAGCTGGTATTGGCAATCTCTCCGGAAGGCGATATCGCCCGTCAGATTGCTAACGCTCATACAGCATTTAACGTTATTAACACTTTGCTGTTCATGCCCTTTGCTAATTACTTTATCCGCTTTATCGAACACTTGCTGCCGGACAAGGGAGAAATTATCTCCAGACGTCCCATCTATCTGGACAAAGCTATGCTGAAAACTCCGTCTATCGCTATGAGCCTGGCGGTAAAAGAAGTTGTCCGTATGGGTAATCTGGCCCGCAAGAATATGGGTATGGCGCTGGAATCCATCAACAAGTATGATGAAGGCAAGGTTAAGTATGTAATGGAACACGAGCCTGTAGTCGATGCTTTGGAAACCGATATTACCTGCTATCTGACCGAGATGAGCGAAACTCAGATGAGCGAAGACCTCAGTGCGCGTCATACTGGTCTTTTGCATGCCTGCAACGATATTGAACGTATCGGCGACCATGCGGAAACCCTGGCGAAGAAATCACGTACTATTTTTGAAGATGAAGTAAACTTCTCTGATGAAGCGAAAGAAGAGCTCAAGCATCTGAGCGAGCTGGTTATGGCAGCCAGCGGTAAGGCTCTGGAAGCTTTGGAGAAAAACGACAAAAACATCGCTGCCGAAGCTATTACCATGTGCCGTCAGGTAAAGGCATATCAGAAGGAAGTTCGTAAAAACCATATTGTGCGTCTGAATGAAAAACGCTGCGAGCCTATGGCCGGCTTTGTGATGCTGGAACTTTTGATTAACATGAAGCGTGTTTCTGACCATTCCAAGAACATCAGCCAGATTGTACAGGGTACTTTCTAAACAATATTGCAATAATTTACAGGATGATATTTGCTGACTGCAGGTATCATCCTGTTTGTATTTGTCGGGAAAGGAGATATAGCATGCTGATAAGCGCCAGCCGCAGGACGGATATACCTGCCTTTTATGCAGAGTGGTTTTTTAACCGTATTCAAGAAGGCTATGTATTGGTACGCAATCCTATGAACGCGCACCAGGTCAGCCGTATTGATTTGCGTCCGGAGGTGGTGGACGGTATCGTCTTTTGGACAAAGAATCCGCTGCCTATGCTGGACAGACTGAACGAACTTAAAGATTACATATACTATTTTCAGTTTACGTTAAACGCTTACGGGCAGGACGTGGAAAGCCATGTTCCTTCCAAAAGCAGGGTTATTATACCTGCCTTTCAGAAGCTTGCCGATATTGTTGGAACGGAGCGGGTTATCTGGCGCTATGACCCGATTTTTTACAGCGATAAGTATGATTTTGCTTATCACTCCTATTACTTTGCAAAGCTGGCCGAGAAGCTTGCGCCTTACACCAAAAAGTGTACTATCAGCTTTTTAGATTTATACCGCAGTGCTGCCCGTAATATTAAGACGCTTCATGCACGCCAGCTGTCTGAGGAAGAGCAGAGAAGACTGGCAGCTCAGCTGGCAGAAATTGCCGGCGGCTATGGATTAAAGCTGGATACCTGCGCGGAAAGCATTGATTTGCGGCAGTATGGTATTGAGCATGCGCACTGCGTAGATGCGGAGCTTTTTGGTAAATTGCTCAACTGCCCGCTGCAGCTGGCCAAGGATAAAAACCAGCGCCTGGAATGCGGCTGCGTCGAGAGCATCGACATTGGCAGTTATGATACCTGCTGCCACGGCTGCCAGTACTGCTACGCTACCAACAGCGCTGCTAAAGCAGTACAGAATTTTAAGCTGCATGACCCCAAAGCACCGCTTTTGACAGGTACTTTAGGGGCAGAGGATAAGGTGACGGAAAGAAAGATGAAGTCCTGCAGGATGAGTCAGACTGCATTTGATTTTTAGTTATATAAATAATAAAGCGTAAGCCTTGAAGGGCTTACGCTTTTTGTTTGCAGTATTATAAATTGTTTATTTCTTCCCGCAGCTGCTTGAGAAAACGGCAGACGTGGAAGCCATCGCAGACGGCGTGATGTGCCTGGACGGACAGAGGGATGAGGGTGTGCCCGTCCTGCTCCATAAATTTGCCGAAGGTGAAGATGGGCAGCAGGTAGGTGCTGCCTTTAGGCAGGTTAAGGTTAAAGCCGGTAAAGCTTTCCCACGGTACCATGGAAACGGGGAAACTGTTAGGCGGCGTATTTGGCTTGCCTTCAATAGCAAGTGCAGCACCGTATTCTGTCAGGTCGCGTTCATAGGCAGCGGCAAAATCGCTGTAACTGCCTGTAACTTTCGTCCAGATATTGGTAAAGGTTTCCGTTTCAGGCTGAAAAACCGTATAGCAGGGCAGCATTTCGCTGAAAATGCCGGGACGTCCTTCGCTGTCCAAAGCCGTGCGGAACTGGGGAAACTGATTGACGGTGCGGGTCAGCGCGTACAGCAGCGCCGGATACAGGCGCAGGTGCTGCTTTCTGATATGAGTGATGTCGATATTAGTTGTCAAACTGTAGGTACAGGGAATCTCGTGCAGGTAATGCTCAAAAAAAGTGCGGCGGGGCCAGCCTGCCAAATCAATAAGGATAAATTCAGCCATGTTTTCCTCCATTATAATATGCTTGTGAAAGTAAAAAGGACGGCGGCGCCGTCCATAGTGTCAGTATGATCTTTTTCCCAGTTCGGGGTGCGCGCAGGGCTTAAGCTGCAGGCGCTGCACCATGCGGACTGCTTCCTCAAGTGGCAGGTCGGTCGTGCTGCCCTGGCGTTCCATAATGCAGAAGGGGTCTTCGCTGCCTACTTCGCCGCCGGGAAGATAAATATATTCGCTGTTGTCAGTATCGCCAAAGACGATGCCAGCCAAGAGCTGTTCAGCAGTAACTTTGGACATGCAATCACTCCTGTATCAGAACATGCGGCGCTTCCACAGCAGGTAGCCGGCAAAACCGGAAACACAGAGGGCTACGCTCAGTACAATCATAAAGCCGTAGGGGTTTTCAGCAAAGGGAACTTCCACGTTCATGCCCCACAGACCGGAAATCAAAGTAGGAATCGCCAGAATAATGGTAACGGAAGCCAAGAATTTCATGACTAAGTTCAGGTTGTTGCTGATGATGCTGGCGAAAACTTCCATCATGCTGTTTAAAATGTGGCTGTACATTTCAACCATCTCGACAGCCTGTTTGTATTCGATAATAACGTCTTCCAGCAAATCTTCGTCTTCTTCATATAATTTGACGATGTGCTGGGACTGGGTTGCGCTGCGCAGACGCAGCAGCTTTTCCAGAATAATGTAGTTGCCGCGCAAAGAGGTGGAGAAGTAGGTCAGAGATTTTTGCAGATCCAGCAGGTTAAACAGCTCGGAGTTCTGCATGGACTGACGCAGGTGCTGCTCCAATTCGTCGGTGCGGCGGATAATGATACGGATATATTTCAGGTACAAAGTCGCCGATTTATACAGAATCTGGAACAGAAAGCGCGTCTTTTTAAAGGTAGAGAACAAACGGCTGTTGTGAGCCGCAAAGTCTGCCGTAACGGCGTTAGGCTCCAGACATACGGTGACGATGTGATTTTCGGTAATGATAATGCCCAAAGGCAGGGTGTCATAGTCTTTATTGCTGCGCAGAAAAGGAATATCCACGAGGACGAGAATCTGGTCGTCTTCGATTTCGATACGGGATTTTTCTTCTTCGTCCAGTGCGGCGGTGAGAAAATCCATCTGGATATTGGTGGCAGCGGCTATTTCCTGCAGTTCCTCCTCAGAAGGGGCCACAGCGTCTATCCAGCTGCCTTTTTCCAAAGTGCTGATTTCCAGTTCGTCCAGACTGTTATCCGAACTTTTTACAATTTTGTACATCGGTGACTCCTCCTTTCGTCAGGGCAGATACTCAGGGTTTATAAATGCTCAAGGATGGCTTGCGCCAGCTGATCGCCGCAGCTGGTAGGGCGACTGCCGCATTTTACGCCGCGCAGCAGTTCGGCAACTTTCTGGGCTTCCATGCCTTCAACCAGTTTGCCGATGGATTTGAGGTTGCCGGGACAGCCTCCCACAAAGCTGACGTTGTGCAGTTTGCCGTCGATGATATCGAAGCTGATGCTGCGGGAACAGGTTCCGCTGGTTTGATAGGTATACATAACGGCCTCCTTGCTTACTGTTTAGGATTGGTGCATTTGTGCACTCTTTCAATTATAACTTAAAAAATTCGACATGAACAGTCAAAATCCTGTCAGTGGTGCTTTTTTGTAAAAAATTTTGCATATGTTTTACATAAAGAAAGAATTTTAGCAGGATGCTTTCATTTTGCAGCGAATATTGCTATAATGAGGATAATTTATTACCGGATTTGGTAGTATGGTAGCGCCGCAGGAGCGGCAAGGATTTTTGCAGGATTGCAGTATTTTGTAGCATGGAAGTGAGGTAGTTATTTATGTCTGTTCAATTATTTATCGTGTGTCTGTACATTGCTATGCTGTTCGGCATCAGCTTCTGGGTGAAGCGGCGTGCCGACAAGGGCTCGACAGAGTATCTGTTTGCCGGACGCAAGCTGGGTACGGGCCTGATTGCAGTTAATATTACGGGGCTTGCTGTAGGTGCGGCTTCCACCGTAGGTGTAGCGGAAAACGCTTTCAAGGTCGGCATGGCGGCTGGCTGGTATAATGCAGCCTGGGCGGCAGGTGCCATCGTTATGGGTCTGGCAGCGGCAGGCAAGCTGCGTGCCATGCAGGTTTCCACTATCCCGGAATTTTTTGAAAAATACTACGATACCAAGGGCCGCGTTATCAGCGCGGTTGGCCTTGTTATCATTATGTGCGTTATTACTGCTTTGCAGTACCTGGCAGGCGGCGCTATCTTAGCTTCGCTGCTGCCGGATATTTTCAGCTTCCACGGCGGTATGATGATGAGTGCCGTGGTGTTTATTGGTATTACCCTTATCGGCGGTCTGTGGTCCAGCGGCTTGTCCAATATGGTCAGCGTTATTTTAATCTACCTGGGCGTTTTATACTCCTGTCTTACTGCTGTGAGCAAGGCAGGCGGCATGGCAGCTATTACCGCAGCTTTGCCCGATGCGTCCGTGATGCTTGACCCGCTGGGCGGCATTCCCATGGCAGTTATTATTGGCTGGTTCATAGTTATGATTACCCAGGCGATTACGGCGCAGGGACCTGTGCAGATTGCCTGCGGCGCCAGGGATGCCAAGACGGCGCGCAACGGTTTTGTGTTGGGCGGCCTTTTGATTTTCCCTATCGGCTTTTTATGTGCGGTGCTGGGTATTGTGGCGAAGGTGCAGTTCCCCGATATTACCGCTACTATGGCGCTGCCGCAGGTTGTTATGAGCCTGAATCCGGTAGCGGCAGGTGTAACGCTGGCGGCTTTGTGGGCAGCGGATGTTTCCACCGCCTGCACCATTCTTTTAGGTGCCGGTACGCTGTTTTCGCAGGATATTTACAAGCGTTTCATCAATCCGTCCATCAGCGACGATAAATTTGTTAAAATAAACCGTCTGACCATCTTCGTGGTGGGACTTGTTACCCTGTGGTTTGCCTTTAACGCCGCAGGCATCTTAAAAACCATGATTGCCGGTCTGTCCATGACTACGGCGCTGACCTGCGTGTTCCTCTTTACGGTGTTCGCGCCGGGACTGTGCCGCAAGAGCAGTGCTTTCTGGACAACTTTGGCAGGCCTTATCGGTATCGTGGTCTGGGAATTTGTACCGGCGCTGCATGTACTGAGCCATGTTATTTATTTTGAATGGCTGCTGTGCATCGGAGTATTTTTGCTGGTAGCAGTGCTGGATAAGGAAAGAATCAAAGAAGTTATAGTAAGAGAAGAGGAATAAACAGATGCAGGAAGCAAACAGAAGTATGTTCAGCAGTGTTGATATAGGCCGTGCGGCTCTGCGTATCGCTCTTACCGCTACCCGTCAGGAGGAGCTGAAGGTGAAGGAGATTATGGACAAGCAGGGCATCCGCACAACGGCAGTTGATTTCGGCGGCGAGTTTATGCCCTCCGTAGTCAAGATTATTGAGCGTGCCGTAGTAGCTGCCCAGCGTCAGGGCCTGGTAAGCGAAACCCATGTAGGCGCAGGCGCGGTTGCAGGTGCGGCGCATGCTGCTATCGAGCAGGTAATGCGCAAGGCGGCAGGCTTCAACGTAGGCGGCAAAATCGGTCTGGCACGCTGCGGCGAGCATCTGTGCGTCGCTATCTTTATGGGCGTAGGCGTGCTCAATCTTAATGAAATGTGTGTAGGGCTGGCGCATCGTTCGCTGGCCGGTGATGAATAGAAAGTCTGCGTAAAGGAGAAACGTATGAACATTATCGACGTTATCGGCCCGGTGATGATCGGGCCATCCAGTTCCCATACAGCGGGCGCAGTACGGCTGGGGCTTCTGGCTGCCGGTATTTTGGGCTCACGGCCGGCAGTGGCGGAAATCCATCTGCACGGCTCCTTTGCGGAAACCTACCGCGGCCACGGCACCGATATGGCGCTATTGGCAGGACTCATGGGCTGGAAACCGGATGACGAGCGTATTCCCGAAGCGGAAAAATACGCGGCAGAGTGCGGTATGCGCTATGCCTTCCATAAAATTGACTTAGGCAACCTTACCCATCCCAATACGGTACTGTTCCGTCTGACGGATGCGGCAGGCAGCAGCTGCGAGATTATCGGCTCTTCCGTAGGCGGCGGCCAGGTGAAGGTAACCTCCATCGACGGTTTCCCCGTGGAGCTGACAGGCAGACTGCCCGCTATTTTGACGCTGCACGAGGATAAACGTGGCGTAATAGCGCTGGTCAGCAGTACGCTGGCTAACGGCGGCGTCAATATTGCCACCATGCGTCTTTTCCGCAACGACAGAGGCGGCACGGCTTCCATGGTTATCGAATGTGACCAGGATGTACCGCCATGCATCATCAATCTCATCGGCGCGCTGGAGCAGATTCATTCTGTACGCTTTATCGCCGGTGTTTTGTGAGGTAGCCCATGAAAAATGATAAGCTTTCATTAAACAGATGGATTGCCGAGGCTGAAGCAAAAGGACAGTCTTTGCAGGAATATCTGGTGGAATATAATATGCAGCAGCTGGAATGTGACCGCGAGCAGCTTTTAAATAAGATGAAGGAAATGCTGCGTGTCATGCGTCAGTCCATTGAATTTGGCCTGACGGGCGTGCGTTCTCACAGCGGGCTGACAGGCGGCGACGCCAAAAAACTGCAGCAGGCCAAGTCCTGCGATTTGTTAGGCGAGAAAGCGCGTGATGCGGTAATCTTCGCCATGGCCGTAGGCGAATGCAACGCGGCTATGGGACGTATCGTGGCAGCACCGACGGCAGGTGCCAGCGGTGTATTGCCGGGTGTTTTCTTTGCGCTGGAAAAGCATTATAATTTAAGTGAGGAAACGCTGGCTGAAGGTCTGGTCGTGGCAGGCAGTATCGGTCTCGTCATCGGCGACAGGGCTTCACTTGCCGGTGCAACCGGCGGCTGTCAGGCAGAATGCGGCAGCGCTGCAGCTATGGCGGCAGGTGCGGCAACAGCCATGCTGGGAGGTACTCCTGCGCAGGTTGGCACGGCAGCAGCTATTGTTTTCAAAAATATCCTGGGACTGGTATGTGACCCGGTTGCCGGACTGGTAGAGGTGCCCTGCATTAAACGCAACGGCTCCTGTGCTTTGCAGGCGCTGGCTGCGGCAGAGCTTGCTCTCTGCGGCATCGGCAGCTTCATTCCGGCAGACGAGGCCATCGACGCTATGAAGCGCGTCGGTGACGCCCTGCCCTGTGCCCTCAGAGAAACTGCGGGCGGCGGTATGGCTACCACGCCTACGGCGCTGGCCTGGGCGAAAAAATATTTCAGCCAGGATAAAGATAAATAATAAAGGAGAGCGGTAATTATGCAAACAATCAGTACAGAAAGAGCTCCAAAAGCATTAGGTCCTTATTCTCAGGCCGTACTGGCAGGTGCAAACCTGTATATTTCCGGTCAGATTGCTATCAATCCGGAAACCGGCGAAATGGTACAGACCAGCATCGAGGCGGAAACCGAGCAGATTTTCAGCAATATCGAGGCTATTTTGACGGAAGCAGGTTACAGATTTATGAATGTTGCCAAAGTTACCGTCTTTACTACCGATATGGCTTATTTTGACGCTGTAAACAAGGTTTATGCCGGTTATTTTAAAATGGATCCGCCGGCACGTTCCTTTGTACAGGTAGCCGCACTGCCTAAAGGAGCACGCCTGGAAATCGAAGTTGTAGCTGTAAAATAAGAATTTTGAAAAAAATTATAAAAACACTTGACGTACAGGTTACTGTATAGTATAATAACACCTGTCGCCAAGCTATTGAGTTTGGATACAATTTGGTGGCTGTGGTGAAGCGGTTAACACGGCGGATTGTGGCTCCGTTACGCGAGGGTTCGAATCCCTCCAGTCACCCCACCTTGTAACCTGAAATTGGGGCGTAGCCAAGTCGGTAAGGCACGGGACTTTGACTCCCGCATGCGTTGGTTCGAGTCCAGCCGCCCCAGCCAAGTGATCCACTAGCTCAGTCGGTAGAGCACCTGACTTTTAATCAGGGTGTCCCGCGTTCGAGTCGCGGGTGGATCACCAACTTCAAAAAATACCGTCCGTAGGATATGCGGACGGTTTTTTTATATCTGAATACAAGGCGTGTTCTTTCCTTATATAAAGAAGTTAACTGCGCCTCTTTACGAAGCTTTTTAGATTATGGTATAATACACCTATGCGAGTGTGGCGGAACTGGCAGACGCACTAGACTTAGGATCTAGCGCCTTCGGCGTGCAGGTTCGACTCCTGTCACTCGCACCAATGTAAAAATAAAAGCTGTGAGAATTTATCTCACAGCTTTTTTGTCATTATTAAAGCTGTATATGAGATTCGAATATATAAGATGTTAAAGCATATTTTAAAATTATTGTTCTAAAATATACATAGAAAATATTGCGGAGTAAGAACAGATACAGTAAACTATATTTGCTGTGATAAATAAAATTTTATGCTGAGATAGTTAATGATAAAATAGTGAGGTTTAATTATGCAGAGTAAATTATTAAGCAAAAAGGTTTTAAGCAGTATTCTGGCTTTAGGTGCTTTAACTGTCAGCAGTACAGCACTGGCTAACAGTGGTGGCTACGAAGATGGTAATCGTTATGTAGGTTTGTATCCTGATGGCTCTAATGTAGTGATTAATGAGAATATAACTGACATAGTAGTTTATGGCAGCAGAGTTTTTGAAGGTACTGCCAGCAATAATACTGTTACAGTGAGTGCTGATTGCAAAGGGATAGCAGGAGCAAGTGTCGGAACAGGTGATGCTGCAGGTAACAACGTAATTATCAATAATGGAACAACAGGTATTGTTTATGGTGGCAGAGTTGAAGCTGGCAATGCTATAGGCAACAACATTATTATAAATGGCGGAGATGTTTATAGTGCTGTTGGTGCCAGTGTTGACGATGGTATAACCGAAGGTAACAGTGTTACTGTAAATAACGGAATTGTTACTGTTGCTATTGGTGCTTATCTTGATGAAGGGGCTGCTAAAAGTAATAATGTAGTAATTAATGGCGGAGAAGTTTCTACGGCTATTGGCGCTTATATTGCAGAAGGTGATGCGCTGAACAACTATGTTGAAATTAACGGTGTAGAAATTTTCAGTGCTGGTGGTGCCAGTGTCGATAAAGGCAATGCCGAAGGCAACAGTGTAGTTATTAACGCTAATACTAAAATCAGCAGAGTAGCCGGCGCAATAATAGATGAAGGAAATGCTGTAAATAACTATGTTGAGATTAACGGCGGTGAAATTAATAATTCTTATATTTATGGATCCAAAGTTGAAACTGGTAATGCTGAGGGTAATGCAATAGTTATCAATAATGGCGATATTACTGGCAGGATTTATGCGGCCAAGATTGAAAACGGTGATGCTATTAATAATGTGCTTATCATTAATGATGGAACTATAAATGCTGATAATGGAGTAACTAATGGTACTTTTGTTCATGAAGGCAATGCCCGTAATAATGCTGTAGTAATCAACGGTGGTGAGATTCATAGTTCACTAGATGGCGGTATAGTTATGACTTTTGGTAACAGTACCGGAAACAGTGTGGTTATCAATGATGGAAAGATTTTTTCTTACAGTATTACAGGTGGTTATGCAAACAATGGTAATGCTGAGAATAATAATGTAACTATCAACGGTGGAGCGATAACAAATACTCAAAGTATAAAGGGTGGTGTTGTCCTTCAGGGTGATGCTACAGGCAACAGCGTAGTTATTAACGATGGCAAGATAGTCAATGAACAGGATGAGAGAACTGAAATTTATGGTGCCAGCGTTACCAAAGGTAATGCTGAAGGTAATGCTGTTATCATTAATGGTGGTGAAATCTCCTATACAGAAATAGTTGGTGCAAATATCATAACAGGTGATGCGCTGAATAACTATGTTGAGATTAACAGTGGGAAAATAGAATATTCTCCAGTTTATGGAGCTAAAGTTGAAAATGGTAATGCTGAAGGTAATATGGTGGTTATCAACGATGGCTCTACAGGCGATGGTGTGCGTGGTGCTTTAATCACTGGAAAGGGTAATGCCGAAGAAAACACTGTAATCATCAATGGCGGTAGTATTAGCGGAGCAGTTTACGGAGCTGCTATTGAAAGTTATTTGGAAGGAAAAGTAAGCGGTAATGGAGTTATATTAAATGGCGGCAGCGTTGAGAATGGTAGTATATATGGTGCGATGACTGGCAATGGAACAGCAGAAGGCAATTATGTAGTAATTAATACTGTTCAACCCAATTTATATTTGAATGTTTACGGCGGCTATACTGAAAAAGGTGATGCGCTGAATAACTCCGTGGTTATCAATGGCGGAAAAATCACAGGTACTGTTTACGGTGGCTATACTAATAATGGTAAAGCTGAGGGCAATGTAATCACTATCAGCGGCGATGCTGATTTAAGTGGTGCAACGATTATTGCTGGTTTTGAAAATGCTAATAGCAATAAGCTTTTGCTGAGTGATAATACGGCTGGTGAAAATATCATTAGGATTAATGGCTGGAGTGGCAGCATTGCAGGCATCAGCGGTACTGATGTTATTGAAATCAACGGCAGTAAGCTGGCTGATAATGGTATTTTGCATATTACAGGTGGAGGAAAGACTGATTTAAGTGGTACAACTGTTAAAGTCAATTCCATCGCCGGAGGTCAGAATTTAACAACTGGTAGTGAACTTGAAATTATCACAGCAGAAGATAATGTTGATTTAACTGGAATTAAAACCGAAGTTACTGAAGATGGTATACTGGCAGGTGTAACAGGTGCTGCTAGTGGCGAAATAACAACTGACGCTGACGGAAATGTTATCTTTAAGGTCAGCGACGTGCAGCTGCAGAAGCAGACTGCCATCACCACCGAAACAAGAGCGGCTACTGCTGCTATGGTTAACCAGGGCAGTGAGGTTATTGCCGACAGCATCAGCAAATTGCAGTATGAGGAAGCAGGCGTCAGCACTTTTGCCACTATCAGCGGCAATAACAGTAAGTATAAAACCGGCAGTTATGTAGATATTAATGGCTGGAACGGTATTGTGGGCGCAACTAAAACTGTAGAAGCAGGAAGCGGCAAGCTCAGTTATGGCGCTTTCTTTGAAAACGGCAGCGGCAACTACAATACTTATAATGATTTTAGCGGCAATGTTTTGCGCGGCGATGGTAATGCAGTTTATAATGGTGGCGGCCTACTGATGCGCTATGCAAAGAAAAACGGCGTCTATACAGAAGCCTCTGTCCGTGCCGGTTTGGCTAAAAATGAAGTAAGTAATGCGCTGGCAGAAACAAGCGGAAAAACTCACGGTTTTAAAACAGAAAATGCTTACTATGGTGCTCATGTCGGGATTGGTAAGCTGATTAAGCTGGAAAAGGGTAAGAGCTGGGATATTTACGGTAAATATTTCTATACTCGTCATGAAGGTGATAGCGTAACCATTGCTAATGATAGCTTTGATTTTGATGCGATCGACAGCAGTAAACTGCGTCTTGGTGCCCGTTTCAGTGAGCAGCAGGGCGATAAACTTACCAGTTACTACGGACTGGCGTGGGAATATGAATTCAGTGGTGATGTCGGCGGTGCGGCAGCAGGCCACAGGATGTATACTCCGTCCTTAGAGGGTAGTACGGTAATCGGTGAAGTTGGCTTCCGTTATACTCCGGGCAAAGCATCTCCCTGGTATTTTGATGCCAATGTAAAGGGCTACGCAGGTATGCAGCAGGGAATCAGCGGCAGTGTGCAGGCTGTTTACAGTTTTTAAGCTGACAGGCTAAAATATAATATATTGAAGGAAACATACAAAAAGACACAGCAGAGTTAAATCATGCTGTGTCTTTTGCTTTTTAAAATACTTTAGCTTGTCCCTGCAGAGAAATGGTACGGTTGAGATTTTCGATACCGGCGCAGAGCTTATCCAGCCTGCTTTCCATGCGCAGCAGCAGGTACCAGCTCAAAACCATGGGAAAGCCGTAGTCCGCAAGATATGCGCCCAGCTGGTTAAATTCCATAGGCAGCCGTTACTCCAGTACGTCCACCTGGGTAGTACGCAGGCGCGCTTCCACAATTTCGGTCAGACTGCCGCCGGAAGTTTCAAAAACATCCGCGTCGATAACAGCCTGCATAGCCGTGCGGGCAGTTTCCGCATTTACCTCGTCTTTAGGGTCGGTAACTTTGATGATTTTTTTATCGCCTGCTGCGTCTTTAAAAACAAGTTCTAATACTTTTTCCATATTTTACCTCCGATAATGTGTAATAAGATTTTCCAGAAAAGCTTCATTACTGCCCTCCGTTTCCGTCAGCCGTTACATGGATTCTGCCAGTTCGGTCTTTTCGGTAACGGAAATGCTCTGCACGGTCTTTTTCATCAAACTGCCCAGTGCTTCGCCTGCCGCGTACAGCTTATCTGCCGCAGCATCGTCTTTGATGCCGCTGTAGGTGCGCGCTTTGGTCTTGGGAGAGCCGGAAGCGCTCATGCCGTCTTCGATGTTGATGCTGAGACTGCGTTTCAGAATTTCTTCGGTTACTGCCATAATATTCTTCCTCCTTTAAGTGTGCGCCTGTGCGCGGCGCTGTAAATAAAGGGCGCGGTACCAGTTAGCTTTGCCCCGCAGTACCACTCCCCCGGGACGCAGGGCGTCAGTAAGGGGATAATCCGGCAGCAGCAGAAGGTCCCAGCGCATATCGCTGTCGTCGCTGCCGAAACCGTAGCCGTCCATACAGGCGGCTTCGGCGTGCGTGGTTACGGTGCCAAAGTCCACGGTAAAACCCAGTGCCAGCGAGAGTACGGCAACAGCCTGCGCAGTTTTTTCAATCTGCAGTTTAGTAGGCGGCTCAGGGCCAAGATTAACTTTGCCTGCGGCGCTGCAGGTTGCGTTGTACGCGCAGCAGAGGGCGATGCCGATGCTGCCGGTGTTGCGCCGCCAGGTATGACTTTTGCGGCTGGTGAGGGCGGCACAGGTTTTATAAATCTGTCCGTCGCTGTCGATGTTCAGATGGTAGTCGGCAAAAGTCTGTCCGTAATGGCCTGCCGTCCAGTGCAGATAGATGCGGCTGATCCTGCCTTTCGCCGCCGCTCCCAGCTGGTAGAGCTGGCGGAGACTGACAGCTTCTTGGGTATCTGCCATGTTGTATCACGTCCTTTCACTCTTTAAATGGGCGGTAAAGGGCAAAAACAGAACCAGTGTGTAAAAAATTTTTCTTGCGCAGGTTCTTTTTTGCGCCACGCCATGCCATTAGAAGGGTGAGCTTCTTTTTTTCTTTTTCTTTTTTTCTTCGGCGCAGCAGGTCCCTAAACAGGTAATGCGTAAGCATTACCAACCTTGTGCATAAAAGCAGTAAACTTAGTTTAAGTGCTGACTGACAGGAGCTGTGTAAAATACGTTACAGAAAATACCACTCTGTGCAGCTGCAAAAAATCTGTTTTGTGCTGCAGGAGATGTGCATGTTATACTCTAATTAAAGATAATTAAGTAAAGATAAATTTTGTTAATGTACAGGCGAAAGGAAGTGGATGATATGAAGAAAGCGATACTGGCGCAGAAGGTATTAGCCAGCGTACTGGCGATAGGGCTGGGAGGCTTTGTACTGCCCTTGGCGGCGCAGGCTAACAGCGGGTTGAGTGAAGGTACTATAAAAATTGATAGTAATATATTTTATGTGGGCAGCAAAGGCGCTGCTGATAATGTGGTTATTATCGACAGTGATTTGGATCATGGCGTTATTGGCGGCCATGCGGAGAATGGTGATGCTGCAAAGAACAAGGTTACTGTCAGCGGTGGTACGGTAGGAAATGTCTACGGCGGCTATGCGGAAAATGGAAATGCTGTAAAGAACACGGTAAATATCAGCGGAGGTACGGTTACAGGTGTCGTTGTGGGCGGTTATTCTTACTCAGGTTCGGTTAGTGATAATAGTATTACCTTATCGGGTACGGCTGATGTAAGCCAGGCAGAATTGTGGGGGTATTTAGTCTATTCTGCTCATGAAGGACAAACAGACAACAAACTCATCATTAATGGTTGGAGCGGTGAGATAAAGCTTTTACGAAATTTTAATGGAGATGATGGAGGTATTGAGGTTAAGGCGTTGACAGGCGGGCTGGATTTAGCCGCAGGCAAGACAACAGACTTTGTCTTTGTTGAAAATGGTATCCATAACTGCAATAATCTCATAAAAGCAGAAAATATCCAGGCAGGCGTGGCGCTGACAGTCAGCGGTGAGATTGGTAAAGATAATCAAAATATCTATATCAATCCTACCAGCGTCCGTGCCAGCGACCAGACCGCCATCACCACAGAAAGCAGAGCCGCAGCGGCAGCCTTCGTCAATCAGGGCGCGGAAGCTGTGTCTGACAGCATTAACAGCCTGCAGGAAGCAGAAGCGGGCATCAGCACCTTTGCCACTGTAAGCGGCAACAACAGCAAATATGATACGGGCAGCTATGTAGACATCAACGGCTGGAACGGCATCGTCGGCGTTGCCAAGACCAAAGACTTAAACGCAGGCAAATTCAGCTACGGCGCTTTCTTTGAAAACGGCGGCGGTAATTACAATACCTATAACGACTTTAACGGCACTTCCTTCCGCGGCGACGGCAACGTAGTCTACAACGGCGGCGGCCTGCTCATGCGCTGGGAACAGACGAGCGGCGTCTACACCGAAGCATCCCTGCGTGCGGGCACGGCGAAGAACGAAGTAAGCAACGTACTGGAATTTGCAGAGAATAGATATGGCTTCAAGACAGAAAATGCTTACTACGGCGCCCATATCGGCATCGGAAAAATCATCAAGCTGGATAACGGCAAAGCGTGGGACATCTACGGCAAATACTTCCATACTCACCATGAAGGCGACAGCGTAAAAATTGCCAATGACGTATTCGACTTTGATTCCGTAGACAGCGACAAGCTGCGCATCGGCGCGCGTTTCAGCGAGCAGCAGGGCGAAAAGCTTACCAGCTACTACGGACTGGCGTGGGAATATGAATTCAGCGGCGACGCAGGCGGCACGGCCAACCACTATGCTATGTACACTCCGTCATTAGAGGGAAGTACGGTGATTGGCGAAGTGGGCTTCCGCTATACTCCGGGCAAAGCATCTCCGTGGTACTTTGACGCCAACGTCAGAGGCTACGCAGGCATGCAGGAAGGCATCAGCGGCAGCGTACAGGCTGTGTACAGCTTCTAAGTAAAAACAGTAAAAGCACCCAGGACACTGACAGGCAGTGTCTGGGTGCTTTTTGTTTAGTCGTCAGTAAGGGCGCTGCGCAGATGCTGCAGTCCACGTCGGCGATGCTTGAGAATGTTGGCGCAGGTACAGTTGTAACGTTTGCTGAGCAGTCTGGTCGGCTGCTTTTGCAGACAGGAGGCGCTGATAATGGCCTGCTGCAGAGGAGTAAGGGCAGTAAACGCCTGCTGAATGCCCAGCCGCAGGGTAAGGCGCTGCAGCTCATCGTTAGCCTGAGCAAGCTGTTCGGCAATGCTGCCGTCATCCTGCACTTCGCTGGCGCTTTGACGGGCGGCTCTGCTTAACTGGTGCAGCAGCTCGTAATGGATGTGACAGCGAATCAGCCCCGGCAGGTTGATAAAGTCACAGCCGTTATAGCGGCGGATAAAACGCAGAAAGATTTCCCAGGCAATGCTTACGGCATCTTCTCCTAAAACGCGGTAGATACTTTCTCGGCTGCATTCGCGGTAGATAAGGGGACGGAAGGCTTCGCACAGTCTGTCTGTGGCTGCGGCAGAGTTCTGCTGCGCTTGGCAAATAAGCTCCTGAAGCTGGTCAGCAGTAAGCATGGTGTATTTTGCTTTGGTATTAGTGATGGCAAGGACCTCTTTTCCTAAATGTTGGCGGACGTCCGCACTTTGGCGCTGCATGCAACGTCATTATGACAGATAGAAGGTGCAAAATCCAGTATATAGAAATATAATTCCATATAAGTGTAAAAATTCTGAAAATACTGTACAATTATATCTTGTACGCACAAGGAGGGGCTTTATGAAAAAGAATAGATTTACAAGAAAACTGGAAGAGATAGGTCTGTTGATTCAAAATTATCGCCATATCAGAAAATACACGCTGCAAATGCTGTCCAAGCTGACAGGTATCAGCGGGAGATATCTGCATTCAGTAGAAAACGGGAGAGCGAATGTAACGGTGCTGGTACTGTACAAGATTTTTCAGGCCCTTGAGATACCTGAAAGCGAGCTTAGCTGTGTGCTGGCAAGCTGGTAGAAATAGCTGAATTATTGTTTATACGTCAAGTGTATAATTTTCTGATTTATAAATATACCTAAAGCCGGTAAAAAATGATATAATATAAAAAAGGCTTTATTGTAATATTTTCGGAGGATTATGCTGGAAGATTTTTTTATACTGATATTTATTATCGCCCGGCAGCTGCCTATGTCCTGGATACGCGGCTATGTATTCCGCGACCGTCTGCGTTGGAGCAGCCGTGTGTACTGGCTGGCAACCGCTGCAGCCATGCTGGTAGAGTTTGCCGTGTACCTGGCTGATGGCAGACAGATTGGTTTGCCTGCTCTGTATGGTTTTCCGCTTATGTATGTTGCCCTCTTCCTTATCATGGTTAAGGGCATGATGAGAAAGAAGATTATTGTCTGGCTGGCGCTGGATAATTTCTTCGTAGTAGTGCAGACGCTGGTGCTGCTTTTGGTGGACTTGCATGGTGTACCGGGCTTTTGGGCGTCGGATGTGCTGCTGATTGTGCTGTCGGCGCTGCTGTATAAGCGGGTGCGGAGGTTTATCGACCGCAGCAGAGATGCTTTTTTCGAGGTCAGTGTGACGCGCATTACCAACAGCGTCATTATTATCCTGTTTACCAGCCTGCTGGCGCAGATACTGGTGCGCGACTATGACCGCAATGTTATCTGGATGGATTTTCTGCAGCGGGTGCTCTATTGCCTGCCGGTTATCTGGTTTTTGTACCTGTTAGGTGAAATGGTACGCGAAATCAGACTCAGTACGGTAAAAAGCCTGCAGCTGCAGACGCTGGAGCGTGTGCGCCGGGCAGAGGTGAGCCATTATAATTCTATTGTTGAAAACTGGCAGAATCTGCGGCGGCTGCGCCATGACCTGCGTCATTTTACCCTTATGGCAGGCGAATATCTGGACAGCGGCCAGTATGATAAGCTGCGTTCTTTTCTGGGCAAAATGGCTGAGTTCAGTGAGCAGGGTAGCAAAATCGCCCTCAGCGGCAGTAATGTTATTGACGCGCTGGTTGGTCACTGGCAGGCAGAGGGTCAGCGCCAGGGCATAGATATGCGGGTAGTGCTGCCGCAGCAGGAAGTGCGGGCAGACGACGTGTGCATTGCCATCATCGTAGGCAATCTGCTGGAAAATGCTGTTGAGGCAGCTGCCAAAGCGCCGCAGAAAAGATATGTGGATGTGCATATTGCCGTTGCCGGAGGTATGCTGCTGGTGAAGGTTGCCAACAGCTTTGACGGACAGCTGCGCCGGGAAGAAGGCAGGTTCTATTCGTCCAAGCTCGGCTTTGAGCAGCCGGGACTGGGACTGGAAAATGTGCGCTCCATTGTGCAGAAATGCGGCGGTTATCTGGATTTTACTGTCAGTGAGGATGTTTTCAGCGTGTCCGCTGCTATAGCTAACAGGAAGATTTTAGAGGATCTGTAAGCCATGAAGATAGTTATATGTGATGATGTGCTGCAGGAAGTTGCAGCAGCAAAGAATATAATAGAAGAAATTTGCCGCAGCAGGCAGGTACAGGCAGAGGTGCACTGCTTTACTGCGTTGGAAGAATGCCGGGAATATCTGCGGCGCGAGCATGCGGATATTATCGTGCTGGATATTTTTATGGGTTCGTCGCTGGGAACGGATTTTGCCAAAGAACTGCGCGAAAGATACGGCAATAGCTTTTCACTTATCTTTTTGAGCAGCAGCAACGAATTTGCCAGCGAAAGCTACGATGTGCAGGCGGCGTATTATCTGCTGAAGCCCGTAACGCAGGAAAAAATGCTGCGTGCGTTGGAAAAAGGCGGTATCTTTGCTGCCCGCCAGCAAATTACAGTGCCCGTGGGCCGTCATCAGCTGACGCTGAATCTGCGGCAGGTAGTGGCAGTAGAGGTTATCGACAAAAAATGCCATATCCACACGCTGCAGGGTAAATATGAAGCCAGCATCAGTCTCAGCGGTCTGCTGGAGCTTTTGCCGGAGGAGCAGTTCTGGCAGGTGCACAGAAGCTTTGTCATCAATCCGGAGTATGTGGAAGAAGTGCGTGATTTTGACTTTTATATGCGCGGCGGTATGACGGTGCCTATCAGACGCAGCGGCGCTGCTGATATTAAGCGGCGGTATATGCAGTGGCTTTTTGACAGGATGGCAAAATAAATAACAATATATAGGAAGAAATCATAAAGACTGTAGCCAGTTTTTAACTGGCTACAGTCTTTTTTGTAATGTTTAAAACATATTTAATTGTAAATTATTAGTAATAATTATCGATAAGATATATTTGCGACACAAATATAATGTTTGCGAAAGATGTGTGAAAATTGTGAGATAAAAGTGATATTATTAAAGTGCAATAGCAGCAGAATTATCTGCGAAATAAGCATCGAATAAAAAGGTTTTAAGGGAGACTGATATTATGAAACGGAAAAATTTAGAAAAAGCTATAATACTTGGTTTGATGGCTGCCAGCGTCAGCGTGCCGGTATGGGCGGCGGATCAGACAAGTGGTCCTTTATGGGGTGAAGGATGGAATGGAGAAAAGATTGTTGACAATGGTGATAATTTGATTGTTAATGCTGGTAGTAGTGTAGGTATTGGGCCTAAAGGCACTGTAAATGTTATAAATGGTGATTTAACTGTTAATACTACTTATAATGGTATAGAAGCAGGTTACAGTGAAGGTGCGACAGTTGATATTTGGGCTAATAATGTGAGCATTGATGCAGGAGAGAATGGATTGTATGTTGGTGCTGAGGGTGGCTACGGCATAGTGAATATTGGTTCTGATAAAAGAAAGGTTGACGGCCTTACTATTATTGCTAAAGGTCAAGGTATAGACAACAAACTTGGCAGTGTAACAATATATGGATCGGAAAATAGCGTTATCAATATAAGTACAGATTCTAGTCAAGGCATAAAGCCTTATCAGGATGGTATTATAAATGAAAATGGTCAGGTTATTATAGAAGGCGGAAATATTACTGTTTCTGCTGCTAACGGCAATGGCATAAATAATGAATCAGAACAAGTAGATATTGATGCTGTAGGTTTTGTAACGATTACTGCTAATGATAAGGAAAAAACGGATGTAAATTATGCTGGTATCCATAATACGAGTGGTATTACCGAAATTACTGCCGGACAGGGAATTGTAGTTACAGGCAGTAGAGATGGCGTTGTTGCTGAAAGTGGTATTATTCAACTTACTGGTGGAGCATTAAATAAAGTAAATGCTGATGATGATGGTGTAAAAGCTGTCGGCAGTGATTCTAATGTTATATTAAATGCTAAAGAAAATATTATTTCCGTAAATGATGCTAATAATAGGGATTCTGTAAATGGCATATATGCGGATAATGATGGCAAAGTAGATATTACCAGTACTGAAGGTGATTTAAAAGTTACAGTCGAAACTGAAGGAACCTATGCTCATGGCATTAATGTTGGTTCAACAACAAGCAACCAAAAAGGTGGCGATGTATCACTGACAACTTCAAAAGGGGACATAGTGATTGATGTTATTACTGGTGCTCCTGATGTTGGTGCTACTGGACCAAGTGGAGTTTGGGGGATTCAGGTCCAGAAAGAAGGTATTGCAACAATCGATTCTGGAAAAAATGTTATTATTACTGCACAATCACAAGTTGAAGGAAAACAAAATAATATCATGGGCGTAGATGCTCAAAATTCTTCTCGTGTTGATGTTGATGCTGATGGTTATGTATATATTGATTCTAAAGATGAGTTTAAAAGTATGGATTCTGCTAATTATGGCATTAGGGCAAATGAGATAAATTCAACGGGAAATGCATCAGTAATTGATATTACTTCCACAGGTAAAAATGATGATGGATATGGTGTTATTATCAAATCAAGCGGTGCTCAGTCTTATGCGGCATATGCCCAAAATGCTTCTTTCGATATTAATGCTACAAATGCAGGTGATGGCGGAGGAATTTATGTCTATGCAAAAGGTAATAAAACAACAGAAGCTGTACATGTATCTAATACTAACCAAAACAGCAGTGGCAGGTTAGTTGCAGATGGCGATATTGTTTTAAGTGCCTATAATGATGCTGCACAGTATGTTTCGACTGACCATATTGCTGGCATCTTTACCAGTACTTATGGCTTTACGGTAAACACTGAAGTGACAGGTAAAAATATAACTGTGAGTGCTGTAAGTGAAAATGAGAAGAATTTAGCATATGGAATATATGCGGATAATTATGGTAAAGGGAATACAGTTGATGTTACAGGAAATAATATATCTGTAATAGCAGATGGTTATAAGGGCTATTCATATGGTGTTTTATCCACAAACAGTGACGTTGATATTACAGCTGCCGGAAATACAAATATTAGTTCTACTGGTTATGGCGTTTATGCTTGGAATAATACCGGAAGCGATAGCAATAATTCCAACGTGACCATAAGCAGCGCAGGTAATAATACAATTTATGGTTATTCTACAGCTGTTATGTCAAGTGGTGTCAATACCTTATCAGATATAGATTCTACTAATGGAACAAATCTCATTGTATCTGAAGGAACGGCTGTACGTGCTGCTGGCGGTGCAGTTAATTCTGATGCTGCAGTGAATAATTTGATTATAGCAAATACTGGTTTATGGTCAGAAGCTAATGGTACTATTAAGTTAAATGCTGATTTAAATCATATTGCTGCTGATGCGTATGGCATATTTGCTAATAGTGGTAATGTCGGCTTGGACGGAACAGTTAACTTCTTAAATGTTGCTGTTGATGATCAAGGTTATGGCAGCGGACATGCAGTTCAAGCAAGTAGTAAAGCTCAGGTTAACTTAAATGCAACTGCTGGTGATAACATGCTTGCAGGTGTTATTTATGCTAAAGATGCTGGTACTGTTGTAACTTTAGATCATAATATTATAGATGAAAATGGTAATGTGATAAAAAAAGGTAGTGGAAGTAATATTATTCGTTCTTCCGCTCATGGTTCTGAGGCAGAAGGTAGGAATCATGTGGTAGCGGCGCTTTATGCTCAAAATAATGGTACAATTGATATCAAAGCTGGAGAAGATGGAGTAAACTATATTGTTACTGATTTTGAGTTCCAAACTGGAGATGAACATAAGGACGACAGCGAGCGTACTATCTGGGCACAACAGGGCGGTAAAATCAATATTGAAGGTCAAACATATATTTTAGCAAGTAATTCCGGTGAATATACAGATGGTATAAAAGGTAATGCACGCGGTATTGCTATAACTGCTGGTACCGGCGTTATTACAGATAGTGATGGAAATGTTCTGGATGAGTTTAAAGATCCGGAAACCGGAGCTTTAGCATATATTAAAGATGCAGACCGCAGTACAGTAAATCTTGACTATAAAAATAGCGGTGATGGTATTTTGCATAGCTTCATCAAAGGTGACCTTGTTTCCGGTTATGGTGGTCTTATTCAAGTTAACAGCGTAAAGGGCAGCGGACTTGATATGATGGGCAATGCTCTTGCAGCTAATGGCGGTATACTGGAACTTGACCTTGGAACTGGTGGTACCTGGTATGGTCGTGCTGATGATTATGGTGATGCAGGTTATGGCAATGATGCTAAAAATCATGAAAACTTCTATAACCCCGCATTTAGTAATGAAATTATAGAAGGCGGTACTGTAAGTGTTGCTATGGGCGAAGGCTCTAAATGGTACCTTACAGGACAAAGTTGGGTAAGCAGTCTGGATATCAGTGGGGCAAATGGTAATGCTGTAATCAATATGGCTTATGATGGTGATACTCATGGCCTTACAATAGGCAGCTTAAATGGTATAGCAGATGGCAAGAGTGATGCAACTTTTATCATGGCTTTAAATCATGATAATCACGAAGAAAGCGATATGCTTTATGTTAAAAATGCTACCGGTGAATATGATGTAGTAATCAATGATATGATTGACGGCATTGAAAATATTAATGAAAACAATGTATTGCGTTTTGCTACAGTAAAAGGTGGAGCTACATTTGAAAATGTAACTATGAAAGACACCGGTATTTATAACCTGGAATTTGAAGTTGACCATAGCGAATATAATGAGAATAATACAGAAGAAAATAGTGGCTATAATGGAGAACAGGTTGGCACTAATAAGCCTGGTAACGGTAATGTAGAAGACTTCTTTAGAGATGAAAATGAAGAAAACAGCAAGAATAATATTATGTTGTTAGATGAAAATCTTAAGGAAGATCCTGACAGTGTACAGAACTGGTATATTACTAGTGTTAAGGGACAAGATATTTCCGACGGCGGTAAGACCGTAGTAAACATGTCAAAGGTAAACTACAGCAATGCTGTTTACATGGACAGACTCAACAAACGTCTCGGTGAAGCTCGCTACATTAATACTGAGGAAGATCAGGGCATGTGGGTACGCATGCGTCATGACCGCATTGGCAAAGATAACGAATTCCGCATCATGAACACCATGTATGAACTTGGCTATGATGAAAAACAGGAATGCGATAATGGTGAAAGACGTGTCGGCGCAGCTATCGACTACATGGACGGCAGCAGTGAATACACCGGCGTAGGCGGCAGCGGTGACGTAAGCCGTAAAGGCATCTGGCTGTATGATACCTGGCTGGGCGATAAAGGCCATTACAGTGATTTTGTAGCTAAATGGGGACACCTCTCCAATGACTTCACCCTCTACAGAGGCGGCGACAAGATTACCGGCGATTTCAGCAACAATGTATACTCCATCAGCGCTGAATACGGACGCAAAAAAGATATCGGCAACAACTGGTACTTTGAGCCCCAGGTACAGCTGCAATATGCAAGAGTAACCGACGCAAATTACACCACTAGTCAGGGAACCGAAGTAAGCCTGGATGCGATCAACAGCCTGATTGCCCGTGCAGGCTTCAGACTGGGCAAAGACCTTGGCGAGCGCAGCACTGTATACTTCAAGGCAGATGTGCTCCATGAATTCTTAGGCGACCAGGATATCTATGCACATGATAAAACTGGTATCATGGATGTAACCTACGGCAATGAAGGTACCTGGTGCGACATCGGCTTTGGCTTTGCAACAGCAATGAGCAAGACAAGCTATGCATATCTGGATGTAGAAACTTCTCTGGGCAATGATTATGAAGAAACCTATCAAATCAACGCCGGCTTACAGTGGAGCTTCTAAAAATTAAACATATAGTTGTGGTATAGTGTAATGGAAACACCTCTGCTTATTTAAGCAGGTGTGTTTTATCTTTTAAATATTTAAGATAAATAGTATTTAATTACATTAACCGATGTTCACGAAATTAAGAGCATGTTCACGCTGAAAGGATAGTTAATAAAGAATGTTTATGATATTATTAAATAGATGTTAGTGAAAAACTTAATACACATTAAATGGCGTTTAATAAACTAAAGTAAGTGTAAGAAGGGATGAACAGAATGGAAAATCTGGATTTTGTAAAAGTTGGTAATAATATCAAGCTGATGCGTGTACAGCATAATATGAGCCAAATCGAGCTGGCAGGCCTTTTAGGCATTTCTCAAACCCATATGAGCAATATTGAACGCGGCCGCGGTCAGGTAACTCTGTGTCAGGTTAATAAGATTTCTCAAATCTTTAATTGCAGCCTGGATGAAGTTGTCAAAGGTGAGGAAAGCGTCTACAGCAAAAAAGACGACAGCGTTTTGCCGGAGAACATTAATGTGAACGATTTACTTGCTCTGCTCAAGCTGCTGCACAGCCAGAAAAAATAATTTAAAAATTTTTTAAAAAAGCTGTTGACAAAGGTACGGTTGTATAATATAATCAATATCGTTCCTGATACGGAACAGCGCAAATGCGGAAATAGCTCAGTGGTAGAGCACCTCCTTGCCAAGGAGGGGGTCGCGAGTTCGAATCTCGTTTTCCGCTCCAACTGAAATTTTGCCCTACAGACTTTGTCTGTAGGGCTTTTTAGTATTGTCAAGCAAGCCTGGTTGTGATATGATATTATGAGCGATTTATGTCAGCATAAATCTGCCTTGATAGGGAAGGCTGACACTTTAATCCGATATACTATTTTTACCCACATAAATTTAAGGGAGGATTTTATTAATGAACGTAACTGTTGAAAGAGTAGAAAATGAAGCAACTTTGAAAATCACCGCTCCGGCTGCCGTTGTTAACGACGGTTTCAAAAAAGCTGTAGTAAAGATTGCCAATAATGTGAACATCCCGGGCTTCCGTAAAGGCAAAGCTCCCCGCAACATCATCGAAATGCACTACGGCAAAGAAGCTGTAAAACAAGAAGCTTTCGAAATCGTTGCTAACAAAGCTTACAGCGATGCTCTGGACCAGGAAAAACTGATCCCCGTATCTGACCCGAAAGTAGAAGAATCTACTTTTGAAGAAGGCAAAGATATGGAACTGACCATTAAAGTAACCCTGAAACCGGAACCGGAACTGGGCGAATACAAAGGCCTGCATGTAGAAAAAGAAGCTGTTGAAGTAACTGACGAAGCTGTTGAAGACGCTGTAAACGAACTGCGTAAACGCAATGCAAAAATGGTAGCAGCTGAAGATGACGCTGTTATTGAAAAAGGCGACTTCGCTATCATCGACTTTGCTGGTACTGTTGACGGCGAACCGTTCAGCGGCGGCGAAGGCAAAGGCTATCCTCTGGAAGTTGGCTCCAACTCCTTCATCCCCGGCTTTGAAGACCAACTGGTTGGCCTGAAAAAAGGCGACTCCACCGACGTTGAAGTAACCTTCCCGGAAGAATACTTCGTTAAAGAACTGGCTGGCAAAGAAGCTGTATTCAAAGTAAACATTCAAGACGTAAAACGCCGCGAACTGCCGGAACTGACCGACGAATATGTTGCTGCTAACAGCGACTTCAAAACTGTAGACGAACTGCGTGCTAACTACAAAGAACGCATGCAAAAGAGCGCTGAAGAAAACGCTAAAGTTGCTTACGAACGCGCTCTCATCGACCTGGCTGTAGCTAACGCTAAATTCACCGTTCCTGAAATCATGATCGAAGACCGCATCAGCCAAATGGTTGACGAAATGAAAATGAGCCTGGAAAGCCGCAAAATGACCATGGAAATGTACATGCAGTACACTGGCATGGACATGGCTAAAATCCGTGAAAACCAACGTCCTGTTGCTGAAGAAAACGTTAAAACCGACCTGGTACTGGACGCTATTGCTAAAGCTGAAAACATCCAAGTTGACATGGCTGACGTTGATGCTGAAATCGCTGCTATCGCTTCTCAGCATGGCGCTTCCGTTGACGAAGTTAAGAAAATCATCCGCAACAACGGTACCATGGGCCTGCTGCTGGCAAACATCCTGCGCCGCAAAGCAGCTCATGTAGTTATCGACAGCGCAAAATAATAACGTTTCCGGCAGCAAAGGAGTGTGACAAATATGAATTACGTGCCTATCGTTGTTGAACAGTCCAGCCGCGGCGAACGTTCCTATGATATTTATTCCCGCCTTTTAAAAGACCGCATCGTCTTTGTTACCGGGCCCATTGATGACAATATGGCCAATGTTGTCATCGCTCAGTTACTGTTCCTGGAATCCGAGGACCCCGACAAGGATATCCATCTGTATATCAACAGCCCCGGCGGCAGCGTAAGCGCCGGTATGGCTATTTATGATACAATGCAGTATATCAAGCCCGATGTATCTACTATCTGCATGGGTATGGCTGCCAGCATGGCTTCTGTGCTGCTGGCTGCCGGTGCTCCCGGCAAGCGTTTTGCGCTGCCCTATTCCCGTGTAATGATTCATCAGCCGCTGGGCGGTGCCCAGGGGCAGGCTACCGAAATTGAAATCCACGCCCGTGAAATCCTGCGTATCCGCGAGGAGATGAACGGCGTACTGGCTAAGCATACCGGCCAAAGCAAGGAAAAGATTTCCGCTGATACCGAGCGCGATCATTACCTGACCAGCCGTGAGGCTAAGGAATACGGCCTCATCGACGAGGTGCTGGAACGCAGCCGTAAAGCTTAGTAGCTTTAGACTTAAGGAGATTAATAAATATGAATTTTGACGAAGGGCATGATAACAACCTTACCTGCTCTTTCTGCGGCAAGCGTGAAGGCCAGGTGCGCAGGCTGATTGCCGGTCGCGGCGTCTATATCTGCGACGAGTGCATCGAGTTCTGCAAGGAGATGCTGGACGAGGACTACCAGAAAACGCTGGCTGAAAGCATGCCGGCAGCTTCTGATTTGCCCAAGCCAAAAGACATCAAGGCTATTCTGGATGAATACGTCATCGGCCAGGATGAAGCTAAAAAGACTTTGTCTGTTGCCGTATACAATCACTATAAACGTATTAACTACGAGCTGCAGAATCCTGAGGAAAAACGCAGCGTAGAACTGCAGAAGTCCAATATTCTCATGCTGGGACCCACCGGCAGCGGCAAAACTCTGCTGGCGCAGACTCTGGCGAAGATTCTGCAGGTTCCCTTTGCCATCGCCGACGCTACCACGCTGACCGAAGCCGGCTATGTAGGCGAGGACGTAGAGAATATTCTGCTCAAACTGATTCAGAATGCTGATTATGATATTGAAGCTGCACAGCGCGGCATTATCTACATCGACGAAATCGACAAGATTTCCCGCAAGTCAGAGAATGTTTCCATTACCCGCGACGTTTCCGGCGAGGGTGTGCAGCAGGCTCTTTTAAAAATCCTCGAAGGCACTGTTGCCAGTGTACCGCCTAAAGGCGGACGCAAACATCCGCATCAGGAGTTTATCCAGATAGACACTACCAACATCCTGTTTATCTGCGGCGGCGCATTTGCCGGACTGGAAAATATCATCAATGCCCGTATCGGCAAGAAGAACCTGGGCTTTGGCGCGGATATCCGCAAAAAAGAGGAAATTGACAATAATGCAGTATTCAGCAAGGTACTGCCTGAGGATTTGATGAAATTTGGTCTGATCCCGGAATTTGCCGGCCGTCTGCCGGTAGTAGTAACGCTGGATTCACTGGATAAGGCAGCACTGGTGCGCATCCTCAAGGAGCCGCGCAACGCGCTGATTAAGCAGTACCAGCATTTCCTGGCTATGGATGATGTCCAGCTGGAATTTGAGGACGCGGCACTTGACGCTATCGCCGAAGAGGCGCTGAAACGCAATGCCGGTGCCCGCGGACTGCGCGCTATTATCGAAGAGATTATGCGCAATGTGATGTATGACGTGCCTTCCCGCGACGATGTAAAAAGATGCATCGTTACCGAAGCAACCGTGCGTCAGCATGAAGATCCGCAGATGCTTGCGGAATAACAAATAAAGATTAGGGGGAAGGGCATTGCCTTTCTCCCTTTTGTGCTTGTAAAGGAGGAACTGGTTTGTCTGACAATATGATTACTCTGCCGCTGCTGCCGCTGCGCGGAATGCTGATTTTTCCGGGCATGCTGGTAAATCTTGATATCGGCAGGGATAAATCCATCCATGCCGTAGAAAATGCGGCGGGTGCGACCAAGCAGCTGCTTTTGACTACTCAGAAGGACGCGGCTGTGACGGACGTACAGATTGAAGATTTGTACACCTGCGGCGTACTGGCAGAGATTAAGCAGCTGCTCAAGCTGCCTAATGGTGCGGTACGCATCCTGGTGGAAGGTCTGGAGCGTGTACGACTGGATTCCATCACCGTAACCGAAGGCGAGGACGCACAGTTTGTCGGCAGCGGCGAGCTGATTCGTTCCGAGATTAGCGAGGATACGGAAATTGAAGCTCTGCGCCGTATGCTTATCGAAACCTTTGAAAACTGGGTACTGCTGACGAAGAAGGTCAGCAGCGAAGTGCTGCTTTCCTTTAAGGCGCAGCCGGACCCGGGCAGGGTTGCTGATATGATTGCCGGCTATCTGTCCGTAAGTATCGAGGAAAAGCAGCGTCTGCTGGAAGCCTTTGACGTAAAAGAGCGTATGCATTCTTTATACGTGGTGCTCAGCAAAGAGCTGGAAATCGCCGGACTGGAAAAGAATATCGCTGCCGAGGTACGCCGCCAGATTGAAAAAAATCAGCGTGATTACTACCTGCGCGAACAGCTCAAGGCGATTAACAAGGAGCTGGGCGAAGGCGACGAGCTGAAAGCTGAGATTGACGAATATAAAAAGCAGATGGAAGAGCTTAGCCTGCCGGAAGAGGTAAGCAGCAAGATTAACAAAGAGCTGGACCGTCTGTATAAGATGCCGCCGATGGCGGCAGAAAGCGCCGTTATCCGCAGCTACCTGGATGCGCTGCTGGCGCTGCCCTGGGGCAAGTTTACTCAGGATAATTTTGATTTGAAGCATGCAGCTGAGGTGCTGGATAAAGACCATTACGGACTGAAAAAAGTTAAAGAGCGTATTCTGGAATATCTGGCAGTACGCGCTTTAACCCGCGATACCAAAGGGCCGATTCTGTGTCTGGTTGGCCCGCCGGGCGTTGGTAAAACCTCGCTGGCACGCAGCGTTGCCGACGCTATCGGACGCCGCTTTACCCGTATTTCTCTGGGCGGTATCCGTGACGAGGCCGAGATTCGCGGTCATCGCCGTACCTACATCGGCGCCATGCCCGGACGTATTATCCACGGTATGCAAAGCTGCGGCTGCATGAACCCGGTATTTTTGCTGGACGAAGTGGATAAGATGACTTCTGACTTCCGCGGTGATCCTGCTTCTGCTCTCCTGGAAGCACTGGACCCGGAACAGAACGATTCTTTCAGTGACCATTTTATTGAATTCCCCTTTGACTTATCCAATGTATTCTGGATTGTGACGGCCAACACCGTAGAAACCATTCCGCCTGCGCTTTTAGACAGGATGGAGGTTATCTCTCTTTCCAGCTACACTGAGGATGAAAAGGTTAAGATTGCTGAGCTGCACCTGCTGCCGAAAGAACTGAAGCAGCATGGCCTGGCAGACAGACATATTACTTTGAGCGACAGCGCTCTGCGCCGCATTATCCGCGAATATACCCGCGAAGCCGGTGTGCGTAACTTGGAGCGTAAGATTGCTGGTGTCTGCCGCAAAATCGCGCATAAGATTGTTACCGGCAAGAGTGCCGCTGCTAAAATCAGCAGTGCTAATCTGGAAAAATATCTTGGCAAGCCGCTGATTCTGGAAGACGATATCAGCATTGCTTCCGAGGTAGGCTGCTGCACAGGTCTGGCCTGGACCAGTGTGGGCGGCGAGCTGCTCAAGGTAGAGGTACTGGTGTACAAAGGCAAAGGCGGCTTAACGCTGACCGGACAGCTGGGCGATGTAATGAAGGAATCCGCGCAGGCAGGATATACTTACATCCGCAGCCGTGCGGCTGAACTGGGATTGGCAGAAAACTTCTACGAAACAGAAGACCTGCATATCCACCTGCCCGAAGGCGCTATTCCCAAAGACGGCCCTTCTGCCGGTATTACCATGGTAACAGCTATGGTATCGGCACTGACTAAGCGCCGCGTAAAAGGCGGACTTGCCATGACCGGCGAGATTACTCTTTCCGGCAGGGTACTGCCTGTAGGCGGCATTAAGGAAAAGGTGCTGGCAGCACATCGCTACGGCGTAAAAACCGTACTGCTGCCGGAGCGCAATCTGCAGGATCTGGAAGAAATTCCCGATAATGTACGCCGTCAGATGAAATTTATTGCTGTAAAACATATGGATGAAGTGCTGCAACTGGCATTGGAGGAAAAAAATGACTAAAGGCTGCTGGGATATTATCCGTTCCAAATATGTGGCGTCTGCTGTTAAGGCAGAGCAGTATCCGACCCCTGCGCTCATCGAAACGGCTTTCATCGGCCGCAGTAACGTGGGCAAATCCTCACTCATCAACTCTCTGTGCCGCCGTAACGGACTGGCGCGCGTCAGCGCTACTCCGGGCAAGACACAGACTATCAATTTTTACGAGCTGGAAGCCAAACGCGTAGATGAAGGGCTGGACGAAAGAGCCCACTTCTACCTGGTGGACCTGCCCGGTTACGGCTTTGCCCGTACCAACCGCAACAATAAGGAGCAATGGTCCGGCTTCATCAGCAAATATCTGTCCGGCAGTGATAATCTGGCGTTAGTATGCCAGCTTATCGACATCCGGCATAAGCCCATGGACAGCGATCTGGAATGTTATCACTGGCTGCTGGGCTGCGGACTTAAAGTACAGATAGTGCTTACCAAGTCCGACAAGCTGTCCAAAAATGCGGCTATGGCTCAGAAAGCCCTGTTTAAAAGGGAAATGGGCCTGTCCGAAGAGCAGATTATGATTTACAGTTCTTCCCAGCATACTATGCGCGGCGAGCTGATTGCCCGCATTATGAATACGCTGGAAGAATATGCTGAATAGACTGCTGCTGTTTATTACTGCTGCCTGCTTAGGCAGTCTGCTGGTGCGGATGCACCTGCCGATACCGTATCTGCTGGGAGGGATGGTAACGGCAGTGCTGTGCAAGGCCTTTGCTCATAACGTTGCCGTAAGCTGGCCCCGCAGCTGGCGTGCCTGCGGCCTAATGGTAGCAGGCTATGGTATTGGTGCTACTTTCAGCAACGACGCCTGGAACAATTTTCTGGAGGAAATGGCAGGCGTAGTAGAAGCCAATGTTATCGCTATCGCAGTCAGCGTGCTTTTGGCGTGGCTTATGGCCCGCTGGACCAAGGTGAACCTGCAGAGCTGCATTATGGGCATGATGCCCGGCGGCATTACGCTGATGATGCTCTTAACTGAGCAGGATAAGCGTACTGACCCTAATGTGGTCATGGTTATGCAGGTTATCCGCCTTATTGGGGTTATCGTTTCCGTACCGCTTCTGGTTATCACGCTGCTGGATGCTCATATCGTAGGCAGCACGGTGGAGATGCCCAATCATGGCGGTATTCACTGGCTGGTATTTCTGCCGCTTTCCATACTGGGCGGCTACCTGGCCAAAAAGCTGCATCTGCCCACACCTAAATTTTTAGGCACCATCCTGCTGACAGCTGTGTTTTCAATCGTAGCAGGAGATTTGCAGCCCGTGCCCGGCTGGCTTATGGCTCCGGCGCAGGTCAGCATTGGCCTGTACATGGGTATGCTGCTGGACGCGGAAAGAATTGCTAAGACTAAGGCTATTGTGCCGCTGACGATTATCGGCACGGTAATTTTGGTAGCTGTAAGCATTGCCGTAGCTTATCTGCTTTCGGCGCGCTATGGATTCAGCCTGATTACCGCTTTCCTGGCTATGGCTCCCGGCGGTATTGCCGAGATGGCGCTGGCAGGAATGAGTATGGGCGAAGATGTTTCCATCATTCTTACATATCAGCTGGTACGTGTACTGGCTATTAATATCTGTGTGCCGCCGCTGCTGTCATGGTATTTTGGCAGACATACAGCTTCATAAAAAATATCCCCGGACGAAAAAATTTTTTTAGCGTCCGGGTTGTTTTTTGTCTGAAATGCCTTAAAGACAGTCTGGATGCGGCTTATAAGATAATCGGGACAAAATAAGTCCATAGTGGACAAAAACGCCACAACATGCTATACTTTAGCTAAAGTAAAATTTAAGTAAATTTTTTACCGGGAGGGAAAGAAAATGACGTTTGAAAAATTTGTCAAAGCGTTGTATCAGATGAATCTGTACTTTATTCATTAAAATTTTCACGGAGAGGAAACAATGGACAGTAACTGGATAAAGTAAAAGCGCTTACGGCAGAAGGCTTGTAAGCGCTTTTACTTTATTTAGCTGAATGAGTTCATAAAAATTATTTAATAGTACAGTATATCTCAAAAATAAATTTGAGAAATTTATCGCAAAAGTATTGACAACCTTATTGGTACATAGTACAATTAGTACAACAAATCAATATTTCGTACGGAGAGTTATTTGGTGCAATTCCAAAGAGGTCCCGCCGCTGTAACAGGTTTCCTGAATCCAGCAAGACTTTCTGTATAGGCATTTGCTTGACCTGCGAGCGACAGGAAAGATGTTATCACAAAGATTCTGTTTATGTGAGAGTGGCAGAATCCCACATGTTGCATTAACCGTTTCTCGTAAGAGAAACGGTTTTTTTGTTGCAGCAGGCCGAAATATTGATTTCCATTAAGCTGTGCAAACCGGACATTTGCATGACGATCATGATGCTATTCTTATAATAACTGAAAATCCTCTATACGTTAGCGTGCTGCAGGGGTGCAGCAATGCCAATAAAAAAGCAGACAACAGGTGTCTGCTTTTTTATTGGTTTTTTTATATAAATATTTTCTGTACCAGCAGCATATAAAAAATGGTGCTGACGCCGATAGTTACGAGGGCATTGCGCAGTGTAAGCTGCAGTGCAACCAAAAGAGCAATGGCAAGCGCTTCCGGCAGCCCGTGAGTACTGCTTAAAAGCTGTACATCCTTCAATGAATAAACTACCAGCATGCCCATGACGGCAGGGGGCAGCAGTCGTCCTAAAAAAAGCACCAAAGGAGGTGTTTTTTTATGGGCCGGGAAAAGCAGAAAGGGCAGAAAACGCGTTGCCATAGTTCCCAGTACTGCGGCCGCAATGGTGATGAATTCTTGTGTAAGCGTCATGCTTTCTTACCTCCCCGATAGTAAAAGTAGATAAACAGCGCGGCTATCAGCAGCATGGACGGCAGAAGAAACTGCTGCGCTCCGAATATCGCCAGGCAAGCCGCCGAAATCACAAGACCTGCCAGAGCCGACTGATGATTTTCGCTGCTTTGCCACTGACTGACAAAGATAGTAATAAAGAGCGCTGCGAGCACAAAGTCCAGTCCCTTAGTATTAAAGGAAACGCTGCTGCCCAGCAGTCCGCCCAAGGTAGCGCCTGCTACCCAGTACAGCTGATTGAGGGCGGTGACAAAGAGCATGAACCAGCCCTTATCAATACCTGGAGGGATGGCTGCCGAGCAGTTGATGGAGAAAGATTCGTCGCACATGCCAAAAATAAGGTAGGGCTTTTTCCAGCCCAGCCCTTTGAAGCGTTCCAGCATGGAAATGCCGTAGAAAAGGTGGCGGGAGTTAATCATGAGCGCCATGCAGAAGGCACCTACGGGGTCAAAGGCAGAAAGCAGCAAACCTACGGTAACGAATTCCATGGAGCCGGCAAAGATTAACAGGCTCATAAAAAAGGGATACCAGACGGAAAAGCCCTTGCTGACAGTGAGTACGCCATAGGACATGCCCAAAAATAAAAACGCCGCACAGATTGGCAGCGTTAAAGGAAAAGCCGCGGCAAAGGCCGCTTTATATTTATTCATTATAACACCTGCACTTTGTAAAGATAATAATATTCTACAAAGTGCAGTTTTTTTTGTCAAACAGCTTATTTGTGCTCGGCACCGGGACGCAGTTCCGGCGGCAGTACAGGGCAGAGGTCGTGGTGGGTTTCGCTGACGGGGTTGACATGTACCATGCAGTGCTTAACCAGCGGGAAGTTAGCTTCGATAGCGGTATGAACTGTTTCGGCAATGTGATGGGCTGCCAGCAGGGTCAGATCATCTTTAACGCTGATTTCCACATCCACATAGATACGGCTGCCGAACATACGGGTATAAAGGCTGTCCACATGCTCTACGCCGGGAACCTTTTCAATCAGTGCCTCCAGACGGCTGCTGGTTTCAGCATCGCAGCTGCGGTCAACCATCTTGTTCATGGCATCGGCAAATACTTCGTAGGCTGCATATAAAATCATGGCACAGATAACGATACTGGCTACCGGGTCTAAAATAGGATAGCCCATGCGCGCACCAAGGATACCTACAAAGCTGCCCACGGAAGAAAGGGCATCGCTGCGGTGATGCCAGGCATCGGCCATCAGCGCGCCGGAGTTAATTTTATCGGCAGCACGTTTGGTGTACCAGAACATGGCTTCTTTCACTACGATGGAGATTACGGCGGCCCACAGCGCCATCTGTCCGGGGATTACCAGATCAGCAGCATCGGCATACAGCACCTTCTGCACACCGCTGTAACCAATGCCGAGGGCAACCAGCGTCAGCATTACTGCCAGAATAATGGCTGCCACACATTCCAGACGTTCATGGCCGTATTGGTGCTCGTCATCGGAAGCCTTATTGGAAAAGCGCACGCCTGCCATAACGATAAGGGTACTGAAAACGTCGGAAGCGGAGTGGATACCGTCGGAAATCATGGCCGCAGAGTTGGCGACGATGCCGGCTGCCAGCTTGCCCAGTGAAAGTACCAGGTTGGCGATAATACTGTTGACGGACACCACCATGGCTATGCGTTCTTCTTCATTAACAAAATTCATCATAATATATTATCCTCCCAAATCCTCTGCAGGCAAACAAAAACGCCTGCGGAATAGTAGTATACTGTCCCGCAGACGCAGAATGTCTGCTGCCCGTGTGGGCCCGGCTGCTAAAAACCAGCAGGTTTAACGCCTGATCAGATTGTACTGTAGCTAAAATGCAGTGCAAAGAGATTTTTTATATTGAAGTTATTAAGCGTATTGTAAGATTAAGAGCGGCGTTTGTCAAGTATTTCTTAGCGGCGCTCGCGCAGATATTTGAGCGCGCTCTGAGCAGCGATAGCACCGTCATTGGTAGCGGTAACTACCTGACGCAGTACTTTGGCGCACACGTCGCCGGCACCGTAAATACCGGGTACGGAGGTAGACATATCATCTTTAACAGTCATGTAGCCCTGCTTATCGGTAATGCCCAGCTCTTTGACAAAGTCGGTAGCCGGGTCAGCGCCGATATAGGGGAAAATACCGTGCGCCTTGTAAATTTCTTCCTCACCGGTTTGGGTGTTCAGCACGCGCATACCTGCCACATGATTGTTTTCAATGAGTACTTCCTGGGGTGTACGGAAGGGCAGTACCTTGATTTTAGGATTCTGCGCAACTTTTTCCTGAGTGATAAGCTCGGCGCTGTATTTGTCACGGCGGGCCAGAATTGTTATATCAGAAGCAAATTCCGCCAGATAGAGGGATTCTTCAAAGGCAGCGTTGCCGGCACCGACGATGATAACCGGCTTGTTGCGGTAAAAAGCAGCGTCGCAGACTGCGCAGAAGCTGATGCCGCGGCCAATCATTTCCAGCTCGCCGGGGATGTTCAGCGTGCGTTCTACCGTTCCGGTAGCGACGATAACTGCCGGAGCACGGAAGGTTTTGCCGCTGGCGCAGTCAACAGTCTTGATGTCGCCTGCACTGACAGAGGTAACATTTTCATAGAAATAGTCCGTACCCAGTTCCATGGCCTGCTCGTAAATGTCGTAAGCAAGCTGGGAACCGCTGACGTTCTTTTTGCCGGGCCAGTTTTCGATTTCAAAGGTCTTAATCAGCTTGCCGCCGGGAGCGTATGCTTCCAGCACCAGTGTTTTCAGACCGGCACGGCGGGCGTAGATGGCAGCGGTCAGACCGGCAGCGCCGCCGCCGATAATAATGAGGTCATAATCAGCAGGGGGAGCAGCTTCGACTGGCGGCTCGTTGCCCAGCAGTTTTTCCAGACGTGCCTGCAGACGTTCACGGGGCAGGAAACCGGAATAGCGGGAAAGAATCTCACCGTCTTTAATAAAGAAGAGTGTCGGGATAATGGTGATATCCAGTTCTTCGGTAAGAGCAGGCTCTTTATCAATATCAATTTTGACAATGTCGATTTTATCGCCCAGTTCTTTGTCAATGTCTTCCAGTACGTAGCTCAGCATTTTGCAGGGGCCGCACCAGGTGGCGAAAAAATCTGCAAGGAAAGTTTTCTTTTCTGCCAGCATCTGTTTAAATTCAGCAGCGGTAGGATAAATAATAGCCATGTGTTTCACTTCCTTAATATATTTATGAAGATAACGCGACAGACGCGTAAATGTTCTGATACTATTATACAATAAATAATGATTTTTGTTTAGAGGTATTTTATGAAAGATAAAATTTGTATTTAATAAAATAATGGCAGTAAATTTGACAATATGAGAAAAAAATTTTGGCTTTTTTAAGTTTGATTTATTTTTTTATAATATAAGAATGATAAAATCTTAAAAATAAAAGATTTACATAATTATGTATAAATAAAAAATTATCAATATATTGTAATCAGCGTTTTTGCTATACAAATTATATCTGCAAATGTTACAATAAATATGGAAGAGTGAATGATTATGAAAAAAGTAATACTTGTTTCATAATAACGGCTTAACAGATAATAGGAGGTGTTTTTTATGAAAAGAAATTTACAGTACAGTGTAATGATCAGCATTTTAGCCATTGGTATGCTGGGAACTACTGCTGCTTGGGCGGCAAATACTGGTGGAAAAGTAGTTCAAAATGGTATGACATGGGCTTATGCTGGAACAAAAGCTCAGGGCAGTAATGTTCATGTAGACTCTGCGTTAGATTCTAAAGTTACTGAGATTATAGGTGGTTTGTCAGTACAAGGTAACGTAAGTTCTAATACCCTTACTATTGCCGGCAGTAAATTTAGTAAGGTTGATATGATTACCGGCGGAGCGACAATGAGGGGTAGCGCTAATGGTAATACAGTAAATATCACTGGTGGTAATATTGATATGACTGGTTATATTGCTGGTGGTTTAGGCGTTACTAGTGCTACAAATAATAAAGTTAATATCAGTGGCGGCACAATAGAGGGGATTATTTATGGAGGCTATACTCAAACTACTAACCCTAGTACTGTAAGTGGTAATACTATTACAATTAGTGGTGCGGCAAATTTAGAAGAGGCTTATTTAAGTGGCGGCGATAGTTATGATGATACTGTTACGCTTACGAATAATAAGCTTGTTATTGATGGTTGGAGCGGATCTGTAAAAAAAGCAGAAAATTTTAATAGCATAGATTTTAAAAATATACAATGGAAAAATGGTGGGACTGTTCTTAAAATTACTGATCTTGCTAGTAGAGACAGTTTGAAAAATACGAAAATCAATCTTCTCAGTCTTGCGGGTGGTACGAAACCGGCTGTAAATCAAAGTATGTATATTATTAAAAGTGAAGATGAGTTTGGAGATCCTATTCAGTTAGGAATAAATAAAGACAATGTAACGGTAAGCGAAGATTTTAGTGCCGGTGTGGCATTGGTTGGCACAGGAACGGTAAGCGTTACTGATGGTAGTAAACTCAAGTATACTATCACAAACCTTATGCAGAATTCGCAGACGCATTTAGTAGCGCAGAATCATGCGGTAGCAGCGGCCTTTGTCAATCAGGGAACTGACCTTATTTCTGATAGTCTTGATACCTTGAGCCGCGACGATAAATATGGTGTTAAGACTTTTGCTGCAGTACATGGTAACCACAGTAAATATGATGTAAACAGTGACCTTAAAATAAATGGCTGGAGCGGCATTGTTGGTGTTGGTAATGAAAAAGATGTTGGCAATGGTGATTTCAGCTGGGGCGCATTTTTTGAAAATGGCAGTGGTACTTACAGAACATATAATAGTTTCAATGATGACTTCTTCCGCGGCGATGGTAATGTAGTGTACAACGGTGGCGGTGTAGCAGCTCGCTTTGAACAAGATAACGGAGTTTATACAGAAGGCAGTTTGAGAGCCGGCCTGCTGAAAAATGAAATGAAAGATGCCTTGAGAGATGGTGCTGGTAACAGCTATGGTTACAAGTCTGAAAGTACCTATTATGGCGCTCATATCGGAGTAGGTAAAATAATTAGTCTTGATGCAGATAAAGACCTTGATATTTACGGTAAACTCTTCCATACCTATACGGAAGGGGATACTTTTACTGTAGCTGGCGATAAGTTTGATTTGGACGGTATAACCAGTGATAGACTGAGGATTGGTGCAAGACTGACGACTAATAAAGAAAATAAATTCAGTACTTATTACGGCTTAGCGTATGAATATGAATTTAATGGTGATGCTGATATGAGGGTTGAAAATATGAGCACACCGCAGCAAAGCCTGAAGGGAAGCAGCTACATGGCAGAAGTTGGCGTGAACTATCAGCCAAGCAGTGATTCTCCCTGGAGTTTTGATTTAAGTATGCGTGGCTATGCTGGACAGCGTGAAGGTTTCAGTGGTAACGTACAGGCTGTATACAGCTTCTAAAGAATGTAGTATTTTCCAAATTCCATAAAGATATGTGCAAAAGCACTGTGAGAGCTGAAAAGTTTTCACAGTGCTTTTTTGATAAATAAAAACAGTAAAATTAGAAATAAATTTTTTCAAAAAACTATAGATGAATAGTTGTTCATATGTTATAATGTAGCCAAGAAGAACATAAGCAGTTGTATAGAACATATATGAATACTTAGTCATATATTTTGACAGCTGCTAAAAATTTTTAGATATTATATGAATAATTGCTCATATATAATAGGAGGGACAGAAGATGACGGAGAAAAAGCAGCTGCATGATTCCTGTACTTTGCATAAGCATGGACATGAAACTGAACATGGCTGTGAATGTAACCATCAGCATACTTCCTGCTGCGGCGGGCAGCATGCAGAACATCAACATACCTGCTGTGAGGCAGAACATATGGAGGAGGTACGCACGATACTTGCATCAGACGGCGAAGGAGTTTTAACCCGCACCTATCTGCTGCAGGGACTGGGCTGCGCCAACTGCGGTGCCAAAATTGAACGCGCAGTAGGGCAGCTGCCGGAGGTAGAAGCAGCGCTCTTAACCTTTGCTACGAAAAAACTGCAGGTGCAGGTTAAAAGTGGCGCTGATCTTTTAGCAGCAGTGCAGGAGGTCTGCGACAGTATCGAAGAAGGAATATCTGTAGAAGAAAGCGGTACTGCAGCCAAGCAGGCAGGAGCAGCTAAGTCGAAAGGATTGTCCGCCCGTCAGCGCTCACTGGCAGAAATTATCAGCGGCGGCGTGTTGTTTATTGCTGCTGAATGGCTGGGAGTTTTGCCGGAGGCCTATCATTTACCGGCGCTGTTGGTGGCTTACCTTATCTTAGGCCGCAGTATCATCATGGCGGCGGCACGCAGTCTGCTGAAAGGACATGCGTTGAATGAAAACTTTCTCATGACTATTGCAACGCTGGGTGCTTTTGCCATCAACGCCTGGGAAGAAGCTGTTGGCGTTATGCTCTTTTATCGTGTAGGCGAATATTTTGAAGAACTGGCAGTGGAAAAAAGCCGCAGTCAGATTATGGAAGCTGTAGATCTGCGTCCCGAAACAGTGCAGCTGGAAACGGCAGACGGCGTGCGGGAGATTGATGCTGCTGCAGCTAAAGTTGGCGATGTGCTGCTGGTACGCGTAGGCGACCGTATACCACTGGACGGCGTGATTGTAGCAGGAGAAAGCTTGCTGGATACTTCTGCTATTACCGGCGAGCCTGTGCCTATTGCTGTACACAGCGGCGACAGGGTAATGTCCGGCTGCGTGAATACCAGCGGCATGCTCAGACTGAGGGTAGAAAAGGTACTGGCAGAGTCCATGGTGTCCCGTATTTTGGATTCGGTGGAGAAGGCTGCAGCCAGCAAGCCCCATATCGACCGTTTCATTACCAGTTTTGCCCGGGTCTACACTCCTGTAGTAGTTGGTCTTGCAGTGCTGACGGCTATTGTACCGTCACTTGTAACTGGCGAGTGGCAGTACTGGATTTATACGGCGCTGACCTTTCTGGTTATCAGCTGTCCCTGCGCTTTGGTGCTCAGTGTGCCGCTGGCGTTTTTCAGCGGCATCGGTGCGGCTTCCAGACGCGGCATTCTCTTTAAAGGCGGCATCGTTATCGAAGCGTTGAAGAATGTGGCGGCGGTAGTGCTGGATAAGACAGGTACGGTAACAAAGGGTGAATTTGCCGTACAGAAGCTGCTGCCTGCAGAAGGCGTAACGGAAGCAGAACTGCTGCAGCTTTGCGCCGGTGCGGAACAGGCTTCCGTACATCCCATTGCAGTCAGCATTGTGCAGGCAGCGCGCAGCCGTGGTCTGGAACTGCTGCAGCCGGAAAGCTTTCAGGAGGTTGCCGGTGAAGGCTTGGCAGTGCGTATAGGTGCTGACGAGCTTTTATGCGGCAACAGAAAGCTTATGCAGCGTTATGGTGTTGCTGATGTGCCGCAGGCGGAAGCAATTTCCGGCAGTGAGGTGCTGGCTGCCCGCAACGGACAGTATTTGGGACGTATCATTATCAGCGATACTCTAAAGGCAGATGCTGCGGCGGCAGTGAAAAAACTGCAGCAGCAGGGCTTGGCAGTAATTATGCTTACCGGCGACAGCCAGGAGGAAGCAGAGGCGGTAGCTAAGCAGGCAGGTATTAAGGAAGCTCACGGCAGATTACTGCCGCAGGATAAATTTACTCATCTGCAGCAGCTGCGCGAAAAATATGGGCCGGTAATGTTTGTTGGCGACGGCATTAACGATGCACCGGTGCTGGCGGGTGCCGATGTAGGTGCAGCTATGGGCAGCGGTGCGGATGCGGCTATTGAAGCAGCAGACGTGGTATTTATGAAATCAGATATGGGTGCAGTGCCGCAGGCATTGGCTCTGGCGCGCAGCACGGCAGCTATTGCCTGGCAGAACGTAGTTTTCGCTCTGGCAGTGAAGGCAGCTATCATGGCAGCAGGCGCTTTCGGCTACGCTTCCATGTGGGCAGCAGTCTTTGCCGACAGCGGTGTGGCGCTGCTGTGCGTACTCAATTCCATCAGACTTTTATATATGCACAGATAAACCAAAGGCAGTATGACTGAAAGATGTCGTACTGCCTTATTTTATTCAGCCTAAACATACCTGGACGATAAGTAATAAAATACTAACTTTTAAAAAGAGTTAGCGAAAGCTAAAGTTTTCATTGACAAACTAAACAGCGGATGATATATTTTACATGAGTTATCTATTGCTAACTATAAGCTGAAACGCAGGAGGAATATATGAACTTAAATGATGCTGTGGAAGGCAGGGAATATATCATCCAGGCTGTAGATTCCGGCGATGAAGAGGTAGACGCTTTCCTGTTATCGCTGGGCTGTTACAGTGGTGAGCTGGTTACGGTTATCTCTCATCTGCAGGGCGGCTGCATTATCTCCGTCAAGGATGGCAGATATACTATTGACAGAGAACTGGCGGAAACTATTCTTATCTGAAATAAAGGGCTGGTGCAGCCTTTTATTTTTAACCATTGGTTAGCTTATGCTAATTTATAGCTAAATATATAAAGCAGGTGTATGAAGGAGGAAGCAAGCATGAAAATTGCACTGACAGGTAATCCCAACAGCGGCAAGACTACCATGTATAATGCCTTGACCGGCAGACATGAAAGAGTCGGCAACTGGGCAGGCGTTACCGTAGACAAAAGAGAAGCCTATATTGAAAAGAAATACTACGCAGGACCGGAAACACTGACAGCAGTGGATTTGCCGGGCGCCTATTCCATGTCGCCCTTTACTTCGGAAGAAAGCATTACCAGTGCTTATGTGAAAAATGAAGCGCCGGACGTTATCGTCAATATTGTGGACGCAACCAATCTGAGCCGCAGCCTGTTTTTCACTACGCAGCTTTTGGAGCTGGGTATTCCTGTGGTAGTGGCTTTGAATAAGTTCGATATTAATGATAAGAAGGAAACCCGCATCGATGTGGAGGCTTTGTCTGCGAAGCTGGGCTGTCCGGTAATCAAGACAGTGTCTACGGAAGGCAGCGGCTTGAAGGAAGTTGTTAAAACTGCCGCAGCGCAGCTGGGCAAAACGCAGCAGGCACCGTACAGTCAGGGCGAGGTTGATTTGCTGGATAAGGAAGCCGTAACAGAAGCGGACAGAAAGCGCTTTGCCTTTGTCAATAAGATTGTGGCCGCAGTAGAAAGCCGCAAGGTATTGACCAGGGAAAAGAACAGCCAGGACGCTATTGATGCGGTACTGACCAATAAATTTTTAGGCATTCCCATTTTTGCTCTTATCATGTACTTTGTTTTTGATATTTCTCAGGCCAGCTTCGGGCCTATGATTGCCGATGTTTTGGTTGGCTGGATTGAAGGCTTCCAGGAAATGGTTGCCGCTGCAGTTGAAGGCAGCTCGCCGCTGCTGCAGGCGCTTTTAGTGGACGGCATTATCGGCGGTGTAGGTGCAGTTGTAGGTTTTCTGCCGCTGGTAATGGTTATGTATTTTTTGATTGCCCTTCTGGAAGATTGCGGCTATATGGCGCGCGTCAGCGTAGTGCTTGACCCGATTTTCAAAAAAGTAGGTCTTTCCGGCAAGTCCGTCATTCCTTTCGTTATTGCCACCGGCTGCGGCATTCCGGCGATTATGGCCTGCCGTACTATCCGCAACGAACGTGAACGCCGTGCGACTGCCATGCTGGCAACCTTTATGCCCTGCGGCGCCAAGCTGCCGGTTATCGCTCTCTTTACCGGCGTGTTCTTCCAGGACAGCGCCTGGGTTGGTACTTCCATGTACTTTATGGGTATCTTCCTGATCTTTGTCGGCGCGCTGCTTATTAATAGGATTGTGGGCTATAAGAGCAGACGCTCCTTCTTCATTATGGAACTGCCGGAATACAAGTTGCCCAGCATCAAACGCGCTTTTATGGCTATGTGCTCCCGCGGCTGGGCGTACATTGTGAAGGCCAGCACCATCATTTTGCTGTGCAATACTGCCGTGCAGGTAATGCAGACCTTTAACTGGAGCTTTGAAGTAGTGGAAGAAGGCATGGAAGGCACTTCCATACTGGCATCTATCGCGCATCCTTTCGCTTTCCTGCTGATTCCTTTGGGCTTTGGCGTATGGCAGCTGGCAGCGGCAGCCGTTACTGGCTTTATTGCTAAGGAAAATGTCGTAGGTACTTTAGCTGTTGTTTACGGTGTAACTAATTTTATTGATACCGAAGAGCTGGCTCTGGTTGGCGGTGCCGGTGATGTAGCTGCTATGTTTGGTCTTACTTCCGTAGCAGCGCTGGCGTATCTGATGTTCAATCTGTTTACGCCGCCTTGCTTTGCAGCGCTGGGAGCAATGCGTTCTGAGCTTGCCAGCACTAAGTGGCTGCTGGGCGCTATCGGTCTGCAGCTGGGTGTGGGCTATACAGTAGCTTTTGCCGTTTATCAGATTGGCACGCTGCTGTATTACGGTACGCTGGGAGAAGGATTCCTGCCCGGACTGGTGGTTGTTGCAGCTATTGCTGCCTATATTATGCATCTTATCAACAAAACTGACAGAGAGCTGCAGAAGGAATATGCTCTGGGTGCTTCTGCTGCCCGCTAAGTCAGTATCATTAAAGGAGGACAGCAGATGAACGATATTATTGTTGCCGGTGTTATCCTTGCTATTTTGCTGCTGGCGGTACGGTATCTGCACAAGGCGAAGAAAAACGGCGTCAAATGTGTAGGCTGTCCGACAGCGAAAAGCTGCTCTGCAGGATGCAAGGGAAATAGTAAGAAATAGAATTACACCTTTTTTGGTTATTATTTTCTTATTACAGCGATAGCGGACATTGCGGCTTTAAAACTCAGTCCTCGGTCAAATACGTGCCGAGGACTGTTTGTATTTTAGAGAGTATTATGGCCAAACCGCCTGCCGTCTATCGCAATATGATATACATATTAAGTACAAACTGGTTAAAGACAGTTTTAATAAAAGTAAGAAAAAATTGCGTACTTGTTGCCGTAGACGGTGGGTGAGCCGGCAGAAGTCATGTATAAAATGGAGATAGTGTCCGGCACGGTTGCAACCGGGCACGGAGATGATAGGCTCACAGCATCCGCGAAGGTTTGCGAACAAAAGAAGGCGATTTTGGCTACACCTTTTTCGCCTGAAAAAAGGTGTATATATAAATACTTGACATCCTCCTATACTGCTTGCTAATATATAAGGTATAGTAAAATATGGTAAAGGCTATGAAGGGGAGTCTTCCTGGAGGCAGAGCTCAAGAGAAGCGGCGGTTGGTGCAAGCCGTGCAAGGCGTCAGGATCTGTAGCCCCGGAGCAGTCCGGCTGAAACAGCAGTAGGCTGGAACGAGTCGCGCCCGTTACGCGCTTTGAGTGCTTCGCTTTGTGCGGAGAAAATAGGTGGTACCGCGATAATTCGTCCTGTTCGATATGAGCAGGACTTTTTTATTTCAGTTTTGAGGAGGATTTGTAAATGAGTGAAGAACATAACATTCCCAAGGTTTACGACCCTGCTTCTGTAGAGAAGAAATGGTATAAATTCTGGGAAGAACACAGATATTTCCATGCGGAGGTTGAAGAAGGCAAAGATGCATTCAGCATCGTTATCCCGCCTCCGAATATTACCGGTCAGCTGCATATGGGCCATGCTCTGGACAATACCCTGCAGGATATTTTAATCCGCTGGCACCGCATGATGGGCCACAACACCCTGTGGATGCCCGGCTATGACCATGCAGGTCTGGCTACTCAGATTAAAGTAGAAGAAGTAATTAAAAAAGAAGAAGGCAAAACCCGTTATGATCTGGGCCGTGAAGAATTCCTGAAACGCGTATGGCAGTGGAAGGAACAATACGGCGACCGTATCATCAACCAGCTGAAATGCCTGGGCGTTTCCTGCGACTGGGAACGCAAACGCTTTACCATGGATGAAGGCTGCTCCAAAGCTGTACGTGAAGTATTCTGCTCCCTGTACGAAAAAGGCCTCATCTACAAAGGCACCCGTATTACCAACTGGTGCGTAAACTGCAACACCGCTCTCAGCGATATCGAAGTTGAGCATAAAGACGACGCAGGCAGCCTGTGGTATGTACGTTATCCGGTAGTGGAAGAAGAAGGCACTTATCTGACCATTGCTACCACCCGTCCGGAAACCATGCTTGGCGATACTGCTGTTGCCGTTAACCCGGAAGATCCTCGTTACGGACATCTGGTTGGCAAAACTCTGCGCCTGCCTTTAACTGACCGCGTTATTCCTATCATTGCCGACAGCTATGTTGACCTTGAATTTGGTACCGGCGCTGTTAAGATTACTCCGGCTCATGACCCCAACGACTATGAAATGGGTCTGCGTCATAAACTGCCCAGCATCGTTGTTATTGGCATGAACGGTCTGATGACTGAAGAAGCTGGCAAATATGCAGGTCAGGAACGTTATGAATGCCGTAAGAATATTGTCAGCGATTTGAAAGAACAGGGCTACCTGGTAAAAATCGAAGAACATTCTCATGCTGTTGGTCACTGCCAACGCTGCGGCAGCGTAGTAGAACCGCTTGTTTCTACCCAATGGTTTGTAAAAATGGAGCCTTTGGTAAAAGCTGCAGTAGACTGCGTAGAAGACGGCCGTACCCAGTTTGTACCGGAACGCTTCACCAAGACTTATACCGGCTGGATGGAAAACATCCGCGACTGGTGTATTTCCCGTCAAATCTGGTGGGGTCACCGTATTCCTGTATGGTACTGCGATGACTGCGGCGAAATGTCCGCTTCCCGTACTGATTTAACTGTCTGCCCGAAATGCGGCAGCGCTCATATCCATCAGGATGAAGACGCACTGGACACCTGGTTCAGCAGCGCTTTATGGCCGTTCTCCACTATGGGCTGGCCGGATAAGACTCCGCTCCTGAAACAATTCTATCCTACCAGCGTACTGGTAACCGGTTACGATATTATCTTCTTCTGGGTTGCACGTATGCTGATTATGGGTATGGAATTCATGAAAGAAATTCCTTTCGACAAAGTATTCATCCATGGTCTGGTACGCGACAGCCAGGGCCGCAAGATGTCCAAGTCTTTGGGCAACGGCATCGACCCGCTGGAAGTTATTGACCAGTACGGCGCTGATACTCTGCGCTTCATGCTCATTACCGGCAACACTCCGGGCAACGATATGCGTTTCTACTGGGAACGTGTGGAAGCTACCCGTAACTTTGCCAACAAGATCTGGAATGCTTCCCGTTTTGCCCTCATGAATATGGAAGGCTATGACCCGCAAGCTGAACTGGCTCCGTACACTCTGGCAGATAAGTGGATTCTGTCCCGTCTGCAGCACACTGCGCAGTCCGTTACCGATTTGCTGGGCAAATTCGAGCTGGGCGAAGCAGGCCGTCTGATTTACGACTTCATTTGGGGCGAAGTTTGCGACTGGTATATCGAGCTGGCTAAACCCAGACTGTACAATAAAGAAAATGCGGCAGAACGTGCTACTGCACAGCATGTTCTGGCGCAGGTACTTACCTCCGCTATGCAGCTGCTGCATCCTTACATGCCGTTCATCACCGAAGAAATCTATCAATGCCTGCCTCACGAAGCAGAAAGCATCATGATTTCCAAGTGGCCTGAAGCTGACGCTTCCTTAATGGATGACGAAGCAGAACGTCTGATGGGCGCTATCATGGAAAGCATTAAAGCTGTCCGCAACATGCGTGCGGAAGTAAATGTACCGCCCGGAAAGAAAGTTCCCGCTATCATGCTGGCTGCTGCTGATTTGAAAGACGGCATCAAGGCTAACGAAAACTACATCCACCTGATGGGCGCTATCAGCGAACTGACCGTGCTGGATGAAAATGCGGCTAAACCGGAAAATGCTATGGCTGCTGTAGTAAGCGGCATCGAAGTATATCTGCCGCTGGCTGGCCTTATTGACGTAGAAAAAGAAAACCAGCGTCTGAACAAAGAGCTGGCAACTATTGAGAAAGAGCTGGCACGCGTTAACGGCAAGCTGGGCAACGCAGGCTTCCTGGCTAAAGCTCCTGCTGACGTTATCGAAAAAGAAAAAGCAAAAGCAGAAGAACTGAACGCGAAAAAGGCTTCCATCAACGAACGCCTGGCTTATCTGCAAACGTTGTCATAAAGTATAATTATATATAGGGGCTGAATAAATTTTGCTAATAATTTTTGTTGTAGTGTTAGGTTTTATAGCAGTTGTCTTACTGTCGTCAAGTAATGAGAAGACAAATAAAGAAAGTATAAAAGAATATGACATAAATGGCTTTGATAAAATTACTAGAAGAGATAAGGTAGGTAAATACCGTGAGGATTATGGTGAAAAATATAGAGCTCTTCGTAGTAAATGCCGCAATATGAAAAAGCTACATGATCAAAAGATGTATTCGGAATTAGTTGCTTCATCAAGAGCAGTTTGTGAAACTGCTCTTAAGCAATCTTTGTTACATTGGGGTTATGACAATAATGCAGATTTCCTTGTATTGATTAATCATGCTACCTATGCAGGGTTGATTAGTAAAGAAGAACAAAGCAAATTACATTCTTTAAGGATGCATGGTAATCGAGTTATGCATAATGATGAGGAAGTAACACAAAAGATTGCTTTCTTTTGTTATAAAACTGCGGAAGAAATAGTTGAAAAATTATTTGGCTTTTACACTAATGAATAATTTAATTACAACAAAAACTGGAGTGAAAATAATTTTTTTCGCGAGGCACATATGAACTATATTGAAAGTATAAAATATTTGGAGAACCTTGGCAAATTCGGTATCCAGCTGGGCATGGAGCGTATTGAAGGCCTCCTGCGTGAGCTGGGCAACCCGGAACAGAAAATTAAGACTGTGCATGTTACCGGCACCAACGGCAAAGGCTCCGTCAGCAGCATGATTACCAATATCCTGCTGGCAGCAGGCCTCAAGGCAGGCAAGTTTACCTCGCCCCACCTGGTAAAATATAACGAACGTATCAGCGTCAACGGACAGGACATCAGCGACGAGGATTTTGCTATGGCTATCACCGCCGTTAAGGTTGCGGCAGACAGCATCGTTAAAAAAGGCGTGTGCGACCAGCCGACTCAGTTTGAAATTCTTACGGCGGCAGCCTTCCTGCATTTTTATCTGCAGAAGGTAGATTATGCGGTTATCGAAGTAGGCTTAGGCGGTCTGTGGGATTCTACCAACGTTATTACGCCGGTGGTTTCCGTTATTACCAATGTGGCGCTGGACCATACTGACCGCTGCGGCGACACTGTGGCACGTATTGCCATGCAGAAGGCAGGCATCATTAAAGAGAAGGTGCCCCTCGTTACCGCCGCTGAAGGCGAAGAAGCACTTGGCCCCATTGTTACTATGGCGATGTTTAAGGAAGCGCCGGTATATCTGTACGGTAAAGCCTTTTACGGTACCGAGGTAACCAGCTCCATGGAAGGGCAGAAGTTTACCCTGCACGCCGGCGATTACTATCATTCTGATTATGAAATCAAGCTGCCCGGTGAACACCAGATTAAAAATACCAGTGTCGCTGTTGTAGCGGCCAAGCTGGTTTCCAAGCAGGATGAGCGAATTACCGAGCTGGCGCTGCATATCGGTGTAGCCAATACCCTGTGGCCCGGACGTCTGGAACGCATTCATCAAAATCCGGATGTTATTCTGGACGGCGCGCATAACCCGGACGGTGCCAGAGCACTGCGCAAGGCTTTGGATAAATACTATCCCCAGCAGCCGGTACAGTTCGTCTTTGGCATGATGGGCGATAAGGATATGAGCGGTGTTATTAAAGAACTGATTACGGAAAAAGATACCGTACATACGGTGCAGGTAAGCAACGGCAGCCGTGCGGCAACGGCAGAAACACTGGCAGGACTTGCCGGCGGCAATGCTACTGCGGAAAATGATTTGCTGACTGCATATAACAAGGCTGTGGCAGCGGCAGGCGATAGCGGCATTGTCTGTGTGTGCGGCAGTCTGTATCTGGTGGGCGAATTTAAAGCCCTGATGCTGCAGGAGAAGGAGCAATGTCATTAAAAGCATGGGCAGATAAGCTCGATCATTATGTTTATTACCTGCTGCTCTTTACGGTAGCGGTTATCCCACTCAATCAGGCATTTACCGCAGGCTGCGTAGCGATTACCTTTATCTGCGCGCTGCTGGCGTCCTTTGGGACAAAGCGCCGAGAAAACGTGCTGCATCCCTGGCAGCAGGCGCTTTTGTATCTGCTTTTTGCCATTGGCTGGATTTCGCTGCATTTTTCGGCAGATAAATTTCTTTCTTCATTTAATTTTGTCTATGTGGGCGGTCAGTATGCCGCGCTTATCTTCGTGCTCCTGCGTTACGGCTGGCAAAAGCCGCGACCCTTTGCGCAAGCGGCGCCGCCGCAGAATTTATGGCAGCGTTTCAGCAGTTTGCCGCGGCCTGTGCAGCTTATCGCCGCTTTCTTAACGGTTTCGGTACTGGTCAGCAGTATCGGCTTGGCGCAGAAGCTTTTAGGCGTTACGGCAGAGGGCATCTGGGTAGATCCGCAGGAGTTCCCTGAGCTGAAAATAAGGGTATATTCTACTCTGGTTAATCCTAATATTCTGGCAGGGTATTTAGTGCTGGTTATTGCCTACGGCGCGGCGCTGTTCAGTGTATTTAAGGCTAAACGTGTGCGGCTGGCATTGGTCATAACTTCCTTACTGGCGGCTGGCTGCCTGCTTTACACCTATTCCCGCGGCAACTGGCTGGCTTGTGCGGCAGTGCTGTTTACCTTCTGTCTGCTTTTTTATCACAAGGCTTTTCTGCCAGTGCTTGGTGTAGGGGCATTGGGCTTTGCGGTTGGCGGACATGCGGTGTGGCATCGGCTGGGTTCAATTTTAAATGGGCAGGATACCTCCATGGCCCTGCGTATGGCATATCTGCGCAGCACAAAATGGATTATCGAAGAATATCCGTTAGGCGTGGGCTGGTATGGCTATCGCTTTGTCTATCCTACCTATAATTATTATCTGGCAGATACCAGCGTTATCATGTACCACTGTCATAACCTGTTTTTAAACGTGCTGGCAGAATTAGGCTGGCACGGACTTATAGTCTTTCTGGCAGTGTGGGGGATGTTTCTTTACCACGGCTGGAAACTGGCGTTTAATAAAAAAGGCGCGTGGACCACGGCACTGGGACGCGGTTATGTACTGTCCAGTATAGGTATCGCCATCGGCGGACTGACGGACCATGTCTACTTTAATACGCAGATGGGCCTGCTCTTCTGGCTTTTGGGCATCTTGACCATGCTCAGTTATAAGCTGGATAAGTATGAAGTGAAAAGATAATTTACCATATAGCTGTTATATGTTCTAAAATGAAAACAGCCGGACTTTTTGTCCGGCTGTTTTTTATTTTGTCAAAAAATATTTACTTATATTTTATTTGCTGTAAAGATATTTACACAGATAAATATAAAACAAAAACTAAGAATAAGCTGAATAGTGATACTGAGCTGGTTTTTAGCTAAAAGTCACTATGTTGACAGGGAATTTTCAGTATGATAAAATTCCAAAACAAGAATGATTATCATTTGTAAAATCGTTTTGTTAAGTAAGAACATTTGTTAAAAGGAAATCTCATAATCGGGTGCAGTAATGCTTAATAGAGAAATCGGTATAAGCCGATGCTGTCCCGCAGCTGTAATGCTGAGCAAGTCCAAAGATGCCACTGGGAAACTGGGAAGGCTGGAGGAGCAATGAAGCAGAGCCAGAAGAACTGCCCGATTATTTTTATACAATGCCTGCGAAAGACAGTCAGCGTATTGAAGGCGCTTTTTTGTCATGGGCAAAAAGCGTCTTTTGCTTTATTTCGCGGAAAAATCAGTGTCTGAATAAAGAAGCTGCGGCTGCTTTATTTGTACATATAAATTAAACGAGGTGAAGCTTATGAAGAGAAATTTATCAACTAAGATTGCCCTGAGCATTATGCTGGCAGGCGTTTTTACAGGCAGCGCCTGCGTGATGCCGCATCTGCTGCATGCTGAAAAACGTATAACTGACGGTGTTTATGAAGAAGACGTTTTTGACCGTCAGCAAAGCGTGAACAGTAAGGAAAAAGTTTTGCTGTCAGATGCCAGGCTTATTATTGAAGGCGGCGAACTTAAAAGCAAGTTTGACAGTAGTTATCATGAATATGTTAACGGCAATGCTTACGCAGCGCAGCTGCAAAATACCGGTGTGGGAAATGGCGAGCTGCGTAACAATACGCTTTTGCTAAGCGGCGGCAAAATCGAAGGCGAGGGCGTGGCGGCCTGGGGCAGCAGTAAGGGTGACCTTTTGCTGACGGATAATACAGTACAAATGACCGGCGGAAGTGCGGCAGCAGTTTATGCTGCAGAGGCTTTTAATTCCGATGGACGCGAGGTAGTGCTGCAGGGTAACCAGCTGGAAATTAAAGGCACGACGGCAAATAAAGCCGAAATAGGTACAGGAGCAGCGGCGCTGATTAATTACGCCAACGGCGGCAAACTCAAGCTGGTTGATAATAAAACTACCGTCAGCAACGCTTCCGTGGCAAGTCATTTATATGGCGGCAATATTGCTGCTTTTGATAAAAAAGCTGCTGAAGTAACGGCAGAAGGTAATAAAGTTACTCTTACAGATACGCAGACAGAAGGCGCAGTTAATATTTACGGTGCTAACGTGCAGCAGGATAAGAAGCGATTTGAGCATATTTCCGCTAATGGCAACAGTGCAGAGCTCAGCGGCAGAATGCAGGGCACTGCCAATATCGTTTACGGCGCTAAAGTAGCGGAAGCTGTTTCCGGCAGTGCCAATAATAATACAGTAGAAGTAAATGTCAGCGACAAATATGTACTGGACGCAGCTATTGGCGCGCGTATTGACGGCGGCAGCAAGGATGGAGGCAGTGAGCTTGAGGCAAACGGCAATATGGTCAGCGTAAACGGTGGTGTGGACAGAGCAAAAGAACTGCTGATTAAAGGCAGCACTGGCGGCGGCAGTCAGGGTGGTATTACAGGCGGCAGAGTTTATACTGTTACGGACGCTGATGCTGCCAGGGCTAACGGTAATATTGTTACCATTGGTTCTTTTGTCGGTAATGAAAACGGTACCAGCAACTATGGCGGCAGGGTTGACGGTTACGGTACTGCCAAACTGGCAGAGGCTAATGGCAATAAGGTCAGTGTGGGTGCTGATAACAGGCTTTCCGTACTGTACGGCGGTGCAGCAAGCGGTACATCTGCAGTAGCGGACGGCAATCTGCTGACGATTACATCTTCCAGTGTCGGTGGTATTTACGGCGGCTCTGCCAGCGGTACGGAAAAAGTTTCAGCCAGCAACAACAGCATTACCATGAGTAATGACAGAGAAAATATCAGAAGCAGCAGTATTACCGGCGGCAAGGCTAAAGCCACAGGAACAGGTGAAGCGGTTGCTGATAACAATATACTCAGATTGGACGGAACGGAGTTTACGCTGCTGGCAGCGGCAGGCATTGCTGAAAGTGCAGCCGGTAATGCCGCAAGCAGCAGCAACAGACTGTTTATCAGCGGTAAGGCAGATTTTGATGTAGAAGTTTACGGCGGCAAGGCGAGCAGTAATTCGGGTACAGCGGCTGCTGATAAAAACGGCATTGTGATAGAAGGCGGCGACTTTAATCTGCGTAATTTCTCCTTTATTCCCGGAGGATTAAGCGCGGGCGCTGCCAGAAACGGTACGGGAACAGCGACAGCCAAAGATAATTTTATTATCATTAAAGATGGCGATATTACCGCAGGCGGAGAATGGCAAGGCTCAGCTTATCCCAGCTTTATTAATGGCGGACGTGCGATTGCGGAAAGCGGTATGGCCGAAGCCAGCAATAACAGCGTCAGTGTCAGCGGAGGCACAGTTAAGCTTACTAACAGATATGACGCAGCACGCAAGGCTGAGTATACCAGCGATTTATCCGGCGGCCATGCAGAAAGCAGCGGTAAGGTAATTGCTGCCAATAATATGGTAGATATCAGCGGCGGTACCATCATTGGTGATGTCTATGGCGTTTATGCTAAAGGCAACAGTGCTGAAATAAATAATAATACCGTAAATGTGCGCGGCGATGCAGATTTAAGTAAAGCTGCTCTTTATGGTTATAAGGCAGACGTGCCGGATAAAGACGTAAAGGCTGCGAATAATATACTGCATGTAGATGGCTGGCATGGTTCACTGCAGCGGGCAGCAAATTTTGATAAGGTAATACTTGATAATGCGGCTGTCGACAAAGATGGTAAATCAATCCGTATTGAAGCCGCACAGGCTGATGATTTGAAGGATACGCAGGTACGGCTGAACAGTTTGTCGGGCGGACAGGAATGGAGTAAAGATACGGCTATCCGTTTACTGGACAGCGATAAGCAGCTTGGCATAGATAAAGCGGAGTTTAAGGAATATATTCCTGCCGGTGTGGGGCTGTTGGTACGTGGTGAAGCTGATACGTCAGAGGGTGGTTTGAGTTTTAAGGTACAAGAGGTAAAAACCAGTAAGCAGGCTGATAATATTGCTTCTGGCAGAGCAGTTGGGGCAGCGTTTTTAAATCAGGGCGGCGATCTTATTGCGGACAGCTTGAATAAACTGCAGGCAGCAGATGAGGAGGGAGTACAGACCTTTGCTGCTTTGCAGGGTAATCGCAGTAAGTACGATGTTGGTGATATGCAGCTGAACGGCTGGAATAATATCGTCGGTATCGGCAGCAAGGATGAAGATGCCAACAGTACTTATAGCTGGGGTGTATTCTACGAAAATGGTAGCGGTAATTATCATGCTGACAGTCAAATGGATGGGAAAACTTTCCGCAGCGATGGCAGTACAGTCTATAATGGCGGGGGTATTGCCGGACGCTTGCAGCGTGATAATGGTATCTATACCGAAGGAAGCCTGCGGATTGGCAATATGAAAAATGAAGCAGGCAAGGCTTTGTATGATACTGCAGGCAAGGTATACGGCTATAAAACTTCTGGCAGCTATTATGGCGCGCATCTGGGAGTGGGTAAGGTTATCGCTATAGATAAAGATACAGATATTGACGTATATGGTAAATTATTCCATACGCAGCTGGCTGCAGACAGCTTTAACGTTGCAGATGACAGCTTTACTTTCGATAAGCTTACCAGTAACAGGCTGCAGGTGGGAGCTTGTTTGACCAATAGTGGTGATAAGCTTAGTACCTATTACGGACTGGGTTATGAATATGAATTTAATGGTGAAGCAGATCTGCGGGTACAAAATGTAGCTGCGCCAAGGCAAAGTTTGCAGGGAGGTACTGTACTGGCAGAAATCGGTATGAACTACAAACCGAGCAGCGAATCTCCGTGGAGCTTTGACCTCAGGATGCGCGGTTATGTCGGACAGCGTGACGGTTTCAGCAGTAACGTACAGGCAACTTACAGCTTCTAAAACTATAAAATACAAAATCTTCTGTTCTGAACTAAAAACAGCCGGACAAAAAGTCCGGCTGTTTTTATGTCTTATTAATTTTTTCTGATGCGAAAATTACTCTATTAATGTTTTGGTAAGCTTGTAGTGGGTGGGCTGCAGGCCGTTTTGCTGATAAAAGCGATGCGCATCAGTACGCTTACGGTTGCTGGCTACTTCCAGTCCGTAACAGTTTAGCTGCTTGGCTGTCTTGGCAGCCTGTTCCATAAATTTACGTCCCAAGCCTTGGCTGCGGCAGTCAGCAGCAATGATAAACTCCATAATTTCTGCCATGGGGGCGGCGTGGTGCAGCTGCCGTTCAATGCGCAGGTTAAGAAAACCAAGAATTTGACAGTTTTCTTCATATATATAGCTGTAATAGCGTTTATCTTCCAGCTGCTCTAAATAAACGCTTTTAAAGTCTTCGTAGGGCAAAATAGTATTCTCCAGCTGGCAAATCAGCTTATAAATCTGCTCGCAGTCTGCGGCGGTACTAAAACGAAACATAATCTTCCTCCTGTCGCTCATTATAGCATGCAGCAGGCTGGAGAAAGATAAAATACAGGTAAAATCTTTCGGTCGGTTTGTTTTAATAGTTACACTATGTAACACTTAACCAATATCAGCTGCCGGCAGATTTTCTTTTTATTTACATTGACAGTCATAAAAGGTAGAATTAAATTGTAAGATTATTTAGTTTTTTAGGTCAACAAACAGAAGCGATATTTTGATTTTATTTAATGGGTGGGAGAAAATATGAAATTAAAAGATGTAAAGGAATTGCTGCAGGCCAGGGTACTGACCGGCGAAGCTATGCTGGACCGAGAGGTAGAGACCTGCTGCGGCAGTGATTTAATGAGTGATGTTCTTGCGTTTACCAAAAGACGCACCCTGCTGTGCACCGGTCTGACTAATCTGCAGGTTATCCGCACCGCGGATATGACTGATTTATGTGCGCTGATTATCGTGCGCGGCAAAACGCCAGGCAAAGAAATTATCGAAGCGGCAGAAGAAAATGAACTGCCGGTACTGGCAACTAACCATACTTTGTTTGAAGCCTGCGGTATTTTGTATCAGGCAGGTATCAGAGGATGCTCAAAAAAGGAAGATAGTCATGACTGAGAATAAATCTGTAAAAATGGAATTTGAAGTTGCCGGCGGTGATTTCGAGCGTGCCGGTGAAGCTTCGGCAAAAATAAAACGTATGCTGCAGCGCCTGGGTATTGCTGCTGATATTGTGCGCCGTATTGCCATCGGCACCTATGAAGCGGAAATGAATGTCATTATTCACGCCGGCGGCGGCAAGGTAGCGGCAGAGGTCTTTACCGATGCTACGGAGATTACTGTTACTGACGGCGGCCCCGGTATTCCCGATATTGAAAAGGCCCTGCAGGAGGGCTGGTCTACAGCGCCGGAATATGCGCGTCAGATGGGCTTTGGCGCAGGCATGGGTCTGCCGAACATGGTAAAATGCTCGGATAAATTTGATATCCAGTCCGAGGTGGGCGTGGGTACTACTATCCGCATGAGGTTTGAACATATCAGTGAAGATTTATAGAATAAATTATAGAAAGAGGTGATACGATGGCTCCGACAGAATATTTTCATTCGGTAAAATTACAGCGAGATAAATGTCAGGGCTGCGTATCCTGCGTCAAGGTCTGTCCTACGGAGGCTATCCGCGTACGAGCAGGCAAGGCGGAAATTTTAAGCGACCGCTGTGTGGACTGCGGCAGCTGCGCCAGAAAATGTCCCTACCATGCTTACAGTGTAGCAATGGATACGCTGGCAGAGCTGGAAGGTTATGCCTATAATATCGTGCTGCCGGCACCGTCGCTGTATGCGCAGTTTCCGGCTACGGTACCTATGGAGGATATCTGGCAGGGAATGCATACGCTGGGCTTTGATGAGATTTTTGACGTGTCGCTGGCTTCCGAGTATGTGGCGCGTGAGATAGAAACTTATGTAAAAAGTGATGCAGGTGGACGCAGACCGCTTATTTCCTGTACCTGTCCTGCTGTGCTGCGCCTTATCCAGGTTAAGTTCCCAGAACTTATCAAGCAGCTTGTACCTGTTTTGGCACCGGCAGAAGCAGCGGCAATCTATGTGCGCAAAGAAGCGGCTGCCAAGCATAATCTGGCGCCCGAGCAGATCGGCGTCTGGTTTATTTCTCCCTGTCCGTCCAAGGAAAGCAATATACGTCAGTCAGTAGATGTCAAGCAGTCGCAGCTGACGGGCAGCTTCAGTCTGGCTGATATTTACGGCAGACTGCTGAAATGTCTGGGCGGCGAAGGCGAGCTTAACGTGCGTACAGGTACCTCCTACGGTATGGGCTGGGGTGCGTGCGGCGGCGAAGCGGCAGCTGCCGGACTGGAAAACGCTTTAGTCGTAGACGGCATCGACAATGTTTATGAAGTGCTGGAACAGGTTTCCATGAATAAGATGCCTCAGCTGGATTATATTGAGTGCAGCGCCTGTCAGGGAGGCTGCATCGGCGGTATGCTGGCTGCGGAAAACAGATTTGTAGCCTTGAGTAATCTGCAGCATCGTATCCGCAAAATGCGCGAGAATGAACCGGCAGACAGACTGGAAACCATGGCTTCGCATATGCAGCTGGAAGATTTCCCGCAATCGGCAGATTATCGCAAAAAGATTGTACCTCGTCCCATGATGCAGCTGGACGACGATATTATGGAAGCAATGAAAAAATTTGAACGCATGGAAGAAGTGCTGCAGGATCTGCCTGGTCTGGACTGCGGCGCGTGCGGTGCTCCCAGCTGTCAGTGTCTGGCAGAGGATATTGTGCAGGGCAAGGCGCATATAACCGATTGTATTTTCAAGCTGCGCAGCAGCGTGCATAAACTGGCTCAGGGAATGCTGGAACTGGCACGGCAGGTGCCTATCTCCCATGAGCCGGAACCTGTACAGAATTTTGAGGAGGACGAAGAATGAAGGTTAAAGATATTATGGAAGCGCTGCCGGTCAAGCTGCTGACACCGGAAGCTCCTTTGGACGGTGAAGTAGCAGGCGGTTATGCTTCCGATTTGCTGAGCAATGTTATGGGACAGGCTCAGCCCGGTATGGTCTGGGTTACCATGCAGGGCCATCAGAATGTAGCGGCAGTTGCTTCGCTGATTGGTGTGGCAGCAGTTATTGTAGCGGGAGATTCCCCGGTGGCGGAAGATACGCTGAGCAAGGCTGCGCTTAATGAAGTAGTTATTTTCTCTACGGAGCTGTCCGCTTTTGAAACTATCGGACGGCTGTATGAAATGGGAGTGGGCAAATAAAAATGCACAGCATTTTGGCTGATTTTCATATCCATACGCTTTTATCACCCTGTGCAGAAATCGAGATGACGCCGCATCATATTGTGATGCGGGCAGCAGAGTTCGGCATCGGTGCGGTAGCAATTACCGACCATAACGCTTCGGCAAATGCGCTGGCAGCGGTAAAAGCCGGTGAACGCTACGGGGTAAAGGTGTTTCCGGGTATGGAAGTAGAATGTCTGGAAGAAGCTCATATCGTAGTGCTGTTTGATACGCTCAAGCAGCTTAACGCCTGGCAGCAGCTGGTGGACGGCAAAATGAACGGACTGGCAAATAACGCAGAAAAGTTTGGCGGTCAGTTTGTCGTGGATGATGATGATAATTTTATCTGCGAAGAAAAGCGTCTGCTTTTGGCGCCGCTCAAGATGATGGCAGCAGAAGTAGTACGCGAGGCAGAACGCTTGGGAGGCATGAGTATTGCTGCCCATATCGACCGTCCTTCCTACAGTATTGTAGGTCAGCTGGGCTTTATCGAGCCTGACTTTGGTTTTGCGGCAGCGGAGATTTCTGCGGCAGGCTGGCGTGCTTCCAAACAGAGTAAGCTGCAGCGTGTGGCAGGCTATCTGCCTTTCGTTACCGATTCAGACGCTCATAATATTATGGATTTTGTTCAGGGCCCGAAAAATCTGATTACGGTGGAAGAGCTGACTATAGCGGAACTGAAACTGGCATTGACTAGCAGCAGCGGACGCAGCTGGAAAGCAGGCTGCTACGCCGATTTTGAAGATAAATAAGCTATACTAATTTAGATAAAAACAATAAACAGTGTTGAATATATAAATTAAAAATGCTATACTGAATTTAAATCTGTTACAATATTCAGGTAAAGGAGAATCACCATGAGCCTAATCAATCAAAAATGCAGCTGCTGCGGCGGCGAAAACCCTGAAAAAGTTCAGGTGGATGCAATCTTAGCTAAATATGAGGGCAAAAAAGGTTCCCTTATTCCGATTCTGCAGGAAGTGCAGAGCCTGTATAATTATCTGCCCAAGGATGTACTGGAATATGTAGCCGAAAAAACCGGCGTACCTATTTCTGAAATCTACGGCGTAGTTACTTTTTATTCTCTGTTTCATCTTAATCCCCGCGGACGAAACATCATCCGTGTCTGCCAGGGTACTGCCTGCCACGTACGCGGCGGCAAGCTGATCCTGCAGGCTCTGGAAAAAGAACTGGGCATCAAAGCGGGTCATACTACGGAAGACTTACGCTACACGCTGGAAACTGTTGCTTGCATCGGCGCCTGCGGACTTGCACCCGTTATGCAGATTAACGACGATACGCACGGCCGTCTGACTCCGGACAAGCTGCCGGCTATTTTAAAAAGGTATCAGTAAATCATGCGTGAGCTGTCACTGCATATATTGGATTTGGCGCAAAATTCCATTGAGGCCGGAGCTAAAAACCTTGTTATCGCTATTGATGAAAATGAAAACGGCTTTTTCGTTTTCCGCATTGAGGACGACGGCAGGGGCATGAGCCAGGAGCTTTTGCAGCAGGTGCGCGATCCGTTCACTACCACCAGGCTGAGCCGTAAGGTGGGGATGGGTATTCCTTTTATTGACATGGTAACCCAGCAGTGCGGCGGGCATCTGGAGATGACGTCGGAAAAAGGCAGGGGCACTAAGCTGGCAGCTTATTTTGCCGCCGGTAATATAGATATGCCGCCTTTAGGCGATATTGCCGCCAGCATCAGAGTGTTACTGGCAGGAGCGCCGTGGCTGGAGCTTGATTTCAGCTATGCCTGCGATGGACGCAGGCTGGATTTTTCTACCCGTCAGGTGCGGGAGATTCTTGGCGATGCTGCTGATTTTGCCAATCCGGAAATTTCTCTCTGGCTGGAGGAATACTTAAAACAGGAAATTGCCAAAGTAAAAGGTATGGAGGTTCAATAAATGAAAAGCTTGGAAGATTTACATAAACTGCGTGAAAAACTGAAAGCGGACATTAAGCTGCGCAAAGAAGAAGGTACCAAGATTATCGTAGGTATGGGTACCTGCGGTATTGCTGCCGGCGCACGCGAAGTAATGAGCGCTATTTTGGACGAGCTGGCTGTACGCAAGCTGATTAACGTGCAGGTACAGCAGACCGGCTGCATCGGTATGTGCGAGAAGGAAGTGCTGGTCGATGTTATCCGTCCCGGCGAGCCGCGCATTACCTACGGCAAAGTAAAACCCGAGGACGTAAAGAAGATTATTGCCGAGCATGTGGTTAACGGCCGCATCGTGGAAGAACTTGTTGTAGGTAAGCTGGAACAGGAATAATTTTTTGGAGGAGAGAATTATGCAGCATATCAGAGCTCATGTTTTAGTTTGCGGAGGCACTGGCTGTAAATCCGCTGGTTCTAAGGAAATCCAGCTCAGCTTCGCCAAATATCTGGAAGAATTCGGCCTGAAAGACGAGGTTATGCTGGTTGAAACCGGCTGCCATGGCTTCTGTGAACACGGGCCGCTGGTTATCGTCTATCCGGAAGGTACTTTCTACTGCCATGTAAAACCGGAAGATGTTAAAGAAATTGTTGAAAATCATTTATATAAAGGCCGCATTGTAGAACGCCTGCTGTACCGTGAGCCGATGAGCCACGAGCAGGTGCCCAATTATTCTGAAATCGGCTTCTATAAAAAACAGCATCGTATGGTACTTGCCAACTGCGGCGCTATCAATCCGGAAATGATTGAAGAATATATCGCCGTAGGCGGTTATGAAGCGCTGGCAAAAGCTGTTACTACCATGACACCGGAAGAAGTTATCGACGAGGTAAAAAAATCCGGACTGCGCGGACGTGGAGGCGGCGGCTTCCCGACCGGTATGAAATGGCAGTTTGCCAAGAATTCTGTCAGCGATAAAAAATACGTTATCTGCAATGCTGACGAAGGCGACCCGGGCGCATTTATGGACCGCAGCGTTTTAGAGGGCGATCCGCACCGCGTACTGGAAGGCATGGCTATCTGCGGTTATGCTATTGGCGCTGACGAAGGTTATATTTATGTACGTGCTGAATATCCGCTGGCAATCAAACGTCTGCGCAAGGCGATTGAACAGGCTGAAGCTATGGGCCTTCTGGGTGAGAATATTTTCGGCAGCGGCTTTAACTTTACCTTACATATTAAAGAAGGCGCAGGCGCATTCGTCTGCGGTGAAGAAACTGCTCTGATGGCTTCTATCGAAGGCAAGCGCGGCATGCCCCGTCCCCGTCCGCCGTTCCCGGCTGTTTCCGGTCTGTGGGGCAAGCCGACTAACATCAATAATGTAGAAACCTTTGCCAATGTTTCTCAGATTATCGTCAACGGTGCAGACTGGTACTGCCAGTTCGGTACTGAACGATCCAAAGGTACCAAGGTATTTGCTCTTACCGGTAAGATTAACAACACCGGTCTGGCAGAGGTACCAATGGGCATTACCATGCGCGAGATTATTTATGATATCGGCGGTGGTATTACTAACGGTAAGAAATTTAAAGCCGTACAAATCGGCGGTCCGTCCGGCGGCTGTCTGCCGGAATCCATGCTTGACCTGCCGGTAGATTATGACTCTCTGATTGCTGCCGGTGCTATGATGGGCAGCGGCGGTCTGGTTGTTATGGATGAAGACACCTGCATGGTAGATGTAGCGAAATTCTTCCTTAATTTCACCCAGTCCGAATCCTGCGGCAAATGCACTCCGTGCCGCGAAGGTACCAAGCGCATGCTGGAAATCCTGACCCGCATTACTGAAGGTCAGGGCAGAGAAGGCGATATCGAGCTGCTGGAAAGCCTGGCTAAAAATATTAAGGAAACTGCTCTGTGTGGTTTGGGACAGACTGCTCCTAATCCGGTACTGAGTACTTTGAAATATTTCCGCGACGAATATGAAGCGCATATTAAAGAAAAACGCTGTCCGGCAGGCGTATGCGAAAAGCTGGCCAGCTACACTATTACCGATGCCTGCCGCGGCTGCGGTTTGTGCGCACGCAACTGCCCGGTACAGGCAATCAGCGGTAAGATTAAGGAAAAACACGTTATCAATCAGGATATCTGTATTAAATGTGGTGCCTGCATGGCTGCATGTCCGTTTAAGGCCATCACCAAGAGTTAAGGAGGAGCACGGACAATGACTATGGTAAACTTAACTATCAACGGCAAACAAATCCAGGCCGAACAGGGAGCTACCATTCTGGAAGCTGCCCGTGCAGCCGGAGTATATATTCCGACTCTGTGCTACCATCCGGAACTGCGTCCCGAAGGTGCCTGCCGTCTGTGCATGGTAGAAGCATCCGGTGCCCGTACACTGGTTGCTTCCTGCGTATATCCTGTCAGCGAAGGCATGGTTGTTAAAACCAATACAGAAAAAGTACGTGAAGCACGTAAAACCGTGGTGGAACTGCTTTTGGCAAATCACCCTAAAGACTGCCTGTGCTGCCAGAAGAGCGGTGACTGCGAGCTGCAGAAGATTGCCGCAGATCTGGGACTGCGCAAGATTCGTTTTGAAGGAGGCGAAACTAAGGCTCACACTATTGACTGCAGCAATCCGTCTTTGGTACGCGACCAGGAAAAATGCATTCTCTGCGGACGCTGCATCCGCATCTGCCGTGATGTGCAGGGCATGAACGTTTACAGCTTTGCCGGACGCGGCTTCAATACTATTGTATCTACTGCTTTTGAGCATGATTTGAAAGATGCTGCCTGCACCTACTGCGGTCAGTGCGCAAGCGTTTGCCCAACCGGCGCTATCGTAGAAAAGGATGATACCGATCAGGTATGGCGCGCTATCAATGATGAAGATAAAGTAGTTATCGTTCAGACTGCTCCGTCCGTGCGTGTGGCACTGGGCGAAGAGCTGGGCATTCCGGCCGGCAGCATTGTTACCGGCAAGATGGTTGCAGCATTGCGCAGTCTGGGCTTTGACAAGGTATTTGATACTAATTTCTCTGCCGACCTTACTATTATGGAAGAAGGCCACGAATTCCTCGACCGTCTGCAAAACGGCGGCGTACTGCCGATGATTACTTCCTGCAGCCCCGGCTGGGTAAATATGATTGAGCTGAAATATCCTGAGCTGCTGTCGCATCTGTCCACGGCAAAATCTCCGCAGCAGATGTTCGGCGCTGTAGTTAAAACCTATTATGCTGAAAAAGCAGGCATCGATCCGGCAAAAATCGTCAGTGTTTCCGTAATGCCCTGCACAGCCAAGAAGGCTGAGGCACAGCGTGAGGAAATGTGCGACAGCGGTTACCGCGATGTGGATATCGTTATTACCACCCGCGAGCTGGGCCGCATGATTCGTGAAGCAGGTATTGACTTTGCCTCTCTGCCGGAAGAAAATTTTGATTCTCCGCTGGGTATCGGTACTGGTGCCGGCGCTATCTTCGGCAACACCGGCGGCGTTATGGAAGCGGCGCTGCGCACTGTGGCTGACGTAGTAAGCGGGGAGGATCTGCCTAAACTTGAATACGAAGAAGTACGCGGCATGGAAGAAACCCGTGAAGCGACTGTTACCGTTGCAGGCAAAGAAATCAAAGTAGCAGTTGTTAATACTTTAGGCTCCGCCCGCAAGATGCTGGAACGCATCAAAGCAGGTACTGCTGATTATCAGTTTATCGAAGTTATGGCCTGCCCGGGCGGCTGCATTGGCGGCGGCGGACAGCCTGTACCGGTAAATCGTGAGATCAGACAGAAACGCCGTGAGGCTTTGTTTGACTGCGACAGGATGAGTGAATTACGAAAATCACATGAAAATCCAGAAATTAAAGCGCTTTATGATAATTGGCTGGGAAAACCTCTCGGAGAAAAAGCACATCATCTCCTGCACACGCACTATTCTCCTAAAGTACGCTAAAAATACCTGAATATCGACACAAAAACCTCTTTCAAAATTATTTTGAAAGAGGTTTTTTCTTGAAGGTGTAAAGAAAATGCTTGATATGTTACAGTTTTATTGATATTATAATAGACGTCAGAAAGATTGAGATTGTAAAAAAATCTCAAAATTTTTGAAGAAAATGTGAAATAATTTCCGACAATGTGTTATAATTGTGTCAAAAATTAAAAAATATTTTCACAAAATAGCGTTCAGGCAGCAGGAGATTTTTTCCCGATGTCGAATACAAGTAATAGAAAGGGTATGAGTGTGCGGTTGCACCTGATATCCCTTGCATCATGGTAAAATCTTATTTGTAACTTAATCGGCATTATGTGTGGGTTGGCGGCAAATAAGTTTTATTTATAAGGGATTCCCTTACTAACAAGAATGTCCTAATTATAAGGAGGCAGGTAAACATGATCGATATTCAAGATCGCATTTGTGACGTAGTAGCTGGCAAAGTAATGTCCGCTGAAGCTGCTGCAGAATTCGTGAAAGATGGTGACAACGTAGGTACCAGTGGTTTTACTCCGTCTGGTTATCCGAAAGCTGTTCCTCTGGCTCTTGCTGAAAGAGGTAAAAAAGCTCCTTTCAAAATCAACGTATGGACTGGCGCATCCGTAGGTCCTGAAATGGATACCGCTATGACTGAAGCTGGTATCGTTGACCGTCGTATGCCGTATCAAACCAATGGCGATATGCGTAAAGCTATCAACAACGGTACTGTAAAATATACCGACTTGCATCTGAGCCATGTTGCTCAAATGACCCGTTATGGTTTCATGGAAAACCGTCGTGACGTTGATGTTGCAATCGTAGAAGTTTGCAAAATCATCGACCTGGGCGAAGGCAAAGTTGGCCTGATCCCGACCACTTCTATGGGTAACAGCTCTTCCTATGTACAAAGCGCTAAAAAAGTTATCGTAGAAGTTAACACCACTCAACCGGTAGCTCTGGAAGGCATGCATGACTCCTATGTTCCTCTGGATCCCCCGAACCGCAAAGCTATCCCCGTTGAAAAACCGGAAGACATCATCGGCACTCCGTACATTCCGTGCGAAGTTGAAAAAATCGTAGCTGTTGTAGCTTGCGACATCACCGATAAAGTTCGTCCTCTCGGCGCTATCGACGAAGACGCTCAAAAAATGGGCAAAAACTTGGTTGACTTCTTCAAAGCTGAAGTTGCTGCTGGCCGTCTGCCGAAAAACCTGCTGCCGCTGCAATCCGGCGTAGGTTCTGTTGCTAACGCTGTTATCAACGGCCTCGTAAACTCCGACTTCGAAGACCTCACCGTTTACACCGAAGTTATCCAAGACGGTATGTTCGACCTGATCGACGCTGGCAAACTCCGCGTTTGCTCCGGTACCGCTCTGAGCCCGTCTCCTGACTGCCTCAAAAAATTCTATGACAATGTAGAAAAATACAAAAAATACATCATCCTGCGTCCGCAAGAAGTTGCTAACAGCCCGGAAGTTGCTCGTCGTATCGGCGTAATCGCTATGAACACCGCTATCGAAGTTGATATCTATGGTAACGTTAACTCCACTCATATCTGCGGCACCAAACTGATGAACGGTATCGGCGGCAGCGGCGACTATGCTCGTAACGGCTTCCTGACCGTATTCTTCACCACTTCTCTGGCTAAAGGCGGCAAAATCAGCTCCGTTGTTCCGTTCTGCAGCCATGTTGACCACACTGAACATGACGTTGACGTTATCGTTTCCGAACGCGGCGTAGCTGACCTCCGTGGTCTGTCCCCGAAAGAACGCGCTCTGGTTATCATCGACAAGATTGCTAACCCGAAATATCAACCGATGCTCCTCGACTACTTCCACAGAGCATGCGAAGCTTGCGGCAACAGCCAAACTCCGCACATCCTCTCCGAAGCATTCGATTTCCATACCCGTTTCAACGAAACCGGTACCATGGAAAAATAATTCAAAAACACTTGAGAAGTTTTTGAAAATAGGTTAAACTATGTAATGTATTTGCCTGCGGATGCAAGTTCCGCAGGCAGATATAAATAAATTGTTGACGAAGCCTCTGGCTTTGCCATATACCGTCTACGACGGACACTCTCACCATTATTTCGGATCCGTCCAATCCGAAATGTGCACAACAAATATTTAAGGAGGATTTGAGAATGGCATTTGAACAAATTAAAGCTGGTTTTGACAAGTACATGGCTGACGTAGAAGCTAAACTTGAAAAAGCCCCTGAACGTGCAAACCTTGCACCTAACAGACTGTACACCCCGATGGATCTTGGTGAAAACTTCGACTACATGGAAAAACTGGGCTTCCCTGGTGAATATCCTTACACCCGTGGCGTACAACCCACCATGTATCGTGGCCGTTTCTGGACCATGCGTATGTATGCTGGTTTCTCCACTGCTGAAGAATCCAACAAACGTTATCGTTACCTGTTAGCTAACGGCGGCAGCGGTCTGTCCTGCGCATTCGACCTTCCGACCCAAATCGGTTATGACTCCACTGACCCGATGTCCGAAGGCGAAGTTGGTAAAGTAGGCGTTGCTATCGACTCCCTGGCTGATATGGAAATCCTGTTCGACGGCATCCAACTCGACAAAGTTTCCACTTCCATGACCATCAACGCTCCTGCTTCCGTACTGCTGGCTATGTACATCGCAGTTGCTGAAAAACAAGGCGTTTCCGCTGACAAACTCCGCGGCACCATCCAAAACGATATCCTGAAAGAATACGCAGCTCGCGGCACCTACATTTTCCCGCCGAAACCGTCCATGCGTTTGATTACCAACATTTTTGAATATTGCTCCAAAAATGTTCCGCTGTGGAACACCATCTCCATTTCCGGTTACCATATCCGTGAAGCTGGTTCCACCGCTTCTCAAGAAATCGCATTCACCATTGCTGACGGTATCGCTTATGTAGAAGCTGCTATCAAAGCTGGTCTGGACGTTGACGCTTTCGCTGGCCGTCTGTCCTTCTTCTGGAATGCTCACAACAACGTACTCGAAGAAGTTGCTAAATTCCGCGCTTCCCGTCGTGTATGGGCTAAAGTTATGAAAGAACGTTTCGGCGCTAAAAAACCGAAATCCATGATGCTGCGTGTACACACCCAAACTGCAGGCTCCATGCTGACTGCTCAACAACCGAACAACAACATCGTTCGTGTTGCTCTGCAAACTGCAGCTGCTGTAATGGGCGGTACTCAATCCCTCCACACCAACTCCAAAGACGAAGCATTGGCTCTGCCGACCACTGAATCCGTAACCATCGCTCTGCGTACTCAACAAATCGTTGCTTACGAATCCGGCCTGGCTGACACCATTGACCCGTTGGGTGGTTCCTACTATGTAGAAGCTTTGACCGACAAGATCGAAGCTGAAGCTTGGGAATACATCAAGAAAATTGACGAAATCGGTGGCGCTCCTGAAGCAATCGCTAAAGGCTACATCCAAAAAGAAATCCAAGATTCCGCTTACAAATGGCAAATGGAAATCGAAAAAGGCGACCGTATCATCGTTGGTGTTAACAAATTCCAACAAGAAGAAGAAGCTCCGAAAAACCTGCTCCGCGTAGACGGTTCTGTAGGTCAACTTCAAGCTAAGAAAATCGCTGATCTGAAAGCTCGTCGTGACAATGCTAAAGTTGAAGAAACTCTGGCTGCACTGAAAGCTGCTTGCGCTGACGAATCTGTAAACCTGATGCCTTACATCCTGGACGCAGTTCGTGCATATGCAACCGAAGGCGAAATCTGCGGCGTTATGAGAGAAGTATTCGGTGAATACCAACCTCATACCACTCTTTAATTTGTAAACATCTGACAATTATACGGAGGTAACTTATAATGGCTAACGTTAAAGTTTTAGTTGCTAAACCGGGTCTTGATGGTCATGACCGCGGTGCAAAAGTTGTAGCTCGTGCATTGCGCGACGCTGGTTTTGAAGTAATCTACACCGGTATCCGTCTGACCCCGGAACAAATCGCTGAAGCAGCTCTGCAAGACGACGTAAATGTTGTTGCTCTGTCCCTGCTCTCCGGCGCTCACAACACCCTTTTCCCGAAAGTAGTAGAACTGCTGAAAGAAAAAGGCCTGACCGACGTTCTGGTAATCGGCGGCGGCGTTATTCCTGACGCTGACATCCCCGGCCTGAAAGCTGCTGGCATTGCTGAAGTATTCACTCCTGGCACCCCGACCAGCAAAATTGTTGACTTCATCAACGCTAACGTTAAATAATTTGATCGTTTTTTCTGCAGGCCGGGCTTGTCCCGGCTTGCACTATAAAAATAATCCGATCAGACAAGGCGGTGTGAATTTTGAAGATTGTAGAAGATTTATTGAATCATTCTCGTCTTGCATTATCTAAAGCAATTACTGCTGTTGAAAATGAATATGACGATGCTGTCAAAATCATGACAGAAATCTACCCGCATACGGGTAATGCGTATGTAATTGGTATCACTGGCCCTCCGGGTGCTGGTAAAAGTACTCTGACTGATAAACTTGCAAAAGAATACCGTAAACGCGGTAAAACTGTCGGAATTGTAGCAATTGACCCTACAAGTCCGTATTCCGGCGGCGCTATCCTTGGCGACCGTATCAGAATGATGGATCTTACTGCCGATGAAGGAATCTTTGTTCGTTCCATGGCAACGCGTGGCAGCCTTGGCGGCCTGTCTCAAAAAGCAGGCGATGCTGTAAAACTTATGGATGCTTTCGGCATGGATGTAATCATCGTCGAAACCGTTGGCGTAGGTCAGTCTGAGGTTGATATTGTTAAAACCGCTGACACCACCATGGTTGTTGTAATTCCCGGTATGGGCGACGATATCCAAGCAATCAAAGCAGGTATACTTGAAATCGGTGACCTCTTTACGATTAACAAAGCAGATCGTGAAGGAACTGACAAGCTCAACATTGAGATTGAAATGATGTTAGAATTGAATCCCGAACATGTTGGCTGGCGTCCTCCGATCAACAGGACCATTGCTAGCAAGGGTGAAGGTATAGAAGCTGTTGTTGACTCCATTGAAGCTCATAAAGCTTATTTGGTAGAAACAGGCAAACTTAGCGAGATCCGTAAGGCTCGTATTAAAAACGAAGTTACTGCGATGCTTAATGATCGCGTAAATCGTTACATCGACAAAAACGTAATTTCAACTGACGATTTTGACCAACTTGTTGTTAAGATGCAAAACCGTGACATTGAACCGTATTCTGTCGTTGATGATATTGTTGGTAAAGTTTTAAAATAAATAAAACACCAAAATTTGATTCTTTAGGAGGAATTTATTATGGCATTCAAAACTATTTGTGTTGACCATGTAGGTATTGCTTGCGCTGACCTGGACGCAGCAACCAAAATTTACACCGAGGTTCTTGGTCTCCAAGTAACCAACCGTGAAGAAGTTAAAGAACAAGGCGTTGCAACCGTATTCATTCCCTGCGGCGAAACCCTGCTCGAACTCCTCGTTGATATCACCGAAAACAATGATGGCCCGATCGGCAAATACATCGCTAAAAACGGCCCTGGCATCCAACATATCGCTCTGCGCGTAGATGACATCAAAGCTGCTATCGCTGATATGGAAGCTGCTGGCGTTAAAATGATCGACAAAGTAGCTCGTAACGGTGCTGGCAACATGAAAATTGCTTTCGTTCATCCGAAATCTGCTGGCCTGCTGCTTGAACTCTGCCAACCGGCTGAAACCTACGTTGACTAATTTATAGTTAGCCTTTGTAGGCTTGTAGTAATATTCTTATTACTCTGATACATCATATTGAAGCCGTACATGAGATGCGGCTTCAATATATGTATATAAATTTTGTTCTCCCAATAATGATGGAGGTGTAAGATTTTGTCTACTCAAGAAAAAATTGAGAAAATGCTCAAAAAGTCCGAAGTAATTCTGGCTGCTGGCGGTGAAAAACGCGTAGCAAAACAACACGAATCCGGTAAAATGACCGCTCGTGAAAGAATTGCTGCACTCCTCGACGAAGGTTCCTTCGTAGAACTGGATCGTTTCGTTCGTCATCGTTGCACCAACTTCGGTCAAGAAAAGAAAGAACTTCCGGGTGAAGGCGTAACTACCGGTTACGGTACTGTTGACGGCCGTCTTGTTTATGTATTCGCACAAGACTTCACCGTTGAAGGTGGTTCTCTTGGCGAAATGCACGCTGCAAAAATCGTTAAAGTTCAACGCCTGGCTCTGAAAATGGGTGCTCCGCTCGTTGGCCTGAACGATTCCGGCGGTGCTCGTATCCAAGAAGCTATCGACGCTTTGGCTGGTTATGGTAAGATCTTCTTCGAAAACACCATTGCTTCCGGTGTTGTTCCTCAGATCTCCGCTATCATGGGTCCTTCCGCTGGCGGCGCTGTATACAGCCCGGCACTGACCGACTTCATCTACATGGTAAAGAACACTTCCAAAATGTTCATTACCGGTCCTGCAGTAGTTAAATCCGTTACCGGTGAAGATGTAACCCAAGAACAACTGGGTGGCGCTATGACCCACAACAGCACTTCTGGTTGCGCTAACTTCGCTGCTGAAAACGACGAAGACTGCCTGCAACAAATCCGTTACCTGCTTTCCTTCCTGCCTTCCAACAACATGGAAACCGCTCCGATTGTTGAAACTGGTGACGACCCGATGCGTACCGACGAAGCTCTGAACACTCTGCTTCCGGACAACTCCAACCAAGCATATGATATGTTTGACGTAATCAAATCCATCGTTGATAACGGTGAATATTACGAAAACCAAAAATACTGGGCTCAAAACATCATCACCTGCTTCGCTCGTATGGATGGTCAAACCGTTGGTATCATTGCAAACCAACCGAAAGTTATGGCTGGCTGCCTGGATATCAACGCTTCCGATAAAGGCGCTCGTTTCATCCGCTTCTGCGACGCATTCAACATTCCTCTGCTGAACCTGGTTGACGTTCCTGGCTTCCTGCCTGGCTGCAACCAAGAATACGGCGGCATCATCCGTCATGGTGCTAAATTACTGTATGCTTACTCTGAAGCTACTGTTCCTAAAATTACCATGGTTACCCGTAAAGCTTACGGCGGTTCCTACCTGGCAATGTGCTCTCAAGACCTTGGCGCTGACCAAGTTATCGCTTGGCCGACTGCAGAAATCGCAGTTATGGGTCCTGCAGGTGCTGCTAACATCATCTTCAGAAACGATCCTGATGTTAAAGCTAAAACTGCTGAGTACATCGAAAACTTTGCTACTCCGTATCAAGCAGCTATGCGCGGTATGGTTGACATGGTTATCGAACCGAAAAACTCTCGTCCCACCATCATCAACGCTCTGCAAATGCTCGAAAGCAAACGCGAAACCCGTCCGGCAAAACGCCACGGCAACATTCCTTTGTAATTCATTTCAGGCAGTTGCTTAGTGCCTAAAAAATATTAAAAGATGAGGTGAAATAAATGGGTCCTGTTACCACTAACCCGTGGTTGATCGCTATCATTAACATGACTATCGTATTCGGTGTTCTTGCAGCACTGGGCGTACTGATGCATGTAATCCAAATGGTAGATCCCACTCAAAAAAAAACAGCTAAACCGGCAGTAGCTCCTACTCCGGCAGCTGCTCCTGCAGCTGCACCTGCACCTGTTCAAGATGACAGCGAAATCATCGCAGTTATCGCAGCAGCTATCGCAGCAACCGGCTGCAGCGCAGATCAAATCGCTTGCGTACGTCGTCTTCCTAATGCTAGCTGGACTGTAAACGCTCGCGTTGAAGCTATCAGCGTTCGTAAAGAATGCTTCTAATCAATAACTGGTTCTAACTATTTATAAAAACGAGATTTTAAGGAGGATTCATATCCATGAAAAAGTATACTATCACCGTTAATGGTACTGCATACGAAGTAGAAGTTGAAGAAATGGGCGGCGCTGCTGCTGCTCCGAAAGCTGCTCCGAAAGCTGCTCCGGCTCCGGCTGCTGCACCTGCTCCGAAAGCTGCTCCGGCTCCCGCTCCGGCTCCGGCTGCTAAACCGGTTGCTGCTGGTTCCGCAACTATTTCCGCTCCGATGCCTGGTAAAGTTCTCGAAGTTAAATGCAAAGCAGGCGACGCTGTTAAAGCTGGCGACGTTCTCCTGATCCTCGAAGCTATGAAAATGCAAAACGAAATCATGGCTCCGGCTGACGGCACCGTTTCCGACGTTCGCGTTTCCGCTGGTCAAACCGTTTCCACTGGCGACGTAATGATCGTTATGTAATTTTACTAACCGGTTAATAGTTCGCAATATTAGCTGATTAGATGTTCTTTGGAAGGCCCTCTTCGCAAGGGGCCTTCCACAAATTGAAAATTGGGAGGATATTAAATGGAAGCATTTGTAGTTGCTTTACAATCCGTGTGGAATGACAGTGGTTTCGCTGCATTTACCATGGGCAATGCCATCATGATGTTGGTTGGCATTATTCTTCTTTACCTCGCTATTGGTAAAGGCTTCGAACCTTTGCTGCTTTCTCCGATTGCTTTCGGCTGCTTGCTGGCAAACGTTCCTAAAACTGGTTTCGAAGACACCCCGGGCGTTATGTCTGTAATCCTTTATGGTATCAACCACGAAGTATTCCCTCCGCTCATTTTCTTGGGCGTAGGTGCAATGACCGACTTTGGTCCGTTGATTGCTAACCCGAAAACCCTGCTTCTCGGTGCAGCAGCACAAGCAGGCGTATTCGTATCCCTGCTGGGCGCTATGCTTCTGGGCTTCACTGTACAAGAAGCATCTGCAATCGGTATTATCGGTGGTGCTGACGGCCCGACCGCTATTTACCTGGCAGCAAAAATGGCTCCTAACCTGTTAGGTGCTATTGCAGTAGCAGCATATTCCTACATGTCCTTAGTACCGTTGATTCAACCTCCTATCATGAAACTGTTCACCACTGAAGCTGACCGCAAAATCGTTATGCAACAGCTCCGTCCGGTAACTCATTTCGAGAAGGTTGTATTCCCGGTTGTAACTACTATCATTATCTCCTTACTGTTACCGCCTGTAACCGCATTGATTGGTATGCTGATGCTTGGTAACCTGTTCAAAGAAGCAGGCTGCCTGGATCGTCTGTCCGACACTGCACAAAATGCATTGATGAACACTGTAACCATCATGCTGGCAACTGGTACTGGTTTGACCATGAAGGCTGAATCCTTCCTGAACTATCAAACCATCCTGATCATCGTTCTTGGCCTGATTGCATTCGCAGCTGGTACTTGCGCAGGTGTTATCTTCGGTAAAATCATGTGCATGGTAGACGGTGGTAAAACTAACCCGCTTATTGGTTCCGCAGGTGTATCTGCAGTTCCGATGGCTGCTCGTGTATCTCAAAAAGTTGGCCAACAAGCTAACCCGGCAAACTTCCTGCTCATGCATGCTATGGGCCCGAACGTTGCAGGCGTTATCGGTACCGCAGTAGCTGCTGGTACTATGCTGGCTATGATTGGTCCTGTAAGCAAATAATTGCTTTTTTAAATAACCGGTACTTTGTGCCGGTTATTTTTATGTCCGAATGTAAAAAAAGAGAAGTAATCATCAGATTACTTCTCTTTTTGCTTTTAAGCCGATTTTTTGTATGGGGGATATAAATACACTTGTAACAAAATAAAAACGCTTATAAAGGAAATATGCGCGTGAAGTATTTGTGAACTATGACACAAACATGCCATAGATAAGAAGGCAAGAATAAACTTAAATTATGTACTGTTTTTGAGCATAAAAAATAACCAGCAAATGCTGGTTATTTTTTATGTCGCTGATACCAAGTTCGCAAATGTACCAGCAACTTCTCCCAATTTCTTGATGTTCGCAAATTGAAAATTGGTAGGATATTAAATGTATTGCTTTACGTATGATATTTTAGCAAAGTATTTCAGAAAAACTGTTGCCTAAGTCACAAAAACTAATTATGAAAATAAAGTAAGGATAAAAGAAGTTAAGTAATAAATAAAATAAGCAATTTGGTTACAAAATAAAACATGTAAAGTGATAATGAGAATTACGAGTAATTAGACAGAAAATGGATCTACTTTTATATATACTATTTTACTCCTATCAGCAAAAGGAAAATGTGAAAAATTAGAAAGATTTATGAAGTTTTTGTAAGAATAAAGTAAATAGTGTAAGTGACTCAAACGAAAAAAGTGTGACTTAGGCAACAGAAGATAAAGAGTAGTAAATTTATAATAAGCAAAGATAAGTGATATAGCTTATCTAAGCTGTACGAAAGAGGTGAACTTCATGGGCGCAGTAACAACAAATCCCTGGCTGATTGCAATCATTAACATGGTTATTGTATTTGCAGTATTGGCAGCATTGGGAGTTATCATGCATTTAATCCAAGTAGTTGATCCCACAAAAGCTAAATAAGGTTTTTAAGCAGCTTGTCTGCTTTAAGCAACTTCATTGCCGGAAAGCATAAGCCTGAATGTGGGCATGCGATTTTGGCTAGGGGAGACAGAATCACATGAACGATAAGCAAGATTTCTTGTAATGAAGTTTTAACTATTGTCAAATGACAATATGCTCTTATATCATCTCCCGATTTGGGAAACAAGGAGGAAATTTATCACATGGAAGCATTTGTAGTTGCTTTACAGTCCGTATGGAATGACAGTGGTTTCGCTGCATTTACTATGGGCAATGCCATCATGATGTTGGTTGGCATTATTCTTCTTTACCTCGCTATTGGTAAAGGCTTCGAACCTTTGCTGCTTTCTCCGATTGCTTTCGGCTGCTTGCTGGCAAACGTTCCTAAAACTGGTTTCGAAGACACCCCGGGCGTTATGTCTGTAATCCTTTATGGTATCAACCACGAAGTATTCCCTCCGCTCATTTTCTTGGGCGTAGGTGCAATGACCGACTTTGGTCCGTTGATTGCTAACCCGAAAACCCTGCTTCTCGGTGCAGCAGCACAAGCAGGCGTATTCGTATCCCTGCTGGGCGCTATGCTTCTGGGCTTCACTGTACAAGAAGCATCTGCAATCGGTATTATCGGTGGTGCTGACGGCCCGACCGCTATTTACCTGGCAGCAAAAATGGCTCCTAACCTGTTAGGTGCTATTGCAGTAGCAGCATATTCCTACATGTCCTTAGTACCGTTGATTCAACCTCCTATCATGAAACTGTTCACCACTGAAGCTGACCGCAAAATCGTTATGCAACAGCTCCGTCCGGTAACTCATTTCGAGAAGGTTGTATTCCCGGTTGTAACTACTATCATTATCTCCTTACTGTTACCGCCTGTAACCGCATTGATTGGTATGCTGATGCTTGGTAACCTGTTCAAAGAAGCAGGCTGCCTGGATCGTCTGTCCGACACTGCACAAAATGCATTGATGAACACTGTAACCATCATGCTGGCAACTGGTACTGGTTTGACCATGAAGGCTGAATCCTTCCTGAACTATCAAACCATCCTGATCATCGTTCTTGGCCTGATTGCATTCGCAGCTGGTACTTGCGCAGGTGTTATCTTCGGTAAAATCATGTGCATGGTAGACGGTGGTAAAACTAACCCGCTTATTGGTTCCGCAGGTGTATCTGCAGTTCCGATGGCTGCTCGTGTATCTCAAAAAGTTGGCCAACAAGCTAACCCGGCAAACTTCCTGCTCATGCATGCTATGGGCCCGAACGTTGCAGGCGTTATCGGTACCGCGGTAGCTGCTGGTACTATGCTGGCTATGATTGGACCGGCAACCAAATAATTGCTTGCTACTCCCCTGACAGGGTACGAATTTCGTACCCTGTTTTTTATTTTATGCAGATAAGCTAAAGGTAGTATAAAAAGCTTATATTTTCGCTATGTGCAACCTCTTTGTTTTAAGCAGTGCTTGTCAGCTGCTGTGGCAAAGAGGTTTTTACATTAACTAAGAAAATTCCAGTAAAGCACGCAACAATAGTAAGTAGAGCAATTTATTACTAAGGAGAGGGAAGGGGGATATACAGAAAATATGAAGCTGTAAGAGTTAAAATAGTGCAACAAGAGTTTAGTATAAAAAAAGAGGTATAAAGTTAAATATAGAGATAGCCCTGCAGATATTATAAAAGTCTGCAGATGGGCTTATGCCGTAACCACAGTTATTGTAAAAGTTCAAAGTAATGATGTTCATAAGATAGATTAAAATAAAAGCTAAGAAGTCTACATACATGCGTTTAACCGCAGGTAGAAATAGAAAAAGAATATTAAAGTAGAGTAGGGAAGAGAAATAAAAAAGATTCAGTATATTATATTGGAAAAATAAGCATTATCGATGCAATATACTAAAAAACTATTGGATAAGACTGTGATAAGATACTTTTTTCAATATCTAATATAAAAAATAGGGTGTATTTTTCGATTATTTTGATGGAATTTGACAGCTAAAATAATGAAAATATCAGCTTGAAAAAGCCTTAAAATATCCTTAAAAATATTTTTGTAGTTAAAGTAAAATGGTTTTGTAATTAAAAATTGTAACTTAGTGCTGCAAAGTGAGCAGGCATCGGGGTTTTATTCAAAAAAAAGATGTGAATTTTAAATAAGTAATGTAAAAATGTACTCGTATGAAAGTACATTAAAATATCAAAGACTATAATAGAAAACAGAAGTACCAATATAAAAGACGCTGTATGCAGATAAAGTGTTAAAAATACAAAATTATCACTTTTTATTTTGTTAAAAGAGTGCTATAATAAACGTATCGGATTGAAAGAAAATACAGAGAAAAAATCCGTTGGTTCTTTAATATCTACATATTATATTGTTCCGATATATAGTGCTTCGGCATTGTATATAAATAAATATTATAAAGGAGGAACAAAAAATGTCCCCAGCAGTAAAATGTCTCATTATGTTGGCTGTCATTGCAATTTTCTTTGTAACTGAACTTATCCCTCTCGCAATTACAGCTATGGCAGGCGCTATCGCATGCGGCCTGTTAGGTTTCATTCCTGCTAAACAAGTAT